>NZ_LCTK01000008.1:0-27411 GCF_001008205.1 Haemophilus haemolyticus | reverse complement strand
TTTTTGTAATTATTAAAGATTGCGTAAGGCTTCAATACGCTTTTCGAGTGGCGGATGGCTCATAAAGAGTTCACTTCGTTTTCCATTAATCATAAAGGCATTTAAAGACCCTTCGAGATTTTGTGGTTCGTGAAGTTGTTGCAAACGTTGCAGTGCCATAATCATTTTTTCTTTGCCTACTAAACTTGCTGAACCAGCATCTGCACGGAATTCGCGGTAACGGGAGAACCACATTGCGATAATACTCGCAAGCACACCAAAGAGCATTTCCAATACCATCGAAACCAAGAAATAAATACCTGAACTGCGCGTTTCCTCTCCATTATTGTTACGCGAACTTGCTACCGCTGTTGCAATAACGCGCGATAAGAAAATCACGAAAGTATTCAATACGCCTTGTAATAACGCCATAGTCACCATATCCCCATTGGAAATATGGGAAATTTCGTGCGCTAAAACAGCTTCAGCTTCAGCCTCAGTCATGTTGTTTAATAATCCAGTGCTTACTGCCACCAAAGAATTGCTTTTCGTCGCGCCTGTCGCAAAAGCATTCACATCGGGTGAATGATAAATTGCCACGTCTGGCATGGGAATACCTGCTTTCTGTGCTTGGCGACTAACGGTATCAATTAACCAATGTTCAGTTTGATTACGAGGTTGAGTAATCACTTCTCCATCTACAGAACGTAATGCCATCGTTTTAGACAGGAATAATGAAATTAATGAACCAACAAAACCAAATAGCAACGCCATAATTAAAATGCCGCCGGTGCTATTTCCAGCAATACCAGTCACACTTAAAATAATACCTAATACCAGCATTACAGCCATATTGGTTGCCAAGAAAAGAAGAATACGCATCATAATGTGTTCTCTCAAAGTTAGGGTTAGTATTTCCTTAGTGGGGAAAATTCACAAAAAATTCAAGGTGTAATGTAAAATTTTTGTTATCAGCATACAAACAAAAAGCGCGGTCAAAAACATGCGAGTTTATGACCGCACTTTTAAGCAGAAATTACCAAACAGAAAATTATTTTCTTACAGCAATCGCTTCAATTTCTAATCCTACATCTTTTGGTAAACGTGCAACTTCTACGCAAGAACGAGCAGGGAAGTTAGGGTGATTATTTTCTTTAAAGAAACGTTCGTATTCTGCATTAACCGCTGCAAAATCATTAAGATCTTTCACAAAAACAGTCGTTTTTACAATATCTGCAGCGGTTAAACCCGCTTTCTCAATAATCGCTTTCACATTTTCTAAAGATTGACGTGCTTGTGCAACGATGTCAGCGGGCACTTCGCCTGTTGCAGGATTCACGGGAATTTGCCCTGAGGTTAAAACTAAATTGCCAAGATCAACCGCTTGAACATAAGGGCCGATAGCTGACGGTGCTTTTTCAGTATGAATAATTTGAGTCATCATTTTCTCCTTGGTTGATAAAAGTGCGGTTATTTTTCACAGCACTTTTTCGTTTATTAATCAATTTCTTTTAGCACGTCATCAGAAAGCGATTCTTTATTTTCTGTTGATTTGCCATCACTCACTTTAAATTGTAAATTTTGGTAATACGCTTCTCTAAAGGTTACATATGGATCTTGTGCTTGGCGTAACAACTCCGCGTTATCGATATTTTTCGCACGGGCATCCACCGCTTGCACACCATATTTCACTAACGACCACGGACCACCCACCCATTCCCAGAATGGATACATATAAGCCGCATCAACCACCGCGCCCGTTAATTGGCGTGGCGTTGTTGCATTATAAATCGGTAGCACAATATAAGTCCCAGCATCTACGCCGTAGCTACCTAAAGTTTCCCCAAATCCACGTTGATTATCTACACGCAGCTCTTTGCTTGCGCTCGCAAAATCAATAAAGCCACCTAGACCAAATACAGTGTTAATCCAAAAGCGATTAAAGTGAACAAATGCTTTTTTCGGTTCACCTTCAATTAAGCGGTTCACAAAGCTTACTGGCTCATCAAGGTTATTTGCAATGCCAGCAAGACCTGAAGAAATAGGCTTAGGCACATAGTTATTCCAACCTTTTGCAGCGGGTTCTAACACATAGCGATCCATAACGTTATAGTTAAATTTCCACATGGTTCGATTGAACCCTTCAAGGGTATCATTACGCTCACTCGCTTGTTTTGTGTCGTTCTTATTTGCACAACCTGTCAGCACAATTACGCCGAAAAGTGCGGTCAAAATCGTCTTTATTTTCATTTTGAATCCTTATATAAATGTGGGCTTATTCTACCTAATTTGCCAAGTAACAACAAAATAAATATTGCCTATAAAACATATAAAAAGTGCGGTAAAAAACCATTATTTTTACCGCACTTTCTCATTCCTAACATAAAACTAATTTCGTTTTCTGACCTTTCAGATAATTAACAATTCCTTCAGGAACATCATCCGTAAACAAATATTCCACATCACTTAATTCACCCAATCGAACAATCGCTTGGCGCGTAAATTTAGAGTGATCGGTCACTAATAAGGTCTGACGTGAACTTTCAATAATCGCTCTCTTGACTTGTACTTCGTGGTAATCATAATCCAATAATGAACCATCAGCATCAATCGCGCTAATCCCTAAAATCCCGAAATCTAGGCGAAATTGAGAAATAAAATTCACTGTAGCTTCGCCGATAATTCCACCATCCATTCGTAATGATCCGCCCGCCATGACAATATCAAAACTTTCATTTTGGCGTAAAAGATGAGCGGCATTCAGATTGTTCGTCACAATTCGGAGTTTTTCGTGGCCAAGCAATGCATTGGCGACAGCCTCAGGCGTGGTACCAATATCAATAAACAACGATGCGCCGTTAGGAATCAACTTCGCAACTTCCTGTGCAATATTATTTTTTTGTAATGAAAAGAATTGTTTACGATCCACATAATCAGAATTTTCTGCAGAAGATGGCGATGCCGCGCCACCATGATGGCGACGAATTAAATCTAACTCTGCCAAAATATTCAAATCACGGCGAATTGTTTGAGGGCTAACATCTAAGGCAGCAACCAATTCTTCCGTGCTTAAATAGCCGGATTGTTCCACCAGTTTAATAATTTGTTGATGCCGTAACGACTGCTTCATAGAAAACCCTTTATCCAAATTGAATACACCTACTGTAGCGAATTTTTACGTAATTTGCTATCGATAAATCCCCAAATCAAGCCGACAATCAAGCCTGAAATATGCGCTGCATTTCCCATTTCAACACCAAATAATGGGCTAACAAAACCTAATGCGATCCCCACTAATAACATTGTGAAAAAACCTTCTGGCAAATCAAATAAATGATGATTCAATTTATCACGTATAAATACATAACCTAGAACCGCATATACAACACCAGAAAGCCCAAAGAAACCGGGGCCAGACACATAATTTTGCACATACCCTGTTATAGCGGAAGCTACAACATACAACATCAATAATTTGACCGAACCAAAAGTGCGCTCAATCATTCCACCGAAAATAAAAAACCAAGACAAATTAAACAAAATATGCAAATTAGATAAATGTACCAGTGTATGTGAGATATAACGCCACGCTTCGCTATCTTGCTCTTCGTAAGCGGGGTAATGCATCAAATACATAATATCGTCTTCAAAACCCAGCTGTTGAGCAATATAAATAAGCGCGCAAAGTGCGGTGAGAATTAGCGTGATTTTTCCCTGTTGAGCTAAAAAGTTTTTCATTCGTGATCTCAAGTTTCTACGCAAATTTAAAAATCTGACTTTGCATTAAAGGTCATTATTTCCCCAGTAATGGGGTGGGTAATCGTCAATTCTTCTGCGTGCAAACATAATCTTGGCGACATAGCTTTAGCCTGAGGATGAGAGTAAAATTTATCGCCTAGAATTGGATGCCCCAATGCTAACATGTGCAAGCGTAATTGATGAGATCTGCCTGTCACGGGCGTCAGTTTCACGCGAGTACTGTTATTGGGCAAACGTGCTAAAACTTCGAATTTTGTGACCGCTCTTTTTCCTAAAACGAAATCCAAACGTTGGCGAGGTCGATTTTCCCAATCACAAATCATTGGCAAATTTACCTCGCCATAATCTTTCTCCAAATGTCCCCAAACAATCGCTTGATAATGTTTTTTTGGTTCACGTTCGCGAAATTGACGTTTTAATTCACGATCCGCCGCCTTACTTAAAGCAAACACAATAATACCGCTCGTTGCCATATCCAAACGATGAGCTGGCTCACAAAAACCGAATTTTTCTTTCACTCGACTCATTGTACTATCGTAATATTGTGGTTGATTGCCCGGCACGGAAAGCAAACCGCTAGGTTTGTTCACCACGCACAAATGATTATCTTGATAAATAATATCTAAATAAGGTTCAAGAGGCGGATTGTATTCAATCAATGCCATTTTTATTCCTTGTTCGTCACAATGACACGCAAGCAATCCAAACGCCAATTTGCTTTAGAAAGCTCATCCAGTGATTGTGTTCGTTGTTGTTCCAAAATATCAATTTCGCTTTGGCGAATATTTTTATTCACGGCTCGCAAAGCCTGTAAACGGTTAATTTCTGCGCTTAATTGTTGATCTGCTTGATTTTTAGCCTCAGAAATAATCGGTTCAGCTAAAGATTTTACGAGTTGATCGCCTCGCGTGATCAAGGCTTCAATATTGGCCCGTGCCATTTTCACCATTTGATTAGCAATATTTTTACCAAGTGGTTTCAATTTGCTATGCAATGTTTCAAAAGCAACTTGCTCACCAATGTTATTTCCTTTGTTATCAAGCAGCAGACGAATAGGCGTTGGCGGCAAGAAACGATTAAGCTGTAACCCTTTTGGCGATTGGCTTTCCACCACGTAAATCAATTCAATTAATAAGGTTCCAGCGGGCAGTTGTTTATTTACAAGCAATGCCATTGCGGCTTTGCCAATATCACCAGAAGCAACAAGATCAATACCCTGACGAATCATAGGATGATCCCAAGTCAAGAATTCCATTTCTTCACGAGCAAGGGCAAGTTCTCGATCAAAGGTAACCGTCACACCTTCTTCTTTTAAACCCGGAAAATCAGGCACAAGCATTGTCCCAGTTGGACTAATTACAATACTATTAGCCCCAAGATCTTCTTGCTCTACGCCAATAATATCAAACAATTTTAAGGCAAAATTTACAAGCTCAGGCGAATTATCTTCATCAGCAATTTGATCCGCTAACGCTTGTGCTTGCTCACCGCCATGAGAATTTAGCTCTAATAAACGATCGCGACCTTTTTCTAACTCAATCTTGAGTTTTTCCCGTGCTGTTTTAGTTTGTTTTAATAATTCAAAAAATTCATTCTCTGAAAGTGCGGTAAAATTTGACCGCACTTTTTCCAACTCATCGGCAAACTGAGAAAATAATGCCATTCCCATTGGACAAGTTTGTTCAAAAGCATTCAGCCCCTCATTGTACCAACGCGCTAAACGACTTTGAGGCGAATCTTTCGCACAAGGCACATAAATTTGTACATCACGTTTTTGTCCAATACGATCTAATCGGCCAATACATTGTTCCAATAAATCAGGATTTGTCGGTAAATCAAATAACACTAAATTTGCTGCGAATTGGAAGTTACGCCCTTCCGAGCCGATACTCGAACTGAGTAAAACCTGTGCGCCATTTTCTAAATCTGCAAAATAAGCGGCAGCCCTATCCCGTTCGATAATAGACATTTTTTCGTGGAACACTGCGGCACGAATCGCCTCACGTTCACGCAAAATTTGTTCTAACTGAATCGCCGTTGCCGCTGTCTGACAAATCACAAAAATTTTTTCATCGCGATGGAGTTTGAGGAAATCAATCAGCCAATCAATTTTATCATTCTCTTCAGAGAGTGTAATTTGGTGGTAAACACGGTGTGGAAAACCTTTCACTCCTTGACGTGTATTGCGGAATAACATTCGCCCCGTGCCGTGACGATCAATTAAGGCTTGAACCAGTTCCTGGCGGGCACGATGTTGTTCTTCATCATTATTTGATGCAATCGCTTTAAAAAGTGGCTCGACATCTTGTTCAAGCAATAAATCAGAAATATGATTTTTTTCGACCGCACTTAATGCCTTATTTGCCAACAAAGATTCAACGGCATTAACCACAGGTTGATAGCGTTTCTGCTCTTTCACAAAGGTTTGATAATCAAAGAAACGTTCTGGATCCAGTAAGCGCAAACGAGCAAAATGACTTTCTTGCCCAAGTTGTTCTGGGGTTGCAGTGAGTAACAAGACGGATGGAATGATACGAGCAAGCTGTTCAACTAATAAATAAGCCGCACTTGGTGAAGATTCGGACCACACGAGATGATGCGCCTCATCCACAATTAAACAGTCAAATTGAGCATTGAGCGCCTGCTCTACTCGATTTGGATGAGTTTCTAACCAATTCAGAGAACAGATAATTAAGGTTTCAGTCATGAATGGATTAACTGCATCAAGATCAAAATCGTTGCACCGTTCTTCATCAAAAAGTGAAAAATGCAAATTAAAACGACGAAGCATTTCCACCAACCATTGATGTTGTAACGTTTCTGGCACGATAATAAAAACACGTTGCACTTTCTCAGCAAAAAGTTGATTCTGCAAAATCATTCCTGCTTCAATGGTTTTCCCTAAACCAACCTCATCCGCCAATAACACGCGAGGATTAACTCGATTACCGACTCCAGCTGCAATATGAAGCTGATGAGGAATTAACCCCGCACGCGTTCCGCGTAAACCACGCAATGACGATTTAAATTGTGCTTGTTGATGACAAAGCGTGCGATAACGCAATGCAAAATGACTGCTACGATCAATTTGCGCTGAAAACAGACGCTCTTTCGCTTGGCTAAAAGAAATAATCGATGAAATATCGCGTTCTTGCACAATGACATCTTCACCTTGTGGATTTTTAACTAAATAAAATAGCAAACCGTTCATATTTTGAACGTCTAAAATCTTACCTTGCCAGCCTGCTTGATGGGATAATGTTTCACCTTTGCTAAATACAATTCGGCTTAAAGGCGCTTGTGCAGCAGCATATATACGCGTTTCATCCGCCGCAGGGAAATAAATCGTGACAGTTCTTTGATCTAATGCGGTAATGATACCTAATCCTAAAGCGTTTTCACTTTCACTCAACCAGCGCTGACCAATAGCAAAGGGCATAATAATTCTCTTTCTGATTTTTATTGATAAAATTTGGGGGCGTATTGTAGCTTGCTTAAATAGCAAAAGAAATTAATAAAAGAGAATAAAAAATGGATTGAAGAAATAAATGGCACGCCCTAAAGGATTCGAACCTTTGACCCACGCCTTAGAAGGGCGTTGCTCTATCCAGCTGAGCTAAGGGCGCATTCAAAGGATTTCTTTTGTACGGAATTTCAAGACAATATAAAAGAAGTGGTCGGCGAGATAGGATTTGAACCTACGACCCACTGGTCCCAAACCAGTTGCGCTACCAAGCTGCGCTACTCGCCGACGAGTGCAGTCAATTATAGGTTTGTTTTTATCTCAGTCAATTAATTTTTTGATTTTTTAATTTAATTGTTCAAAATTATTCCACTTTAGGAAAAATGCCCCCTTTTTCGTTGTAAAAAAATCATTGTCCGCTAAAATAGCAAACGCTTTCTTTCCCATCATTCAAAAGGACAGCCCAATGACCGCACAAATCATCTCTGGTACCGCACTTTCAAAAAAAATTAAAGCCGATGTGGCAGATAAAATCACCCATTACATTAAGCAAGGAAAACGCGCGCCTGGGCTTGCAGTCATTCTCGTGGGTGCCGATCCTGCTTCGCAAATCTATGTCGGTAATAAACGTAAAAGCTGTGAAGAAATTGGCATTATCTCTAAATCTTATGATCTGCCAGATACCACCACGCAAGAGAAATTGTTAGCAGTTATTGACCAGCTTAATGCAGATAAAAATATTGATGGTATTTTGGTACAGCTACCGTTACCCAAACAAATTAACACGGAAGCAATAATTGAACGCATCGACCCAACAAAAGATGTAGATGGTTTCCATCCTTACAATGTTGGGCTTTTATGCCAACGCATTCCAACTTTACGTGCCTGCACCCCTTATGGCATAATGAAACTATTAGAAACAACGGGCATTGACTTACATGGCAAACACGCAGTAATTGTAGGCGCATCCAATATTGTCGGCCGCCCAATGTCTTTAGAATTATTATTGGCAGGCGCAACCGTCACAGTAACTCATCGATTTACCAACGATTTAGAAAGCCATGTTCGCCAAGCAGATATACTTGTCGTCGCGGTAGGTAAGCCGAATTTGATCCCCGGAGATTGGATCAAAGAAAGTGCGGTAGTCATTGATGTCGGAATTAACCGCCTAGATGGAAAATTAGTAGGCGATGTAGAGTTTGACAAAGCAGCCGAAAAAGCGGCATATATTACCCCCGTTCCTGGCGGTGTTGGGCCAATGACCGTTGCAATGTTAATGAGCAATACGCTTTACGCTTATGAACACAACAAATAGCTTTGTATAAAAGAATCCTATCACAAGAAAAATGGGTTAAAGCCTGATTAGCTTTAACCCATTTATTTTAATCACTAAAGAATTCTGTAAATAATCAAATCTAAATTAGTTCAACCAGAACATATAGCCTACAGTCGAAATCACAATAATACACACCAAATTCAATACGAAACCAGCTTTTACCATTTCACTTTGTTTCACTTGACCAGAACCGAATACAATAGCATTTGGTGGCGTTGCAACTGGTAGCATGAAAGCACAAGATGCACCAAGACCAATAATTAATGCTAAACCAATTTCTGGCATACCCAATGATTGGGCGATAGAAATAAAGATTGGTACGAGTAGTGCCGCACTTGCTGTATTAGAGGTAAATTCAGTTAAGAAAATAATGAATGTAGCAACTAACAAGCCAATAAGATAGAAATGTTGTCCTTCAATCATAAAGACAATGCTATCAGCTAAAATCTTGCTTGCTCCGGAATCCTTCAATACTGCACTTAATGTTAATCCACCACCGAAAAGCATTAATACGCCCCAATCGGTACTTTCTTGAATTTGTTTCCAGCTTGCAATGCCCGTAGAACAAATCACAATAGCTGCTAATAAAGCGACAACACTATCGAAGCTCGCAATATTTTTCTGCAAACCAAGTAAGCCTGAAATCAGCGGATTAATTTGCCCACTAAATACCCAAGTTAAAGCAATTACAACAAAAATAACAAGCGTTAATACACGCACTGAATTCATTTCAATGCTTTCAAAAGATTGCTCAAAATTAATATGAAGTTTTGGCTTAAAAATAATGTAAAGTGTACCAATCATCAGTGGTAACAAAATAATCATTATTGGTAAACCATACCATAACCAATCTGCAAAAGTTAAATGCAAGTTACTTGCTACAATCGCATTCGGTGGACTGCCCACCAAGGTTCCCATACCACCAATTGATGCACTATAAGCTATCCCTAACAACACAAATACATAAGTATTATGTTCTTTCTCACGATCAAGTTGGCTTAAAATTCCCATTGCGAGGGGTAACATCATGGCTGCAGTTGCCGTGTTACTCATCCACATAGAAAGGAAGGCTGTAATCAAAAAGAGATAAATAATGGCAATAAATAAATTACCACGCGCTAATGCCATAATCTTATTAGCAATCATTTTATCAAGTTTTTGAATATGCAAGGCTGTAGCCAAAGAAAAGCCACCAAAGAATAAAAAGATCGTAGGATCAGCAAAAGCCACTAAAGCTTGCTTAGTACTCACTAAATCTAGCGCAATCGCTAATAATGGCACCAATAATGCGGTAACCGTAACATGTAATGCCTCGGTTAACCAAAGCACTGCGACAAAAGCCAATAACGCTAAACCAGCACTAGCCTTTGGCTCATAAGGTAGCACGTTTAATAACACAAAAAACAGCACTATATCTAAAATAAAAATAATGCCATTTTTATGATTTTTGAAAGATTTCATCTCAGTCATAAAGCTCCTCCGTTAGTGTTCTAACTCGAACGGACTACAATGTTAAATGAATGTTAATAAGTTGCAATGCTCAATTTTCAGAAATGTGATCTAGTGCAATAAATTTCGATAAAAAAAGTGCGGTTATTTTTTATACCTCCTAAAAGTTTGACAAAGCGACCTACTGATTAGAGTTCAGATTCTTTATGACTAAACTAAAAGGACTAAGCTCTGTGGCTTACAGAACTCAGTCCTTAATTCAACAATCTAACTTTTTAGGGGCAGCTCAGTTTTAGCTAACCGCTTTTGATCATGAGAGAATTATAAAATCTCTTTTGCTTTTGCTACCACGTTATCCACGGTGAAACCAAAGAGTTTGAATAATTGATCTGCTGGTGCTGATTCGCCGAAGCTATTCATACCCACTACGCGACCTTCAAAGCCAACGTATTTATACCAGAAGTCCGCAATACCCGCTTCAATCGCAACACGTTTGGTTACAGCCGCAGGTAATACGCTTTCACGGTAAGCTGCATCTTGTTTATCAAAACGGTTAGTGCTTGGCATAGAGACTACACGTACTTTTTTACCTTCGGCAGCCAATACATCTGCTGCTTTCACTGCTAATTCCACTTCAGAACCTGTCGCAATGAAGATTAATTCAGGTGTGCCTTCACTGTCTTTTAACACATAAGCACCGCGTTTAACTGCATCTAATTGTGCAGAAGTGCGGTCCATTTGTGCTAAGTTTTGACGGGTAAAGATTAATGCACTCGGACCATCTTTACGCTCAACTGCTTGTTGCCATGCAATAGCTGACTCTACTTGGTCACATGGACGCCATGTTTCAAGATTTGGAATTAAGCGTAATGATGTGGTTTGCTCAACCGGTTGGTGAGTTGGACCATCTTCGCCTAAACCGATCGAGTCATGAGTATAAACGAATAAAGAACGTTGTTTCATTAATGCCGCCATACGCACCGCATTGTGAGCATATTCGTAGAACATTAAGAAGGTTGCGCCGTAAGGAATGAAACCACCGTGTAATGCAATACCATTCATGATTGCTGACATACCGAACTCACGCACACCATAGTTAAGGTAGTTACCGCCTACGTTTTCGTGTGCACGAATTGGTTTAGAACCGCTCCATAACGTTAAGTTAGAGCTTGCTAAGTCTGCAGAACCACCTAAGAATTCAGGTAATACGTGAGCATAAGCTTCGATTGCATTTTGTGATGCTTTACGGCTTGCAATGCTCGCTGGGTTAGCTTGTAATTTTTCAATGAACGCTTTAGATTCAGCCGCCCAATTCGCTGGTAATTCACCGTTTACACGACGTGTGAATTCTGCAGCCAGTTCTGGATATGCTTTTGCATAAGCGGCAAATTTTTCTTCCCAAGATTTTTCTGCTGCTGCGCCTTTTTCTTTCGCTGACCATTCAGCATAGTACTCAGCTGGAATTTCAAATGGACCATACTCCCAGCCTAGTGCTTTACGGGTTAATGCGATTTCTTCATCACCTAATGGTGCACCGTGACAATCATGAGAACCAGATTTATTTGGTGAACCGAAGCCGATGATGGTTTTACAAATAATTAACGTTGGTTTTTCTTTTTCTGCTTGAGCAAGAATGGTTGCGGCACGAATTTGTTCTGCATCGTGACCATCTACATTACGAATCACTTGCCAGCCATAAGCTTCAAAACGAGCTGCGGTATCATCGCTGAACCAGCCATCAACATGACCATCAATCGAAATGTTGTTGTCATCGTAGAATGCGATTAATTTACCTAAGCCTAATGTGCCTGCTAAAGAGCAAGCTTCATGGGAAATCCCTTCCATTAAACAGCCATCGCCTAAGAATACATAAGTGTGGTGATCGACAATTTCATGGCCTTCACGGTTAAATTGGCCAGCTAAGGTTTTCTCAGCAATCGCCATACCCACTGCATTAGTGATACCTTGGCCTAACGGACCCGTTGTGGTTTCAACACCTGGTGCATAACCATATTCTGGATGGCCTGGGGTTTTAGAATGTAATTGACGGAATTGTTTTAAATCTTCGATAGAAAGATCGTAGCCTGTTAAATGTAATAAGCTATAAATCAACATTGAACCGTGGCCGTTAGAAAGCACAAAACGGTCGCGATCAGCCCATTTAGGATTGTTTGGGTTATGTTTTAAGAAATCACGCCATAATACTTCAGCGATATCCGCCATTCCCATTGGTGCACCTGGGTGGCCTGATTTTGCTTTTTGTACTGCATCCATTGATAAGAAACGAATTGCATTGGCTAATTGTCTACGAGTTGCCATTTTGTTCTCCTGTTATAATTCGCTTTGAAAAAATAATCTTGCGCATTCTACCTTATTTCTGAAGGAAATTTAGCAAAAATCCGCACTCAATTTAATAGTTTGTGACAATAATCAAATTCTACGGCGACGCTGGTGAAAACGCGTGCTACTCGATTTTACTTTCAAATTTACCGCACTTTTTTTCTCTTTGTGTTTGCGATAAGCCCGTCGATAGTGACTTAAAAAATAATGAATAGAGCTTGCCATCACCGCGCCAAGTAAAAAGATAATAATGAGCTCACCATATAATTGGTGAAAGATTTGATTAATTTTTGATTGGTTAGATTGCGTATATTGCGCATCAATGGTGACACGTAAAAATCCTTTAATGCCACTTTGGGCGTAAAGTGGCTCTACAATTTGTTGGTTATTTTCATCGGGTGAATTACGAGTCTCGCGACTTTGAGCCAGTAATTTTCCTTCGCCATCATATAAGCTGGCATCTAAAATAAAGTCTTCTTTGACTATTTGATCAAGATTGTCCGTTAATTGCTCTGTTTTGGCATTGTTTGTCAGTAAAACTGAAAATAAATTGGCTTGTTGACGAACCAAAATATGTGAGATGTTTGCCACTTGGTTTACGCTAGCAAATTGTGAACTCAGCTTAAATTGTTTTACACCAAATAAGATAACGCCAAGTGCAGTTAGGATTAGCACAATAATCGTTGCAAGCATGGTTGATTTGATTAGTTTTTCTTTAATTATTTGCACTTTTTCAACTCACATCGGTTAAAATCTTTTCAGTCGCCACAATTTACAGGATTTTTATGCAAATTCAACGTTTCGAAAGCATTACTCAAAAATACCCACAATTTCCTACCGCACTTTTAGTTAATGAGGAACCTATACAGAACGGAGAGCCTTTTATCTTATACGGCACAAAGTTGGACATAACTAATCTGGAAAAATTTCAACAAAAGTGCGGTCAAAATTTTCAGATTTTTGATGTTTGGATGGTAGAGCAAAATATTGTTGTTTTATTGAAAGGTCAATGGTTTGCTGAGTTTGTTAACTTTGCTCATGACGTTGAAGTAGATATAGCTAAATTAGGTTTTAGCCCTAAATTGTCTCAAGCTGGGTTGTTGGTGATGGATATGGATTCTACCGCTATTCAAATTGAGTGTATTGATGAAATTGCGAAATTAGCGGGAGTAGGCGAACTTGTTTCTGCGATTACGGAAAGTGCAATGAGAGGTGAATTAGATTTCGAACAAAGTTTGCGTCGTCGAGTGGGTACATTAAAAGGTGCGCCAGAAAGTATCTTACAGCAAGTTAGAGAGAATTTACCGCTAATGCCTGGATTAGTTGAAACGATCCAAACCTTACAGAAATATGGTTGGAAAACCGCAATTGCTTCAGGCGGATTTACTTATTTTGCGGATTATTTGAAAGCCTTATTACAGCTTGATTTTGCTGCATCAAATCAATTTGATATTGAAGATGGAAAACTCACAGGCTTAGTTAAAGGTGATGTGGTTGATGCCCAATACAAAGCTAAAACATTACAACATTTGTTAGAGGAATACAGTATTGATTCACAATATTCTATTGCTATTGGTGACGGGGCAAATGACTTGGCAATGATGAATGTGGCTGGGCTAGGTGTTGCGTTCCATGCTAAACCTAAAGTGCAACAACAAGCGCAAATTGTGGTAAACTTCGCCGACTTAACCGCACTTTTATGCCTTTTAAGTGCCAATGATCGAATTTAATAAAATGGGAGAAGACTATGCCATCTTTTGATATTGTTTCTGAAATCACTTTACACGAAGTCCGTAATGCAGTGGAAAATGCCAACCGTGTACTTAGCACGCGTTATGATTTTCGTGGTGTAGAAGCGGTAATTGAATTAAATGAAAAAAATGAAACGATTAAAATCACCACAGAATCTGATTTCCAACTTGAACAATTAATTGAGATTTTAATTGGATCTTGTATTAAACGTGGTATTGAGCACAGTTCTTTAGATATTCCAGCAGAAAGCGAACACCATGGTAAACTTTATAGTAAAGAGATTAAACTTAAACAGGGTATTGAAACGGAGATGGCGAAGAAAATTACTAAATTAGTAAAAGATTCTAAAATCAAAGTTCAAACTCAAATTCAAGGTGAGCAAGTGCGTGTGACAGGTAAGTCACGCGATGACTTACAGGCAGTCATTCAACTTGTTAAAGGCGCTGAATTAGGCCAACCATTCCAATTTAATAATTTTAGAGATTAGTTTTCAAATAAGGGCGAAATGTTGCCATAGTTTTTTGATAAAACTTGACGAACACCGCTTTCAAGCGTAACATTCGCCCGATTTTTTAACGAGAAGGACACACACTTTGGACAGTCATAGTCGATACCGAATATCGCTCTAGACGCCCGCCTTTTTATTATCGGCGCGCGTTCGCCGGTAAATTTACCGTTGTTTCGGCATCTCTTAACGAAAACTTTGCGATTTTTCACCGCACTTTCGTTTCTTCTTTAATTTGTTCACTGTTAGCTGTTCATAATCCTATAAGGAGTATGAAATGATCAACGCGTTTGCTATCAATGATTCCCGCTTGGTTCGCATTGACGAAGACCAAACTGATCTCAATACTGCCATTTGGCTTGATTTACTTGAGCCAACAGGCGAAGAACGTGAAATGCTACAAGAAGGCTTAGGTCAAAGCTTAGCATCTTTTCTAGAATTGGAAGATATTGAAGCTTCCGCCCGTTTCTTTGAAGACGAAGATGGTTTACACCTTCACTCATTTTTTTATTGCGAAGATGAAGACAATTATGCTGATTTAGCGAGCGTCGCTTTTACTATTCGTGATGGCCGTTTATTTACGTTGCGTGATCGCGAGCTACCAGCATTCCGTTTATATCGTATGCGTTCACGTAGCCAGCGCTTGTTAGAATGTAATTCTTATGAAGTTTTACTGGATTTATTTGAAACGAAAATTGAGCAATTAGCGGACGTGATTGAAAACGTTTATGCAGATTTGGAAGAGTTGAGTCGCGTTATTTTAAACGGGAAACAAGATGAAGCCTTTGATGAGGCATTAAATACACTCACGGAACAAGAAGATACGAGCTCAAAAGTTCGTTTGTGCTTGATGGATACTCAACGCGCACTAGGTTTCTTGGTTCGCAAAACGCGCTTACCAACTAATCAATTAGAACAAGCACGAGAAATCTTACGAGATATTGAATCTTTACAGCCGCATAATGAATCCTTGTTCCAAAAAGTAAACTTTTTAATGCAAGCTGCAATGGGTTACATCAATATTGAACAGAACAAAATTATGAAATTTTTCTCAGTTGTTTCTGTGATGTTCCTTCCTGCAACATTAGTTGCATCCACTTATGGTATGAACTTTGATTTTATGCCTGAATTACATTTTAAATATGGTTATCCAATGGCAATTGGATTAATGATCGCAGCCGCATTGACACCATATATTTATTTCAGAAGAAAAGGATGGCTATGATGGAATTATCCCAAACCGCATTATTTATCGGGTCAATTATTAATCTTTACGCACTTGTATTGATCTTACGAGCTTGGTTACAGTTTGCTCGAGTGGATTATTACAACCCTGTTTCAACATTTGCAGTAAAAATGACTGATCCAGTATTAAAACCTCTACGTAAAATTGCGCCTACTGTTAAAAATATCGATACTTCTGCTTTACTGTTAGTATTTATTATCGGTATGTTGAAAGGTATTATTTATTTTGGTTTATCAGTAAATGTACTCTTAGTATTGGGTGTGTTAACTGTATTGAAAAGCATTGGTTTAGCAATTTTTTATGTGCTTTTTATTGGGGCGGTTTTAAGTTGGTTTAATCGTGGCAATAGCCCAGTGATTTATGCGTTTTATCAACTCTCAGAACCACTTTTAAGACCTATCCGTCGATTCCTACCAACATTAGGTATGATTGATTTTTCCCCTATGGTCATCGTATTTATCTTATTGTTCTTAAATAACCTAATGCTTGATATGTTAGGTGGACTTTGGATGATTGCTGGTTAGAGATTAATAGGCTGTAAATAATAGGTTATCAATTTTATCCTCAAAATAGTGAAAATCGTAAGAGCATTAAAGATTAGCTTTCCATTTCTGATATTGTTTAGTTTAGCTCATAGTATTACCGATAATTTACTAAAACAAGACGTTACGGTGGATCAACCTAATAAAAAGAGAACAATATTTCGTTTATAGCCTAATAAAATAAAAGAATTTCTCGATTAAAATTCTAACGATTTTCTAGCGCTTTTTTCACTGGGGCAAAGCTACGACGATGTTGCGGTAACGCGCCAAGTTCAGCTAATTTTTTCAAATGTAATTTGGTCGGATAGCCTTTATGCTGGGCAAAAGCGTATTCTGGATATTGCTTGTCTAATTCTTCCATTTCTTGGTCTCGAGCCACTTTCGCCAAAATAGAGGCTGCACTGATTTCCGCTACAAGGCTATCGCCTTTTACGACGGCTTGTGCTGGAACATCTAAATCTTTTGGGAGCTTATTGCCATCAACCAACACAAAGTGCGGTTGAATTTTTAAAGATTTTACTGCTCGAGTCATTGCCAGCAAGGAGGCTTGCAGGATATTTATCTCGTCAATTTCGTTAGCTTCAGCTCGACCTAATGCCCACGCAAGGGCTTTTTCTTTGATTTCTTCAGCAAGGGCTAAACGTTTTTTCTCAGAAAGTTTTTTAGAATCAGCGAGGCCTTCAATTGGGTTATTCGGATCTAAAATGACGGCTGCCGTTACAACAGCTCCAACTAGAGGGCCTCGCCCAACTTCATCAACGCCAGCGATCAATTCATAGCCTTGTGGATATTCAAACATTTTCTGTTCCTTCTAATAAATCAATGACTGCTTGGGCCGCTTGCTTATCCGCATTGCATTGAATTTTTTGGTGTAAATCCGTGAAGTGCTGAATTAAAACATGGCGATTTTTTACCGCACTTTCATCATCAGAAAGATAAGCAGATAGTTTTTCAGCGAGCAATTCTGGTGTGCATTCTTCTTGAATCATTTCAGGAACGAGCATTTCATTCGCAAGCAAGTTTGGTAAAGAAATATAATCGGTTTTCACTAAACGTTTTGCTAAGAAATAGGTCAGTGGTTTCATTCGATAGCCAACCACAATGGGTGATTTACAAAGCATTGCTTCAAGCGCAGCTGTTCCTGAAGCAAGCAATGTTGCATCAGCTGCGATCATTGCTTGTCGTGCATTGCCATCAATTAAATGCAGGTCTAGATTTGGCGCAATTTTAGCTTTAATAGCTTCAAATTGAATTCGTCGTTTTTCGTTCACCAAAGGAACGAGGAATTGTAAATCAGGAAATTGTTCTTTTAACAATAAAGCGGTTTTCAAGAAAGGCTCAGCCAGAAATTCAACTTCTGATCCACGACTTCCAACTAGGATAGCTAAATAGCGTTGTGCGGGATCAATCTGTAGCATTTGGCAGGCTTCGGCACGGTTTGGTTTGAGCGGAATAGCATCTGCCATTGTATGTCCAATAAAACGGCAAGGTACGTTAAATTTATCGTAAAAGGCTTTCTCAAAAGGCAAAAAGGCAAGAACTTGGTGAGTCGCTTTGGCAATTTTGTGAATGCGATTTTGACGCCATGCCCATACAGAGGGGCTCACGTAATGAATAGTTTTAATTCCGTTTGCTTTGAGCTTGAGTTCTACATCCAAATTAAAATCAGGCGCATCAATGCCGATGTAAACATCAGGTTTTTCTTGCAACATGGTTTGAATGACATTTTTGCGAATTTTCAGCAGACGAGGAAGATGTTTCAAAATTTCAGCCAAGCCCATGACTGAAAGCTCTTCCATATCGACAAGCGTTTCACAGCCTTCAGCCAACATTCTTGGACCAGCAATGCCAATAAAGCGAGCATTAGGATAATGAGCTTTGAGCTGGCGAATTAAACCAGCACCGAGAATATCACCAGATACTTCTCCAGCAACAAGAGCAATGGTTGGGCTTATCCTATTCATAAACGTTATCCTTGAATAAAATTAAAACAATAAAAATTACAAAGGGCGTTTGTATAAGTACGCCCTAATGTGATTTTTAATTTAACGTGATATAAAGCACCCTAAAACTACCATTCTAGAATTTACCTTCTAATGATAGATAGGTTCCCCATTGTTTACTACTAATCAGTCCATTTTTTATATAAGGTGTAAGGGATACACTAAATTTTGGAGAAAATTGGTAATTCAATCCTGAACTAATACTCCACTGGGTTTTGTGAATATTAAGATGATAGTCGTGTTTGAGGTTTTCTATTTGCACAGCACCAGTCACATTGCTTTTAATTTGATGTTCAATTTCTATAGTATTTAACCATGTTAATTTAGTAGCTATTGAATAATTCCATTTTATACCTGATGCCAGTGAATGCTCTCTCCATTTTATATTATTGTATTTCATTAAAAACTGAGAAGCAGGTACATCATATCCATTTTGTTTAATCTGTGTATCTCGGTAAGATAAATACCAACCTAAAGAGTTTTTATTTGATAGCACTAAGTCTTGACCCAATGTTAAATTCCATGACTCTCCTTTTACATCTGATAACGCTGTTGTTAAAACAGGGGATGTCTTTTGATAAGAATTACTATCTTTTCCAATACTAGCTACAATATATAAATTAGAAGGCAATTTATAATGTACGAAAGCCCCCATTCCAACATTATTATGAAGTGTACGATAGTTGTTTGATAAATGATTTTCTAATGAACGCTCTATGTTTACTCCTAAAGTTAACTTATTTGTTATTCCGTACCCCAAACGTAGGCCAAGTAAATTATCATATATATCATTTTTAGCCATATAATGGTGTCGAATGCCATAACAAAACTCATTTTTATTAGCAATACAATAGGTTTGTAAAGAGCGTAATTTATTAAATTGATGCTTTAACAATATACCATTGTTTTCTTCTAATTTTAGTTGCGATAGTGATTGGCGAGGCTCAACATATTTCGTTTTATCTATTACTGGCGCATCACTAGGGACAATGCCAATATATTCAGGTTTATCTATTATTGGCGCATTAGATGGCACAGCTGTAATTGAAACATATGTAACTACTGGTAATCTATCTTGAAAATCAGCTTCACCATCCTTATCGCCATTAACGCCACCTTCAAAATCAACAGGTTCTGCAACGTCAGGAATGCCATTAACTGAACCTTCAAATTCCATTTTGTCATATACCTCAGGCTCGCCTTTCATATATGGAATATTTAGAGATTCTTCCTCATTAGGAATCTTAGGAATCTCAACCCTAGTACCTGGGGGATATGCCTTGCCATCGGGGCGGCGGGGGGTAATTGATATATCACCATAACGAGGCGATTGAACTGACGAACCATCGTCACAGTTAGTAATACAACCTGTATATTCTGATATTTCATGAATTGGTGGATCCATGCTATTTACCCCCCCAGTAAACTCTGGAGATTCGGGTGCGACTTCTGGAATACCATTAACGGCACCATTAAACTCAGGGGGAGACTCTGTTTTCATTACTCTGAAAGGAACGGCACCAATAGAAATAACATCTTTAATTATTAATGATTCATAAATAGGCGATTTTTTATCATCAATCAAAATTGATAGAGGCGTAGCTAATATGTTATGAGAAGATGATAAAAGAGTTATAGCAAGAAAAAATTTAAACTTACAATTGAGATTTAATAACATAACCTTTCTTATAACATCATGAATAGTGGATGAAAAATATTATTAACGAATAATACCGCGAGTTGAACGTTTGAAAAATTCAACAAAGAAACTGATCGCTGAATCGGTTTCCGCAATTTGCTCAATTTCTGGTAACACTTCTTCGAGTGTTTTGCCGCTACGATAGATCATTTTATAAACGTTACGGATTGCATGCATGGTTGGTTTATCAAAACCACGACGTTTTAAACCTTCTAAGTTTACGCCAAATGGGCGGGCGTGGTTGCCTTGTGCCATAACGTAAGGAGGTACATCTTGGCTGACCATAGAACCACCGCCTAACATGACGTGTGCGCCAACGATTACAAATTGGTGAATGGCTGACATGCCACCAACAATGACGAAATCATCTAATTCTACATGACCTGCAAGCGTTGCATTGTTTGCCAAAATACAGTTGTTTTTAATTTGGCAATCATGTGCAACGTGAACATTCACCATTAATAAATTGTTATTGCCAATAGAGGTTACGCCACCGCCTTGGATAGTGCCACGATGGATTGTCACGTGTTCACGGATTCGGTTGCCATTACCAATAATAGTTTTGGTTGCTTCGCCGTTATATTTTAAATCTTGGTTCACTTCACCAATGCTAGCGAATTGATAGATTTCGTTATCTTCGCCAATAACCGTATCGCCACGTACAACAACGTGAGATTTCAATACAGTGCGAGCTTTAATTTCAACAGTGCCTTCAACAATACAGAAAGGTCCGATAACAACACCTTCACCAATAACTGCGCCTTCTTCAACTAAGGCTGTAGGATGGATTTTTGCATTTGGGTGGATCATATTTATCCCCTTAATTAACGACGAGCGCACATTAGTTTTGCTTCACAAGCAATTTCACCATTTACGGTTGCTACTCCAGTAAATGCAGTGATGCCACGGCGTTCTTTAATCACTTGAACGTTTAATTCCATTTGATCTCCAGGTAACACTGGGCGTTTAAAGCGCGCTTCATCAATACCTGCGAAATAGAATAGTTCACCGCCTTTTAATTCGTGAGTTTTAAAGGCTAAAATACCCATTGCTTGTGCCAAAGCTTCTAAAATTAAAACGCCCGGTAAAATAGGTTCGCCAGGGAAGTGACCTGTGAAACAAGGCTCATTGACGCTAATATTTTTAATCGCTTTTAACCATTCGCCTTCTTTAAAATCCAATACGCGATCCACTAATAAAAATGGATAGCGATGTGGTAATAAAGTCATAATTTCTTTTGATTCGATCACTCTTGGTTGTTGTTCTGACACGTTGACACCTTACAAAAAATAAACAAATAAAATCTCTCGGATTATACGATATTTACGGCTAAAAATAAAACGCACTCAATATAGCTTAGTGTTTAGGACGAATATCAATGGCAGGATCGTCATCTTTACGATATTTTTCATCAATTCGTTTTTGCAATCCAAAGTCATTTTTATCCGATTCGTTAGAAAATAAATCTTCTGTTTGCGTTAATTGAGAATTTTTAATTCCTATCCAATTTGCGATTCCTTCTAAGAAGTTCAACCCAGATTTAAACACCTTATATTCTTTGCGTTCAGTATCATCCGACGAAATTTTAAATAACGGAATATTGTGATGTTCTCGGCTGAAACAGTTTTGATTGAACAAAAGTATATTGTTTTTTTCATCTTGTTGGTGGCACAAACCGTGATCTGAGAAATAAATCATTGAGAAAGTGCGGTGATTTTTCTTCGCGTTTTCTGCAAGCTGATCATATACACGTTTTAAAAATTCATCAGTTTTCTTAATAGACGACACATAGCAATTTAAGTAACCATATCTCGGATTAAGATCTTTATCATCAAAGATTTTTGGATAATCTTCGACACGGTCGCAAGCCATTGGATGTGAACCATAAATATGCAACACAATAAAACGTTTTCCTTGAACAGGATCTTCTAGTACTTGGGCGAATTTTGGTAATAAATCAAAATCACTAAAGTTAGTAGAATTAAAGCTCCCGCCTTTTTTCAAGAAAAAGGTTTCATCAGATTTTGATGCAAGGGATGAAACGGGCGTATCGAATTCACCGAGCATACCTTGATTAGAAAGCCAATAAGTTTTCATGCCTGCAGATTTGATGAGATCGACTAAACTCAAACTGTAATTGGGTTCCCATTTTTCTTTGTTAGGAAGGGTTAACATAAGTCGAAGTGAGGCAACAGTATTTGTTCCTGCTGAACGGAAACCATCAATCAATGTACCTTTAGCGATAGACATAAATGGCGTGTTTTCAATCGGATAACCATAGGCATGGTGATAATCTTTCCGCGCACTCTCACCAAGAACAATCACATAATCATCATAGCGTGAATTTTCTAATGTTGATTTTCCCCAGTTATCAGATTGGGACATTTGTTTGAGTTTTTGCACTTCATCTACAATTTTTAATGTGGAACTTACTGTTTCTTTGATCGGTTCAGCAAGTGGCATGTTGTAAGCAAAAAGCAATGTCGCCAAGGCAATAAATGTTTTATTACGATAAAATTTTATGCCAAATTTCACCGCACTTTTGTATTGAAGAAAAATCAAAATAGGAATAGCGAAAGCAATTAAGTAACTACTCACTGGGATTTGCAATAGAAATTCCTTCGTTTCCAACATATCTGTCGCGAAAAGCGAGGCGATATATTGGTAGCTTGGAGGGCCAAAATTTAGCCCTGTAGGCGTATAAAAAGCATGTAGTAATGCAAGCGGTAGCAAAATAAAATAGAAGGATTTTTTACTGCTGCTTAATAAGAGAATAGATGTTGTCGCAAGTAGAACGAGAGCCACACTTGGTTCTGTAAACATTCCAGAACCGATTAAAATAAAATAACCTGCTAATGCGGCACAAATCACCGCAAAAAGTGCGGGCAAAATTTGGCTTGTTTTTTTCGTGTTCATAATTGTCTTCCCTGAAAAGAAAATGTCTCTATTATCCACCTTTCACTCAGAATTTCCATATTTAACTTCTTCACTCTTGAGCGGTTATTTTATAGAATAAGCCAATTTTTTAAGCCAGAGGGAAAAAACAATGAGCCAACCAATTTATAAACGTATTTTATTGAAATTAAGCGGTGAAGCATTACAAGGAGAAGATGGTTTTGGTATCGATCCTGCGATTCTCGATCGTATGGCTGTTGAAATTAAAGAATTAGTGGAAATGGGCGTGGAAGTCGGCGTCGTTCTTGGTGGTGGCAACTTATTCCGTGGCGCAAAACTAGCAAAAGCGGGGATGAATCGCGTGGTGGGCGACCATATGGGAATGCTTGCTACGGTGATGAATGGTTTGGCAATGCGTGATTCTTTATTCCGTGCTGATGTGAATGCTAAATTAATGTCCGCTTTCCAATTAAATGGTATTTGCGATACTTATAACTGGTCTGAAGCAATTAAAATGTTACGCGAAAAACGCGTAGTCATTTTCTCTGCGGGAACAGGAAGTCCATTCTTTACAACTGATTCTGCTGCTTGTTTGCGTGGTATTGAAATTGAAGCTGATGTTGTGTTGAAAGCGACTAAAGTTGATGGCGTATATGATTGTGATCCTGCGAAAAATCCTGATGCAAAACTTTATAAAAATTTGAGTTATGCAGAAGTGATCGATAAAGAATTACAAGTGATGGACTTAGCGGCGTTTACTTTAGCTCGCGATCATGGCATGCCGATCCGAGTATTCAATATGGGTAAACCTGGTGCATTACGTCAAGTAGTAACAGGCACCGAGGAAGGCACCACTATTTGTTAGTGAATGTTGAAAAGTAAAACGGTAGGAAAATTCCTACCGTTTTTGTTTGGCTACGGCCTAGAGATTATAACAATCCGCCTTGACCTAATGCTGGGTCAGTTTCACGTGCTTTTAATGCATCTTCAACTGTTAAGCCCAATGCTTTTGCAACGCCTTCACCATATGCAGGATCACACCAGTGACAGTTACGGATATGACGGTATTTGATGAACTCAGGTGCATCGCCCATTGCAGCTGCAGTATTGTTGAACAATGCTTGTTTTTGCTCTGGATTCATTAAGTTAAATAATGCACGCGGTTGGCTGAAGTAATCGTTATCGTCGTTGCGATAATCCCAATGTGCCGCATCGCCATTAATACGAAGTGGTGGCTCAGCAAAATCTGGTTGTTGTTGCCATTGGCTGAAGCTGTTTGGCTCGTAGTGCGGTAAGCTACCGTAGTTGCCATCTACACGACCTTGACCATCACGTTGGTTGCTATGAACAGGGCAACGTGGACGGTTTACTGGAATTTGACGGTAGTTCACGCCTAAACGGTAACGTTGTGCATCCGCATAGTTGAATAAACGAGCTTGTAACATTTTATCTGGGCTTGCGCCGATACCTGGAACTAAATTGCTTGGTGCAAATGCAGATTGTTCTACATCAGCAAAGAAGTTTTCTGGGTTGCGGTTCAACTCAAATTCACCCACTTCAATT
Organism: Haemophilus haemolyticus; assembly: GCF_001008205.1. GTDB lineage: Bacteria > Pseudomonadota > Gammaproteobacteria > Enterobacterales > Pasteurellaceae > Haemophilus > Haemophilus haemolyticus_Q. Next base: position 2,880 of record NZ_LCTK01000008.1, on the reverse strand, counting down.
AACGGATAATCTTTTTTCGGCCATACTTTTGTCAAATCGAATGGATGATAAGGTACTTTTTCCGCATCTGCTTCTGGCATAATTTGTACATATAATGTCCATTTAGGGAAATCACCACGCTCGATTGCTTCATATAAATCGCGTTGATGGCTTTCACGATCATTTGCGATAACTGCAGCTGCTTCTGCATCAGTTAAGTTTTTAATACCTTGTTGAGTATGGAAATGGAATTTTACCCAGAAACGTTCACCAGCTTCATTCCAGAAACTGTAAGTATGTGAACCATAACCATGCATATGACGATAGCTTGCAGGAATACCACGATCACTCATTACAACAGTTACTTGGTGTAATGCTTCTGGTAATAATGTCCAGAAATCCCAGTTGTTTGTTGCTGAACGCATATTAGTGCGAGGATCACGTTTTACAGCTTTGTTTAAGTCTGGGAATTTACGTGGATCACGTAAGAAGAATACCGGGGTGTTGTTACCCACTAAGTCCCAGTTGCCTTCTTCAGTGTAGAATTTTAACGCGAAGCCACGGATATCACGCTCTGCATCAGCCGCACCACGCTCGCCTGCTACGGTCGTGAAACGTGCGAACATTTCTGTTTTTTTACCCACTTCACTGAAGATTTTTGCACGCGTATATTTCGTAATATCGTGTGTGACAGTAAAGGTACCAAATGCACCAGAACCTTTTGCGTGCATACGACGCTCTGGAATAACTTCGCGTACGAAATCAGCTAATTTTTCGTTAAGCCATAAATCTTGTGAAAGTAATGGACCACGCGGACCTGCAGTTAAACTGTTTTGATTGTCCGCCACAGGGGCGCCATTTCCCATAGTTAGGTTAGTAGACGATAAATGCGAAAAAGGGCATTGAGAACTCATTATTAACTCCTTGTATGTATGAAATAAGTAGGGTTGAAATAAATTTCGTAAACATCATACAAAAAGGTTTTAACGATTGAAATCTATCAAATCAATCAAAAAAAACTATGAAAAATAACAAGGTTTTGAGATTAGATGTATTTTTATTGGTTTTATAATACAACAAAAAAGCCTTGAAACTTAAAATTCCAAGGCTTTCTTATAAACTGGTGGAGATAATCGGGATCGAACCGACGACCTCTTGAATGCCATTCAAGCGCTCTCCCAACTGAGCTATATCCCCATAAAAGACAGCGACATGATAAAATTTGGCTATGTGGCTGTCAATACGATTTTATTATGCGTTTGTTATCCGATTAAATATTAAGCGTTTTGTGCATGAATAAAATCAATAGCACGCTGAATACGTGTAAGTACACGATCTCTGCCAATACCGACTAGAGTAACATCCATTGATGGCGATTGACCAGAACCTGTCACAGCGACACGTAATGGCATGCCAACTTTACCCATGCCCACTTCTAGTTCAGCAGCCGTTTGCTCAATCGCTTCGTGAGTAGAATGTAAATCCCAGCTAGAAAGTGCGGTTAATTTTTCTTTCACTTTTGCAAGCGCTTCAGCAGCATTGCCTTTGAAATGTTTTTTCGCTGCGGCTTCATCAAAGGTTTCAAACTCTTCAAAGAAGTAGCGGCTTGAACTTGCCATTTCTTTTAAGGTTTTGCAACGTTCCGCAAGCATGGTGACAATTTCAGTTAATGCAGGACCATTGGTTGTATCAATGCCTTGATCTTTGTAATGCCATTCAAGATGTTTAGCCACATATTCTGGCGGTAATTCACGGATATAATGTTGATTCAACCATTGTAATTTTTCGGTATTAAATGCACTAGCTGATTTGCTAACGTGATCTAATTCGAAATAGTTGATCATTTCTTCGCGACTGAAAATTTCTTGGTCTCCATGCCCCCAACCTAAACGAACAAGATAGTTGATTAGAGCTTCGGGTAAGTAACCATCATCACGATATTGCATTACGCTCACTGCGCCATGTCGTTTAGATAATTTTTGACCATCATCTCCATTAATCATGGAAACGTGCGCATAGGTTGGAATTGGTGCACCAATTGCTTTTAAAATATTGATTTGGCGAGGTGTGTTGTTTATATGATCTTCGCCACGCACCACATGAGTGATGCCCATGTCCCAGTCATCCACGACTACGCAGAAGTTATAAGTTGGTGAACCGTCTGTGCGACGAATAATAAGATCATCAAGCTCACTGTTGCTGATTTCAATACGGCCACGTACGGCATCATCAAATACTATCGAGCCTTCGGTTGGATTTTTAAAACGTACAACGTGGGGTTCATCAGGTGAATGGTTGTGATCGTGTAAGCAGTGACGGTCATAACGTGGTTTTTCTTTATTTTGTTCTTGAGTATGACGAAGTTCTTCTAAGCGATCTTTAGTACAATAACAACGATATGCTAAGCCTTGTTCAATCATTTCATCGATCACTTGGTTGTAACGATCAAATCGTTTAGTTTGGTAATAAGGACCATGCTCCCATGGAAGATTTAACCATTCCATGCCTTCAATAATTGCAGCCGTTGCTTCTGGTGTTGAACGCTCTAAATCGGTGTCTTCAATTCGTAATACAAATTCGCCGTTATTATGTTTTGCGTATAACCAAGAATAAAGTGCGGTACGTGCGCCACCTACATGTAAATAACCTGTAGGACTAGGAGCAAAACGAGTACGCACTTTTACATTTGGATCTAAATTAAAAGGGGCATCTAGTTTCATTTTTATAACCTATCTTCAATAAAATATTAGTCGTTATTCTACTACGACTTGTTTTACTTCTAAATAAAAAAGCGGATTTTATGCTTATTTTTACAACAATTAAACAAAATTTAATAAAAAGGTATTGACTGAAAATGCATTCTCCCTATAATGCCAACCCACAACATTAAGGGCGATTAGC
>NZ_LCTK01000007.1:0-93293 GCF_001008205.1 Haemophilus haemolyticus | reverse complement strand
AAGTAATTTACAGCAAACTCATAGTTACAATCAGCGTATCACGCAATATTATCAAAATCGCTATAATGCGGGCGTGTCCGAATTGCGCGAATGGTTAGTTGCAGCAAATACTGAAAAATCATCACAACTTGCGATTTTGAACGCGAAATATCAAGTGCTACAAAGTGAAAATGCAGTATATAGCTCAATGGCGGGATATTACTCTCGTTAATCAAACCAAACATAGGGCGTTTTTAAGCGCCCTTTTTAATATTACATTCCTCGCTTAAGGTATAAACCTTACCAATAAATATTCCTAAAAATGAAGAAACAACTTACTTTTTATTTTATTCGTCATGGCCGCACAGTTTGGAACGAACAAGGATTAATGCAAGGCAGTGGAGATTCTCCATTAACAGAAGAAGGCATTCAAAGTGCGATAAAAACAGGGCAAGCTTTACAAAATGTCAATTTTATTGCCGCCTATTCGAGCTGTTTACAACGTACTATTGACACAGCCAATTATATTATTGGCGATCGAGACATTCCCTTATTCCAACATCGTGGATTAAATGAACATTATTTTGGTAGTTGGGAAGGAACAAATGTAGAACTGATCCGACCTTTGCCAGAATTCCAACAAATGATTAATGATCCTGCTAACTATAAAGCTGAATCGAATGGTGGAGAAACTTATGAACAACTAGCCAAACGAGCTATCGCAGCAGTACAAGACATCATTAAGGTTCATCAAGAAGGGAATATTTTAGTGGTATCGCATGGGCATACCTTGCGTCTATTAATTGCTTTACTAAATGGCGCAACTTGGCAAAATCACCGAGCCAAAGACAAGTCAGTATCTTTATTAAATACTGCTATTAGCATAATGCATTATGACAGTGAAAAAGGCTTTAGCCTTGAAAAACTAAATGACACAATACATTTACAATAGATAAAAAAAAGCCCCTAAATCATTAGGGGCATCAAAAAGGAATTTATGAATAAAATCTCTAAAGTTTAGCTTTATCAAAGGAATCTCGATAAAACAAAGGCATTATATTGACTAATCTAAAGAATAGCAAGAGAAATCTTTACATTTCTTTACACTTCTTTACATTTCAGCATTTCGATAATTACTTGGACAGTCTTTTCCATACCTTGTAAAGAAACCAACTCGTGTTTACTATGGAAATTATAGCCACCAGTAAAAATATTCGGGCATGCTAAACCTTTAGAGGCTAAAAATGCCCCATCTGTACCACCTCGAATTGGCTTATGACTTGGTTTAACCCCTACCGCTTTCATTGCGCGATCAGCAAGTTCAATTGATTCAGGAACATTTCTTACCACATCATACATATTTTGGTAGCTATCTTGAATTTCTAACTCAATAGGCTTTTTCAAACCTTTTTTAGCATTAAATTTTTCCACCTGACTTTTAATAAAAGCTTTTCTTTGTGCGAAATTCTGCTCATCAAAATCACGAATCAAATAAGTAAGCTCCACTTGCTCAATATCGCCAGAAAAATCTTCTAAATGATAAAAGCCCGCTTTCCCATCTGTTTTCTCTGGTACTTCATCAACAGGAAAAACTTGCTGAAATTCACAAGCTAAAGTCAATGCATTCACCATTTTTCCTTTTGCATAACCAGGATGAATACTCCGCCCGAAAAACCGCACTTTTGCCGTTGCAGCATTAAAGTTTTCGTATTCTAATTCCCCTACTTCGCCACCATCAATGGTATATGCCCAATCACAGGAAAATTTTTCCATTGGGAAATAATGGATTCCCAAACCAATTTCTTCATCAGGCGTAAAAGCAACACGAATATTGCAATGAGGAATATTCTCTCTTTGAAGAATGGAAAGTGCGGTCATAATTTCAGCAATTCCCGCTTTATTATCCGCCCCAAGCAAAGTGGTTCCATCGGTAACAATCAGAGTCTCTCCTACCAATTTTTGCATAAAAGAATAATAAACAGGGCTAATAAACTCCTCGCCAATACCTAATGCAATATCTCCACCACGATATTGTTCTATCACTTCGGGGCGTACATTTTTGCCACTACATTGCGGAGATGTATCAAGATGCGCAATTAAACCAATGGTTTTCGTTAAGCTAGGATCATTAGCGGGTAAAAATGCTGTTACCACCGCATATTTACTTACTTCAACATTCTCTAAACCAAGTTGGATGAGTTCTTTTTGCAACTGCATGGCTAACTTCATTTGCCCGACAGAGCTAGGGGAATGCTTAGCATGAGGTTTTGATTGGGTGTCAAAAGACACATAATGTAAAAATCGTTCTAAAAGTTCTGTTTTATCTATTTGAGAAATCATATTCTCGCTCCTTTTAAAAATATCTTTTTTAGTTTAACGAGAAAAATAGAAAACATCTTGATATATAACAATATTTATAAAATTAACGAAGTAAAATTCATCGAAAGTGCGGTTAAATTTCTCGTTATTTTTATGAACGGCAGTTTTTTTACTTTCTAAGGCATTAAGTCCTTTTAATTATTAACAATTCACTATATCATAGATGCCTATTTTTATATGTCGCCCCTGCAGTCTTGCAGGTTTTATTTCTACTCAGTACCAAATCATTGGTGAAATTAGGGAGAAAACCAAAGCTAGTGGAAAATCAGCTTCAAAACAAGCCTATTATTGAGCTTCGTTCAATCAAAAAATCCTATGGTTCTAACACCATTATTAACGATTTTAATCTTACAATTAATAACGGTGAATTTGTCACTATTCTTGGCCCTTCAGGCTGTGGTAAAACCACAGTTTTACGCTTGCTTGCAGGCTTAGAAGAATTGGATTCAGGTAGCATTATTTTAGATGGTGAAGATATCACCAATGTGCCAGCGGAAAAACGTCATATTAATACGGTATTCCAAAGCTATGCGCTATTTCCACATATGACAATTTTTGAGAACGTGGCTTTTGGTTTGCGTATGCAAAAAGTACCAAACGACGAAATTAAACCGCGTGTTTTAGAAGCCTTGCGTATGGTACAGCTGGAAGAAATGGCAGATCGTAAGCCAACTCAACTTTCTGGCGGACAACAACAACGTATTGCCATCGCTCGCGCCGTAGTAAATAAACCAAAAGTGTTGTTACTTGATGAGTCTTTATCTGCATTGGATTACAAATTGCGTAAACAAATGCAAAATGAACTCAAAATGTTACAACGTCAGCTTGGCATTACCTTTATTTTCGTCACCCACGATCAAGAAGAAGCAATTACAATGTCTGATCGTATCGTGTTGTTGCGTAAAGGTAAAATCGCACAAGATGGTTCTCCACGTGAAATCTATGAAGATCCAGCTAACTTATTCGTTGCTCGTTTCATTGGCGAAATTAACGTATTTGAAGCAACGGTGATTGAACGCAAGTCAGAACAAGTTGTACTCGCGAATGTTGAAGGTCGAGTTTGTGATATTTACACAGATATGCCTGTTGAGAAAGATCAAAAACTTCAAGTACTCCTTCGTCCTGAAGATATTGTAATTGAAGAATTAGATGAAAATGAACATTCTAAAGCGATTATCGGCCACATTGTTGACCGCACTTACAAAGGAATGACATTAGAATCAACGGTAGAATTTGATCATAATGGCATGCGTGTCCTCGTAAGTGAATTCTTTAACGAAGACGATCCACATATGGATCATAGCGTAGGTCAACGCGTAGGCATTACATGGCATGAAGGCTGGGAGGTTGTTCTCAACGATGAAGATAATCAATAATAAATTCCAGAAAATTACTGTTGCGATTATTTTCAGTTGGCTCATCTTCTTTGTGTTGATTCCAAACTTATTGGTATTCGCCGTAAGTTTTCTGACTAGAGACGGTAGCGACTTTTACGCTTTCCCAATCACCATTGAAAACTACACAAACTTGTTTAATCCGCTTTATGCACAAGTTGTGTGGAATTCATTGTATATGTCGGGCATAGCTACCGTTATTTGCTTATTAGTTGGCTATCCATTTGCTTTCATGATGAGCAAAATTAATCCTAAATATCGACCGCTCTTATTGTTCCTTGTGGTATTACCATTCTGGACAAACTCGTTGATCCGTATTTATGGAATGAAAGTGTTTCTCGGTGTGAAAGGTGTACTTAACACTATGTTGATGGACATGGGAATTTTGAGTGAACCCATTCGCATTTTGAATACAGAAATTGCGGTAATCATTGGCTTAGTTTATTTGCTATTGCCATTTATGATTTTGCCACTCTACTCTGCGATTGAAAAATTAGACGGTCGCTTATTAGAGGCTGCAAGAGATTTAGGCGCAAATGCATTCCAACGTTTCTTCCGTGTTATTTTACCACTAACCATGCCAGGCATTATCGCAGGGTGTTTATTAGTGTTATTACCGGCAATGGGTATGTTCTACGTTGCAGACTTACTTGGCGGAGCAAAAGTATTGCTTGTTGGTAACGTAATTAAGAGCGAATTCTTAATTTCCCGTAACTGGCCATTTGGTTCTGCAATCAGTATTGGTTTAACTGTTCTAATGGCATTGTTGATTTTCGTGTACTACCGCGCGAACAAACTATTGAATAAGAAAGTGGAGTTAGAATAATGAGTCGTTTACTACGTAATGCATTTATGTTTGTGGTATACGCTTATTTGTATATCCCAATTATTATTTTAGTCACTAATTCCTTTAACGAAGATCGTTATGGTTTAAGTTGGAAAGGCTTTAGCTGGAACTGGTACGAGCGTTTATTTAATAACGACACCTTAATACAAGCAGCGATTCATTCGGTAACTATTGCATTTTTTGCGGCTACTCTAGCTACTATTGTGGGTGGATTAACTGCAATCGCACTTTACCGCTATCGATTCCGCGGTAAACAAGCGGTAAGCGGTATGTTATTTATCGTCATGATGTCACCAGATATTGTAATGGCAGTATCTTTACTTGCATTATTTATGGTTGTCGGTATTTCATTAGGTTTCTGGTCTTTATTACTAGCTCATGTGACCTTCTGTTTACCGTATGTGACCGTAACTATCTTCTCTCGCTTAAATGGCTTTGATTCTAGAATGTTAGAAGCGGCAAAAGACTTAGGCGCAAGTGAAGTGACTATTTTACGTAAAATTATCCTTCCTTTAGCATTACCTGCAGTTGTATCTGGTTGGTTATTAAGTTTCACTATTTCATTAGATGATGTTGTGGTTTCATCATTCGTCAGTGGTGTAAGTTATGAAATCTTACCATTGAGAATATTCTCTTTAGTGAAAACTGGTGTAACACCTGAAGTTAATGCTTTAGCAACGATTATGATCGTGCTTTCACTGGCTCTTGTCGTTTTAAGCCAGCTAATTACACGAAAAAATAACCATTAAGAAACAAAAGGTTTCACAAACCTTTGAATTTAAAATAGAATACGCCTTGACGCACAATCAAGGCGTTTTTTTATGCCTGTCATTCGGCAGGTGGTTTTTTTACGACTCTTTACGGAGAACAAACAAAAATGAAAAAATTCGCAGGTTTAATTACTGCTGGCTTAGTAGCTGCAACTTTAACTGCTTGTAATGATAAAGATAGCAAAGCTGAAGCTGCAAAATCTCCGGCTACTGCCAATGACACCGTGTACCTCTACACATGGACTGAATACGTACCAGATGGTCTTTTAGATGAGTTTACTAAAGAAACTGGCATCAAAGTTATCGTTTCAAGCCTAGAATCAAACGAAACAATGTATGCAAAACTCAAAACTCAAGGTGCTGCTGGTGGCTATGATGTGATTGCACCATCTAACTACTTCGTCTCTAAAATGTCTAGAGAAGGCATGTTAATGGAACTCGATCACAGCAAATTACCTGTTATTAAAGAATTAGATCCTGATTGGCTCAATAAACCTTATGATAAAGGTAACAAATACTCTCTTCCACAATTATTAGGTGCACCAGGTATTGCATTCAATACCAACACTTATAAAGGAACTCAATTCACTTCTTGGGCTGACTTGTGGAAACCAGAATTTGCAAACAAAGTTCAGTTATTAGACGATGCGCGCGAAGTATTCAACATCGCTTTATTGAAAATTGGTCAAGATCCAAATACTCAAGATCCGGCCATTATCAAACAAGCCTATGAAGAATTATTAAAACTACGTCCAAACGTACTTTCTTTCAATTCCGATAACCCAGCGAATTCTTTCATTTCGGGTGAAGTTGAAGTAGGTCAATTATGGAATGGTTCTGTACGTATTGCTAAAAAAGAAAAAGCACCTTTAGACATGGTATTCCCGAAAGAAGGTCCTGTACTTTGGGTTGATACTTTAGCAATTCCTAAAACCGCTAAAAACCCAGATGGCGCTCATAAACTTATTAACTATATGTTAGGCGCTAAAGCTGCAGAAAAATTAACCTTAGCAATTGGCTATCCAACAGCTAACTTAGAAGCGAAAAAAGCATTACCAAAAGAAATCACTGAAGATCCAGCGATTTATCCACCAGCTGATGTATTAAAAAATAGTCACTGGCAAGATGACGTTGGCGATGCAATTCAATTCTATGAACAATATTATCAAGAATTAAAAGCAGCTAAATAATCTACAATCCAAAAGTGCGGATAAATTTCCCCGCACTTTTCTATTTGAGCTAAATATAAAAAATAGCCGCACTGATATTGAAGTGCGGCTATTTTATTAACTATTTTTTACTTCTGAACTGTAGCTAAAAATTCTTTACGAGTATCTCTATCTTCTAAGAATACGCCACCATAAGCAGATGTGACAGTATAACTATTTGTATCTCTAATACCACGCGCTTTCACACAGAAATGGGTCGCTTTCACATATACCGCGACATCATCTGTCTCAAGAATTGTTTGAAATGCTGTCAAAAGTTGTTCAGTTAAGCGTTCTTGAACCTGTGGACGTTGAGCAAAAAATGAAACGATTCGATTAATTTTAGAAAGACCAATCACCCAATCTTTTGGATAGTACGCCACACAAACTTTACCATCAATCGTAACAAAATGATGTTCACAAGTGCTTGTTAGCGTGATGTCATTCACTTGCACCATTTCGCTGACTTTCATCTGATTTTTGATTTTCGTCATTTTAGGAAAATTTGCATAATCCATTCCACTAAAAATCTCATCAATAAACATTTTAGCTAAACGATTTGGTGTTTCTTCCAAACTATCATCTCGCAAATCTAATCCAATCAACTTCATCACTTCATGCATGTGTTTTGCAATGCTTTCTCGACGTTCATCTTTAGCCTGTGTTGGATCAATCATGGGTGTTTCAATGCCTTTTTCAATCAAGGCATGTCTTACATTCAGTGCATCCAGTGAAATTTTGCTCATAATAGTCTTTCCTAAAAAAATAATCGGCTATTCTAGCAAAGGATAATGGGATGGTAAAATGAGAAAAATTGCAAATTTGAATGAATTAGGCTTTAGATATAAAATAGCTGACAAATTTTATCAAATAAGGATTTTCTATGCTTACATTGGATCAAGCTCGCTCGAAAATGCTCGAACAGATTCCCTTCCCGACTCAAACTGAATACCTAAATTTACAAGAAGCCGCCAATCGAATTTGTGCAGAAGATGTGATTTCACCTATTAATGTTCCTTCTTTCGATAATTCAGCAATGGATGGCTATGCTGTACGTTTATCGGATTTACAACAATCTTTAACGCTTTCGGTAGCAGGAAAATCTTTTGCAGGTAATCCATTCCAAGGGGAATGGTCATCACAAAGTGCGATCAGAATTATGACTGGCGCGATGATTCCTGAAGGCGCAGATGCAGTGATAATGCAAGAGCAAGTGACACTCAATGAAGACGGCACCGTCACTTTTAGTGAATTGCCTAAACCAAATCAAAACATCCGTCGTATTGGCGAAGATGTAAAAAAAGGCGATGTGGTATTAGAACAAGGCGCACCGCTCACCCCAGTTTCCTTGCCATTATTAGCCTCTCTAGGCATTGCAGAAGTAAAATGCTATCGCCAATTAAAAGTTTGTGTACTCTCAACTGGCGATGAACTTGTCGAAGTCGGCAAACCATTACAAACCGGACAAATCTATGACACCAACCGTTTCACCGTAAAATTACTGCTAGAAAAACTAAACTGTGAAGTCATTGATTTAGGACTATTGCCTGATAATGAAGCTGAATTTGAAAAGGCATTTATTGCCGCACAAAGCCAAGCCGATTTAGTGATTACCAGTGGCGGTGTTTCCGTTGGTGAAGCGGATTTTACTAAAGCAGTATTAGAAAAAGTAGGCCAAGTAAATTTCTGGAAAATTGCAATCAAACCGGGCAAACCATTCGCTTTTGGTAAATTAGAAAACGCTTGGTTCTGTGGTTTACCTGGCAATCCTGTTTCCGCATTAGTGACTTTTTATCAACTTGTTCAGCCACTCATTGCTAAACTGCAAGGCCAAAAACAATGGAAAAAACCACCGCACTTTTCAGCCATTGCCACAACGAATTTGAAAAAAGCACCTGGTCGTTTAGATTTCCAACGGGGTTTCTATCACATCAATGAACAAGGCCAAATTGAAGTACAATCAGTGGGATTCCAAGGCTCTCATCTCTTTAGTGCTTTTGTAAAAAGCAATTGTTTTATCGTTTTAGAACAAGAACGTGGCAATGTCTCTGCCGGTGAAACAGTGACGATTGAGCCTTTCAATCATTTATTAGGATAAAAAATGATCGAACTTAGTCACGAAGAAGAATTGCGTTATAACCGTCAAATTATTCTTAAAAGCGTAGATTTTGACGGGCAAGAAAAACTCAAAGCAAGCAAAATGCTGATCGTTGGGCTTGGCGGCTTAGGCTGTGCAGCCAGCCAATATCTCGCAGTAGCAGGTGTTGGAAATTTAACGCTGTTGGATTTCGATACTGTTTCTCTTTCGAATCTTCAACGACAGGTCTTGCATTGTGATGCACGCTTGAATATGCCAAAAGTAGAATCCGCTAAAATTGCACTAGAACAAATCAATCCACATATAAACATCGAGACAATTAATGCGAAGTTAGACGAAGAAAAACTCGCAGAAATCATTCCGCACTTTGATATTGTTTTAGATTGTACAGACAATGTGGAAATCCGTAATCAGTTGGATCGTCAATGTGGTAATGCAAAAGTACCTCTCATTTCTGGCGCTGCAATTCGGATGGAAGGTCAGGTTTCCGTTTTCACTTATGAACCAAATACACCAACTTATCGTGATCTCAGCAAATTATTTGGACAAAATGTATTAAGCTGTGTAGAAGCTGGCGTGCTTGCACCAATCGTCGGCATTGTGGGCACGATTCAAGCCTTAGAAGCAATTAAAGTGCGGTTAAAAATCGGTAAGAATTTGTGTGGCCGTTTATTGATGATTGATGGTTTTTCGATGAATATCCGAGAAATTAAACTTCCAACCAATGTGGAATAAAATGCTTAAAAAGAGAAAAAAATTTAACCGCACTTTTTATTAACCATAACCTTTACGACAAAACACTATGACAACAGAAATTAAAAAACTTGATCCAGATACAGCCATTGATATTGCTTACGATATTTTCTTAGAAATGGCTGGAGAAAATTTAGATCCTGCCGATATTCTTTTATTCAACTTACAATTTGAAGAACGCGGTGGCGTGGAATTTGTTGAAACTGCCGATGATTGGGAAGACGAAATTGGAGTACTAATTGACCCAGAAGAATACGCTGAAGTGTGGGTGGGCTTAGTCAATGAGCAAGATGAAATGGATGATGTATTTGCTAAATTCTTAATTTCTCACCGAGAAGAAGATCGCGAATTTCACGTTATTTGGAAAAAGTAACGATAAAGTAAAAATAAGGGAAATCATCTGATTTCCCTTTTTCTTTTAAAATTAACGCGCTATTAAATTGGAAAACTCGAGAAAAAGACTAATAACAACGGCGGTAATAAATTCGTCACCATACCAAAAGAAATAGCGATAGGCGTTACTTCAATTCCGCCTGATTTTTGAATAATAGGCAATGTACAATCTAATGCCGTTGCGCCTGTAATCCCTATAGCTGTAGAGCGATAATGTTGCATAAACAATGGAATTAAAAATAAACTCAAAATTTCACGTGATAAATCATTGAAAAAAGCAATACTGCCCTGCATCGGTCCCCAAGCATTTGTCAGCACGACGCTTGATAAAGAATACCAACCAAATCCCGATGAAAAGGCTAAACCTTGAGTAATCGGCATACTCAGAAAAAATGCCGAAATAACACCACCAATTAAAGAACTTAAGGTAAAAATCGCTTCCATCATTAAACCTTGCTTATTTAATAAGACTTCTTTCAAGGAAATACCATTATTACGAAGCTGAATACCTACAAAAAAGATCAACGCAATAAGCACGTAAAGATTGGAACCATGTGGGAAATGCAACCAATCATTACACAACCAACCTAAAACAATGCCGATAATCACCGCACTTAATAATTTAATTGAGTCCATTAACGAATGCCAACGAGATGGTAATTCTCCCTGTAAATAATTAACAGGCTTAGGCAAAGTGCGGTCATAAATAGCCAAGCCTAGGATATTACAAGTCAAAATAATAGCCGATAGCCCTAAAGCAGTCATACCAATAATTGGCAATTTTTGTTCTAAATGCTCTAGCTGCCCAAGCATAAAACCCATCATAAATAAAATGATGTAAAGCAATAACATCACAATTTTATTAATGAATGCCAACGCATTTTGACTCTGTATTTTGACTAAGTAACCCAACACCATAGGCACAAGCACAATAAGTAGTCCGTTAATTATTTCTTCCATTGTTTCCTTAACCACTATTACTTTTATCTCGTCTGTAAAAGTAAAGACCATTTCAATATCTAAGCACTATTTATAATATATACTTTTTATCAATCTACCAAATACCCAATGAAAGAATATCTACGTTATGCCAGAAATAAAAAAGCGGCTGGTTAAATTTTAATTACCAGCCGCTTGATTTTATTTCTCAATAAACTTAATTATTTGCTCCCGTCCTAAATGTCCTGGCACAGTTTTCTTCACATTTAAATCAGCATCTAAAAATAGATTAAACGGATAACCTCGCACTCTTGCTTTATCAATGATTTCGCCTTTTTCATCTAAAAGCACTGTGATATTTTTATATTCCAATCCTTTGTACCATTCAATAAAATCAGCAGTGTCTTTTTCGCCTTTGTGATCGGGCGAAACAATGGTAATCACTTCAAAATTGCGATCTTTTTCCGCACTTAAATCATCAATTTCAGCTAATCCAGCCAAGCAAATCGGACACCAAGATGCCCACATTTTTACATACACAGGTTTGCCTTTATATTGGCTTAAAGTCACTGGCTGATTGTTTAAATCTTTGAGTTGCACATCCGCCAAATTAGTTTGTGCAAAAGTGTTTAGGCTGAATGCCATTAGAAAGATTGATAGTAGTTTTTTCATTGCTTTTTCCTTTTATAGATTTCTTTTGTTGAGATTATGCTTTACGAAAAATTATTCGTAATCAATAAAATGCCCATCACGATAATTAAAACACCGCCACCGATTTTAAATTTGTCTAAGTGTTTATTTAACCCTTTGGCACGTTTTAGCAAGCTGTCTGAAAAGAATGAAAACAGTACAAACGGCGTTGCCAAGCCTAAAACATAAACGAACATCATTGATGCACCGTAAAGTGCAGAGCCTTCATCGCCCGATAAAGCTAACACGGAAGCCAGAATCGGACCAATACAAGGCGTCCAACCAAGGCTAAAGGTTAAACCAAGGACAAATGCCTCAAGTGCGGTTGACTTTCCTGATGTTTTGATTTCAACCAATTTCGTGCGTTCCAACAAACCAATTTTGAAAATACCGAGTTGATGAATACCTAAAATAATAACAATAATCCCTGCAATAATACGTGTGGTATTGCTAAATAAAATATTCCCTAAAAAGCCAAAACTAAAGCCTAAACTGACAAATGTAAGGGAAAGCCCTAAAATAAATAAAAAAGTATTTAGGACTTTTTTGCCACCTTTACTCAAAATACCAAAATAAATTGGAATAATCGGAAAAATACAAGGCGAAAGAAAAGAAGCAAGCCCCGCTAAAAATACAGTTCCAATAAGGAGTTGTTGATCTAACATCCTACATCTCCTTATTTTTTAATTGATTGAATCAAATATCCGTATCCTGCCTTTTCCATTTCAGCTAACGGAATAAATTTAATTGATGCACTGTTAATGCAATAACGTAAACCGCCTTTATCTTTCGGGCCGTCATCAAATACGTGACCCAAATGGGCATTGCCTGCACGACTTAACACCTCGGTACGTTGCATATTGAAGCTGTTGTCGGTTTCATAATGCACTACATCTTTAATGATCGGTTTCGTAAAACTTGGCCAGCCACAACCTGATTCAAATTTATCATTTGAAGAGAAAACAGGCTCGCCTGTGGTGACATCAACATAAATACCAGGTTGGAAGTTATCCCAATATTCGTTACTGAAAGAGCGTTCAGTATGTTTATTTTGAGTGACGGAATATTGCAACGGTGTCAATTTCGCTTTGAGTTCTGCATCACTCGGTTTCGGATAATCTTTCTCGTCAATCACAGGTTCATCTGCTTTGCTAATATCAATATGGCAATAACCATTTGGATTTTTCTTCAAATAATCCTGATGATATTCTTCCGCTACGATGTAATTTTTAAGCGGTTGTACCTCAATTTGCACTGGTTTTTTATATTTGGTTTGAAGCTGGGCGAGTGCTTGTTCGATCACCGCTTTATCTGCCTCATCTTGATAATAAATCCCTGTGCGATATTGTCTGCCACGATCGTTACCTTGTTTGTTTACACTCGTTGGGTCAATTACTTTAAAATAATATTTAAGCAATTTATCTAACGAAATTTGGTTTACATCGTAAGTGACTTTTACCGTTTCTGCATGATCGGTTACCCCAATCATCTGATAGCTAGTTTTCTCCGTATTACCATTGGCATAGCCAGAAATCGCATCTTTCACACCGTGAATCCGCTCCATATATGCTTCCATACCCCAGAAACAGCCACCAGCAAGATAAATTTCACGAATATTTTGCGTATTTTCCATTGCCATTTTTTGTTCTCCAGATGATGTTGAATTTTGTATTGCTAAAGTTGGTGCTGCACAGCAAAGTGCGGTAATGAATAGAAATGTTTTTGATAGTTTCATTGTTTTTCCTTATGATGTGAAAATTAACGTTACATAAGGTTAGACGGCGGATAATCCGATTTCTTACAGATTTTTGTAAAATTTTTAAAGAAATTGACTGAAATTCATTGTTATAACCAATAATAAAGAGCTAAAACACACTATTTCTCCCTCTTTTCTAAGGTAAAAAATCTATATGCAATCACATTCCACTCCTTCGCTTTATCACAAAGCGATTAGTTTTATGGTATCAGCGTACTTTTCCATTACCTTGATGAATGTATTTGTCAAAACCGCTTCTCAAACAATCCCTGCAAGTGAAACCTTATTTTCACGCTTTTTAATCGGCTTGCTTTTCTTACTACCTTTTGTGATTAAAGATCGAGATTTTAAAGTGGATACTCGTCAATGGAAATTTTTAATCCTGCGAAATGCCGCGGGTGTATCAAGCATGTTGATTAACTTTTATGTTGTGAAGTTCTTACCGCTTTCTATTGCTGTCTTATTGATGAATACCTCTGCCCTATTTATCCCAATTTTATTGCTCTTTTTCCATCAAAAAACTCCACTTAATGTGCTTTTGTGTAGCTTAATCGGATTTCTTGGCGTTTCCATTATTTTACTCACCAATCACAGTGGCAATGTTGATCCGATTTATGTGCTGATTGGATTATCTGGTGCTATATTGGCAGGAATGGCATTTATTGGCTTACAAGAATTAAACAAATACAACACACCAAAAAATATCGTATTTTATTTTCATCTGATTGGTACGTTCATGTTACCAATCTTCTTTATTAACCAATGGAAAATCCCTAATTTATACGAGCTTGGTTTATTGCTATTGGTGGGCGGATTTGGATTGATTTTCCAATTATTACTCACTCGCGCTTTCAGATATGCGCCAGCCAATGTCATTACCCCATTTGCTTTCACAGGTGTGATTTTCTCTAGCGTATTTGACTGGCTATTTTGGCATCATACACCTAATCTCTATTTTTGGTTCGGTTCAATTGTAATTGTGGGCGCAGTGAGTTTATTGGCGAAGCTGAAGAAATAAACACTTTATTTATAAGAACATTAAATTCAGTGCGATATAGGTTATAGCTGGCTCAATAAAGTGCGGTGAAAAATAACGGTGTTTTTCACTCCGTCAAAAATTCCTAATGTGAATCTTTAAATTTCTTCATCATCTCGCTTAAGGTTTCGCAATTTCTTTGAAAACGGCGGCAATGTGGACAGGTAACTAAATGAACTTTTAACCCAACTTTTTCTTGTATATCTAATGAACGTTCGTGCGATTCGGAAATCATTCGAGTGGCTTGGCGACAACGCATAATTTTCTCCTAAAGTTTTTTTGATAGACAATTTTGCAACTGCAAACGGGCCCGATAAAGTGTGGTATGCAAGTTGGAGGTGGTAAGCTGAGTTTCTTGACAAATTTCATCCGATGACAATTCTAAAAACTCTCTCATCATAAAAATTTTGGCATGTTTAGCGGGTAAACAAGTCAGACAAGTTTCGAAAATCAACCAAAACTCATCAGAATACACCCTTTCCTCTTCTCCCTGTAATTCGCTCGGATAATATTCTATTTTCCAATGCCCTGTATCATCAAAAAATGTATTAGTTGACTGTTCATCTTCAATCTCACTTTCTAATACAAAGCGTCCTTTCTGGCGAAGGTAATCAATAATTTTATTTTTTAGAATAGCAAAAACCCAGGTTTTAAAAGCGGATTGATGTTTAAAATTCGCGAGATTGTTAAATGCACTTAAAAAGGCTTCTTGTACTAAATCCTCAGCAAGATCGGCATGGTGCAACTGTAACGTTGCAAATTTCAGCATCTGCGTACGAATTTGTTGGAGTTCCGTGTCAGAAATAGCATTCATTTTAATTCCTTTAAAATTTTTTGTAAGAAATGAAAGAGTTTTTCGTCTAATAGCATGAAAGAAACAATTTCTTTCTATACTATTTTTACCACTCAAACAAGGAAATTCAAAATGAAAAATATTACATTGAAAAGTGCAATCTTAGGTATGGCTATGTTATTTGGTGCAAGCACCCTTTATGCAGAAGAAATGAAATCTGATGCCATGCCAATGAAATCAGAACCGATGATGAATACCCCAATGAAAAAAATGATGAAATCAGATGATATGAAAATGCACTCTGACCACATGATGAAATCTGACCACATGATGAAATCTGACAATATGATGAAGTCTGACAATATGATGAAGTCTGATGAAATGGGCATGAAATCTGATATGAAAATGAAATCTGATAAAAAGATGAAATCAAATAAAAAAATGAAAATGACAAAAGAAAAAATGTAAAAAGATACTTTTAAAAGTGCGGTAAAAAATCTCAAAAATTTTTCACCGCACTTTGTTGAAGTAAAATTTACATCACCACCACATCAAACTGTTCTTGGTTATAAAACTGTTCTGTTTTCACCTTCACTCGTTTACCAATAAACATTTCCACTTCTGGCAGTAAGCCGTGAGATTCTTCATTAATAAGATATTCGGAAACCGCTGGCGAGGCATAAACAACAAATTGTTCGCTACTGAATAAATGATAAACCCGAATAATTTCACGCATAATTTCGTAGCAAACTGTCTCGACCGTTTTCACCCGACCACGTCCATGGCACGTTGGACATTCATCGCATAGCACATGCTCAAGGCTTTCACGAGTTCTCTTACGGGTCATTTCTACAAGTCCTAATTGCGTAAAGCCATTCACATTGGTTTTAACGCGATCTTTAGAAAGCGCATCACATAAAGATTCTAATACTCGATTGCGATGTTCATCTGTTTGCATATCAATAAAATCAATAATGATAATGCCACCAAGATTACGTAGTTGGAGTTGCTGTGCAATAGCTTTAGTTGCTTCAATATTGGTATTGAAGATGGTTTCTTCTAGATTACGATGCCCCACAAATGCGCCAGTATTAATATCAATAGTGGTCATGGCTTCTGTTTGCTCAATAATTAAATAACCACCCGATTTGAGATTAACACGTTTATCTAGCGCTGTTTGGATCGCATTTTCAACCCCATACACATCAAAGATAGGTTGATTGCCAGAATAAAGAACAAGTTTATCGCTTAATTCAGGCATAAATTCATCGGTAAACTCTTTTACTTCGCCAAAGCAAAGTTTAGAGTCAATACGAATTTTTTCTAAGTTTGTGCCGATAAAATCACGCAAAATGCGTTGTGGAAGCGCAGGCTCACCATAAATCTTTGATTTAGTTGGATATTTAACTTTACGTTCTAAGACTTTACGCCATAAGCGTTTTAAAAATTCAGCATCTTGACGTAATTCTTCTTCGCTTGCTCCTTCTGTGGCTGTACGAATAATAAAACCACCGAGTTCATCACAAAATGGTTCAACCAATGCTTTTAAACGGGCACGTTCTTCTTCGCTTTCAATACGTTGTGAAACGCCCACATGACTATTTTCCGGCATAAAAACAAGATGACGCGATGGCAATGTGATGTCTGTTGTTAAACGTGCACCTTTTGTACCAAGCGGATCTTTCACCACTTGTACAACAATATCCTGCCCTTCGCGTACTAATTCTGAAATGCTCTTAACTTTAAATTGCTTTTGTTCATTTTCATCTACACATTCCGTATGAGATACAATGTCAGCAGCGTGCAAAAAAGCTGCTTTTTCCAAACCAATATCAACAAAAGCCGACTGCATTCCAGGTAACACTCGAGTCACACGACCTTTATAAATATTTCCAACAATTCCTCGTTTGCCTTGGCGTTCAATATGCACTTCGCGCAACATTCCTGTTTCTACTAGCGCAATGCGTGTTTCGTTAGGAGTTACGTTCATCAATAACTCTACAGCATCCATTTTATATTCCTAATTTCTTAAATTTCATCAAATATTCAGTCTAAATAGAATAATAGCCCGAAATAAGGTAAAATGCATCCTTTCTGAAATTTTTAACCCATTTTGGACTTATAAAATGTTTGGATTCGACCCAACTCTTATTACTTTTACTATTTATATTTTCGGGATGTTACTGATTGGCGTACTTGCCTATTATTACACGAATAATTTATCAGATTACATTCTCGGCGGACGTCGTTTAGGCAGCTTTGTCACTGCAATGTCTGCGGGTGCTTCAGATATGTCTGGTTGGCTTTTAATGGGCTTACCTGGTGCGGTATATTTATCAGGCTTAGTTGAAGGATGGATTGCTATCGGCTTAACGCTTGGCGCTTATTTTAACTGGCTTCTGGTGGCTGGTCGTTTACGTGTTTATACTGAATTAAATAATAATGCCCTCACTCTTCCAGAATATTTCCACAACCGCTTTGCAACATCACATAAATTATTAAAAATTGTTTCTGCTACGATTATTTTAGTATTCTTCACTATTTATTGTGCTTCGGGTGTCGTGGCTGGTGCAAAATTATTCCAAAATTTATTTTCAGTCGAATATTCCACCGCACTTTGGTATGGCGCATTAGCCACCATTCTTTACACTTTTATCGGTGGTTTTTTAGCGGTAAGTTGGACAGATACCATTCAAGCAACCCTTATGATTTTTGCGCTGCTTTTAACGCCTATTTTTGTGTTATTAAGCATTGGCGATACCGCTCAATTTTCCTCGGTATTAGCGCAAGCTGAAGCAGCTGCCAATAAAGATTTTACCGATTTATTTACTGCCACTACGCCACTTGGTCTATTAAGCCTTGCCGCTTGGGGATTAGGATATTTTGGGCAGCCGCATATTTTAGCACGTTTTATGGCGGCTTATTCTGTTAAATCACTTATCAAAGCTCGCCGCATTAGTATGACATGGATGGTGCTTTGCTTAGGTGGTGCAATTGGTATTGGTTTCTTCGCGATCCCTTATTTATTTGCCAATCCAAACATTGCAGACACAGTCAATAATGAACCAGAGCAAGTATTTATTGAACTCGCTAAACTTTTATTTAATCCTTGGATCTCTGGCATATTACTTTCCGCTATTTTGGCTGCAGTAATGAGTACATTAAGTGCGCAATTGTTAATTTCTTCTAGCTCAATCACAGAAGATTTCTACAAAGGTTTTATTCGCCCTAACGCATCTGAAAAAGAGCTCGTATGGCTTGGAAGAATTATGGTGTTGGTTATTGCAGCACTTGCTATCTGGATCGCTCAAGATGAAAACAGCAAAGTATTAAAACTTGTCGAATTTGCTTGGGCTGGTTTTGGTAGTGCATTTGGCCCTGTTGTACTTTTCTCTCTTTTCTGGAAACGAATGACATCATCGGGTGCGATAGCGGGTATGCTAGTAGGCGCAGTGACAGTATTTGCTTGGAAAGAAGTTGTTCCAGCTGATACCGATTGGTTTAAAGTATATGAAATGATTCCGGGGTTTGCTTTCGGTAGCCTTGCAATTATTGTTGTCTCATTGCTGTCTAGCAAACCAGAACAAGATGTTCTAGATACCTTTGACAAAGCAGAAAAGGCCTATAAGGAAGCAAAATGATCGACTTTCGCCCTTTTTATCAACAAATTGCGACCACAAATTTATCAGACTGGTTAGAGACCTTACCGCTCCAATTGAAAGAATGGGAAACTCAAACTCATGGCGATTATGCGAAATGGAGTAAAATTGTTGATTTCCTACCTGATTTACATGCTGATGAAATCAATCTCAAAAGTGCGGTGAAATCTGACCGCACTTCTCCCCTTTCAGAAGGTGAAAAACAACGAATCATCCATCATTTAAAACAATTAATGCCATGGCGAAAGGGGCCTTATCATCTTTTCGGCATTCATGTAGATTGTGAATGGCGTTCAGATTTTAAATGGGATCGTGTTCTTCCTCATTTAGCCCCACTACAAGGTCGCACTATTTTAGATGTGGGCTGTGGCAGCGGTTATCATATGTGGAGAATGGTAGGCGAAGGCGCAAAAATGGTCGTCGGGATTGATCCTACAGAGCTTTTCCTTTGCCAATTTGAAGCAGTACGCAAGCTGCTTAATAATGATCGTCGAGCAAATCTTATCCCGCTTGGTATTGAGCAAATGCAACCATTAGCGGCATTTGATACTGTATTTTCAATGGGCGTACTCTATCATCGTAAATCCCCATTAGATCATTTAAGCCAGTTAAAAAATCAATTGGTAAAAGGTGGTGAATTGGTATTAGAAACGTTAGTGGTGGATGGCGATGTAAATACTGTGCTCGTACCAGCAGATCGCTATGCGAAAATGAAAAATGTTTATTTTATTCCATCTGTCGCCGCACTAATCAACTGGCTAGAAAAAGTTGGCTTTACCAACGTACGTTGTGTAGATGTAGGGACAACCACATTAGAAGAACAGCGTAAAACGGATTGGTTGGAAAATGAAAGCCTGATTGATTTCTTAGATCCAAATGATCACAGTAAAACCATTGAAGGTTATCAAGCACCGAAAAGAGCGGTAATTTTAGCGAACAAATAAAAAAGGGAAATTATTCCCTTTTTTATTTTTAATCAAAACTCTTTCATACTTACAATGAATGATACTCTAATTTCACCGATGTTAATTTAGAGAGTAGCGTTTCAGCCATCGTTTTATGGCTTAGTTTTAATGCTTTTTCAGCCATCACAATTCGCTCAATATCACTCAATTTTTTATCATTTAAATAAGCAAAATTAAATGCGGTTTGCAACGCTGGCAAACTCGGATTAAATGCTGCGTTTTCTGCATAGCGTCCTGTCACCACATCACCATTTTTAAATAAAATTGCAATGCCATGCGGACTATTTGAATAAGGACAATGAGATTGATTTGCCGCCAAAATAGCTTGATTCATCAAATCATCTTGGTGATCAGCCACTAAATAATGATTTTCTACCGCTAAAAGATGCGCTGCAATATCGAGATCTTTCGGTCCAAAAGCATCTGGTAAATAAGAATGTAACGGATTATTTTGGCTATGTGGTAAATGAATTGAAATTTTTTCAGCTTCATGCAATTCATTCATAAATTGACGACAATGCCCGCACGGCGTGTAATTAACCACCATGTCTGAAATACGACGTTCATTACGCAACCATGCATGAGAAATTGCACTTTGCTCTGCATGAATCGTTTGCTGAATGGCTGAATTAGAAAATTCTTGATTCGCGCCAAAATAAAAATCACCTTGTTCACCAATAGCAATGGCCCCCACATTAAAATGAGAAATAGCGGTATGGCTATAACTCGCCGCAATCGGCAACAAATGCATAGCTAATTTTAATGGCGTAAGTTCAAAATCACGACAAAGCTGCTCCACCTGGGAACGATTTAAAAAGCCAGCCCAATTTTGCAAACGAATTTCATCAACAATAGCTTGATTGAGTGCATCATCTTGTGGCAATGCGTGCTTAATAAGTTCTTGCATAAGACATCCTTAAAATATTAAAAATTATAACTGCACTTATTAAAGCAAAATTTACTGTCAGCTGCGACCCTTTACCAAAGTATTCCTTATAACTGTGATCCTGATCACTTATTTTGATAGATTAAAATTATTACAATTTATTAACATATAGCCAAAGGCTATCAATTTTATTGAATAGAACAATTTCACAGCAAATTCTAGAAACGTATAATACCCATATCAAAGGCAGGGCATTAGCTCAATTATTTAACTAGAAAAAGGAAATTATTATGTCAAAAACATCTATCGGATTAGACAAAATTCAATCAGCAGAATTAGCCAATAAACTTAACGAATTACTTGCAACCTACCAAGTATTCTATACTAATGTACGTGGTTACCACTGGAACATTAAAGGTGTAAATTTCTTTGCATTACACGCAAAATTTGAAGAAATCTACACAGATTTAATCACCAAAGTTGATGAAGTGGCGGAACGTATTTTAACTTTAGGTTACACACCAAATAACGCATATAGCCAATACTTAAAAGTATCTCGTATTAAAGAAGATATTGCAGTAAGCGGCGCACAAGAATGTTTATCAGGCACATTACAAGGCTTAAAAACATTACTCGATCAACAACGTGAAATTCTTGCTCTTGCAGGCGATGCTGATGACGAAGGTACTGCATCACAAATGAGTGACTACATTAAAGAACAAGAAAAATTGGTATGGATGTTCCAAGCAGCTTGCCAAACTTGCCATGCTTAATGGGTAAATTTCAACTCTAACGAAAACTAATCTGCAATCTGTCTAACTCTAAAAAAGTTAGGCTAAATTAATACAAGGACCAAGTTCTATATCCCAGAAATTGGTCCTTTTAATTAACTAGACTTAACCAAATATCCTCTCTATTTTTAACATAAATTAGTTATTTTTCTTAAAATACTTAAAAAAATATTAATTAGGCTTGACTTATCTCTTTTGTACTAGTTTAATAGTACAAAAGTTTTCTAAAGGATATCAATATGCAAACTCAAGCCTTTATTGCGGTGACAGCTCAACCCGTTCCTTATTATGCTGACACCACTGCTATTTTTAATACACTTTGCCAGCCTAATTCAAATTCTCTTCTACTCGACTCTGCCGAAATCGGGAGTAAAAACAGTTTACAAAGCCTTATCTTAGTCAATGCTGCGGTTAAAATAACGTGCTTAGGTCACAACGTCACATTTAAAGCATTAAATGAGAATGGAAAACAAGTGTTAAAAGAAATTCATCCAAAATTAACCGCACTTGGGAAAGTAAGTGCGGTCAATTTTGATGATGAATTTTCTGTACAATTTTCGCCACTTGATAATCAACTCGATGAAGATAGCAAATTACAGTCTGCTACTATTTTTGATGGACTGCGTGTTATTTCTAGTCTTTATCAACATAGTCAAACGCCTATTTTCTTAGGTGGATTATTTGCTTACGATCTCGTCGCAAATTTTATTCCAATGGATGGTATTACATTGCAAAATGATGGTATAAACTGCCCTGATTACAGTTTCTATCTTGCCGAACACCTCATTACTATCGACCATCAAAATCAACAAGCAACACTAAAAAGTTTCTGTTTTGCTCAAGAAGAACAAGTCAATATTGCGAAAACCTCGCTTTCCATCGCACAAAAACTAAAAAATATTGATAATGTTCTTTCTATTAAAACGGCAAGTGATGAGGTTACAACAAACTTTGAAGATCCTGAATTTACGGGCATTGTAAAAGCCTTAAAACACCATATTAACATTGGTGATGTATTCCAAATTGTGCCATCTCGCCGTTTTTCATTAGCTTGCCCGAATACCCTTGCGAGCTATGCACAATTAAAACATAACAATCCAAGCCCTTATATGTTCTACATGAACGATGAGGATTTCATTTTATTCGGTGCATCACCAGAAAGTGCGTTGAAATATGCACCGGATAATCGCCAATTAGAAATTTATCCAATTGCAGGTTCTCGCCCGCGTGGTTTTGATGCCCATGGCAATATTGACCCAGAATTAGATGCACGTTTGGAATTAGAATTACGCCTTGATCATAAAGAGCAAGCTGAACATTTAATGTTGGTAGATTTAGCACGTAATGACATTGCTCGCGTTTGCCAAAGCGGTACACGTAAAGTCGCTGAATTAATGCAAGTAGATCGCTATTCGCACATCATGCATTTGGTTTCACGCGTAGTGGGTAAACTTCGTCCTGAACTTGATGCTCTACACGCTTATCAAGCTTGTATGAATATGGGAACTTTAACTGGCGCGCCGAAAATCAAAGCAATGCAATTGATTTATCAATTTGAACAACAAAAACGTCACAGCTACGGTGGTGCGGTCGGTTATCTCACGTCTGATGGTCATTTTGATACCTGTATCGTGATTCGTTCTGCTTTTGTACAAAATGGCATTGCGCATATTCAAGCCGGCTGTGGAGAAGTATTGGATTCAGATCCTCAAATGGAAGCGGATGAAACTCGCCATAAAGCGGCTGCAGTGCTTAAAGCAATCAAACAAATCAATACCCAAGCAAAATAAGGATGATAAATTATGGCTAATATTCTCTTTTTAGATAATTTCGATTCATTCACGTATAACTTAGTGGATCAATTCCGTGTGCTTGGGCATAACGTAAAAATTTATCGTAATGACACCAATTTAGAACAAGTGGTGCAAGAGGCATTAAATACACCCGATACAATTCTTGCGCTCTCACCAGGACCAGGTACTCCGGCAGAAGCGGGTATCTTACTCCCGCTCATTGAACGTTTAAAAAATGATGTGCCAATTATCGGGATTTGCTTAGGCCATCAAGCGCTTATTCAAGCCTTTGGTGGAGAGGTTGTACATGCAGGCGAAGTATTACATGGTAAAGTATCGCGCATTCAACACGATAACCAAGCCATGTTCAAAGATATTGCCAACCCAATGCCTGTGGCACGTTATCACTCTTTAATGGGTAAAAATCTGCCTGACGAATTTATTGTCAATGCCGATTACAATGGTATCGTGATGGCAATTCGTCATAAAACCTTGCCAATTTGTGCTTTCCAATTCCACCCAGAAAGCATCCTTACTGTGCAAGGTTCCAAATTATTACAACAATCTGTGGAATGGTTATTAAACAGAGATTAAGGAAGAAAAATGATTACCGTATATGGATTAAAAGAAGTGCTTGCACCTCGTCGTCAAGATATTGCTGAAGTAATTTATAACTGTTTAAACCTTGGTTTAGACATTCCTCGTGGAAAACATGCAATTCGTTTTTTATGTTTAGATAAAGAAGATTTCCTTTATCCTATCGATCGTAACGATGATTACACCGTTATTGAGATTAACCTCATGCAAGGTCGTATGGAAGGTACGAAAAAACGTTTAATCAAAATGCTCTTCAGCGAACTCGAATACAAAATTGGTATTAAATCTCACAACGTTGAAATTACGATTAAAGAACAACCGGCGCATTGTTGGGGTTTCCGTGGTATGACTGGCGATGAAGCACGCGATTTAGATTACGATATTTACGTATAAGGGACGAGATTATGCAAACGGCTCAATTATTAGAACAACTTTACAACGGAAAAACACTTAATAAAGAAGAAAGTGCGGTCATTTTTAATGCCATTATGCAAGGCGAACTGAATAACGAACAAATCGCTGCCATGCTGATTGCGTTAAAAGTACGTGGCACCACTATCGATGAATTAAGTGGTGCGGTATCGGCATCCTTGAACAATGCCAAATCATTCCCTCGTCCTGACTACCCTTTTGCGGATATTGTAGGAACGGGTGGCGATGGCCAAAATACGATTAATATTTCTACGGCGAGTGCCATTGTTGCAGCCTCTATGGGTGCAAAAGTAGCAAAACACGGTAACCGTAGCGTATCAAGTAAATCCGGTGCCAGTGATGTATTAACCGCTCTCGGTGTAAATGTGAATGTCACGCCAGAACAAGCTCGTCAAGCGCTTGATGATATTGGGGTATGTTTCTTATTTGCTCAACAATATCACAGTGGTTTTAAACATGTTGCCCCTGTTCGCGCGGCATTAAAAACGCGTACACTTTTTAATATTTTAGGTCCATTAATTAATCCAGCTCGTCCAACTTATCATTTGCTTGGCGTGTATGCACCTGAATTAGTGAAAACCTATGCTGAAACCGCTGTCGCATTAGGTCATCAACATACTTTTGTGGTTCATGGTGCAGGTCTAGATGAAGTCGCCGTACACGGTGAAACCCAAGTGGCAGAAATTAAAAACGGTAAAATTGACTACTTCACCTTAACGCCTGAAGATTTCGGTTTAAAAACACAATCTTTAGAAAGTTTACGTGGTGGCGAACCGCAAGAAAATGCCCAATATCTGACCGCACTTTTACAAGGTAAAGGCAAAGCGGAACATGCTAATGCGGTAGCCGCAAATGTGGCATTATTGCTGAAATTATTTGGTCATGATGACTTAAAACAAAATGTTCAAAATGTATTGGCTCATCTTGCATCAGACAAAGCGTTTGAGACACTACAAAACTTAACGAATTATTAATGTTGCGATAACTACAACTAGAAGAAAACTATGATCTCCCAAGATTTCACCAAACCAATTGACTCTGCTACGGTGCTACAAAAAATCGTCTTAGACAAAGCGCAATGGGTTAAAGTAAAGGAAGCTGAATTTCCGCTTTCACAATTTAAAGAAAACATTCAAAAATCTGACCGCTCTTTTTATGATGCGTTGGCTAAAGGCACCCATCAAAAGCCCGCTTATATTTTGGAATGTAAGAAAGCTTCCCCTTCTAAAGGATTAATTCGTGATGAATTTAATTTAGATGAAATCGCCAATGTATATAAACATTATGCTTCAGCTGTTTCTGTGCTAACGGATGAGAAATACTTTCAAGGTAAATTTGACTATTTGCCGCAAGTACGTGACGTTGTCTCACAACCTGTATTGTGCAAAGATTTTATGATCAGCGAATATCAGGTTTATCTTGCGCGCTATTATCAAGCTGATGCTATTTTATTGATGCTTTCGGTAGTAAATGATGAAACCTATCGCGTACTAGCGGATCTTACACATTCTCTCGGTATGGGTGTATTGACAGAAACCAGCAATGAAGAAGAGTTTGAGCGCGCTCTTGCATTAGGTGCAAAAATTATCGGAGTCAACAATCGTAATCTTCACGATCTCACCGTTGATTTAAACCGCGTGGTAGAACTCACACAAAAATATGCCGATCGTATTCCTAGTGATGCACGTATTATCAGCGAATCGGGTATTTATAATCATAGCCAAATTCGTGATTTGCAAAAAGTGGCACATAGCTTTTTAATCGGCAGCAGCCTAATGGGCAGTGCAGATTTAAATAATGCTGTGCGTGAAGTGATTTTTGGAGAAAATAAAGTATGTGGTTTAACTCGCACGCAAGATGCCAAAGAGGTTTACGCAAACGGAGCATTATACGGCGGCTTAATTTTCGTCGAACATTCAAAACGCTGTGTGAGCCTACGTCAAGCCCAAGAATTAGTGACAGCATCACCACTTCGTTTTGTGGGCGTGTTCCAGAATCAAGAAATTGATTTTATTGTAAAAATCGCTAAACAATTGCAGCTTTATGCCGTTCAGCTACACGGTTCAGAAACCGCTGAATTTATTGCCGCACTTCGTCACCAACTGCCTGAGGAAACTCAAATTTGGAAAGCCATTTCAATAGATACTGAAGCACAAAGTGCGGTTAATTTTACTGATGATTTAAATATTGCTCGCTATATTTTCGATAGCCAATCCGATAATCAACAAGGTGGCACAGGAAAAACCTTTAATTGGTCCGTCATTCCTGAAAACTTGAAACACAAAATTATTTTGGCTGGAGGAATTTCACCCGACAATATTGAACAAGCCATTAAGCAAGGTTGCTTAGGTGTTGATCTCAATTCTGGTGTAGAAACTACTGCAGGAGTGAAAGATAGCGAAAAAGTGCGGTTAGTTTTTGAAAAAATTTGTTCTTAATCCAATCTAAGGCTGTATTCTACAGCCTTTATTTTTGTTCCTTTTCAAACAAATAAGAACTCCTCTCAAATACAATAACATTACGTTCACAATTTGGACATATTTATTCTATAAATTCTTCATTTCATGATTATGATCAAATTTTTTTTGAAGAAAACATTTATCATTGGCCAATTTCCACAATAAATGTGTGTCTTTGGAGTGATACTATGAATAATCCGGATGGCGTTTTTTCTGCATTGGCAGATGTTTCTCGCCGAGATTTTATGAAATTATGTACCGCACTTGCGGCTACGATGGGGCTAAATTCTAAAGCGGGCGCAGAAATGACGGCAGCAATGACCAGTCCAGCACGCCCACCAGTGCTTTGGATTGGTGCGCAAGAATGTACTGGCTGTACAGAATCTTTACTGCGTGCAACCCACCCAACTGTTGAAAATCTCGTGCTAGATTTAATTTCCCTCGAATATCATGAGGTACTTTCTGCTGCATTTGGTGAACAAGCAGAAGAAAATAAACATAATGCTATCCATAATTATTACGGCAAATATGTGCTTGTAGTGGATGGTTCCATTCCAATTAAAGACGGCGGTGTATACTGCATGGTGGCAGGCAAACCCATTGTGGAACATATTCGTGAAGCCGCAAAAGGTGCCGCAGCCATTATTGCAATTGGATCCTGCTCATCTTGGGGTGGTGTTCCATCTTGCGGTGGCAACCCAACAGGTGCGGTCAGTCTTTCTGAAGTTTTACCAAAAGGCACACCAATTATTAACATTCCAGGTTGTCCTCCTAACCCACATAATTTCTTGGCAACCGTTGCCTATATCATCACTTATAAAAAATTACCGGCAATGGATAAATTAAATCGTCCATTGTTTGCTTATGATCGTCTAATCCATGAAAACTGTTATCGCCGACCGCACTTTGATGCAGGCCGTTTCGCAAAAGAATTTGGCGATTATGGTCATCGTCATGGCTGGTGTTTATACCATTTAGGTTGTAAAGGGCCCGAAACTTACGGCAACTGCTCTACACTAGAATTCTGTGATGTTGGTGGTAATAACTGGCCAGTGGGTATCGGGCATCCTTGCTATGGCTGTAACGATCAAGGTATCGGCTTTACCAAAGGCATTTTCCAATTAGCGAACGTCGAAAATCCAACGCCACGGGTGGAAAAACCAGATGTAAACAATGTTGAAGGCGAAGGTGCCTCAATGACGGCGATTGGCTTATTAGGCGGTGCTGCAGCCATTTTAGCAGGTGTCAGCGTGATGACCTTGAAAGAATTGAGCAAACAACATAAAGCGAACAAAGCTGCAGACAATCAAGCCAATCAAGATCAAGGACACTAAAGATGGATAGACGAAATTTCCTTAAAGCAGGTCTGCTGGGAACTGTCACATCAGGTCTGCCCGTTGCAAAAGCCGAAGCGGTGGAAAATCTTCCGCCCATTCCTGGCGCACTTGGGATGCTTTATGACTCCACACTTTGCGTTGGCTGTCAGGCTTGTGTTGCAGAATGTCAGCAAGTAAATAAAACACTTGTCAACCCCAAAGGTGAGCAAACTTGGGCAAACAATGACAAACTCACTCCGTTCACACGCAATGTGATTCAAGTATGGAGCGATGGCGACGGCAAAAATAAAGATAAAACAGAAAACGGTTATGCTTATGTTAAAAAACAATGCATGCACTGTGTTGATCCAAACTGCGTTTCTGTTTGCCCAGTACAGGCTTTAACCAAAGATCCTAAAACAGGTATTGTTAAATACGATCCTGATATTTGTACTGGTTGCCGTTATTGCATGGTGGGTTGTCCATTTGATGTGCCAAAATATGATTACGACAATCCATTTGGTCAAATCAGCAAATGTGAACTTTGCAACCAAAAAGGCGTGGAACGCTTAGATAAAGGTGAATTACCAGGTTGTTGTCATGTTTGTCCTACTGGCGCAATTATTTTTGGTACCCGTGAAGAACTTTTAGCGGAAGCAAAACGTCGTTTAAGTTTATTACGTGGCACCGAATATGACTATCCTCGCCAACATGTAAACAGTAAAGATACTTATCGCGCAACTGTACCAGCCTATCAATATCGTATTTACGGTGAAAAAGAAGGTGGCGGTACACAAGTATTAGTGTTAAGTGCGGTTCCACAAGAAAATTTAGGTTTCCCTGAGTTAGATGATATTGCTACAGGTGCACGCGCAGCGCATTTACAGCACTTCTTGTATCGCGGTTTAGCATTGCCACTGGTGGCTTTAGCTGGTTTAACAATGATGACTTATAAGAATATGCACGGCGATAAGATTCGTGAACGAATTGAAGCGCAAAAAGAAGCAATGCGCCAAGCGCGTAAAGAAATGGAAGAAGCGGAGGATGAACATCATGGGTAATCCACGTCCGGTGGGCGGTCGATTAGTTTCCGCCAGTATTCTCTTTTTTGCACCTTTGGCTGTAATTTGTATCTTATTAATTATTAAGCGTTTGTTCTTAGGTATCGGTTCCGTCACCGCACTTAACGGCGGTTATCCTTGGGGCTTATGGATTTCCTTTGACTTACTTGTAGGTACTGGTTTTGCCTGTGGTGGTTGGGCATTAGCTTGGACAGTATATATTTTCAACAAAGGGAAATATCACCCTCTTGTGCGTCCCGCATTGCTTGCTAGCTTATTCGGCTATTCATTAGGTGGTCTTTCCATCACCATTGATATGGGTCGTTACTGGCACTTGCCTTACTTCTACATTCCTGGTCAATTCAATACAAACTCGGTGTTATTTGAAACCGCATTTTGTATGACAATTTACATCATTGTCGTCACCCTTGAATTTGCGCCAGTCTGGCTCGGCTTCTTAGGATTGAAAAAATGGTTTAATAAGCTCAACAAAATTATGTTTTTTGTCGTCGCACTTGGCGCACTATTGCCTATGATGCACCAATCATCAATGGGATCATTAATGATCGCCGCTGGTCATAAAGTTCATCAAGTATGGCAAAGCTATGAAGCATTACCAATCTTATCCTTACTCACCGCATTTATTATGGGCTTTTCTATCGTAATTTTTGAAGGTTCTTTAGTACGTGCAGGTTTAGCAGGAAAAACACCAGATGAACGTTCACTCTTTACCCAGCTTGCAAAAGTCACCGCTGGATTAATCGCACTTTTCCTTGCGGTACGCTTTGGCGAATTGATTTACCATGACAAACTCCATTATGTATTCGGATTCGATAAACTTGGTAAATTTGAAGCCTGGATGTTTTGGATGGAAGTATGGCTAATGACATTACCATTACTCACTTTATTCCTTGGTGAGAAAAAATCTGATTCACGTTGGCTATTTATCTCAGCCTTGAGCATGTTACTCGGCGCAGCCCTATGGCGTTTAAATTATTCAATGATTATGTACGATCCAGGTAATGGCTATCGTTACTTCCCATCAGCAGAAGAATTGCTAATTTCTATTGGTTTCGTATCCATCGAAATTTGCGCCTATATTTTAATAATTCGTCTATTCCCTGTCTTACCAGTGTTGAAAGAAAAACATCATGAAGACTCGGAACAAATTATTGCCGAAAAAGCACAATTCAGTAAAAAAATGAGCGGAGCAGAATAATGACTGAAAAAAAACGTATCTCAATCGACCCTATCACACGCATTGAAGGCCATTTGCGTATCGATTGTGAAATTGAAAATGGCGTAGTAACAAACGCTTGGTCATCAGGCACAATGTGGCGTGGTATGGAAAATATCGTGAAAGGTTCAGATCCGCGTGATGCTTGGATGATTATGCAACGTATTTGTGGCGTTTGTACAACCGTTCACGCCATTATGAGTGTGCGTGCAGTGGAAGATGCTCTCGGTGCCAAAGTGCCAGTGAATGCACAATATATCCGCAATATGATTCTTTCTGCTCATAGCATGCACGACCATATCGTTCATTTTTATCAACTTTCTGCGATGGACTGGGTAGATATCACTGCGGCACTGAACGCTGATCCCGATAAAGCCGCTGAAATGCTTAAAGGTGTTTCAACATGGGGATTAAACAGTGCAAATGAATTCCGCAATGTGCAAAATAAAATTAAATCTTTAGTTGAAAGCGGTCAGCTCGGTATTTTTGCCAACGGTTATTTCGGTCACCCTGCAATGAAATTACCGCCAGAAGTAAACCTAATCGCAGTGGCTCACTATTTACAAGCACTTGAATGTCAGCGTGATTGTAACCGTATTGTGGCATTACTCGGCGGAAAAACACCGCACATTCAAAACTTAGCAATTGGTGGCGTAGCAAACCCAATCAACTTGGACTCTCAATCAGTATTAAACTTAGAACGTTTAATGTTTGTAAAATCCTGTATTGATCGTTTAAATGACTTTGTTACTCAAGTTTATCGTGTTGATGCGGCGATCATTGCGGCTTATTACCCTGAATGGCTCAATCTTGGTAAAACATCAGGTAACTACCTTTCAGTGCCTGAATATCCAATTGATGGTGATAATTCTAAATTTGTTCTAACTGGTGGCTATATTGAAAACTTTGATATTTCGACCTTCCGTCCAATTACCCAACAGAAAGATGAATTTGTTGTAAAAGGTATTAAAGAAAGTGGTAAACACGCTTGGTATGAAGACGATGAACCTCTTGAACCTTGGTCTGGTTTAACACGTCCGAAATATACCGGCTGGCAAGATGAAGGCAAATATTCATGGGTAAAAGCACCAAGTTTCTACGGAAAAGTTGTTGAAGTGGGCCCTCTTGCCTATTTAATGTGTAACTTAGCCAATGAAAATAAAGATACATTACATCACTTTAACTATATTAAAGGGCTGTATGAAAAACTAAGCGGCAATACCTTATCTGTTGACCATTTACACTCAACCTTAGGGCGTATTATTGCTCGTACCGTACATTGTTGCGTACTAAATAATATTCTTGAACAACAATGGAAACTACTTGTTGATAATATTGGCACTGGCGATACTATTGCTTATCTCAAAACAGACATTCCACAAACAGGTGAGTTTAAAGGTGTTGGTTTTGGTGAAGTGCCTCGTGGCATGCTCTCTCACTGGGTTGTCGTCAAAAATGGCAAAATCGAAAATTATCAAGCCGTTGTGCCATCGACTTGGAATGCAGGCCCTCGTAACCAAAATGATGAAATGGGGCCTTATGAGCTTTCCATCATCGGTACCCCCGTAGCAGATCCGACAAAACCATTAGAAGTTGTGCGTACCATCCACTCTTTCGACCCTTGCATGTCATGCGCAGTGCATGTTGTGAACACAGAAAATGGTGAAGTCACACAAGTGAAGGTGCTCTAATGAAGCCATTAATCTTAGGCGTTGGTAATATTTTACTCGGCGATGAAGGCGTGGGCGTACGAATCGCCCAAGCCCTAGAAAATCGCTTTGAAATTTTACCGCACTTTGACGTGGTTGACGGCGGCACTTGTGGCATGGAATTATTGGATGAAATGGCAAATCGTGAGCACATCATCATCATTGATGCTGTACTTGCCAATAAACAGCCTGGAGAAATTATTGTACTTCATGATGAGCAAGTGCCGGTATTTTTCTCGCGTAAAATTTCACCACATCAACTTGGTATTTGTGATGTGCTTTCTGCGTTAAAATTAACGGATGAATTCCCTAAAAACCTATGTTTAATTGGGGTTCAACCAGAAACTTTTGACCCACAAATTGCATTAAGTGAAACAATTCAAAAACAATTTCCAGAAATTTTTAAAACATTAGAAAACGTTTTGAAAGAGTATGGATTTCACGTTCAAATGTAGATGAGAAATAATACATTTCACGCACACCATAATTTGCTCTTATGGTATGCGTGAATTGTTGAAATTCACCTCGCTGTAAATTTTAATAATTATGTATCGACACGAAAAAACACCAGAAAATATAACCTCACTTGAAGGTGTCATTCAAGGCTTCGCCGAAGAGCCATCTTCAATCTTCCAAAACGAAATGCGAAAAGTTGCAGAAGAAATGAAAGATCTTCCTTTCTATCGAAAAGGTATCGACTGCTATTGTCCTAAATTTGTACTTTTTGAAAACCAATGGATAGGTACGGTTGTGACACCTTGGATGTTGAGCATTGTCATTTTACCAGGCAAAGATCAAGAATGGGAACCGCGTG
Organism: Haemophilus haemolyticus; assembly: GCF_001008205.1. GTDB lineage: Bacteria > Pseudomonadota > Gammaproteobacteria > Enterobacterales > Pasteurellaceae > Haemophilus > Haemophilus haemolyticus_Q. The sequence goes on along the minus strand of NZ_LCTK01000007.1, from coordinate 60,539 downwards.
AAATTGGCGATAAACTTTCAGTACAACTGCCCTATAAAACCTTCACCTTCACAGTGAGTAGTTTAGAAAATATTCCACAATATCTTAGTTGCTCCCTTCATTCTCCGATTGATCCTGCAATGACAAATACTCAAGCAGCTCAACTCGCACAAGATTGCCTCAGAATGATTTTATCTATGCCAACAAAAGCAACAACTTTTGATCCAGATCGACGTAACTTATTCCGCGCGATAGTAAAATAGACACAAATTTCAATAGGAGTGAAAGTATTATGTGTTTAGGTGTTCCAGGCCAAATTGTTAAGATTGGCGAAAGCGCTCTTCAACTTGCCACTGTGGATGTATGTGGCGTACAACGTGATGTGAATATTTCTCTAGTCTGCACCGGAGATCCTGCCGATTTACTTGGTAAATGGGTGCTCGTTCATGTAGGCTTTGCAATGAGTGTTATTGATGAAGATGAAGCTAAGAAAACCCAAGAAGCCCTACTCGCTATGAGTCAACTCGAACACGAAGTTGGGGATTTTTTAGGGTTAAATCAAAAATAAAAAAGTAGGCATTGCGCCTACTTTTTTATTCCAATTTATCCCTCTCAATCTCTCTAATTTTTCTAATCTAAACCAATATTTATCTTATCTTTTTGTTTAAGAGCTATCTCTATAACAATGTAAAAATCTATTAATTGAATCATTTAATTGTAATGTAGAAGCTGATGGTGCGGTGGAAATTTTAATCGTTTACATCTTATATCGCACAGGATATAAAGTATAAATTATACTTTACAAGATATAAAATAAACTTTATACTTCATGGCGTATAAAATAATTTCTATACGTTATAGTGTATGAGGAGTCACAATGGTTATCACCACCGCAAAAATGCTTTCTCATGTAATTCGAGAATTTCGCTATCAAGGCGATCTGTCACAAACTGATGTTGCTAAACTCGCCGGAACAACCCAAGCCAGAATTTCAGCGTTTGAGAATGAGCCGGAGCGTACTAAATTAGAAACACTATTTAAAATTCTGGCAGGATTAGAATTAGAGCTTATTGTACAACCACGCAAAAAGTCATCTGATACTGCCCGTTCAATCAAGGAGCCTACAGCAACATACGATGACGACGAGGCATGGTGATGAGTAACTCGATTCTAAACGTTGCTATGAATGGCTTGTTAGTCGGTGAATGGCGAAAACTCACCAGTGGCGCAACCGAATTTCAGTATGCGGAAAAATGGCTTGAATCTGTTCGCTCGCGCCCTATTTCATTGTCACTGCCCTTGTCGCACAAAATTTATCGAGGAGATTCCGTTTACAATTTCTTCGATAATCTGCTCCCAGACAACGAACAGATCCGTTCACGCATTCAACAACGTTTCCAAACATCAACGAAATCCCCATTTGATTTGCTTTCTGCGATTGGACAGGATTGTATCGGTGCAATTCAACTTTATCAGGGCGAGAACCGCTCGGTGCGTCAAATTTATGCAGAACCACTAAATGACAAAGAGGTGGAAAACGTGCTGAAAAACTACCGCACTTTTCCTCTCGGCATGGAAGAAAGCGAGGATTTCCGAATTTCTTTGGCCGGCGCTCAGGAAAAAACAGCGCTGCTTTATTATCAGAATCAATGGCAGCGCCCTTTGCATTCCACCGCGACCAGCCATATTTTTAAACTCCCGATTGGTATGGTGGCACAAGGGCAACTTGATCTTTCCAGCAGCAGTGAAAATGAATGGCTTTGCTTGAATATTATGAAAGCCTTAGGTTTGCCGGTTCCTCGAAGCCAAATTCAGTATTTCGGTGAAATTAAAGTACTGATTGTGGAACGCTTTGATCGCCGTTGGTCTGAAAATAGGAGTTGGCTAATTCGTTTACCACAGGAAGATATGTGCCAAGCACTCAACATCGCCCCTGCGCGAAAATATGAAAATGACGGCGGGCCGAGCATTCTTCAAATTATGTCGCTTCTCAACGGTTCATCCAACGCCCAAGCAGATCGCAAGCAGTTTTTTAAAGCGCAAATTGTTTTCTGGCTACTTTGTGCTATTGACGGCCATGGCAAAAATTTCAGTTTATTTTTGGAACAAGAGAATCGCTATCGTCTAACACCTTTTTACGACGTCATGTCCGCCTATCCACTTATCAAATATAACGGACTACAAAAGCAAAAAGTCAAAATGGCAATGGCGTGGCACGGCGAAAATAAACATTATTTATGGGATAAAATACAACTCCGCCACATTTTCAATACCGCTAAACTCGCAGGCTTGGCAAAGGAAACAGTAGAAGATACTTTGCATGAGATCAGTGCACTATATCCAAGAGTCAGTGAAATAAATACTCATGGATTGCCTGATGACATTGTCGAGTCTATTTTCATGGGATTAGAAATGCAGATGAAAAAGATAAGTTAAAAAAGTGCGGTGGAAATTCACCGCACTTTTATTTGCTCTAAATAAAACTCAGTATATACCGGTTCAATAAAGTTAAATTCTGTTTCATTATTAATTTTTGACAGTGTTGTCAGCTTCATCGATTTTCTAAATCCTTCTAGAGGTATATTTCTAATTGAATTAGGTAAATTCAAGGCCATACCAAGCTCAAAAAGATAATCTAAGCGTTCAGAATTAGAGGTATATCCTGCCTGTGCTTCAGTTAATGTATTACGTTTAACTAATAAAACCCTCTTCACTTGCCATACTTTGTTAATTATTTTATTACCTTGTTCATCTTGCTCAGCTAATCCTAAAAAAGCGATTTCATTAACAATGTGTTGCAAGCCTTTATATTTCATCTCAAAAGTGTCTTGTGGTAAATGATAGTATTTTGCTGTGCCATTTTTAAAACGTTCAAAGTATTCTATTGAACGTATATTTTCGCCCTCTTGTGCATGACCAAGAGAAACTAACATCGTTAAGTCGGTATAAAGTTGTTGCTTCATTCCTGTATAAGGAATTCGGCTTTGTTCTTGCACAAATAAACTCTCTTCCTTAATAAGTGGTGAAGAAAGTAGATAATTTCCTAACTGCGCTTTAAAAAAAGCCCGTAACCAAATTGCACCTTGATTTTGTTGGCTAGGCAACAATGCAAATGCGCCAATACCGACTTCATCAATTCCGGCTTGATACGGATTCTTCATATTAACTTGATCAAAAAAACCTGGATACAGGGCGTAAGCACCAAACACTGGACGGCTTTTACCTTCATCCTGTTTAGCCCAAACCAATGCGTCACGATAACGATGCATTTGATTTATTGCGTCATCTGGCACTAAATCATCTTCACCATCATCGGAATTTAAACGGTATTTTGCATCAAATAACCAAATAAAACGTTGTTTATTTGGGAAAAGTACTTCTAATAAAATATCTGGCTTTTGCGTATTCAAATAGGACTTAATTTCTGTTTTTTGATGAAAAATTGGCTCATGTGCAAGTTTAATTTTCAAACCATCAGGTCTCTCAAAATGAAATGCACCATACATTCCATCTTTCATCGTCAAATCAAGTTGTTCAGAAAACATTAATTTTGCTTTCTGAGAACTGACTTCTTCAAAACCAAGTTCTTCAATTAACAATCGGCGAATAACTAAAAAGCACCACACTTCATAAAGTTCCGAAAGGGATTTTTGTGAAATCAGGCTATGATGCGAAAGGACCTTTAAATAAAAACGTAACTCTTGCCAAACATGAAAAATCGTGGAATAACCTGGTTTCTGTTGCAGTACTAGAGAAATTTTTTCCAATCCTTTGAAGGTCCCAATATCATTAAAAAAAGATAGCGCTTGAAATTGTTTTAATGGTTTTTGCCAATTATTTAGCGTATCAAAAAATGCTTGGGAAAGTTGATTTTTGCTTGATTTAGCTAATGTTTGATTGATCTGAGTAAGCTTGTTATCTGTTTCGATAATCACTTGTTTAATAAAGCGATTCTCTGGCGTATTAACACTTAATTTCTTTTTTTCAATCGCATATTTTTTATGATGTAAACCGCTCGCTAAATCATTTTTAATTCGATGGGTTTGCTTTGCAGACAACTTACCTTTTAAACGTTCCGCTTTTTGATGTAAAGAATAGGTCTGTAAACGGTTATGCGGTGAATTTTTAATAATTTTTAAAGCTTGACTGAATTGTTGTAATTGCTGGAAGTGTGCAAGCCAAAATAGCGGGAAATAACCTTTCTCATTTGTTTTTCCAGCCCCCTGCTCTGTTTTAGCCGTAAGATTAAAGCGCCAAAGAGGAAATGTGCCATCAATAGCTTCATTAATAGGTTCAATATCTTGCTGAAGATCAATCTTTGTTGGCAATACCATAAAAGAAAGCGTGATGAAATAACCTTTTCCTACTTTGTCTTCATAATAAATAGGTAAATTTAATTGCCCAATATCATTTCCTGTATTAATCACTCCAACAAGCATGTTAGCAACTTGAGAAAAGCGGAAACCGTCATTAATTAGCACGAGTTTATGACGCAATTCCGCATAATGAATAGGTGCACGGAATTGAATTTCAAAATGGTATTGAGTATTTTCAAAAAAGAGCGGTTGAATTTCATAAGATTTTTGCAAATCACCTGAAATTTCAAATTTTTCAGTTTGATAATGGATAGAAACACGTTCTGCTCTGCGTTTTTTTAAGGTTTGTTGATAGCGCGTAGTATTCTTTTCACTATCTTTCACATAAATAGAAAGCTCAAATACTTCATCTATTTGTTGATTAAAAATACAATCCATTTCCCTTATTTCCAGAAATGTGTAAACCCAAACTTCTCTAATTTAGTTTGCATCCAACTAATCTTCGCCTTACTCCGACATTCTATATTAATAACATCTCCTTCATTTGTTTCTCGGAATAAATCAATACGTTTTGTGCCTTCCCAAATAGCTGATAATTGTTCCCTCATTATCGCTTCTAAGTTAGTTAATAATGATTTTTCACCATCAAAATCTAATTTTTCTGAGTCCCCTTCAATGCGAGGCAACACTTTCATCATTAGGAAATCATCCCAAATAGATTGTAGCTCAATCTCATTTTTTGGATTGATACATTTCACAGAAAGTAGTAATTCATTTAATGCACGATAAGCTAATTCAAAAGGTGAATTCTTTAAAACACTATTTACTTCTGATAGAAATTCACTGCTTTCTTTAACAAAAGATGAAGCAAAATTAAGAGATAAGCTCGCATCGGAATAAATAGGATAGGTAAATGTCTTATTTTGGGCGTTAGGCGAGAAATAAGCATTAAAGTCATTTGGATAAAACTCATTAAAGTCAAAGCTTAATGCACGATCTAAAACTTTCCGAGAGAATCCGTGAGTAGTTTCATCCATATTTACTGTGCCTGCCACAATAAGATTAAACGGAATTGAAACCCCTGCTTCTTTAAAATGCTTCCACAACTCATCTCCCTCATCTAATCCAAAATCAGCTGGTTGAATATTTTCAAGTACACTTGATTTTAATAAAGGATCGCATTGATATACTTCGCCATTCCATTGGCGAGTTTCTAGTATGGAAAGATAATCCGCAAAATATTGCTCTACTGGCGCCAAGTTCATTTCATCTAAACAAAGCCAATAAGGTTGAATCTCATTTAATTGTTCCTCAGTTACTTTACCTGTTTTTAGGTCAAAGCCACCATCTGCAATATGTTTCCAGGCCTTCACAATAAAACGCAACACATCTGTGGTAATGTATTTTGGCTGACTTCCTAGATGAGAAATATAACCTAATAAATCAGAAGGCTCATGCCAATCAGGGCGAACAGACACAAGGCAATAATTATCTTTGGCTTGATTATCGGCATTGGCTAATTTCGCTTGCTCTCGCACAAAGCGAGTCTTGCCCGTACCAGAAATGCCAGCTAGGATTAGGAAGGGTTTGGGGAGTTGAGTAAGTTTTGAATCACTATTATTATTTGAAATAAGGTTCTTTGGTTTTTCTTGGCGAACAAAACTTGTAAATGTAAATTTTTCAATGAAATCAAAAGGTGTGATTAAAATCACTTTTTTTATTTCTGAAGCAGCATAAAGTGTTTGACCAAATGGAGCAGCACTTAAATCACTGGCTTTTTTCTTAATAAACTTACCATCTGATTTCAAAGTAAGATCTTGATTGTTTCCATCATAGTGTTTAATTATGTCCGAAACATCAATAGCTTTATCATTAACAAAATCATTACCTGAATTTTCTTGAAGCTCAAATAACTCATTAAAAATCACTGGTGTAATTTTATTTTTAAACCATTCAACAGCTTCATTCGTATGAGAAAATGATTTTCTCCAAAATAAAACATTAACAACATGCTTTGCAGATATCTTATTATTGTTTAAAAAAGTTAATTTAACTTCATTTAGCCAATTTTCAGAAATAAAGCCATACCAAACTAACGGCTCTGCCGTATTTTTCGTAATTGAAGGCAACAAATAAAATGCTTCATCTACAACATGAGCAAATTCTCTCATATCTGACAAAAGATAACGCCCCTGTTCTTTCCGCTCTTGAACACAAAATAAAAAAACAATTAAACCAATAAGCGTGTCTGTTTTTTTAGTCCGCTGGTTTAAATACTCTCTTGAATTAAATAGCGTTTCTTTTGAGATATAAGACATTTTATTCTCCTAACACATTTAAAATTTCTTTTACAATTTCATCAATAACTGTAACCGTAACAGAATTCCCTAGCTGTTTAAATGCTTGTGCATTTGATACATTAAATTGAAATTCATCAGGAAACCCCTGTAATCTCGCTGCTTCTTTAATAGATAATTTACGCTTAATATCCCATAATTTAGGAACACGATTCGCAATAATTGTTGGTGCATAAGTATCTAAACAAGCATAAAAAGCTTCTTGAATTTGTGTTTTAGCAAAATCACCTACATGAAATCTTAATGAACCATCCGCTTTTAAAAAAGAAAATACACCATATTTTCCTTTTTTAGTATTTGGTGCATACATAGAATTATCATGTTGAACTCGTTCAGTTAAATGATAATTTTCAAAATGATATGCAATTCTATCTAATTCAAATTTAGGTAATGTTAAAGCTGGATCTTCTAAATCAAGATCTACAATATCTCTTAATGTTGTTTTAGGTGCATTACCAATAGGAAATCTGAATTTTCCATTATCAATATCACTGCGAATAGCTACACAATACCAACGCTCTCTAAATTGTGGCACACCAAAATGATAGCTATTCAAAATAGTCCAGTAAGTATTATACCCAGCTTCATTTAGTGCACTCAATGCGATATGCATTGTGTTTCCTTTATCATGAGATTTAAAACCTTTTACATTTTCTAATAATGCTACCTTAGGCTTTTTAGCTTCTAAAATTCTTAAAACATCAAAAAATAATGTTCCACGAGTTTTATCTTCAAATCCTTGCGTTTTTCCTGCATAACTAAATGGCTGGCAAGGAAACCCAGCTAATAAAACATCATGTTCTGGAATATCGTTTTCACTAATTTTTGTAATATCGCCAAAAGGCGTTTCGGCATGATTTAAACAATATGTTTTTTGAGCAAAACTATCAAACTCTGATGAAAATACACATACACCATTATTTACTTGAGCACCTAATCTAATCCCTCCAATACCTGCAAAAAGGTCAATAAATCTAAATCTAGCCTTTTGAGTTGGCTTTAATTTTAAATCAGAATAAATCAGTTCAAAAAAATCACTCTCTTTCTCATATAACTTATTAGACTTTAGGATATTTATTACTTCTTTTTTCAATTCTTTAGCGTTTTTAATCTCTCTTTTAGCGAATAAATCACTATCTGTCGCAAGAGCATGTAGCCATTGTTCAATAACAGAATTTGGCATAGTTCCTTCAGGGCTATGCTGTATAGCTAAGGGGTGTAATAATTCTACTATTTTGGAATATTTATTATCTGATTTCATAATTTACATTTTATATAATCAGGGGCGTATTCAATACGCCCCTACATTTTATTACCGCCTTATAAGGATTCAATCGCTTTATACTGCTCTTGGATTTTTTCTAATCCAGATTGATATTCTGCTTGTTTTTCACGTTCTTTGGCGATAACCGCTTCTGGTGCTTTAGCCACGAAAGCTTCATTGCTCAGTTTATTCTCGATACGTTTAACTTCGTTTTGATATTTTTCAATCTCTTTAGCTAAACGGGCAAGCTCTGCTTCTTTATTGATAAAGCCCGCCATTGGTACAAGCAATTCCGCATTGCCAACGAGTTTCGCTACCGCAAGTGGTGCTATTTCGTTTGCGGCTAACACTTGAATGTTGTCTAATTTCGCCATCGCTTTTAAAAGAGCGGTCTGTTTTTCGAGAATTTTTGCGTTTTCTGCACTTAAATTACGGAATAACAGATCTAAGCCTTTGCTTGGTGCGATGTTGCTTTCTGCACGAATATTACGTACCGCAACGATCACTTCTTTTAACCACTCAATTTCAGCTTCTGCTTCTGGATCAAAGCCGTTATCTTCCACTTGTGGGAAAGGTTGTAACATAATGCTGTCTGCAGTGATGCCCACGAATCCTTTCACTTTTTGCCAAATTTCTTCGGTAATAAATGGAATGAGCGGATGTGCTAAACGTAATAATTTTTCTAGCACATGAACCAAGGTTTGGCTTGCCGCACGGATTTGTGCTGCGTTGCCGTTTGCAAATACTGGTTTAGTCAATTCTAAATACCAGTCACAGAATTGGTTCCAAGTGAATTCATAAATTGCATTGGCACAAAGATCGAAACGATATTGGCTTAATGAATTACGGAAAGTTTCCACTGTGCGATTGAATTCTGATTGAATCCAACGATCCGCTAATGAGAATTCGATCTCACCTTCGCTTAAATCTAATTTGCCATTCGTTAAGACGAAACGGCTTGCATTCCACAATTTATTACAGAAGTTGCGGTAGCCTTCTAAACGTTTCATATCCCAGTTGATATCACGACCGTTTGAAGCCAATGCCGCTAATGTGAAACGTAATGCGTCTGTACCGTGAGCGGCAATGCCCTCTGCGAATTCTTTGCGAGTCGCTTTAGCAATTTTTTCTGCTAATTGCGGCTGCATCATGTTGCCGGTACGTTTTTCAAGTAAATCTTCAAGGCTGATACCGTCAATCATATCGATTGGGTCAAGTACGTTACCTTTCGATTTCGACATTTTTTGGCCTTGCTCATCACGAATTAAGCCTGTTACATACACCGTTTTGAATGGTACTTGTGGTTTGCCATTTTCATCTTTCACGAAGTGCATCGTAAACATAATCATACGCGCAACCCAGAAGAAGATGATGTCAAAACCGGTGATTAACACATCCGTTGGGTGGAACATTTTGAGCTCTTTGGTTTGCTCTGGCCAACCTAAAGTTGAGAACGTCCATAAGCCTGATGAGAACCACGTATCTAACACGTCTTCATCTTGTTTAAGTTCAACCGCAGAATCTAAGTTGTATTTTGACCGCACTTCTTCTTCGTTGCGCGCAACATACACGTTGCCTTCTGCGTCATACCACGCAGGAATACGGTGTCCCCACCAAAGTTGGCGGGAAATACACCAATCTTGAATATCACGCATCCAAGAGAAGTAGAGGTTTTCATATTGTTTCGGTACGAATTGGATTTCACCGTCTTCCACCGCTTTAATCGCTACATCAGCAAGCGGTTTCACGCTCACATACCATTGGTCAGTTAACATCGGCTCAATCGGCACGCCACCACGGTCGCCATAAGGGACTTTCAAATCATGCGGTTTAATTTCGTCTAATAAACCCAACGCTTCAAAATCTGCCACGATTTTCTTACGTGCAACGAAACGCTCTAAGCCACGGTAATCCGCAGGAATAGTCGCTTCATAGCCGGCAAGCGGTTTGCCGTCAGTACCGATAATTTCCGCTTCATCACGAATATCTGCATTTAAGGTTAATACGTTAACCATAGGCAAGCTGTGACGTTTACCCACTTCATAGTCGTTAAAGTCGTGCGCAGGGGTGATTTTTACCACACCAGTACCGAATTCACGATCGACATATTCATCGGCAATAATCGGAATTTCACGGTTTGCCAATGGCAGAACCACAGTTTTGCCGATTAAAGATTGATAGCGCTCATCTTCAGGATGCACCGCCACCGCCGTATCGCCTAACATAGTTTCTGGACGCGTGGTTGCCACCACTAAATAATCTTTACCATCTGCCGTTTTCGCACCGTTTGCTAACGGATAACGGAAATGCCAAAGGGAACCTTTGCTCTCTTTGTTTTCCACTTCTAAATCAGAAATCGCGGTGTGGAGTTTTGGATCCCAGTTTACCAAGCGTTTGCCACGGTAAATTAAACCTTCCTCGTGCAAGCGAACAAACACTTCTTTTACAGCGTTAGATAAACCCTCATCCATAGTGAAACGCTCACGTTCCCAGTCGATAGAGTTACCTAAACGACGCATTTGTTGGCTGATTGTGCCACCAGAATAGGCTTTCCAATCCCAAATTTTGTTGATGAACGCCTCACGACCGTAATCATGGCGAGTTTTGCCTTCTTCTGCCGCGATTTTACGTTCCACCACCATTTGGGTCGCAATACCCGCATGGTCTGTCCCCGCTTGCCATAAGGTATTATGCCCTTCCATACGGTTAAAACGGATTAAGGTATCCATTAAAGTTTGTTGGAACGCGTGTCCCATGTGTAGGGAACCTGTGACATTCGGTGGAGGAATTGCAATGCAATAGCTCGGCGCATTTTCATTTTCAGACGGTTTAAAATAACCGCTCTCTTCCCAATGTTGATAAAGGGCTTGTTCTACCGCAGACGGATTAAAACGGTCTGCCATTTCGAATTTTTGTGTCATTTATTTTTCTCTTGGTTAGGTGCGAATTGTTGCACCGTTAATTAAATTATCACTGTTGAAATTTTGAATTTTTCTGAAAAATCTTCTCTATTTTTCCATATAGAAAAGAATGGAATAATAACTTGTTCTACATCCATACCTAACATTTGTTCTCTTATAAAACTTTCGTTTAAATCAGAAATTGCAGGAATAATGCTAAATTCTGGAAGATGATTACAAAACAAAAATGAATAAATTTTATTTACTTTATTTGATTTTACATTTCTACATATATTGGCAATATTTATTTTAGACTGAACTAATAATTTTTCTAGAGAATCAACCCAATTTGACTGTACTAAGGCATTAACATTAGAATCTTTAAAATCAGATATAAAATCTAAACAATCAATAACATCCCAATGAACGATGTTTGAGTTTGTTATGCAAGTAACTAGCATTTCTAAAGCAAAAATCGCTCGCTCTTGAGTAATAAAATCTTTTTCTTGAATAAGCAAATTAAATTGCTTATTTTCATCAATCACTTCATCAGTGATAATAATTGTATTTATCTCATCTAGTTCATTTTCTAACTTTTTATATAAACCATCCTTATAGGGAAGAAAAACTAAATCAAAATCGTCTTGATAAGACTCTAAATTCAATCTTTGATAAAACGATTCTGAGTTATATTTCCCTTGACATACGATATAGAGTTTTCCCATAGGAGTTAATTTGAAAGAGAGAACAAAAAACTGCTCTTCGTTCGGATAAATCCCTCGAATCACCTCTTTTAATTCTTCCAACCCCATATTTTCCTGAGCGGCATGTTGTTCCGTCAGTTCATCAAGGGTAATCGGAGACACACTTAATACTTCAATGGTGCAGAAATATTGATTATCTTCAAATCGACCAACACGCAAAATATCGCCTACTTTAAAATGGCTTTCGGATTTGTCCCGAATGGTGATGGTTTTACGCCCTGCGAGAATATCGGCTTCAAAGCGTTGATAAAAGGTAATGTCGTTCATTTATTAACCCACGTTTTCAGTAGAAAGATTCCAACCTTGCAGACGTAATTGTTTATAGCGTTCTCGAGCTTGTGTTTTTAAGGCATCATCTTTCGGTACAAAATCAATAATCTGGGTAAAACTATGGCTAAAATCTGGGATTGCTTGTTGCAAATTAATTAACACATCACGGCGTTGTAAATTTCGTTTCCCAAGCCATGAAATCTCAATCGGTGTGGGATATTGCGTTGCCTCACCCGATAAATTATGTGGAACAAATTCATTAGGATCTCGTTGCCACAAACGCTCGTCAATCTCTAACGCTTGAGCCTCACTTTCACAGCTAATCAATACTTTTTTCCCTAATCGCCATATTGAGGCAGCAAGATTACAGGCTATTTCTTCGACAGTTAACGTACAATCTTCCGTAAGAATATAAAATTGCGCAGTTTTTGCCATTTTAGCCCCGTTATTTTCTCAATCTTGCCCTATAAAAAGGCTAAAATTCTAACGAAAAAACCCTAAAAAATAAATAATTAAATACACATTATTACAAATGCGTGAAAATCCACCGCACTTTTATGATCTATGTCACAAAACTGATTTTTAACGTTTTTGTTACGTTCCACTCATAACTCTGAAGTGTTAAAATCAACTCAGTATTAATTTTCATTCAATTCATAGGAGTACAGAATGGCATTTCGTATTGAAAAAGACACAATGGGTGAAGTTCAAGTTCCAGCAGATAAATACTGGGCTGCACAAACTGAACGTTCACGCAATAACTTTAAAATTGGTCCTGCCGCCTCAATGCCACATGAAATTATCGAAGCTTTTGGCTATTTGAAAAAAGCAGCCGCATTTGCTAATCATGATTTAGGTGTATTACCTCTTGAAAAACGTGATTTAATTGCTCAAGCTTGTGACGAAATTTTAGCAAATAAATTAGATGATCAATTCCCACTCGTTATTTGGCAAACCGGTTCTGGTACACAATCCAATATGAATGTGAACGAAGTGGTTGCAAATCGTGCTCATGTGCTAAACGGTGGAAAATTAGGTGAAAAATCTATCATTCATCCAAATGATGATGTGAACAAATCACAATCTTCAAATGATACTTTCCCAACGGCAATGCACATTGCTGCATATAAAAAAGTAGTTGAGCACACCATTCCTTGTGTTAAACGTTTACAAAAAACTTTTGCGGCAAAATCTGAAGCCTTCAAAAACGTGGTAAAAATTGGCCGTACTCACTTAATGGATGCAACACCACTCACATTAGGCCAAGAATTTTCAGCTTATGCTGCTCAATTAGATTTCGGCTTAAAAGCATTAAAAAATACTCTTCCACATTTAAGTCAATTAGCATTGGGTGGTACAGCGGTTGGCACGGGTTTGAACACGCCGAAAGGCTATGATGTGAAAGTGGCAGATTACATTGCAAAATTCACCGCACTTCCGTTTGTCACCGCTGATAATAAATTTGAAGCATTAGCCGCTCATGATGCGATTGTTGAAACTCACGGTGCATTACGTCAATTAGCAATGAGTTTATTTAAAATTGCAAACGATATTCGTCTATTAGCATCAGGCCCACGTTCAGGAATTGGCGAAATTTTAATTCCTGAAAATGAACCGGGTTCATCAATCATGCCAGGTAAAGTAAACCCTACTCAATGCGAAGCGATGACAATGGTCTGCGCACAAGTATTTGGTAACGACACCACTATCGCATTTGTAGGCTCACAAGGTCATTTCCAATTAAATGTGTTCAACCCTGTGATGATTGCAAACTTCTTACAATCAGCTCAATTATTGGGTGATGCTTGCGTATCTTTCGATGAACACTGTGCAGTGGGTATTGAACCAAACTATCCAAGAATTAAACAACAACTTGAAAATTCATTGATGTTGGTGACCGCACTTAATACGCATATTGGCTATGAAAATGCGGCTAAAATTGCAAAAACGGCTCACAAAAATGGCACAACATTACGTGAAGAAGCGATTAATTTAGGCTTAGTTTCTGCCGAAGATTTTGATAAATGGGTTCGCCCAGAAGATATGGTGGGTAGCCTAAAATAATTCACCGCACAAATTAACATCAGTAATATTAAAGGCGAGTAAAATTACTCGCCTTTTTACTCGTTTATCATTTGTTTTTTGATGCGGTTTGTTATAATCAACACAATTTTATTCACGGCAATTTATTATGAAAATGAAATCCCTTTTTGTGGCAATAATCACGTTTTTTTCTGCCGCACCTTTTGCTCATTGGCAACCCATCGGAAATGCCGAATACACTTGGGGGCCGTTCCATGTTTATACCATTGGCTTATTTTCCGAAACGGGCACTTATCAAGAAAATGAACGCCCATTAATGCTCTCTTTCAAATATGAAAAACCCATTGAAGGAAAAAATTTTGCGATTACGCTTATTAAAGAAATCGAAACATTAAAACTTAATGATGGCGATACTCAAAGCTGGCTTAAAGAAATGCAATCCACATTTCCAGATTTCTCACCAAACGATATTTTGAACTATATTGCTTTACCAGATAGAGGCTACTTCGTCTTAAATGACACCGTTTTGGAACACGATTTTGATGCTAAATTTAATCAAGCGTTTATCGGCATTTGGCTTGCACCGAATAGTACTTTTGTAAAACTTCAGCCACAATTATTAGGTAAAACTAAAAGCAATCATGAAGCAACTGAATTTTATCTCAAACCTGAAATTGAATCCTTTGATGAACAAGATTCAATGCCTGAATTGCCGCCACATTATTTATTAGATAATCAAAAAAAATCCGAAGGATAAATTCAGTTTTTATATTTTGAACCATAAAAAATACCTGTTTCCAAATAAATTTTATTATCAAGGAAACAGGTATTTATTATTTTGAACATTATCTATCGGGCTAAAATTTTTCCCAAACTGGGATGATTCCATCAACTAAATCTAAATTTTTTCCTAACTCAATCCAGCCACAAGGGAAATGAAAATCGGAGCCAACCGATCCCAGAAGAGCAAATTCTTTTGCCCAACGAGCAAGCATTTGACGTTGATCTTTTGTCTGACCACAATCCGCCATTTCCATGCCATCACCGCCCCAAGCCTTAAAATCGGTTATCAGCTTACGCACCCATTTCCCCGTCATGTTATAACGTAATGGATGCGCAATAATAGCTATACCGCCCGCGGCATGAATTGTCTTAATCGCTGTGGGAATATCTGTCCATTCAGCTTTGACAAATGCCGATTTTCCTTGCCCTAAATAGCGTTTAAAAGCCTGACCATCATTAGATACCTTACCAATCTGCACCAAATAACGTGCGTAATGAGCACGAGTAACCTCGCCATCGGCTAAAGCTTTTGCACCCTCATAAGCATGAGGAATTCCTGCTTTTTCTAATTTATCGCCAATTTCCACCGCTCTTTTTTCGCGTAATGCTTTTTGGCTTTGCAAAAGTGCGGTCATTTGGGGATGAGTTTTATCGAAGTTTAATCCTACAATATGGATCCCCCGCCCTTCCCAATTTGTGGAGATTTCTACTCCAGTAATTAATTCAATGCCTACTTCTTTCGCTGCAATCTCAGCGTCATCAATGCCCGCAATCGTATCGTGATCGCATAATGCCAGCACGTTCACGCCTTGCGCATAAGCACGATGCACTAATTCCGTTGGACTCAGCACTCCATCAGATGCCGTGCTGTGACAATGTAAGTCGTATTTTTTTGTCATTATTTAATATTTTTTACTAAATCTTTTACTAATTTTGGACCGTGATAAATCAATCCTGAATAAACTTGCAACAACTCGGCGCCAGCCTCAATTTTCTCTTGCGCATTTTGCAAGCCATCAATGCCGCCGCTACCAATAATCGGAATCTGACCTTTCAGTTCTTGATGTAATCGCTTAATAATCTCTGTGCTTTTATGGTGTAACGGCTTTCCACTTAACCCGCCTTGTTGTTCCGCATTTTTCATCCCCATCACAGTATCTCGAGAAATTGTAGTATTCGTTGCAATAACCCCATCCATTTTATGACGAACTAACGTATCCGCAATTTGCACTAATTCACTTTCCGTTAAATCTGGTGCAATTTTTACCGCAATCGGCACATATTTATTGTATTGGTTTGCCAAAATAGCCTGACGCTCCTTGATGTCTCGCAATAAGTCATCGAAATAATCACCATATTGTAACTGACGCAAATCCGGTGTATTGGGGGATGAAATATTCACCGTAATGTAACCAGCGTAGTTATAGGCTTTGTTCAAACAGAAAATATAATCATCTTTGCCTTGTTCCAAAGGCGTAAATTTATTCTTACCAATATTGATACCAATCACGCCTTCATAACGTGCGTTTTTCACATTTTCTATAAGATAGTCTATGCCATTATTATTAAAGCCATTACGGTTAATAATGCCTTCAGCCTCAATCAAACGAAACTGACGTTGTTTTGCATTCCCATCTTGTGCAACGGGCGTAACAGTTCCTACTTCCAGAAAACCGAAACCCAATGCACCAAAGCCGTCAATCGCATCACCATTTTTATCCGCGCCTGCCGCCAATCCAATGGGATTAGGAAAATTCACACCCATTACTGTTTTCGGAAAGCCTTTGGGAGCATTAATAAGAGATTTTAAGATCGGTTGAAATAAAGGATTACCGGCTAATTTCAAGCATTGAATCGTGAAATTATGAGCCTTTTCAGCATCCATTTGAAAAATGCCTTGACGGAATAATTGATACATACTCGTTTATCTCTCAGGATAGTTGACTGTAAGAAAGTGCGGTCAATTTTCACCGCACTTTAAAGGGAAGACTGCTTGTATTCTACGAGGAACAAAGATGATGTGCAAATAATAAAAAATCTAATTAATAAAAATCATCCTATTTTTCATTAATAGTTATCATAACACATAAAATTTTATATGTTTTTAATAAAAATTTAACGTTGATTTTTCTATTGGCAACGATTATATTTAAAAAATAAAACAGCTCAATCAATTGGAGAAAAAATGAAGTCTAGTTCAAAATTATTTATCATATTAGCCTACCCCCTAATACTATTGATTAGCGAAATAATTTATCGAAATATATTTAATATTCCTCCACTTGGTCGTTATATTGAAACTTACAGCATTAATTTATTACTTATCATTTTTCTTCTTTTCTCAAAATATAAAATCACTAAATTCTTTGTTTGTTTATTTTTTGCATCCTCTGTTATTATTAACTCTGGACATTACGCAGTATATGATAATTGGATCAATGGCACAAATTACTTCCTGATGTTCAAAGAAATTGGGGAAGTCTCTCATGTTGGTATTACAATGTTGGATCGCGTTGGACCACCTGTAATTTACTCCTTATTGGAAACTATTATTTTTATTTCTGCATTATTTATATATCCTACAAGAAAAGTAAGCAAGTATTGTATATCTGATATTTTATTTATTTGCTTATTCCTCTACTTATTTAGTAGATCATTTTATTCTACGCAAGAATTAGGCGTTACTTCAAATCCTGCTTATTCTAGAGTAAAAAGTAATTTCTTTTCTGTAGGTAATTTCATCGGAAAAGTTATTCCTTATGAAACATTCAACTTAAGTCAAGTAAAAGACTATTTACATCCAACGCCCGCAATTATATCTTCACCTGATGTAAACAATATTATTTTTATTATGGGAGAAAGTTTAACTTCAAAACACGTCGATTATTTCGGTTATGAACGAGAAACTATGCCTTTTATTCGACAATTAGCCAACGAAAATTCTAATGTTTTATTAAAAGAAGCGTATAGTGCAGGCTTAATGACCGCCATCTCTGTACCTGCACTTTTCAATGCAATTCCGCGTCCAAATGGACTAAAACAAATAATGAAAGGCGATACGAATTTCTTCAAACTAGCAAAACTTCAAGGATTTGATACTCATTTTTATACTGCACAACCAGAACGCGCAATGATGATTATGAGTATTATGGGAAAAAGTTGGATGAATCACCAAATCACCCCAACACAGTTGGGTTTATCTCCAGAGCAAGGAATGAACGATCATAAACTCTTCCCTCTATTACAAAAAATTGATCTTGATAAACAAAAAAATTTTATTGTGCTACATCAACGAGGTTCACATGGCCCTTATGCTGAATACCTAACCGAAGAAGAAAAAATATTTAAAGATGGTTCACCATTAGATAATTATGACAGCACAATTTATAATACTGATCAATTTATTCAAAAAGTATTTAATTATCTCAAACAACGAGGGAAAGATGATTATATTTTAATTTATACCTCAGATCACGGGCAATTTGTTACCAAAAATCATTACAATCAAGGGACAACGGCAGAAGATCAATATCTTGTACCAGTATTTATTTATACAAAAAATGAAAAGATCCAACAAAAATTAAAAGAACTCGATCAGTGTAAGCGATTATTCCATCAACAACTTTCAACTTTAGTTATCAATATTATGGGATTTGATATGCCTATATCTAGTTGTGAAAATGGTGTCATTAATTCACACATGATTACTGGTGATTATGGCTATCTTTCTGTTAAACCAGCAAATCCACCAGCTTTTATTAATCCTAATAGAAAATAATACTTTATTTTGATAAAAAGTTTAAATTGAAAAAACATTAAACAAAGCTCAGTAGATATTTCTGCTGAGTTTTTTATTCAGGAAAAACCACTAAAAGTGCGGTTGATAATTCAAAGAAAATTGGCTATATAAAAACCGAATCCAATCGGATTCGGCTTTAATTATGTTGTGTTTGAAAATTATGCTTTTTGTATTATGACTTACGCTAATTCCGCGCGTAATTTTTTCGTTACATCCACCATCACTTTTAGTTGGTCAATAGTTTCTGTCCAACCACGTGTTTTTAAACCGCAGTCTGGATTTACCCATAACCGTTCTTTTGGAATTACATTTAATGCTTTGCGTAATAAATGCTCCACTTCCGTCGCCGTTGGTACACGAGGACTGTGAATATCGTAAACACCCGGGCCAATATCATTTGGATATTTGAAATCTGCAAATGCCGTTAATAATTCCATATCTGAACGTGAAGTTTCGATGGTAATCACGTCTGCATCTAATGCCGCAATCGCAGGTAAGATGTCGTTAAACTCGGAATAACACATATGTGTGTGAATTTGTGTATCATCTTGCACGCCCATTGAGCTTAAACGGAATGCTTCGCCTGCCCATTGTAAATACGCATCCCAATCTGCACGTTTAAGTGGCAAACCTTCACGAATGGCTGGTTCATCGATTTGGATAACTTTAATGCCTGCCGCTTCTAAATCTAACACTTCATCAGATAATGCCACGCCGATTTGTTTACATACGGTTGAACGTGGAATATCGTTACGCACGAATGACCATTGTAAAATAGTCACTGGGCCTGTGAGCATTCCTTTCATTACGCGGTTTGTGAGGCTTTGTGCATATTGAGACCAACGTACTGTCATTGGCTCTGGGCGGGTCACATCACCGTAAATCACTGGTGGTTTAACACAACGTGAACCGTAACTTTGTACCCAACCAAATTTAGTGAAGGCAAAACCATCTAATAATTCTCCGAAATATTCCACCATATCATTGCGTTCCGCTTCGCCGTGAACTAACACATCTAAATCTAATTCTTCTTGGCGACGAACGACATATTCGATTTCTTTTTTCATCGCCGCTTCGTAATCTGCAAGAGATAATTCACCTTTTTTGAAACTCGCACGGGCATGACGAATTTCAGTCGTTTGCGGGAATGAACCAATATTTGTGGTTGGCAGAAGCGGTAAATTTAACCACGCATTTTGCTTAACAATACGTTCTGTAAATGGCGATTTACGTTGATCCGCACCTTTTGGCAAGTTTGCTAATCGTTCTGCCACTTCAGGGCGATGAATTTCTTTTGAGGTTGAGCGTGCATCTGCTGCTGCTTGGCTTGCATCTAATGCTGCTTGTACAGAACCTCTTCCATGATTTAATGCTTGTTTTAATACATTGAATTCTTCTACTTTTTGTAGCGTGAAAGATAGCCAACTGTAAAGTGCAGGATTTTTCTCTTTTAATTGTACTTCCACTTCTAAATCAAATGGGGTGTGCAATAATGAACAGCTTGGTGCAATCCATAAGCGCTCGCCTAATTTTGCTTTTAAAGGCTCTAATACGTCTAACACTTTATTTAAATTTGCACGCCAGATATTACGGCCTTCAATCACGCCAGCTGATAACACTTTGCTGTAATCTTCAAATGCCGAAAGCTGTTCTGGTGCACGTACTAAATCTAAATGCAATCCTGCAACAGGTAAGGCTTTTAATAACTCAGCGTGTTGTGCAACGGAACCAAAATAAGTGGCTAACAATAATTTTGCATTCACCTTGCTTAATTCAGCATACACAGATTTATAGGCTTCAACCCATTCTGCAGGTAAATCTAATGCTAATGCAGGTTCATCAATTTGAATCCACTCAGCCCCTTCAGCCACTAATGCGTTTAAAATTTCAACATAAACAGGCACTAGTTGATTTAACAAATCGAAACGGTTAAACGCTTCGCCTTTTTCTTTACCTAACCATAAGAATGTTAATGGGCCAACAATCACAGGTTTGAAGTTTAAACCTAATGCTTTTGCTTCACGAATTTGATTTACATAATGTGCTGGATTAGCTTTGAATTGTGTATTTTTATGAAATTCTGGCACAAGATAGTGATAGTTCGTATCGAACCATTTAGTCATTTCAATTGCGAATTGATCTTTGTTACCACGTGCAAGTTGGAAATATTGATCAAGGGTTAAATTTTGGCTATCAAAACCAAAACGAGCAGGAATTGCCCCTGTTGCCACTTGTAAATCTAAAATATGATCGTAGAACGTGAAATCGCCCACAGCCACAAAATCCGCATTCGCCGCTGCTTGATGTTTCCAGTTTTTTTCACGCAATGCTTTTGCTAAATCTAATAAATCTTGCTCTGCTAATTCTTTACGCCAATAACGTTCTTGTGCAAATTTTAATTCACGTTTCGCACCCACACGAGGAAAGCCTAAGATATGTGATGTTGTCATAATAACTCCCATTTTAAAGTAATTTTCTTAATCATTTAGACGGCTAAACGTCTGTACGGGTATAGAATGCGTCATCTTAGAGTATTATGCAAACTTATTATTTTCAGGATTTGTATGAAATAAATTAATATTTAAACATTTCATTCACCTAACAAATAATATAGAATCAATTCAGCTACTTTAGCTCCTTCAAACTTAAGCTTTAAACACTAAGAAATAGTTGAAAATAAACACTATTTTATGTTACTAGACCTGCCATTTTTATAAATCAACCTCACCTTTTATTCTTTATTTGTAAGTTATATTTCAGTAGAATTATCCTTATTTTTAATTAAATGAGGCTTTTTATGGCAAGCACAGCACAGCACAGCACAGCACAGCACAGCACAGCACAGCACAGCACAGCACAGCACAGCACAGCACAGCACAGCACAGCACAGCACAGCACAGCACAGCACAGCACAGCAAGGATTATCCCTACTTCTAGCTGACTTTCAACAACATTCCCTTTCCGAGCGCGAAAAAGGCACCTATTTTGAGGATTTAATTCAGCTCTATTTCCAAAACGAGCCTTTTTACAGCGTTTACTATAAAGAAGTTCTTACTTTTAAAGATTGGATTGAAAAATACTACCCAAACCTCCCTTCTAATGATACTGGTATTGACCTTGTTGCTGTTACTCACGATGGCGAAAACCACGCGATTCAATGTAAAAATTATTCACAATATCACCGTATTAGCAAAGCTGATATTGATAGTTTCTTTACTGCATCAGGCAAAAGCTATTTCCAACTACGCATAATTGTCACAACCACTGATCACTGGACAGAAAATGCCTACGACTCACTCTCTCACCAAAATCCCCCTGTTACCGTAATAGATCGCTCAGCATTAGAAAATAGTGCAATAGACTGGGATAATTTTGCCTTCCAAAAAGAGCTTCCACTAAAACCTAAAAAATCGCTACGTGAACATCAAAAGAGTGCCTTATCTGCCGTGCGCAATGGTTTAAAAAATGCAGATAGAGGTAAACTCATTATGGCATGCGGCACAGGGAAAACCTTTACTTCCTTAAAAATTGCCGAAAATATCGCAGGTAATGGCAAAAAAGTGCTTTTCTTAGTGCCAAGTCTTGCCTTACTTTCTCAAAGTTTAACTGAATGGACACAAGAATCTGAATATCCATTACATTGCTTTGCCGTTTGTTCCGATAGCGATGTAGGGAAACAAGGAAAAATAAAAAATGAAGATGATCGTGTACAACAGCTTAATCATGAATTGCAATATCCTGCCACGACGAACGCAAAATCACTAATAAAAGCGGTGAATGCACAAAGCCGTGACTTAGCTATGACGGTCGTATTTTCTACTTATCATTCCATTGATGTGATTCACCAGGCTCAGCAACAAGGCTTAGGCGAATTTGATCTCATCATCTGTGATGAAGCTCACCGAACAACAGGGGCGAGTTTTGACGATAAAGAAGAATCTGCATTCATTCGCGTACATAACAACGATTACATCAAAGCCCAAAAACGCCTTTATATGACGGCAACACCGCGTATTTATACCGAAGACGCCAAGAAAACCGAAGGTGTCACCGTTTACTCAATGGACGATGAAACTAAATTCGGGCAAGACCTTTACACCATCAGCTTTTCAAGTGCAGTTAAACAAAATCTATTAGTTGATTACAAAGTGCTCGTTTTAGCCGTAGAAGAAAGCCATATTCACCAACGCTTAGAAAAACTCTTTGAAGGCACAGAAATTCAAGTCGATGATGCGGCAAAAATTGTCGGCTGTTGGAAAGCCTTATCTAAATACGGTATTATGAACGAATTAGGCGATGATGAACCGATGAAAAGAGCGGTCGCTTTTTGCCAAGTAATTGAAAAAGAATATAAAGGAAAAACTCACAAAGTTAGCTCCAAAAATATTGCTGAGATTTTTAGTAATGTGGTTGATGCTTATCAGAAACAAGAAATTGCAGCATTAGAAGAACAAAATCCTGATTTCAGACCTGATAATTCATTGTTGCTTAAGTGCGAAGCGGAACACGTAGATGGCGGAATGAATGCCAGTGAAAAATCAGCCAAAATCGAATGGTTAAAAGCAGAACAGGAAGACAACACTTGCCGTATTCTTTCGAATGTTCGTTGTTTATCTGAAGGTGTGGATGTACCTGCTTTGGATGCTGTTTTGTTCTTAACACCGAGAAGCTCACAAGTTGATGTAGTGCAATCTGTCGGACGTGTAATGCGTAATGCTCCTGGTAAAAAACGTGGTTATGTCATTTTACCTGTCGTCATTCCTGCTGGTATAGAACCTGATAAGGCTCTTGAAAAAAATGAAAACTATAAAGTCGTTTGGCAAGTGCTCAACGCCCTACGCGCCCACGATGACCGTTTTGATGCGATGATTAACAAAATGGAATTTGACGGTGCGGCAAAAGATAAAATTGAAGTCATTTCTGTTGTTAGCCAAGTTTTAGCGAAGCAAAAACAAAAACCAACAAAAGTGAAAAAAGCCTCTGGTAAAGGTGAAAAAACCATTGGTAACCGTGACAACAGTTCCTTTAATGGTGAAACTCAGCTTGAAATGGAATTTGAAATTGGCGAAATTGAACGAGCATTAACCGCTAAAATTGTGAAAAAATGCGGCAATCGTACCCATTGGGAAGATTGGGCAAATGATGTGGCAAAAATTGCGAATACGCATATCGAACGCATTAATACCATTTTAGCTAACCAACAAAACACCCAAGAGCGGTCAATCTTTGAGGCATTTTTGCAAGAATTGCGTGATGACTTAAACAACGCCATCAGCGAAGGCGAAGCAGTGGAAATGTTGGCACAACATTTAATCACTAAGCCAGTATTTGATGCGCTATTTGCTAATGATAACTTTACCCAACACAACCCGATGTCGCAGGCGATGCAAAAAGTGGTGGATATTTTCGAGCAAAAAAATCTAGCAACTGAAACTAAACAACTCAAAGAGTTCTATGAAAGCATCCAGTTTAGAGTGAAAAACATTCAATCGCCAGAAGGTAAACAAAAAATTATTAAAGAGCTTTATGACAGCTTCTTTAACAAAGCCTTCCCGAAAATGGCTGAACGTTTAGGCATTGTTTACACGCCAGTGGAAGTAGTAGATTTTATTATCCGCTCAGTAGAAGATGTGTTGAATAACGAATTTAATGCGAGCCTTGCCGATAAAGGCGTGCAGATTATTGACCCGTTTACAGGTACAGGGACATTCATTACACGCTTACTGCAAAGTGGCATTATTCCACCGGAAAAATTACCGTTGAAGTATCACGAAATTCACGCCAATGAAATCGTGCTACTCGCCTATTACATCGCAGCAATTAACATAGAATCGGTCTATCACGCCTTGCTTGCTGAACATTCTGTAAACACGCAAGAAAATTCTACTGATTACCAGCCATTTGAAGGTATTTGCTTAACAGACACCTTTCAAATGTATGAAAAAGAAGACCTAGTCGATGAAATTTTGCAAGTAAATAGCAACCGCCGAAAACGCCAAAAAGCGTTGGATATTCAAGTGATTATTGGGAACCCTCCGTATTCTGCTGGGCAAACATCTGAAAATGATAATGCAAAAAATGTCAAATATAACAATTTAGATCAACGTATTGAACAATCTTATGTGAAATACTCAAATGCAGGTTTACAAAAATCCATTTACGATAGTTATATTCGTGCAATCCGCTGGGCTTCAGATCGTATCGAAAACAATGGCGTGATTGCTTTTGTCACCAATGGCGGTTATTTAGAAAGTAACTCTGCGGATGGCTTACGTAAATGCTTAGCGGAAGAATTTAGTTCACTCTATATTTTCCATTTACGTGGCAACGCTCGTACTTCTGGAGAACGTCGCCGTAAAGAAAAAGATAACATTTTTGGACAAGGTACACGAACACCCGTAGCCATTTCTATTTTAGTGAAAAATCCAAATGCGGAAAAACACGGACAAATTTATTTCCACGATATTGGTGATTATCTTAACCGTGAACAGAAATTAGAAATCATTAAAGATTTTCAAAGTATTAACGGCATTTCTGCAAAAAATGGTTGGTCACGAATTATTCCCGACCAATTTAATGATTGGCTTAACCAACGTGATCCGAATTTTGATACATATTTATCAATGGGCGATAAAAAAGATAAATCAAGTTCTATTTTTAGACTTAACTCTCTTGGTGTTGTATCAAGTAGAGATTATTGGGTGTTTAATTCATCTAAAACTAAATTAACTGAAACCATGCAAAATTGTTGCTCATTTTACAACCAAGAAATGAATAAATATCACAATAGTGATAAATCTATTGAATTAGCGAATTTTATAGACTTAAATCCAACTAAAATTAGCTGGAGCAGAGCCTTAAAAAACAATCTCAATAGACGAGTAGAAGCTAATTTTAATACTGATGATTTGAGAGTTGCATTGTATCGTCCTTATACAAAACAGAATTTATATTTCAATAAGTTATTTAACGAGACCCAATACCAAATTCCGCAATTCTTTCCTGAAAATAACTCAAAAAACAAAGTAATCTGTCTAACCGTTACTGGAGGAAAAGGATTTTCAACAATAATGACCGATATTACACCAGATCTGCATTTAATTGGTGATAGTCAATGCTTCCCTCTCTATCTCTACGAAAAAGAGGAAAATAGTGAAAACTACCAACGCCATGATGCGATTACAGATGAAGCATTAGCACATTTTAAAGCAGCTTATCCAAGCGAGGATTTCACTAAAGAAGATATCTTCTACTATATCTACGGCTTATTACATAGCGAGGAATATCGAGAAAAATATTCTGATAATTTAAGTAAGCAACTGCCTCGTATTCCATGTATGAAAAGTACAGCAGATTTTTGGGCTTTTTCACAAGCGGGACGTGAATTAGCAGAATTGCACTTAAATTACGAAACCGTGCCGATGTATCAAGACGTGCTATTTAAAGGTGGATTAAAATTACTGGGTAACCAAATCACTGGTGGTGTAGGCGAAGATTTCTATGTAGAAAAAATGAAATTCGGCAAAAAAATGGATGAGGAAACGGGTAAAAAAGTGGATGATAAAACTACCGTTATCTACAACAGCCAATTTACGCTTACCAACATTCCTGAAGAAGCCTACGATTATGTAGTCAATGGCAAACCAGCGCTAGAATGGGTCATGGAACGCCAATCGGTAAAAACCGACAAAGCCAGCGGTATTGTGAATGATGCTAACGATTGGGCGATTGAAACAATGAATAACCCTCGCTATTCAATGGAATTATTCTTACGAGTAGTGACGGTAAGTTTAGAAACTATGCGAATTGTGAGAGCATTGCCAACGTTGAATATTTAATAATAAGGGGCGCAATAAACGCCCCTAAACTTAAAAAATTTACCGCACTTTTACTGCAACGCTTTCTCAATTTTTTCAAATAAATCTTTTGACAGATTTTCTACAATACTTAGGCGTTCTAAAGCTCGTTTCATGAGCGTTTGGCGTTGAGCATCAAAGCGAGAAAAACGAATTAATGGCTCTATTAAACGCGCAGCCACTTGCGGATTGCTTTCATTTAAACGAATTAACACATCCGTTAAGAAACGATAGCCTGCTCCACTTACATTATGGAATGCTTTTAAGTTGTGATTTGCAAAGCTACCTACTAATGCACGCAAACGGTTTGGATTGTTGAAGTTAAAACTTGGGTGATCCATTAATAACTGAATAATTTCCAACACATTTTCATCTGGGCGAGTGGCTTGTAATGCAAACCATTTATCCATCACTAATCCATCGTGTTGCCATTTTTGTTCAAAATCAGTTAATAACACATCTCTGCAAGGTAATGCTGCTTTAGTTGCAACACTTAATGCAGCCAATGTATCTGTCATATTATTCGCATTATTGTAGTGTTTTTGTACTAGGTTGTTACCCAAATTGGTGTAAGCCAAATAAGTTAAGCAAAGATTACGCATTGCACGCAAGGCGATGTCTTGTTGCGTAACTTGATACTCATCAAGGCGAATATGGGTATAAACACGCAAGAAATCATCTTTTAAAGTCTCGGCAATTTGCGCTTGCATAAATGCTCTTGCGGCTGAAATACCATCAGGATCGATGGTTTTAAAACCTTCGGCAAATTCCATTTCTTTCGGCAGAGTGAGAATTAATGTTGCCAGTTCAATATCTTTCTCATAATGGTTGAGAACATGAGAAAGTGCGGTCAAAATTTCAGGCGAAATTTCTAGTGGCTCGCCTTGTTGGAAACGCACAACATTACGACGTAATTCTTGCGCAAATAACATCTGAGCCGCATCCCAACGGATAAATTGATTATCTGCGAATTTAAGTAAGCCTAATAACTGCTCCGTTTTATAATCATAATCCAGTTTTACTGGCGCGGAGAAATCACATAGCAATGCGGGAATTGGGCGACCATAAATGCCATGAAACTCAAAGACTTGGTCTTTTTTAATGACATTTAATACATCACTCAACAGTTCGCCATTATGTTGTAGCATTTGTTTCGTGCCATTCACATCATAAAGCGCCACTTTTAATGGAATATGTAAATTCACTTTTTCCATTTGATCTGCGGTTGGCGGTGTGGATTGTGAAACCGTTAAACGATAAGTATGCGTTTTTTCGTCGTAAGCATCGCTAATCAATAATTCAGGTGTACCCGATTGGCTATACCAACGGCGGAATTGGTTTAAATCGAGGTTATTTGCCCGTTCCATCGCAGAAACAAAGTCTTCACAGGTTGCCGCTTTGCCATCATTTTCAGCAATATAAAGCTGCATGCCTTTTTGGAAACCTTGCTCACCTAATAAAGTGTGCAACATACGAATCACTTCTGCCCCTTTTTCATATACCGTCACTGTATAGAAGTTATTCATCTCAATGACTTTTTCAGGACGAATTGGGTGTGACATTGGGCTTGAATCTTCGGCAAATTGCACAGTGCGTAAAAATTTCACATTATTAATGCGATTCACTGCGCGCGAACCCGTATCTGAAGAAAACTCTTGGTCACGGAAAACAGTTAAGCCTTCTTTCAAACTTAGCTGGAACCAATCTCGGCAGGTTACACGGTTACCTGTCCAGTTATGAAAATATTCATGAGCAATTACACTTTCAATGGCAAGATAATCATCATCAGTTGCCGTTTGTGGATTTGCCAACACGAATTTAGAGTTAAAAATATTTAACCCTTTATTTTCCATTGCGCCCATATTGAAAAAATCGACGGCAACGATCATGTAAATATCTAAGTCATATTCTAAATTAAAGCGATCTTCATCCCATTTCATCGCTTTTTTTAGACTTTCCATTGCCCAAGTTGCGCGATCAAGATTGCCGCGATCCACATAAAGTTCTAATGCCACTTCACGACCACTTTTAGTAATAAATTTATCTTGTAATAAATCAAAATCCCCTGCAACTAAAGCAAATAAATAGCTTGGTTTCGGGAATGGATCGTTCCATTCCACCCAATGGCGACCATCTTCTAATTCACCACTTGCAATGCGGTTACCATTCGAAAGTAAGAATGGATATTTGGTTTTATCTGCGGTAATTTTGGTTGTGTAACGCGCCAACACATCAGGACGATCAAGCATATAAGTAATTTGACGGAAACCTTCCGCCTCACATTGCGTACAAATTCCCTCTCCAGACTGATATAGGCCTTGTAATGAAGTGTTTTCGGCTGGTACAAGGAACGTCACAATTTCAAGTTCAAATTCTTCCGCACTTTTACCTTTTAAATCGAGCGTTAAACTCTCGCCATCTTGTTGATAGGCAGAAAATGGCTCACCATTAAATTTAATAGAGGAAAACTGGAAACTATGCCCATCTAAACGTAAAGAAGTCGCTTCATCATTTAAGCGTTGGAATTTTGTGGTTGCAGTCACCACAGTGTGTTTAGGATCAAGTTGAAAATCTAAATAAATGTCTGTGACAGTAAAATCTGGTTGTTTGTAATCTTTTCTATATTTTGCTTTGGCTAACATAATTTGCCCTATTCTTATAAAAATTGTGCTTAGGATAAAATTTTATCCTTAAAGTTGCAATGGTATTTTCCTATAAAACCCATTTAGCAAACGTTTGCTTGATATGTGTAAGATGTGCTATTCTACGTCACGTTTTTAATTAAAAAATTGAGAAAAATAGCATGTCAAAAACTGCACAAATTGCCGTTGTCATGGGCTCAAAAAGCGATTGGGCTACCATGCAAGAGGCAACTCAGATTTTAGATGAATTAAAAGTACCTTATCATGTGGAAGTCGTCTCGGCTCATCGTACGCCTGATAAACTTTTTGAATTTGCCGAAAATGCACAAAAAAATGGCTATAAAGTAATTATTGCTGGGGCAGGCGGTGCGGCACATTTACCCGGTATGATCGCAGCGAAAACACTTGTGCCGGTGCTGGGCGTGCCAGTAAAAAGTTCTATGTTAAGTGGCGTAGATAGCCTTTATTCGATTGTGCAAATGCCAAAAGGGATTCCTGTCGGAACATTAGCAATTGGCCCTGCGGGCGCGGCAAATGCTGGGTTGTTAGCCGCACAAATTCTAGCAGGTTGGGATTTAGAATTGCTTTCACGCCTGCAATCTTTCCGTGAAAGCCAAACTCATGCTGTATTGGATAATCCCGATCCACGCATATAAAAACATCTTCAGATCTGACCGCACTTTTAAAGTGCGGTTGTTTTTTTCGTAAATTTAACGAGAAATATTATGCAAAACTCCACCTTATACCCAACTGTTTATGTACTCGGCAACGGACAACTCGGCAGAATGTTACGTTACGCGGGCGCACCTTTAGATATTTATGTTGAACCCTTAGCCTTCAATGCGCCAGTTTTTGACTTACCTGAAAATGCGATCATCACGGCGGAAATTGAACGCTGGGAAAAAACACCTTTGACTGAATTACTCGGCAATCATAAAAACTTCGTTAATCAACATGTATTTGGATTATTAGCCGATCGTTTTACTCAAAAATCCTTGCTTGATGAACTGAATCTTTCTACCTCTCCTTGGTATTTATTAAAAGATAAAACGCAATGGAATGAGGTTTTCCAAACTGTTGGCGAGAAAGTCGTCGTTAAACGCAGAACCGGCGGATATGATGGGCGTGGTCAATGGATTATCAGCGATGAAAACAAAGCGGACATCACCGATGATTTATTTGGTGAAGTAATCGCAGAAAAATTTATTCCTTTCGATTATGAGGTTTCTATTGTAGGCGCAAGATTTAAAAATGGTGAAAAACGTTTTTATCCCGTTACGCATAACCTGCAACAAAACGGTATTTTACGCTACAGTGTGGTTGATATTGCGTTTCCTCAACAATCTGCACAACAAAAACAAGCAGAAGCAATGCTCGGCAAAATTATGGATAAACTAGGCTATGTGGGTGTCATGGCAATGGAATGTTTTGTTGTTGGCGATAAATTGCTGATTAACGAACTTGCGCCCCGTGTACATAACAGTGGACATTGGACACAACTAGGATGCTCGATTAGCCAATTTGAATTACATTTACGTGCGCTACTCGATTTACCAACACCTGAATTACAAACTTTCGCCCCAAGTGTAATGGTAAATTTAATCGGCATAAACCATAACCCAAAATGGCTTAATACACCGTTTACACAACTTCATTGGTACGGTAAAGAAGTGAGAGCTGGGCGTAAAGTCGGACATATCAATCTTTCTCATCCTAATAAAACAGTCATTATTCAACAATTAGAAAAACTCCGTACTGAGTTACCAGAAGATTATCAATCGGGATTAAATTGGACGATTGAAAAGCTAAAATAATGTAAAAAATGACCGCACTTTTTGATGAATATTTAAAAATATCAAAGTGCGGTTAATTTTTATAAAAATCTTTCTTGATAAAATAAAACGGCTGAAGTATAAAATTATCCACCACACAACACATACATAAGGAAAAGCTATGTTTGAACATATCAAAGCGGCACCAGCCGATCCAATCTTAGGCTTAGGCGAAGCATTCAAATCCGAAACTCGCGAAAATAAAATCAACTTGGGTATTGGCGTTTATAAAGATGCGCAAGGCACAACCCCAATTATGCGTGCGGTAAAAGAAGCCGAAAAACGCTTATTTGATAAGGAAAAAACGAAGAATTATCTAACTATCGATGGTATTGCGGATTATAACGAACGTACAAAAGCACTACTTTTCGGTAAAGATTCTGAAGTCATCCAATCTAATCGTGCAAGAACTGCGCAAAGTTTAGGGGGCACAGGTGCATTACGCATTGCTGCGGAATTCATTAAACGCCAAACCAAAGCACAAAATGTGTGGATTAGTACACCAACATGGCCAAACCACAATGCAATTTTCAATGCAGTGGGCATGACGATTCGTGAATATCGCTATTATGATGCTGAACGTAAAGCCCTTGATTGGGAACATTTACTCGAAGATTTAAGCCAAGCAAGTGAAGGTGATGTGGTGCTTTTACACGGTTGCTGCCACAACCCAACTGGTATTGACCCAACCCCAGAACAATGGCAAGAATTAGCTGCGCTTTCAGCAAAAAATGGCTGGTTACCACTCTTTGACTTTGCTTATCAAGGTTTAGCCAATGGCTTAGATCAAGATGCTTACGGTTTACGTGCTTTTGCGGCAAATCATAAAGAATTATTAGTGGCGAGTTCATTCTCTAAAAACTTTGGTTTATACAATGAGCGCGTAGGTGCCTTTACCCTTGTGGCTGAAAATGCAGAAATTGCTTCAACGGCATTAACACAGGTGAAATCAATTATTCGTACACTCTACTCTAACCCAGCATCTCATGGTGGTGCGACCGTAGCAACGGTCTTAAATGATGCACAACTTCGTCAAGAATGGGAAAATGAATTAACTGAAATGCGTGAACGTATCAAAAAAATGCGTCATTTATTCGTTCAGTTATTAAAAGAATATGGTGCAGAACAAGATTTCAGCTTTATCATGGAACAAAACGGTATGTTCTCTTTCAGCGGCTTATCACCTGAACAAGTTGATCGCTTAAAAGAAGAATTTTCAATTTACGCTGTTCGTTCTGGTCGTATCAATGTGGCTGGTATCACTGAAGACAATATTCGTTATTTATGTGAAAGCATTGTGAAAGTACTGTAATTCATAAAAAGCAAAAGTGCGGTTAAGTTGATCTGCACCCCAAAAGTTGGACTAACCAAACCAACAATTGAGGTGCAGATTTTATCATAAGTAAATACGATACAATAGAATTGAAATGATAGCGTCTCCAGTCTATTCTGAATCGAAAAATCAGTATTAGAAAAGCGTACAATATATTCTCAGAAAAATTAGTTGGAACTAGATTGAAATTCATTGAACAAAATAGCATAAATAGGCTGATTCTTCGTGAACCATCTGGACAACTCTCTATGAAATCTCACTATACCAATATACCAAAATGTCACCTCCACCTAAAATAGAAGAAGATCGCTTGTGTTTGAGAATTTTTCAGCTTGAAGCGGAGGTGTCTATCGTCGATATCTTGGCTGAACATTGCATCATTCAAAGTATATCGAGAAAAGGGAATTGCTAGGACAATGCCGCGGCGATTAAAAACGTAATGTTTTTATGGTCGGGAATTTAACAGTAGAGAAGAGATAATTGATGCCGTCAGAGATTTTGGATTACTATAATCACCGATGGATTCAACTAAAATTAAAAGGACTGAGTCCGATACAATATCGAAAACAATCCTTTAAATAACAGTCTAACTTTTTTGGAGCAGATCAAAATCAACCGTACTTCTATCTATTTCAATTAATTACTCGTCACTTTACGTCTAGCAATAACTGCATCAGAAAGTTGTTGCAATAATCTTTCAGAATCTTCCCATCCAATGCATGCATCAGTAATACTTTGTCCGTACGTCTGTGCTTTGCCATCAACTAAATCTTGACGGCCTTCCACTAAATGGCTTTCCACCATTACTCCAAAGATTTGTTTAGAACCAGATGCAATCTGATTACATACGTCTTGGCAAACATCCATTTGTTTCTTATATTGTTTACAGCTATTGGCATGGCTGAAATCAATCATTACATGAGGGATTCGGCCAGATTTCTCAATATCTGCACAAACTTTTGCCACATCTTCAGCGCTATAGTTCGGTCCTTTATCTCCGCCACGTAAAATAATATGGCAATCTTCATTCCCTTTTGTAGAAACAATCGCTGAATGACCAAATTTGGTTACAGATAAGAAATAATGAGGTGCTTCTGCTGCGCCAATTGCGTCTAAAGCAACTTTCACACCACCATTGGTTGCATTCTTAAAACCAACCGCACAAGACAAACCAGAGGCTAACTCACGGTGAACTTGTGATTCAGTTGTACGCGCCCCAATTGCGCCCCAGCTCATAAAATCTGCCACATATTGTGGCGTGATCATATCTAAAAATTCACCGGCAGATGGTACACCTAAATCATTAATATCAGAAAGTAATTTTCGTGCAATGCGTAAACCATCATTTAAACGATAAGTATCATTTAAATACGGATCGTTAATTAAACCTTTCCAGCCCACTGTTGTACGTGGTTTCTCAAAATACACACGCATAATAATTTCAAGACTATCTTTATATTTTTCACGTAATGGTTTTAAACGGTTTGCATACTCAATCGCAGCTTTAGGATCATGAATAGAGCAAGGACCAATAATCACTAATAAACGATCATCTTTACCATGAATAATATTATGTGCCTCATGACGGGTTTGCTTCACTAATGCCGCAGCATGTTCACTTGCTGGGTATTTTTCTAATAAGGCAATGGGTGGTAACACCTGATCGACTTTTTCAATTCGCGTATCGTCGTTTGCCACGACAATTTCAATTTTCTCTTTAGCCATATATCACTCTCAAACCTTCAAATGTTGTGTTTTAATTATGTAGGTAATCTACACCTATTTTTTGTACTAGTAAACTAGTTCGTTGTATTTTTTAAGAATAAAACCTACAAGTTCGTTATTAAACTATCTTTAACACATGCTTGCAAGCCGAATAAAGTGAAATATTGAGTGAATAAAGGACAAAAAAATACCGCACTTTCATGCGGTATTCACAAAATTAATGGCTACTTAATACTTGTGCTGGTTGTAATTTAGCGGCCCTACTTGCTGGATAAAGACTAGCAATTAAACTCAATGCGAGCGCTGCGACTAAAACCATCAAAACATCCAACCAATGTAACTCGCTTGGCAAAAAATCGACAAAATACACATCGCCCGATAATAATTTCTTACCGATAACCCACTCAATGCCTTGAATAAAGGTTGTAAGATTTAATGCAAGTATAATGCCTAGCACAATACCAATTAAGCAACCTTTCATTCCTGCCTGTAAGCCATACCAAATAAAAATACGTTTAATGAACGCATTATTCGCCCCAAGTGTACGCATAATGGCTATATCGCCTTGCTTATCTTTTACCGCCATAATCAGCGTAGAAACAATATTAAAACATGCCACCCCAATCACGAGCACCATGGCGATGTACATCACTGTTCGAATAAGTTGAATATCGCGATACATATAACCAAATTTACCAATCCAGTTTTGAATATAAAGCATCTGCGGATAATCATTAAGCATAGATAAATCCAGATTTTTCACAGAAAAAGGATCATCTAATTTCAATTCAACACCTGTTATTTGGTCTGATTTATAAGTCAAAAATTCTTGTGCTTGAGCAAGCGGTAATAAGGCATAACTATAATCAAGTTGCCCATCTAGACGTAAAATCGCAGTGACTTGTACGCGTTCACGAGTGGGTTGAGCAAGTTGTTCATCGCCATTTTGCTGAGAAATAAGTAAGGTAACCCAATCGCCCGATTGCACATCAAGTTCTCTAGCAATACCCGATCCCAAGACTAATCCGCCTTCTTTACCAAATGTATCCCAGCCTTGCTCTTGTACGAAATTACCAAGAGAGCTCACACGATCTTCTGCTTGTTTTTCAATGCCCTTCACCTGAACCACTTTCAATTTTGAGCCATTTTCTACTAATGCAGTAAAACTAACAAAAGGGGAAATACCTTTAATTTGGGCATTTTGTTGTAAGCGTTTTTCCAAATTTTGCCAATGATGAATGGTTGGATCCGTTGCATTGGGCGCTGATAAAATCTCTGCATGGGGAACCACTGCAAGAATTCGTTGGTTAAGCTCACGCTCAAAACCATTCATCGCACTTAAGCCAACAATTAAAACTGCAACACCCAGCGCAATACCGATAGCTGAAAATTTTGCAATTAATGCAACCAAAGGATTTTTCTGCTTGCCACGTTGATAACGCCAACTAATAAAAAACGGCGTATTCATCACACACCTTCCTTCAAAATACCATCTTGCATAACTAAACGGCGTGATAATTTTTCAGCAAGCCCCATGTCGTGAGTAACTAATAAAAAAGCGATATTTTGCTCTTGATTGAGTTGTTGAATGAGTTCAAAAATGCTTTCTGTGGTCTTGTGATCGAGATTTCCAGTAGGCTCATCCGCTAAAACTAACGATGGATTATTCACCAAAGCTCGTGCAATCGCCACACGCTGACGTTCCCCACCAGAAAGCGCAGATGGACGATGTGTAATTCTATGGCTTAATCCCACCGCATTTAGCATTTTTTCGGCACGATCTTTCGCTTCTGTTTTATTTTGATGACCAATCAACATCGGCATCATCACATTTTCAAGTGCGGTAAAATCCGCCATTAAATGATGGAATTGATACACGAATCCTAAATAGCGATTACGCAAAGCAGCTAATTCATTAGCCGATGCTTTTTGCAAGGATTGCCCATTAATAAACACTTCCCCACTACTTGGCTGATCAAGTCCCCCTAAAGTATGCAATAAAGTACTTTTCCCTGAACCAGAACTTCCCACAATCGCAACCAGCTCTGCATGTTCCATAGAAAAAGAAACGCCTTTTAACACTTGCGTTTGATTTTCACCTTCTTGATAAAATTTATTGATGTTTTCGCATTTTAATAAATAGTTATTCATTTTTTACTCGTTTTAACCGCACTTTAGCGGCAGATCATCTCATTAAAAACTGGCGCGAGTCTATCACACTTTTCCCTGAGCTTAAATTTCAATACGCCCAAAGCATTCAAATCCCGTTTCAGGAAAATATCTTTTAAGATAACGTTTTAAATAGCCTTGTGTCTCTTGACTAATGATAGGATCGTATTCTGGATAACCGTTATACATCACGCTTAACACTGACACACCATGAGAACGGCAAGCCTCTAAACTTAATAATGTGTGGTTGATGCTACCTAATTTTCCTGATGTCACTAAAATCAAAGGGTAATTATTTGACTGGATATAATCTAACGTCGTCGCATCGTCACAATAAGGCACCATTAATCCTCCCGCCCCCTCCAACAATACATAATCATATTTTTCAGCCAAAAATGCGGTGGATTTTTTAATAATTTTTTCATTAATTTCTCGCCCTTCGAGCTTTGCCGCTAAATGAGGAGAACAAGGATATTCAAAAAGATAAGGACAGGTGTCGCCTTGTAAATCTTCTGCTGTCAAATCAATCCCTTGAATCTTTCGATGTACAAGCAAATCATCAGCGATATTTTTGCAGCCTGTTTGAATCATTTTTTGTGTAATAACGGAAAAGCCTTGTTCCATCAACTTTTTAGCATAAATGCCTGTTGCAACCGTTTTACCTACATCGGTATCAATGCCCGATACAAAAATAACCTTGCCCATAAATACGCCTTACTAATTTCCAGCACCAGAATAACGTGCGATAAAAAACAATGGATGATAAGTTAACCGCACTTTACCCGATGGCAACCTAAAAGCCTGTAAGTAATCATCAATAAATTTGTTGAGATTTTTTCTTGTCCAATTTTTCTGGTTAGTCGCTGTTACACCGGTATATTTCAGATGTTTGAGTACATCCAATGGCGTATCAAACTCTAGTATTACAGTAAAATCGTCACACCATAAAAGCTCAAAATCATTGGCTAACCAATTTTGCCATTGAGATAAATTCGGATAACTTAACCCCACATTCGTCATTTGGCGAATCTCTTTTAAATTATCTTCACCAAAGCTCGTAATTGCCAATAAACCGTTAGGTTTCAATCCTGTTTTACAATAGGAAATAAAATTATCAGGATGATGGAACCACTGCACCGCTGATGCACTTGCAATCAAGTCAAATCGTCGTTGAAAAGGAAAGTTCTCTGCATCACCACAATAAAAATCAAAGGGTTGAATCAGCTTTTCAGCGAGTAGAGAGCGCACATTGCACAAATCATTAAATAACCAATAATTGGCTGAAATCTGTTTCTGCAACAACGTACTCAACATACCAGAACCGCAACCGAGTTCCAAAACGCTATCTAATGATCCATTTGGTAAATAGTCTTGCAAATGCATCATTAACTTAATATTCATTTTTTGTTGAATTAACGCATGTTCATCATAGCTATTTAAGGCTTTTTGGAAGGCGTGTTGAATACGCGATTTATTTACGGAAGTTAATGATTCCATAATGCCGACCAGTGGCTAAATCTTGAAAACACATAATGCTCACCCTCTATTTCCTGAACCGCACAACGCGATGCCCAATATTGGTGCTGATTAGCTGGCATAAAAATTTTATCGCGAGAACTAACCCATGCATTTGCCCAGTGAATAAGATCAGTGCGTTTATCCTGCTGAATCATCGCAAAAAGTGCGGTGAGTTCTTGATGAATTTCGTTAAATGGTCGTGCAGAAAATTGTTGATAACGTTCAAAAGATACTTTGTCACCACAAATTCTACGTTCAAACTTTGAACAAGTATTTTCTGTGAGATTATCTAACGTACCTTTAAAAATAGCATAGGGAATACCAAAGCTATCATCACAAGGTAACCCCGTACCATTCACTGCTGTTGCTGATTGTAAGGTGATTCCCTGTAATACTCGCTCTGCCACCCAAACACCCATTGACCATGCCACTACACGAATTTGCTGATAGGCAGAAAAATCAAAATCTAACGTCAAATCTTGATAATCGTAGCAAATTAATAAATCATGATCTGTTGGCAAAATCAAATGAGCCACAGCATCAAGAGGTGTTCCCCAGCCAGCAAAATAAACTATTAAATGCTCACCTTGATGATCATAAAATTTCGTTTTCACATTATTTCCTTATAAGCATGCCACAAACTGTTTTACTTCATCCATTGTCATATCTGCCGTCAAAGACAATCGTATTCTGGATGTACCTTTGGGTACTGTCGGTGGCCTAATCGGCAAGCAATAATAACCTTGCTCTTGCAGATCTTTCGCCTTAGCAAGGGTTGCTTCGTTCTCACCTAAAATATAGGGAGCAATGCAAGTTTGGCTTGGCATTATTTGCGTTCTATGCTCCACTTCTTGGCGTAAAAATGCACTTAACTGCTCAAGATGTGTTCTTTCTTTTGAAAGTTGTGGTAATCGTTCAAAAATAAAATGAGTCCAAGCCACATTAAACGGCGGAAGTGCGGTTGAAAAAATCAATGGACGCATTTGATTAATCAAGCACTCTTTTAATATTTTATCACAGACGACATAAGCGCCCATTGAAGCTAAGGCTTTGCCAAAAGTGCCAACCAACAAATCTATATCAGCTATCACATTGGCTCGCTCAGCAATACCTAATCCGTTTTTACCATAAACGCCTATTGCATGGGCTTCATCCACATAAAGATAAGTATTGGGAAACTGTTTTTTTAATTGAACAAGATAGTTCAAATCAGCTACATCGCCATCCATACTAAAAACCGATTCCGTCACAATAAAAGTGCGGTCAAATTTTCCGGCATTTTTTTCGAGTAGACTCTTTAGATGTTCATAATCATTATGACGATAACGAAAGAACTCACATTGGCTTAAACGAATACCATCAATCATACTGGCATGCACTAATTTATCTGCCAAAATTAAACTTTTTGTTGTCGTCAACGCCGGTAAAATACCAAGATTGGCGTGATAGCCACTGTTAAATAATAAAGCACTTTCTCGTTGGAAACGTTGAGCAATAAACTGCTCAAGATCGGTATAAATAGGAAAATTTCCCGTTAATAAACGAGACGAAGAACTGGTAAAAGAAGGGAAATTACCGCCATATTGCTGTAAAAAAGACTGGCGCAAATTTTCATTTGATGCCAAACCTAAATAATCATTAGATGACATATTCAACATTTTGCGATTTTCTCGCGTAATATATCGTCCTTGATGAACTAAGTCTGGAATTGAACGATATTGATTTTGTGCCCTAAGCTGTTCCAGTTGCTGTTTAAAAGCATCCATTTTTTATCCTAATGTTCATATTCCTGCGTTAAAGCCAGAATCATGCCTTCCATTAATTTCTGAAGTTCATCATCTTTAATCACAAATGGTGGCATAACATAAACCAATTTTCCGAAAGGTCGAATCCAAACACCTTGTTCCACAAAACGTGGGACTAAAGTTTTCATATTTACCGCACTTTTCATTTCGACCACCCCAATCGCCCCTAATACGCGAACTTCTTTGACGTAATCTTTTTCAGCTAAAGGCGAAAGCTGTTGTTTTAAGGAAGATTCAATTCGCTGAATATTTTGCTGCCAAGGGCTTTCCAATAATAAACGGATAGATTCTGCCGCAACTGCACAGGCCAACGGGTTTGCCATAAAAGTGGGGCCGTGCATAAAGCATTTAGCCTCACCGCCACAAATAGTTTGCGCAATTTCAGTGGTCGTAATGGTTGCAGATAAAGTTAAATAACCACCAGTTAAGGCTTTACCGATACATATAATATCTGGCGAAATCCCAGCATGCTCGGCAGCAAATAATTTCCCTGTACGGCCAAAACCCGTAGCAATTTCATCAAAAATTAGCAATACACCATATTGTTTACAAAGCGCTTGTGCTTTCACTAAATAAGTTGGCGAATAAAAATACATACCGCCCGCACCTTGCACAACAGGCTCTAAAATAAGTGCGGCGATTTCGCTACCTTTTTTCTTAAGTAAATCAGCTAAAGGTTCCATCACACAATCATTCCAAGATTCATTAAATGGAATATTGGGTTGAGGAAGAAAATATTGTACGGGCAGGCTATGATGAAATAAATGATGCATACCGGTGGTTGGATCACACACAGACATCGCATTCCAAGTATCGCCATGATAACCCGAACGGATGGTGGCGAATTTTTGCCGTTGTACTTCGCCTTTAGCGTGCTGATATTGAATAGCCATTTTCATCGCTACTTCCACAGCAACAGAACCACTATCAGCAAAAAAGATCTTATCTAATCCATTTGGCAAAATTTGTACCAATAATTGAGCTAATTCCACCGCGGGTTCATGGGTAAAACCGCCAAACATAATATGGCTCATTTTTGCCAACTGATTCTGTGCAGCCGCATTTAAACGAGGATGATTATAACCATGCAACGCCGCCCACCAAGAAGACATGCCATCAATCAAACGACAGCCATCTTTTAAGGTTATCATCACGCCATCAGCACGTTCTACCGCATAAAGCGGCATATCAGAAGAAACTGAAGAATAAGGATGCCAAATATGTTGTGTATCAAAAGCTAAAAGTGATTGTTCATCCATCATTCATTTACCATTAAAAACTTATTCGTATCGCAAGGCAGCGGCAGGTTCTACTTTCGCAGCTCGATAAGCGGGATAAAGGGTAGAAAGTAAAGAAAGCAACAAGGAAAATCCAATGACAAACATCATTTGAATAAAGGACAATTCTGTCGGTAAAAAAACGCCTTGTGGATTTACTGCACTTACAATGTCTGTTAAGTTCAAGGTGACTAAAACACCCAAAATAGCACCGAGCAATGTGCCAACAAATCCCACCAGTAATCCTTGATAAATAAACACTGAACGAACTTGGGATTTTGTTAAGCCCTGAGTTTGCAAGATAGCAATTTCCCCTTGTTTATCCACCACCATTAAACTTAAAGAGGTGACAATATTGGAAATCGCCACGACAATGATCAAACTAATCAGTAATCCCATCATATTTTTTTCCATTCTCACCGCTTGGAAAAATTCACCTTTTTGGACACGCCAATCCGTGATTTTTTGTGTTGGGAAATGTTGTGGGAGTTCTGTAATTTGGAACGGATCATTCAAAAATAAACGATATCCCTGCGCTTGCTGCGGTTGAATACGCATTAAGCGACCAATATCTGTAATATTAGCAAAGGCTTCATAACCCGATGCTTCGCCATAATCATAATAAATATCGCTAACAGTAAATAAACGCTGCATTGGCACCCGACCGAATGGTGTATATTGGCTATTTTCCGTAATCATCAAACGGATTTTATCCCCAATATTCACGCCCAATTTTTGAGCTAGTTGATCTCCAATGACCAATTTAAATTCACCAGTCGGTAAAATTTCATTAAATTTAGTCTGATCAAAAGATTCAACCAAAGGATCATCAGAAAATGATTGAATACCAATGATTTGTCCTGCACTCACGCCTTTTGTCGTTTGATAAATCACATTTGTTGTATTGATCGGCACTGCTTTTTGGACAAAGTGCGGTAAATTTTCTAATGTTTTTTCTGTAGAAATAGGCTGTTTTTCACTCACAATCGCATGAGGAATGGAAGAGAGCACCTGTTGTTTTTGGTAACCTTCTAATCCATTCATCACCGAAAGCACGATGATCAATGCCATCACACCTAATACAATCCCCAGGCTTGCAAGATTAGTCACTAATCGCCCAAAACGATCCGCACTTTTCGCACGCCAATAACGTAGTGCAATATAAAGAGAAATAGGAAAATTCATTATTTTTGATTTAATTGTTGTACAAATTCTTCGATGTTTTGCATTACTTTGCCAACTAATGTTGTCACTGCACTATCACTCGCCCAAGCAATATGCGGGGTGATAATTAAATTAGGCATAGTTTTTGCAGCTAAAATTAACGGATTATCTTTTTCTGGTGGCTCTTTTACCATTACATCCAAAGCTGCTCCGCCTAAATACCCCGTTTTTAACGCATCAACTAAGGCAACTTCATCAATCAAAGGCCCACGCCCTGTATTAATCAAAAATGCACCTTTTTTCATTTTGGATAAGGTTTCTGCATTCATTAAATTCTTGGTTGTTTCAGTTAATGGGCAATGCAACGTCACAATATCCGATTGTCTTAATACTTCCTCAAAGGGCGTATAACCTTCACGGCAAACAGTGGCATCTTTATGTTCTGCATAAAGCACTTTCATTCCCACGGCATTAGCCAAACGCCCCACTTCTGTCCCTAAGCAACCTTTACCAAATACGCCTAATGTTGAACCGCGCACATCTGTAATTGGGTAATCAAAATAACAAAATTGTTTGCTTTTAGGCCATTTTGCTTCCGATTGATCGCGTAACCAACCTGCCAAGCTGTGTTTTAAAGAAAAAATCAGACCGATTACGTGTTCTGGCACTGTTGTACTGGAATAACCTGTCACATTACGCACAGTAATGCCCATTTCTTCTGCAGCCACAAGATCAACATTATTTGTACCGGTTGCAGTAATCGCAATCAACTTTAACTTAGGTAATTGTTTTAACGTTTCTCGATCAAAAATGACTTTGCTCGTAATAACAATATCAGCATCTTTCGCTCGTTCAATCGTTTCTACAGAAGATGTATGTTCATATTCAATCCAAGTATGCGCAAAACTTGGACGAGGAATAGGGATATGTTTCGGGATAGCTGTACTATCTAAAAAGACGATATTCATTGTTTCTCCTTTTATATACAAAGTGCGGTCAAAATTAACCGCACTTTTGCTTAAATATTTTCTTAGATAGATGTATCCAATTCTGGAAAAGATTTTACTAAATCATCAATCGCTTTCATTTGCGATACAAAGCCTTCAAGAGCAGAAAGGGGCAATGCAGAAGGGCCATCACATTTCGCTTGATTTGGATTTGGATGCGCTTCTAAGAATAAACCTGCAATGCCTACAGCTAAACCTGAACGCGCTAATTCGGTTACTTGTGCGCGACGCCCACCTGATGCTGCCCCAAATGGATCTCGGCATTGAAGCGAATGAGTTACATCAAAAATAACTGGGCTGCCCTTAGATGCTTTTTTCATCACGCTGAAGCCAAGCATATCCACAATTAAATTATCGTATCCAAAGTTTGTTCCACGATCACAAAGAATGATTTTATCGTTACCACATTCTTCGATTTTTTCCACGATATTGCCCATTTGACCTGGGCTTAAAAATTGTGGTTTTTTCACATTAATCACAGCACCTGTTTTTGCCATCGCTTCAACGAGATCTGTTTGGCGCGCCAAAAAGGCTGGAAGTTGAATAATATCGACAACATCTGCAACTGGCTGACATTGATAGATTTCGTGTACATCGGTAATAATTTTTACCCCAAAGGTATCTTTTAATTCTTGGAAAATTTTTAATCCTTCTTCCATGCCAGGGCCACGGTAAGAATGAATAGACGAACGATTCGCTTTGTCAAAAGAAGCTTTAAACACATAAGGCACGCCAAGTTTCTCTGTCACTTTCACATAAGCTTCACAGACTTGCATTGCCATATCACGGCTTTCAAGTACGTTCATTCCACCAAAAAGCACGAAAGGTTTGTCATTTGCGACATCAATATTGCCGATTTTTACAATTTTATTTTGCATAAATTTTCCTTAAATTAATGGAGGGCAAAAGAGTCTTTATCAATCTCGCCCTTAAGTTCTAAAAGTTGAGTTCGGATTAAAGCCGCAGTTGGGTCTTCCGGACAACGTTCCACAAAAAATTCTAGATCTTTCAATGCTGAAGGGTAAGCGCCCATCTGAGCTAAAACTAAACCGCGATCACGGATGTGATAAGGCTCTTCATCATTGCCAATCAATAAATTTTCAATATAACGGTATGCCATGTCGTTATGTTCTTCGCGGATGAGCGCATTCTTCGCCAATTGCTCAAAACGAGAATAAAGTAAAGAAAGATCGGCTCTATCAAGTTCTTCAGGTTGAATTTGCACACCAAAGCCAAATGCACCTTCATAAAGTTGCTGTAATTTTTCTTGCGATATATAAGTGCCATCCCAAGGATCAATAAAAGCCACTTCATCTCTTACTTCGACACGTAAAATGAGCTGTGTTGGGAAATTGACAGGATAAATTGGTAAATCTAATACGTCAGCTAAATAAAGCACTATCGCCCCAAGAGTCACTGGCATACCTTGACGGTTTTGAAACACATAAGGCAAATATAAATTGCGAGCATAAAAATAATCTTCTGGATCGCAATGAAAGCCCCAATCACCATAAAATAGCTGTAGTAACTGATGAATCTGCTCTTCTTTCGGCAAATCTGGCGAAATTTCTTTACGTGCTTTAC
Organism: Haemophilus haemolyticus; assembly: GCF_001008205.1. Classification (GTDB taxonomy): domain Bacteria; phylum Pseudomonadota; class Gammaproteobacteria; order Enterobacterales; family Pasteurellaceae; genus Haemophilus; species Haemophilus haemolyticus_Q. The sequence continues at coordinate 16,152 of NZ_LCTK01000007.1, read as the reverse complement.
GTACAAGTCCACCAATTGTTCCCCGAAGTTGCGCTTCTGATGTGCCATCATCTGAGATGGTATTATAAAAATGCACAAATTGATCGTATAACGCACGTCGATAATATTTCATTACTTCTTCCAAAAACCTAAAGTGACGCGCTCATTGTCGCCATAATCACGCACGGTTTCAACCATTTCCCAATGATTTTCTAGGAAAATTGACCGCACTTTTTCGCCTTGTTGCCATCCATGCTCAAGTAATAATACGCCATTAGAATTCAAATAACTCGGTGCTAATTCAATAATATGACGTAAATCAGCATACCCCGCATCATTGGCAACTAATGCAGAAAGAGGTTCAAAACGCACATCTCCTTGATGCAAATGTTCATCTTGAGCATCAATATAAGGCGGGTTGCTGACGATAAGATCAAAGTGCCCTGTTATATTTTCAAACCAACGGCTCTGTAAAAATTTTACATTTAGCTTATTTCTTTCCGCATTAGATTGGGCTAACGCCACAACATCGGGCATAAAATCAACCCCAATTATCTCTAATAAAATTAGTCGTTTTTGACAAAGAGGTGCAAGCTCGGAAGCCAAAGCGAGGGCGATTGCGCCAGTGCCAGTGCCAAGATCAAGAATACGAAAGTGCGGTGGATTTTTTTGTAATTTTTCTAAAGCAATTTGTAATGCCTTTTCCACTAAAATTTCCGTGTCTGGTCTTGGAATCAAGGTGCCTTTTGAGACATTTAATGACAACGACCAAAATTCTTTTTCACCAAGAATATAAGCGATAGGTTCGCCTTTTAGACGACGATCTAAAAGTGCGGTCAATTTTAACCGCACTTTTTCATCAATCTCGGTATCATCAAAAGCAAGGATTTGCGTACGCGATTTGCCAGTAGCATGTTGAAGAAGCACAAGCGCATCAATTTTACTATTTTCAGTGGGATTTTTTTGCGCTAAATCCGCAATCGCTTGTGCTAGCCATTCTTTATAATTCATTATTTTTCGTCTTTTAACACAATTGTGCCAGCCAATAAATCAGTTAAAGAACGGCGATCATCACGTACAAGTGCAACAATACCGCTAATAATCAATAAGAAACTTGTCCACGCCAATAAAATATCAATAATTTCGCGACCGATGTATTTACCAAATTCAACAGGCTGATTGGTATGATAATTAAATACACGCAAGCCTAACCAGCGTTTTGCCATTGTTTGACCATAAGTTTTCATGAAATATAACTGAAAACCAATATATACCATCGTCCCTAATACACCAGCAAAATCTCCCAATGCAAAACCTAGACCAACCATTACCCAAAGCACAAGCCCATTAATTATACTTGCAAGCCAGCGTTTAAAACGGCTCGCTTGAGCGGGTTGAGAAGGTTTGAAAGCAGAAGAAAATTCAGCATCTTTTTGATTTTCAATGATCATTTTATTTCCCCGTAAAGTTAAAAAGGACATCTGAAATCAGATGCCCCTATCATTAATTCTGTTCAGACAATGCCGCCAACTGATCCGCTTGATATTCGGTAATAATCGGCTGAATCAGTTCATCAATTTTACCATTCATCACTTCATCCAAACGGTAAATTGTGAGATTGATACGGTGATCGGTTACTCGACCTTGCGGATAATTATATGTACGAATTTTATCAGAACGATCGCCCGAACCTAATAAGTTACGGCGCATATCTGTTTGTTCTGCAGCTTGGCGTTCTTGCTCTGCTTGAACAATACGTGACGCTAATACCGACATTGCTTTCGCTTTATTTTTGTGCTGTGAACGCTCATCCTGACATTCCACCACAATACCAGTTGGAATATGTGTAATACGCACCGCAGAATCCGTTGTGTTTACGTGCTGACCACCTGCACCTGATGAACGGTAAGTATCAATACGTAAATCTGCTGGATTAATTTCTGGCATTTCAGACTCTGGCAATTCTGGCATTACCGCGACGGTACAAGCAGACGTGTGGATACGCCCTTGTGATTCTGTTTTTGGTACACGTTGCACACGATGACCGCCAGATTCAAACTTCAATTGACCATACACACCTTCGCCAGTGACTTTAACAATCACCTCTTTATAACCGCCTTGCTCACTTTCGTTAGCACTTAGCATTTCTACACGCCAGCGTTTACTTTCAGCATAACGACTGTACATACGGAATAAATCACCCGCAAAAATACCCGCTTCATCACCGCCTGTTCCCGCACGGATTTCTAAATAGCAGTTATATTCATCATTAGGATCTTTCGGCAGTAGAAGAATTTGAAGTTGTTGTTCTACTTCTTCAATTTCCGCTTTGGATTCTTCGATTTCCATTTGCGCCATTTCTTTCATTTCAGGATCGTCGAGCAATATTTCAGCTTCTTCAATATTTTGATTTAATTGCGTCCAACGATTAAAACATTTCACCACTTCTTCAAGTTGCGAATATTCTTTAGAATACGCACGGAATTTATCCTGATCACTAATCACAGAAACATCACCCAATAATGCTTCTAGCTCTTCATAACGTTCTTTTAAACTTTCTAATTTTGCAATAATGGAATCTTTCATCATTTGTAAGTCACCGAAAATAAAATCGGCGTATTCTAGCCGATTTTAGGGAAAATTGACAGTGTCAAAAGTGCGGTTAAAAATCGCCGCTCTTTAAATACGCGCCACATCAAATTTACTTAAATCAATACGATCTTCTGTGCCATAAAAAATAGCAAGAGCATGGCGTAACGTTTCAGCTCGTTTTGGTAAACCTTTTTTCGCATAGGTTTTCACTTGTTCATACACAGCTTGTTTAAAAGGCTGTGTATCGCCCGGATTGCCATTCAAATTATCCGCACTGGCAAAATAACGGAAACCTGCCGCTGTCGCTAAAATCCACTCTAATGCTTGCGGTTTAACTTCAACTTTTTCAAAATCACGCTGGCGTTCTTCTGAACGTCCATCTGGCTCATACCAATAACCAAAATCTTCTAGTTTACGACGTTCTTTACCTGCCACTAACCAATGGGCAATTTCGTGCAATGCACTGCTGTAAAAGCCTCGAGCAAAATAAATCGCGTTATAAGGTACTTCATCATTTTCGGGTAAATAAATGGGCTCATCACCGCCTTTGACTAAGCAAGTGTTGTATTCCTCTTCAAAACATTGATTAAAAATTGCAATAATATCTTCTAATTTATGTTCCATGGTATCGACTCCTAAAAAACCGCAATATTATATCACCAGAGGCTCATTTGTTCTTGTTTATTTTCTTCAGGTAAATTGACATGTAGCCCAATCAAACGAATCGATCGCCCTTTTGCTCGCATAAAAATTTGGGGAAGTAATTGCTGAAAACTCTCCAAAGAAAGTGGCAAACCTGTTTTCTCCAAAGTAGTTACTTGAAAATCTTCAAATTTAAGCTTTATGCCAATTTTACGGAATGAAGATAACGATATATTACGGCTAACACGTTCAAGGCGATGAATTAACTCGTCATAAAGATTATTCAATAATTCTGAAGCTTGCTCAATTGTGTGAATGTTTTCAACCAAAGTCTGTTCTACACCAACTGATTTACGTTCACGATGGGCTTGTACTTCACGATCATCAATGCCGTGGCTAAAATCCCAAATACGTTTACCCGCTTTACCAAATTGATTTAATAAGACGATTTGATCAAAGTTTTGAATGTCAGCACAAGTTTCTAATCCCATATCGAGTAATCGTTGTGATGTTACTTTACCCACACCGGGAATTTTATTTAAAGATAAGGTTTTAATAAATTCCTCGACTTCATTCGGCTTAATCACAAATTGCCCGTTAGGTTTATTCATATCCGAAGCAATTTTAGCAAGGAATTTTAAAGGCGCGACACCTGCGGAGGCTGTTAAATTCAACTCATCAAAAATTGCTTGGCGGATTTCTTGTGCAATCCAAGTTGCTGAGCCTGAACATTTTTGGCAGTGCGTAACATCTAAATAAGCTTCATCTAAAGAAAGTGGTTCAATAATATCGGTATAGCGCTGGAAGATTTGATGAATTTGTGCCGAAACTTGTTTATACAAAGCCATATTCACAGGCACAAGAATGAGATTAGGACACTTTTTTATGGCTTGAGCCGTTGGCATTGCACTATGCAAACCAAATTTTCTCGCCTCATAATTACAAGTTGTTAATACACCACGTTGACGAGAAGAACCACCTACAGCAACAGGCTTTCCCTGAAGATTAGGATTTTCACGAATCTCAATTGATGCGTAAAAACAATCCATATCAATGTGAATAATTTTTTTATCTTGTAGCATAAAAAAGTGCGGTTAAATATTTTCTAATATTAATTAAGCAAACAACTGTTTAAATATACATTTAATTTAATAGCCTTGCAATTTAATATTTTATAAATGCCCTTTAACGCAGCAATTCAATCAATCTCGACTTTCCCTACCTTTCTTTTTTTGCTAGACTACGCAAAATTTTGGGGCTGATTCTGGATTCGACGGGATTAGCGAAGCCCAAGGTGCACGTCGAGGTGCGGTAGGCCTCGTAAATAAACCGCAAAAAAATAGTCGCAAACGACGAACAATACGCTTTAGCAGCTTAATAACCTGCATTTAGCCTTCGCGCCCCAGCTTCCGCTCGTAAGACGGGGATAACGCGGAGTCAAACCAAAACGAGATCGTGTGGAAACCGCCGTTTGAGGATCGAAGCACTAAATTGAATCAAACTAGCTTAAGTTTAGCGTGTCTGTCCGCATGCTTAAGTGAAATTAAAGACGAGACTAAACGTGTAGTACTGAAGGTAGAGTAATTTCGGACGGGGGTTCAACTCCCCCCAGCTCCACCACCCTTTTATTTTTCCTCTTCTAAGTTTTCAATAAAAGCAATAATTTAGTTTTTATTATTTTTCTACTCACCTTAATTTTAGTAACCGTTACTTTGTTATTACCTAGTACATTATTGGCGGAATTAGTCATATTCGTTACTCGATGGGATATGAAATAATAAAGAGAGATTTTATGACCAGAATTAACCTTGTTCCCCCAGCGGAACTTTGCGATCAACATCTACTGGCGGAACATAGAGAGCTAACACGGATTCCAAATGCGGTTGCGAAAGGAAAATTTAGCTTAAAAGGGCAACCTGAAGATTATAAATTAGGCGAAGGACATGTACGATTTTTCTTTAATAAACTTGCGTTTTTAAAGCAACGTTACGACTTATTGCATGAAGAGTGTCTGGCTCGTGGTTTCAATGTGCAATATTTTTGGGCTGAAGAGCTACCTGATGATCCTAATCTTTGGCAAAATTATTTGCCCACAGAAAATGCTTTAGCATTAAACCGTGAGCGAATTGCATTACGTATGCCTGTAAAGGCACGATTTACCGCAAGAAAATAAAGCCCCAAAAGGGCTTTAGCTTCCATTGTATTGGATGAAATATAATCAGCATCCACACCGACCATTGTAATCTCTATAGTGAGGTAGCCTTCTGTACCATTTGGGAAAATCGCCAGTGATGGATAAACTACTCTAGCTGTTCTAGGCTATTTTTGCTAAGTTGAGAAATCACTTCGCCTATTTAATTTTTCTAAAGTATTGATTTTATCTAATCATTAACAAATTCTTGGCAATGGTTCATTTGTTGGTAAATCTAATAATCGACTTTGCCCAAAAATGCCCACTAAACGCACTTTTTTATCGGTTGTCACTTCACCAATCACAGCCGCATTTTCACCTAATGGATGACGACGAAGTGCGGTCAAAATTTCTGGTGTTTTTTCAGCAGAGGCAACAATAACAAGCTTTCCTTCATTAGCGAAGTTTAATGCTTCAAGACCAAGTAATTCACAAATTCCACGCACTTCTTGGCGAATTGGTAAGGCTTGTTCATCAATATTAATGCCTAGCTGTTGCGCCTGTGCAAATTCATGCAAAACAGCATTAACTCCCCCACGGGTCGCATCTCGAACTGCTTTCAGGCCATCTACTTCGCGCAAATTTTCAATCAATGGATAAAGCACTGCGCAATCACTGTGAAGATCCGTTTGGATACCCAGTTTTTCACGTAAATTTAAGATTGTTGCGCCATGATCGCCAATGGTGCCGCTCACAATGATTTTATCGCCTGGTTGAATTTTATGAACACCCCAATCCAGATTTTGAGGAATAACACCAATTCCACTGGTATTGATAAAAATCTTATCCACTGCGCCTTTTTGTACCACTTTTGTATCGCCAGTAACAACTTGAATACCTGCCACTTTTGCGGTTTCAGCCATTGATTGAATAATTGCCTTAAGATCCACAAGTGGTAATCCTTCTTCCAAAATAAAGCCACAGGATAAATATTTTGGTATCGCCCCGCACACAGCCACATCATTTGCCGTACCGCACACCGCTAATTTCCCGATGTTACCACCAGGGAAAAAAATGGGATCAATCACAAAACTATCCGTACTAAATGACAGTGTTTCGCCTTGCTTTGCTAATTCTGTTAATGGAATTCTTGCCTGATCTTCCCCTTGCGCCAAAATAGGATTCGCAAAGGCTTCAACAAAATAATCTTGGATCAATTTCTGCATGGCAGCACCGCCATTACCGTGCGCCATAGTGATAAATTCGCTCATTTTATTCTCTCCGATATTGATAATAGGCTGCACATGCGCCTTCGGAAGAAACCATTAATGCGCCATAAGCATTATCAGGATTACAACCTGTGCCAAATAATGGGCAATCAGATGGTTTACAACGCCCAGTTAAGACATCACCACAACGAGAATTAGGATCATCCGCCACCTGTTGCGCTTGGCTTTGGAAATAAATTTCGGCATCAAATTCACGATAAGCATCCGTCAATTCCACGCCAGATTGTTCAATTTCTCCCAAGCCACGCCATTCACTGCTTGCTTTAAGCTGGAATACTTCTTGCATTGAGCGTTGGGCTAAAGCATTTCCGTAGTCATCAACAATACGTTTATATTGATTTTCGATTTCGCAACGGCCGTCAACAAATTGCTGCACTAACATTACAATCGCTTGCAAAATATCTAAAGGTTCAAAACCTGTAATCACGAAAGGTTTGTGATATTTATCGACAATCCCTTGATAAGGCAATGAACCAATCACCATACTCACATGCCCTGGCGCAAGAAAACCATCAATTTTGACTTGATCTTGTGCCAGCAAGCTATGTAACGTTGGAATAATCGTGATGTTTTGGCAAACAATCCAGAAATTTTTTGTTCCTAGTGTTTTGGCTTGCTGAAGCGTCACTGCTGTGCTCGGCATTGTCGTTTCAAATCCTAAGGAAAAAAAGACGACTTTTTTATTCGGATTATTTTGTGCAATATTCAATGCATCCAAAGGTGAATACACTATGCGAACATCTGCACCTTTCGCTTTTGCTTCTAAAAGCGAACCTTTACGACCTTTCACTCGCATTGCATCACCAAAGGTACAAAAAATGACATCTGGTTTGAGCGCAATTTCAATACAAACATCAATACGTCCCATCGGAAGCACACAGACAGGGCAACCAGGGCCATGAATAAATTCGATACTTTTTGGCAATAGTCGATCCAATCCAAATTTAAAAATCGTATGGGTATGCCCGCCACATACTTCCATTAAATACAATGGATTCTGCACCGTAAAGTGCGGCATTTTTTCCATCAGTTTTTCAAGTTGCGCCACTAAACTACGGGCTAGTTCAGGATCGCGAAATTCATCAACAAATCGCATCGATTATCCTTGTTTACGTTGTTGTTCTAGCCAATCTAACCACTCGCTAAGACCTTGTTCAGTGGTAGCGGAAAGTTGAATCACTTCAATATTGGGATTCACACGTTTTGCATTGGCAATGCATTGTTCTACATCAAATTTCAAGTAAGGTAATAAATCCACTTTATTTAAAATCATCAAACTTGATGCGGCAAACATGTGAGGATATTTAAGTGGTTTATCTTCGCCTTCTGTCACAGATAAAATCACCACTTTCGCTTTTTCACCAAGATCAAATTCAGATGGACAAACTAAATTTCCCACATTTTCGATAAACATAATGCTGTCAGCTTGCGGTCTTAATTTCACCATTGCTTCGCTAATCATTTGAGCATCTAAGTGGCAACCTTTGCCTGTATTCACTTGAATAGCTGGCACGCCAGTAGCACGAATACGATCTGCATCATTTTCAGTTTGTTGATCGCCTTCAATGACATAACAAGTGCGGTCATTTTTGAGGGCATTTAGCGTCGTCGTTAAAAGGGTGGTTTTGCCTGAACCCGGACTCGATACAAGATTCAAGGCTAAAATATGTTGTTTAGCAAAGAATGCTCGGTTGTGATCCGCGAGTTGATTATTTTTTCCGAGAACATCTTGTTCGATTTTTAATAAACGTTTTTGAGTATCGTCTGCATCGACTGGTTTATTGAAATGAAATGTTGAATGTGAAAAGTTTGGCGTACCTGATTGATGACTTCCTTGATCATCATGAGTATGAGGCAATTCACCAATACGGACTTGCTCTGGATGTCCGCAGCCACAGGTTGTACACATAAATCCTCCGTTTTAATGTGCTTATTTGGGCTGAGGTTTCAAACTGACTTTCAGTTTAAAACCCTTAAAGCCCTTAGCTTTGTCAACAAATTTGCAACAAGCATAGCACAATCAAAATTCGGCTTTTTGATGAAGATCATAAACTGATAATTTCTGTGGCTAATTCGTTAATAAATCCATGATGATGGGATGAAATCAAAATGGGTAAGGAAAGTTCATGCAAAAGTGCGGTCAATTTTTCAGTATTTTTTCGATCTAATCCATTGGTGGGTTCATCTAATAATAAAATTTTTGGCTGCATCGCTAAAACACCTGCAAGTGCAGTAAAATTTTTCTCACCGCCAGATAAGGTATGTACCATACGATCTTTTAAACGTGTAATACCAAGACGTTCTAATTGTTGCTCTGCAATATGATACGCCTGCTCTCTAGGCACATTTTGGTTTAATGGTCCAAAGGCAATATCATCCAATACTGTTGGGCCAAAAAGTTGATCATCGGCATTTTGAAAACAAATACCAATCGTGCCACGAAACGGTGCGAAATCTTTTTCTTCACGACAAACTTGGCCAAATAATTGAATTTCACCTTTGGTTACGGGAACAAATCCCAACAAAGCAAGCAGTAAAGTCGTTTTTCCTGAGCCAATTTCCCCTTGTACAAAAATACGTTTTTGTCCTTCTAAGGTAAAACTCAAATCTTGAATAATCGCTCTACCATTACGTTCTATATAAAGATTATTTACAGCTAACATATTATTTTTCTCTCTTTTTGCCGAACTGAAAACCACGACATTTTAAAGCCATTTGTGCCGTTTCAGCTTTCAGCAGGGCATGAATCAATAATAAAGCGACACTTTGAGCTGTCACATAAAGGGTTCGGCGATTAAGTCTAGGACGAAATCCACGAGCGCGCATGGCAATATCCATTTTTTGACGCAATTCGCCAAGCAGTGCAATGTAACGTATAGTCAGCACAAAAAGTTGAATTAATTTTTCTGGTAAAGGTAATTTACCAATAGCTTGAACAAGCACCGCATCATTAATATTCCACAAAAAAAGCCAAAGCGAAATCAGCAATAAATGAGTCCGTAAACTCAATTTTTCTGCTAATTCTATGCCTTGAAAATTGAGTTCAATGCCATTTTCGCCAATTTTCCAACTTAATGTCACCCACATTAAAGCAATAAAAATGACTAAAGCAAACCAACGTTTAAGGTAAGGTAAAAAAGATTTTTGACTGAACTGCAGTGAAATAAAAAAGAGAGAAACAGCAAGCACATTAAGGGGGATAAGCCAAGTGAGATCGCTCAATCCACTGATGATTAGCCCCCAGATAAATAGATAAATTAACCTAAAGTGCGGTTGAAATAAGCGGTGAATTTTCATTAAGAGAAATTCTCGGTACGATTCATGACTTCAGGATACATTTTACCAAGTAAGGTAATCACCCCTACGCTGATAATACTATCCAAAATAAATACCGGAAGATGAGAGACTAGCAAGAGCCAAACAAGATTCAGATAACTTTTACCACCATCTAACATCAGCACAAAAGAAGCAAGCGCGCCTGCCCCACCAACGCCAATTACGCCAGATCCAATACCGACTAATAAGCGATCTTTTAAAGCCATGTTTGGTTGTAAACGAGAACGGAAAAGATAATGAGCGATCATCGCTGGCGTTGCCATCACGCAAAGGTTGACACCTAACACTGCAAATCCGCCAAAAGAAAAGAAGATGACTTGCAATAAAAGTGCGATAAGAAACGCAGGAAAAACAGCCCACCCAAGGAATAAACCAGCCATGCCATTTAAAATTAAATGCACACTACCAATTCCGACGGGCACATGAATGGTTCCTGCCACAAAAAATGCAGCCGCAAAAAGTGCGGTAAGCGGTAAACGTTCTGATTCTAAACGACGCAACCCCACAGCAATGCCCGCAACAGCAAGTACTGCGCCAGCCAATAAAATAGGCGTATGTAACACGCCTTCAGATAAATGCATTAAATACGTCCTTGTTTAATTTTACGCGCATTACGTAAAGCAATAAGTCCAGCAATACCAACGATATAACCAATTCCGCCTAAAATATCATGCAAATAAATTTTATCTTTTAGATGCGCAATATCTTCACGAAGCAGCATTAAATCTGCACCGCTTTGATTTTCGGTAGATGTATGAGCGGCAACCACTGACGCACGATGTCCTTCATCCCCTTCCACCACAACTTTTAAGGTTGTATGTGGCACATCAGCAATAGAAAGCTTAAATGCGCCTTGGCGGTCAGTTTTTCCAGTTAAAACTGGATCAGCAACACCTGAGCGGAAAACTTCTAAATAAGTTTCAGCTGCTGGGGTCATATCAGAATAATAGGATTTGCCAGAGAGTGTTTGCCCATCATATTGGGCAAACACATAAAGCGCGTGGGCATAAGCATTCGGGAGATAGCAAGCCGCAAAAAGTGCGGTTAAAAAAACAATTTTCTTCATCCCAAATCCATATTATTGCGCATCAAAAGTTAACATATATTCTACAGAGCGACGATCGTAATCCGCATTATTTGTTACTTTTTCCTCAAACTCTGCCCATACTTTGTTGAAGCCTTTAGTTGGCGTAAATTGAGCAATACCTTTTTCATTAGTTAAATTGAACGGTGCATCTTCACTCACGCCCACTTTAATGCCTTGAACTGGTTTACCATTATGTAACACAAGGATAGAAAGTGGTTTGTTCGCTTGTGCTTTTTCTTGAGGAATCAATTCGTATGCTTGTTGATGAGATTTGAAAGATTCAGCATCCCATTTCAAAATCGCTTTACCAAATTTAATAGGATTGGTACTAAATTCTGCCGTTGGTTCTTCACGTTTTGTTTTTTCAACGTATTTACCGCTTGGTAATTTTGACCATACACCATTATCAAAATGAACGAATACTAAATCTGATTTAGGCATAAGATAGGCTTCGCCATTTCTGAATTGGTAATCAACTGCGGTTAATTTTCCTTGCACATTTAAGGCTTGGATAGATTTAAGTTTAGACTCTGGATAGGTTTCAGTTTGTTCATGTCCAAATTTCACCACGTATTCACCTTGGGCTGAAGCAGGTTCAAGCCAAACATTGTGTGCGTTAGCTACAGACATACCTAAAAGTGCGGTTAATCCCACTGCGATTTTTTTTAATTCCATTTTGGATGCTCCTTGTTTGTTTAAGAAAATCTGAACGCATGATAAAATATGAAGTAACTTTAGAATCAAGTTATTTTTTAAGGTGATTAATGAAAATTGGAGCACTTGCTAAAGCCCTAGGCTGTACCGTAGAAACCATTCGTTATTATGAACAACAAGGTTTAATCCCCCCCCCAAAACGCACTTCAGGCAATTTTCGGCAATATAATGAAGAACACTTGCAACGTTTATCATTTATTTGTAACTGCCGAAATTTAGATATTTCATTAAGTGAAATAAAAAGCCTACTCAATTTAGAAAATGCTTCAAAACAACAAGCAGAAGAAATTAATCGTGTGTTAGACAAACATATTAAAGAGGTGGCCACACGAATTCATGAACTCGCCCATTTGCGGATGAAATTAATTGAATTACGTGAAAAAACAGTCTCGAATGATGAAGATCCAATGAAATTGCTATTACAACATAGTGGCGTGAAATTTGTGCGATTAAAATAACCGCACTTTTGGATTATGGCTGACTAGATAAACGCTGTTTTGCTTCCTTATTGCCTAATTCAGCGGCTTTCTTCAGCCATTCCAATGATTTTTCAGGTTGGTTTTGTGAGCGATAAATATTACTTAGCATCATCATTCCATCCGTATCTTTAGCCCGAGCTGTACGTTCAAAAAGCTTAATGGCTTGTTCTTTATTTTGTTTGACGTAATCGCCACGCAGATACATAACGCCAAGGTTATTTAACCCTTTCACGCTCCCCTTCTCTGCCGCTTCGCTAAACCACCAATAAGCCTTTTCGTAGTCTCTCACTATGCCACGCCCAAGGTTATATAACATGCCTAGATTACTTTGAGCGGTGATATTTCCTTCTAACGCCATCGGATACATAATATCGAAAACAGAGATCCATTGTTGTTTATTGGCAAAGTCTTGTGCCAAATTCATTCTCGCTTGATCATCCATTTTCGAACTTGCTGTAACATCAACGGTTTTCATCGCCCAAACAGGCAAGCTACAAGAAAGTAATACTGTATGAAAAAATAACTTCGGTTTCATTTATAGGGTTGCTATTAAAAGTAAAATAAAAAACACAGCAGTAATCGCAAATTCTGTTAGTCCAACTTGCATAACAGAAAGCTTTTTAGTGGGCAAATAAACGGCTCGCACTAATCCGGGAACAAAAGCTAATGCTAAAATAAATTGTTGCGAAACCACAAAAATCAGCACACATAATAGATGGAAAATCACTGATGCCCAAAAATAACGTGGATTTTTTCTCTCACGCATCATCGATTTCACATAAAGTGTTGTTCCAATAAAAAATAATGTTGGATAAATCGCCACCCAAAGTATTTTTTCATCAAAAGTGCGGTCAGAAAAGTAATAAGATCCCATTCCAGCGAGAGCAAAAATTAAGATCCCCGCCAAGTCATTCCATAAATTGCGCTCATCTTTTTTCTTGGTGAAATAAATGTTTATCGCGACAAACGGCAGCATGGCAAACATAAAATACAGTACTTGCCAATTATAAATTAACGCGGGAATCGCAAAAATCACTGCGGCAGCAAAATAAATCACAGACCATTTTTTATATAACTCAAGATTTTTACCTTTAAACAAATTCAAAAAAGGATAAGTCATCAAATAAAGCGAAAACCATCCTAATAGTAAAAATACGTGCGCCCATACAGGATTAGCAAGTAACATGCCGTAAATAAAAGGCACCAATGCCATAACAATAGCGCCATGCTGATTAGAGATAAGCAGTTTCATAATGATTAAATAATTGAGAATAATTATCGGGTATTCTAGCCTAGTAAAGAGGATTTTACAAAGTGGTAAACGCTATTTAGAATAGAAGAAAATACCCCAAAGGAGAACACTATGACAATTCAACGCATTTTACCCAGTGCACGTTTAAGTGAAGTTTCAATTCATAACAACCTCGCCTATTTTGCAGGACAAGTTCCAGAATTAACCATCGAGCAAAATGCTTATGAACAAACCAAAGAAGTATTAGGTTTAATTGATAAATTGTTAGCAGAAATTGGCTCCAATAAAAGCAATATTTTAACCGCACAAATTTTCTTGGCTGACATGCAAGATTATGCACAATTAAATCAAGCTTGGGATGAATGGGTCGATCATGTTAGCCCACCAAGTCGAGCGACAGTCGAAGCTAAATTAGCGGATCCTCGTTGGAAAGTTGAAATTGTTATTATTGCAACTTGTTAGTTTTTTAAGCCGAATAAACAGGAGAATATTATGGAAAATTGGACAAATGAAATTTGGGTAGCAATTGGTATCGCTTTTATTGTTGGCTTATTTATTGGTTACATTATTGTGCGTTTAACCAAAGACTCGGTAAAACATCAAGCTAAAACAGAAGCCGAATTAAAAACAGTCAAAAACCAACTTGATACACAAAAAGCGCAAATCGAAAAACATTTCGCAGAAAGTGCTGAGTTATTCAAAACCCTCATTAACGATTATCAAAAACTTTATCGCCACTACGCAACCTCCTCGAATAATTTACTGGGCGAAAAAGATCACAAAGGTTTATTCACCCAACAGTTGATTACTGCAACAGATAAATCTCAAAATGAACAGCCAAGAGATTATTCTGAGGGCGCATCAGGTTTATTTAAAGAAAATAAAGAAGAAAATTAAAAAAAGTGCGGCTAAAAATAGAAATATTTTTAGCCGTTTTAATATAGAAACAATTTATTGTTCTCTTATACCACTCATAAAACCTAGATAAAACAAAACCCCGCGATTAGTTTCGCGGGGTTATGAAAGAGTTAGATGGTGCGACTAGCTGGACTCGAACCAGTGACCCCCACCATGTCAAGGTGGTGCTCTAACCAACTGAGCTATAGTCGCACTGTACAAATTATTTGGAATTATAGATATTTTTAAATTGAAAACAAGTATTTTTATAAAAACCCGATATAACTGGCAAAAAAGTAAACAGTATTGCCTTAAATAACAGGGCTGTTTTTGATTTCCCAAATTTTTAAGCGTATAATGCGCACCGATTTTTCATCTGGCTAATATATAGCCAAGTAAAAATAGTATCTTTAAAATTTTGTAATTATTGACGGAGTAAATAATGTCTAGAAGACTAAGAAGAACGAAGATTGTATGTACTATGGGCCCATCAACTGACCGTGATAACAATCTTGAAAAAATTATCGCAGCGGGCGCTAACGTAGTTCGTATGAACTTCTCTCACGGTACACCTGATGACCATATTGAACGTGCTGAACGTGTACGTTCTATTGCGAAAAAATTAGGTAAAACTGTGGCAATCTTAGGTGATTTACAAGGTCCTAAAATTCGTGTTTCTACTTTTAAAGACGGTAAAATTTTCTTAAGCGTTGGTGATAAATTCATTCTTGATGCAGAATTACCAAAAGGCGAAGGTACTCAAGAATCTGTTGGTTTAGACTATAAAACGCTTCCACAAGATGTTGTTCCTGGCGACATTCTTTTATTAGACGATGGCCGTGTTCAATTAAAAGTATTATCAACTGATGGTGCAAAAGTATTTACTGAAGTCACCGTTGGTGGTCCATTATCAAATAATAAAGGTATCAACAAATTAGGCGGCGGTTTATCTGCTGATGCATTAACAGAAAAAGATAAAGCAGACATTATTACTGCTGCACGCATTGGTGTTGATTTCTTAGCTGTTTCTTTCCCTCGTTCAAGCGCTGACCTAAATTATGCGCGTGAGCTTGCACAACAAGCTGGTTTAAATGCAAAAATCGTTGCTAAAGTTGAACGAGCAGAAACAGTGGCTACTGATGAAGCAATGGACGATATTATTTTAGCATCTGATGTTATCATGGTTGCTCGTGGTGACTTAGGTGTAGAAATCGGTGATCCTGAATTAGTCGGCGTACAGAAAAAATTAATCCGTCGTTCACGTCAATTAAATCGTGCTGTAATTACAGCGACTCAAATGATGGAATCAATGATTAGCAACCCAATGCCAACTCGTGCTGAAGTGATGGACGTTGCAAACGCAGTATTAGATGGTACTGATGCAGTTATGCTTTCTGCAGAAACAGCAGCAGGTCAATATCCTTCTGAAACAGTAGCGGCAATGGCTGGCGTATGTTTAGGTGCAGAAAAAATGCCAAGTATTAACGTTTCTCGTCACCGTATGGATAAAGAATTTGAAACCATTGAAGAATCTGTTGCGATGTCTGCAATGTATGCTGCAAACCACATGAAAGGTGTGGTGGCAATCGTCACTTTAACTAGCACAGGCCGTACTCCATTATTAATGTCACGCATTAGCTCTGGCTTACCAATCTTTGCGTTATCTCGTAATCAAGAAACTTTAAACCTTTGTGCACTATACCGTGGTGTAACTCCAGTTTATCATGATGAAGATAGCCGTACAGAAACCAGTG
>NZ_LCTK01000006.1:0-213299 GCF_001008205.1 Haemophilus haemolyticus | reverse complement strand
ATTTATTAGTGAGAAAAATACGCACTAGTGCTACAATCCCGCTAAAATTCTACCATTAAAAACAAGAGAAATTATGACCGCACTTAATGTATTAATTTATCCTGATGATCACTTAAAGGTTGTTTGTGAGCCTGTTAGTGAAGTTAATG
The DNA here is from genome assembly GCF_001008205.1 of Haemophilus haemolyticus. Lineage (GTDB taxonomy): Bacteria > Pseudomonadota > Gammaproteobacteria > Enterobacterales > Pasteurellaceae > Haemophilus > Haemophilus haemolyticus_Q. Next base: position 213,150 of record NZ_LCTK01000006.1, on the reverse strand, counting down.
ATGCAATTCGTAAGATTGTTGATGATATGTTTGATACGATGTATCAAGAGGAAGGTATTGGTTTAGCTGCACCTCAAGTAGATATTTTGCAACGTATTATTACTATTGATGTTGAAGGTGATAAAAAAAATCAGCTTGTCTTGATTAATCCTGAAATTTTGGCTTCTGAAGGAGAAACGGGAATTGAAGAGGGGTGTTTATCCATTCCAGGGTTCCGTGCGTTGGTTCCTCGTAAAGAAAAAGTGAAAGTGAGAGCGTTAGATCGTGATGGTAAAGAATTTACTTTAGATGCGGATGGCTTGCTTGCGATCTGTATTCAACACGAGATCGATCACCTTAACGGAATTTTATTTGTTGATTATCTTTCTCCACTTAAACGCCAACGTATTAAAGAAAAATTGGTGAAATATAAAAAACAAATTGCGAAACAATAAGCTTCTGATTCTTAATTAAAGTGCGGTTGATTTTAACCGCATTTTTTACTATCAATTACCATAACGTAGAACATTATGAAATCACTTAATATTATTTTTGCTGGTACGCCAGATTTTGCTGCACAGCATTTACAAGCCATTCTAAATTCTCAACATAATGTGATCGCTGTTTATACTCAACCTGATAAACCAGCTGGTCGCGGTAAAAAACTACAAGCAAGTCCTGTCAAGCAACTTGCTGAGCAAAATAACATTCCCGTTTATCAACCTAAATCTTTACGTAAAGAAGAGGCGCAGTCTGAACTAAAAGCGTTAAATGCAGATGTAATGGTTGTTGTGGCTTATGGATTAATTTTACCGAAAGCTGTATTAGATGCCCCTCGTTTAGGTTGTTTGAATGTGCATGGTTCTATTCTTCCACGTTGGCGAGGTGCAGCACCCATTCAGCGCTCAATTTGGGCTGGTGATGCACAAACTGGTGTAACCATTATGCAAATGGATGAAGGTTTAGATACAGGTGATATGTTACACAAAGTCTATTGTGATATTTTACCGACTGAAACTTCAACAAGTCTTTATAACAAACTGGCGGAGCTTGCTCCATCAGCATTAATCGATGTTTTAGATAATCTTGAAAACGGTAAATTTATAGCCGAAAAACAAGATGACAGCCAAAGTAATTATGCAGAAAAACTTTCTAAAGAAGAGGCTCAATTAGATTGGACACTTCCTGCAATGCAACTTGAGCGTAATATTCGTGCTTTTAATCCTTGGCCGATTGCTTATTTTTCAACGGAAGATAAGGATGGCAATGCACAAACTTTAAAAGTGTATCAAGCGGAAGTATTGCCTCATCAAGATAAACCAGCGGGAACTATTTTGAGTGCGGATAAAAATGGCATTCAAATTGCGACTGTCGATGGCGTCTTAAACTTATTGCAATTACAACCTGCAGGTAAAAAGCCTATGTCTGCACAAGATTTATTAAATGGTCGTGCAGAATGGTTTACTATTGGTAAGGTGCTTGCATAATGAAAAAATTCTCTTCTAAAACTATCAAAGCAAAAAACTCAGTAAAAATGACCGCACTTTCGACTAGGGCTATTGCAGCAAACTTAATTTTGCAAGTATTAGATGAAGGTAAATCCTTGTCGGTGTTAATTCCAGAAGTGCAACTTTCTGTAAAAGCTCAAGATTTGCCCTTACTACAAGAAATTTGTTTTGGCGTGTGTCGCGTATTGCCTCGCTTAGAGCAAATTATCAAACGTCTTGTGGATAAGCCGCTTAAAGGTAAAACTCGCATTGTTCATTGCCTGTTACTTGTGGGATTATACCAATTGCTTTATATGCGAGTGCCTGCTCATGCGGCAGTTGATGAAGTTGTGAACGCAACAAAATCATTAAAATCTGATAGTTTTAGAGGATTAGTGAATGCGGTTTTGCGTAGATTTTTACGTGAGCAAGATGAAATTTTGGCAATTATCGATAAAAATTGGCAAACGTTTCACCCTGAATGGTTCGTGAATAAATTAAAAAAAGCCTATCCGAATTGGCGTGAGATCATTGAGGCGAACAATCAGAAACCACCAATGTGGCTACGAGTGAATTCACAAAAAAACGCCCTCGAAACTTACCGCACTTTACTTGAAGAACAAGGTATTTCTGCAAAAACAAGTCACCATTCTAACGCGCTATGTTTAGATATACCGATTGCTGTGCAAAAATTACCGCACTTTGAAGAAGGGGCAGTTACGGTGCAAGATTTGAGTGCTCAATGGGCGGCAACGTTGCTTGAGCCAAAAAATGAGGAATGGATCCTCGATGCTTGTGCGGCACCGGGTGGTAAGACAACTCATATCTTGGAATTGGCACCTCAAGCTAATGTGATTGCATTAGATGTAGAATCTCATCGCTTAAAACGAGTAGAAGAAAATCTTGAACGTTTAAATCAGCAAGCGATAGTGGTGTGTGGTGATGCGAGTCAACCTGACGAATGTTTAGCTGAAATCGGTAAAAGTGCGGTGAAATTTGACCGAATTTTACTTGATGCACCTTGTTCTGCAACAGGAGTGATTCGACGCCACCCCGATATAAAATGGTTACGTAAAGAAAGCGATATCGCTCAGCTCGTTGAATTACAGAAGAAAATCCTGAGTGCGCTTTGGGAAAAACTGAAGCCAAGCGGTGTTTTGCTTTATGCTACTTGTTCTGTACTGCCAGAAGAAAATTGCGAACAAATCCAAGCATTTTTAAATGCTCACGCGGATGCGGAGTTATTGTCATTACCTTTTGGTGATGATAAAAGTGCGGTGGGTTTTCAATTTATTCCGCAACCAAATAGTGGCGATGGGTTCTATTATGCGAAGTTATGTAAACGTGCTTAGAGGCTAAAATGTTTGCCAATATTGATGTCATTATTCCTTGCTATAATGCAGAACAAACGCTATCTCGCGCAGTGCAATCTGTATTGTCTCAAACTTATTTAGGGAAAATTTGGTTGGTTGATGATGGTTCTAAAGATAGCACGTTAGCTTTAGCGCAAGAATGGGCTGCGCAATATCCAGAAAAGATAGTTGTCGAGTCTATGTCGAGAAATAGCGGAGTGGCGAAAGCGCGCAATTGGGGCGCTTTGCAATCAAGTAATGAATTTATTGCTTTTTTAGACGCTGATGATGTTTATGAACAGGGCGCATTAGAAGTTGCCGCGGCGACTTTTCATTTTCAACCAGATACCTCAGTGGTACGTTTAGCATTAAAACCAATTGATTTGCCCACGCGTTACGCTGAACATCCTAATTTTGAGTTTGCATGGCAACATATGCGAATGACCTGTGGTGGGAGCGTGGTTTTTCGTCGAGCCTTTTTCTTGGCATGTGGTGGTTTCCCACAAGATGACTTATTTCGTCAATTAGGCGGTGAAGATGGTACTCTTGGTATTGCGACAACTAAGATAGCTAAAGTTGCAACGCTATTTAATGATGTTGGCGTACTTCATTACTGCAGAGATGGAATGCATGCAGAACGGCTATTGGATGCGATTTTATTCCAAAAAGCGCCAGAGGAGATTACTGAAGAACAAATGACGCAGGCTAATGGCGTGACAGATGAAATTTGTCGTCAAATTAACGCATTAAAGTGCGGTCTAAATTCATCAGAAATAGGCATTCGTCCTCTTGTATTAGAACGAACGGAGTAAACGATGAAAATTATTATTTTGGGCGCAGGTCAGGTAGGAACAACGCTTGCCGAAAATTTGGTTAGTGAAGATAACGATATCACACTCGTTGATAACGAGTCCCCACAGTTACAAGCCTTACAAGAAAAGCATGATTTGCGAGTTGTGCAAGGCTCGCCATCATCACCAAAAGTGCTTCGAGATGCAGGTGCGGCCGATGCCGATTTAATGGTTGCCGTAACAGCCTCTGATGAAATCAATATGGTAGCCTGCCAAATGGGTTATACATTATTTAATACACCAACTCGTATTGCCCGTATTCGTAATTCAGAATATTTGCGTGAAAAAGATAAGTTATTCAATGATGAGAATGTACCTATTGATCATTTGATTTCGCCTGAAAATCTTGTGACAGATGAAATTACACGCTTAATTGCTTATCCAGGGGCATTACAAGTTGCCCATTTTGCTAATAATCGTATTAGCATGGTTGTGGTAAGAGCTTATTATGGTGGTCCTTTGGTTGGATATGCGCTTTCCGCATTTCGTGAACATATGCCACATATTGATTGTCGTATTATGTCTATTTTACGTAACGGTAAACCGATTCGCCCGCAGGGGTCTACTATTGTTGAAGCCGGTGATGAAATTACTTTTATTTGTGCAACTGAGCACATAAAAGCAGTAATGAGTGAAATTCAACGCTTAGAAAAACCTTATAAACGCGTAATGATTGTTGGTGGCGGAAATGTTGCCGCTGGCGTAGCGAAATGTTTGGAAAATATTTGTACCGTAAAATTAATTGAGCGTGATGAAGAACGGGCTAATTTGTTAGCTGAAAAACTTTCAAAAACCTTGGTTTTTTATGGTGATGCGTCTGATCAAAATTTATTGTTTGAAGAACATATTGAAAATGTCGATGTGTTCCTTTCATTGAGTAGTGATGATGAGGCGAATATTATGTCCGCTTTATTGGCAAAACGTTTGGGTGCCAAGAAGGCAATGGTGCTGATTCAACGAATTGCTTATATAAATCTGATTCAAGGTGGAAGTATTGATATTGTGGTTTCACCGCAGCAAGCAACAATTTCTGCTTTGCTTGGTCATGTTCGTAAAGGGGATGTAAAAAATGTGGCTACATTACGACATGGTATTGCTGAAGCCATTGAAATTGTAGCGCATGGTGATGAAAGCACCTCCAATGTGGTCGGGCGTAAAATTGGTGAGCTGCGTTTGCCTATGGGGACAATTATTGGTGCTTTATTGCGTGGTAATGATGTAATTGTTGCACGACGCCAAGTTGTGATTGAAGAAGGAGATCATGTGGTGATTTATTTGAGTGATAAGAAGAATGTGCCTGAAATTGAAAAATTGTTCCAGCCAAGTGCATTCTTCATTTAACGATTTATTTACTTTTAAGAGCGACTCATTATAATAGGCGCTCTTTTATTCAATCTCTAAAGGAAAAATTATTATGAGTTTTATTAAAGAATTTCGCGAATTTGCAATGCGCGGTAATGTTGTAGATATGACTGTCGGTGTGATTATCGGCGGTGCGTTTGGTAAGATCGTAAGTTCACTTGTTAGTGATATTTTTATGCCTGTGCTTGGTATTTTAACGGGTGGCATTGATTTCAAAGATATGAAATTTGTATTAGCTCAAGCACAAGGCGATGTTCCAGCTGTTACTTTAAACTACGGTGTGTTTATTCAGAATGTGATCGATTTCATTATTATTGCTTTTGCAATCTTTATGATGATTAAGGCACTTAATAAAGTGAGAAAACCAGAAGAGAAAAAATCAGGTCCTACATCGGAAGATTTGCTCACAGAAATTCGTGATTTATTAAAGAATAAATAATGAAATTGAAAAATAAAGGTTGGTAAATATGCCAACCTTTTTTTATTGTTATTTTTTAGGCTATAATCGCTCCCTAAAATTTAAGGAATTAAAAATGGAAAAATATAATAAACTCCGTATTGAATGGGATTGCCGCCGAGGAATGTTGGAGTTGGATAAAATCATTATGCCTTTTTATTTGAAGCATTTTGATGAATTAACAGATGACAAAAAAGATATATTTATTCGTTTATTAGCAAGTACAGATCTGCAGCTATTTTCTTGGTTTTTTAATCGTGACCAATCATCAGATTCAGAAATTCAATCTATGGTGGAATATATCCAAAACGTACAAAAAATCACAACTAATTAAAATTATTACGATACGTATGAACTTTTTTCACACACTTGTGTCTGAGATTGCAACAAGAGCTTGCTGTCTTGAATATTAAGGCGTGTTAGATATTGGCATAGGAGAAATATGGCTGAACAGCTAACAGATCAGGCTTTGGTAGAAAGAGTGCAGCAAGGGGATAAGAAAGCCTTCAATTTGTTGGTTTCTCGTTATCAGAATAAAGTGGCGGGGCTTTTGACTCGCTATGTATCACGTAACGATATTCCTGATGTGGTGCAAGAATCCTTTATAAAGGCTTATCGCTCAATTGAATCTTTTCGTGGCGAAAGTGCTTTCTATACATGGCTTTATCGAATTGCCGTCAATACGGCAAAAAATTATTTAACGGCTCAAGGGCGTCGTCCACCTAATGAAGATATTTTAGCTGAGGATGCTGAAAATTATGATGTGGGTACGCACTTGAGGGATGTAGATACACCCGAAAATGAGATGTTATCTAGTGAACTTGAACGAATCGTGTTTAGTACGATTCACAGTTTGCCAGAAGATTTAAAAACAGCAATCACCTTGCGAGAGCTAGAAGGCTTAAGCTATGAAGAGATTGCAGAAATTATGGATTGCCCTGTTGGTACTGTTCGTTCTCGTATTTTCCGCGCAAGGGAAATTATTGAGAATAAAATTCAGCCACTGATGCAACGCGAATAAAAATGTCGGAGTTTACTATGCAAAAAGAGCAACTTTCAGCCTATATGGATGGCGAACAAGTCGAGGCTGGCTTGACAGATGCTTTATTGAAAGACAAAGAATTACAAGAATCTTGGCAGGCATTCCATGCTGTACGTGCAGTGATGCGTAAAGAAAGTGCTTTGTTTCTAGGGGCTGATTTTACCACTAAAATGGCAGGTTTAATTGAATCTGAAGAAGTGAAGAAAGTCGATGTCATTGCCGTGTCTCAACCTGAACCAGAAGATGCACATAATTCTGCATTTATGCAAAAATTAAAAGCCTTCTTTGCGCCAATGACACAAGTTGCTGTTGCTGCTGGTGTATGTTTGGTGGCGGTACTTGGTGTTCAATCTTTCAATAATAAAAACGATGCCTCTAATTTACCTGAGACACCAGTATTACAAACCTTGCCATTTAATAATGCGGTTCAAGAGGTTAGCTATAATGCGCCGAGTAAAGATACATTGACATCAAATCAGCTTGAACAAAAAAGTCGCCGTATTGGTGCAATGTTACAGAACTATGAATTACAACGTCGTATGCATGCCGATGCATTAAATGTAAGCAGTAATAGTCAGAAATAATACGATTAGTTCAGTTAGTTTATGTTAATTCACCACCTAATATGTTATTTAGCGTGGTGAATTTTTATCCTTTAAATTTATTTTTATGAAAAAAATCGCGTTAAAATTTACCGCACTTTCTCTTTCTTTACTATTAAGTAGCATTGCTTCTGCTGAAGCTCTTTCTGCAAAGCAGTCTTTAGATAAAATGACACAAGCATTGGATAATCTCAATTATGAAATTGCCTTTGTTCAAACAACTCCATCAAATATGGATTCCTTTCGCTATCGTCATATTAAGAAAGATAATAAAACTTATGCGCAATTAGTGACGCTTGATGGGCGTCAACAAGAAATTATTCAACGTGATAATTTAGTCAGTTATTTTCAGCCAAATACTCAAGCATTTACGCTTAATAGTGGCAATATCGTCGATGCAATGCCGGCCGTTGTTCGTGCTGATTTTGATAAACTTTCTTCAGCTTATGATTTTATAAAATTAGGCAAAGATCGAGTGGCTGGGCGTTTTGCTGACACGATCCGTATCGTCCCTAAAGATGATTTCCGATATCAGTATTTAGTGTTTGTCGATGAAGAAAATGGTTTATTATTACGTGGCGATATGCTTGATAGTGAAGGTAAATTACTTGATCAGTTTAGAGTTGTGACGCTTTATATCGACGATAGACTAAGAGGGTTGACGGAGTATATTAACAAAGTCTCAATGCCTCCTTTGTTGAAAGAAAGTAAAAATGAACAAAGTTCAGATACAACTTGGTCTGCAGGTTGGTTGCCACAAGGTTTTTCTTTAATTCGATATACTCAAGAAACATTAGAAAATGAAGTGATAGATAGTGCGCTATATAGCGATGGTTTGTTCACTTTTACGCTATTTGTTTCTAATGCTGGTTCTAATGTATTACCTGAAAATACTTGGAAACAAGGGGCCTATACGATTTATAGTGAAGTGAGTAGCGGAAAAGAAATTACGTTTATCGGGCAATTGCCAATAGCAGCAGCTAAGCGTATTGTACAAGAAGTTAAATTTCGATAAGAAGTGCGGTGATTTTTCACCGCACTTTTGTTTTTAAAGATTAGTGTAATTTTAATCTTGGTTTTAAATAACGATTAAGTTTATCAACCAGAATAATCAATCCAATTTTAATGCAACCATGTAAAGCATGTTGGTGCATTCTATACAAAGATACATAGGCAAATTGTGCAAATTTACCCTGAACGGTAAGGGGATTTTTCCCAAATTTATTTGAAATACTGCCTAATGCAGTAAAGCTCGAAAGAGAAACCAAGGTGCCTTTATCGTTATATTTAAATGCTTTTAATGGTTTTTGCTCAAAAAGTGCAAAGATATTTTTTGCACAAGCTTTTGCCATTTGATGTGCGGCTTGAGCTCTTGGCGGGACTAATTTACCGTTTGCCTGCGTTAATGCTGCACAGTCACCAATGGCAAAAATACTGTCATCAACGGTTGTTTGAAGCGTGTCTTTTACCACTAATTGATTGATTCGATTGAGTTCTAATCCATCGAATTGCTGTGTCACTGTTGAAGTGCGAACGCCTGCGGCCCAAACGATGAGATCTGCTTTAATTTCTTCTCCATCTCTGGTGATAAGGGTATTTGGTTGAGCTTCGGTGATCATTGTATTTAATTTCACGTTCGAGCCCATTTCTTGTAACTCGTCTAATACCGCAGCGGATAAATCTTCGGGTAGTGCTGGCAGTAAGCGAGGTCCCGCTTCAACGAGAGTGACTTGTAAACATGAGTTATCAATTTTGCCATAGCCGTAAGAAGATAAATCTTCCGTGGCATGATAAAGCTCCGCAGTTAATTCCACACCAGTAGCACCACCGCCAACAATCGCAATATTGACTTTGCTTTCATCCACTAATTTCTGTTTAAATTCTTCTTCACCAATATCGTCTAATACACGGTTTTCAGAGAATTTAAGGAATAATTCCAACATTCTTTGTTGGAAGCGAAGTGCTTGATCAGCGCTGTCTAAGAAAATACAGTTATCAGCCACGCCTTTTGTATTGAAATCGTTCGATTTACTACCGATCGCAATCACTAAGTAATCATAAGGAATACGGCGCGCAACCACGAGCATATCGCCTTCTTGCCCATAAACGGGGGCAAGTTCAACATATTTTTGCTCACGATTAATACGTGTGATTGAGCCTTGCTCAAAGCTAAAATGGTGGTTTTTACCGTGTGCACGATAGCTCAGAGAATCTGTACCATCATCCATCACACCTGTGGCAATTTCATGTAATAAGGGTTTCCACAAGTGGGTCGCATTGCGATCCACAAGCGTCACTTTAGCTTGTTTTTTGCGACCTAATTTGTCGCCTAAAAATGTCGCTAATTCAATGCCGCCAGCGCCACCGCCAATGATCACGACGTTTTTCATAAAGCTCTCCTAAAAAGAAAAATTGTTAAAAATGTTAAACTAATGTAATAATAGCATAACAAATAAACAAGACGAAAAAATTTAATGGAAATTGACCGCACTTTATTGATGACAGCGATCGTAAAGCGGTTTCAATTGTTGAATAGTTTTTGTGATAAATGAAACGGGATCAATTTGATGAAGTTCAGCTTTTTCAATGCTTTTTCCAATACACCAAAAATCCTCATCTGAACGCAAGAGAAGATCTTTTTCAGAAATGCTCTTCACTTGGCGAAAATCATCATATTCGCTTTCATCTTCTCGCCAAATATCAAAATCAGCAAATTGTTTGAAATCAAATTGATCAAGCCACTGATTATATTGTTGCACATTAATTTGTGAGCGATCAGCACGATAGCAATGCCAATCTAAACATACTCTTAGTCGGCGACGATTTAATAGTACAGAAAAGATTGCTGCAGAATTTTGGTTAAACTCGTATTTAAAATAAGCGAAGAAATGTGCGCGTACCTGCCAACCATTGGTCCAACTTTCAATATGTGGTTTTGCAAAAGGCATGCCAAGTTGCTTTGTGACTTCTTGAATAATCGCTTTCCAGTTATCCCAATGTAATTTGTAATCAGCTTTAATTGCTGGAATATCTTCCGGACAGAATTTTTTCATTTGGGCGAATTGGTAGAAAGGAATATTGAACAGTTCGCAAGATTCAGCCGTAAGCGAGAGCATAGCGTTTCCTTAAAAATCACTGTAATTTTTGACCGCACTTTGTGTGAAGAACTGTTTGTCTTCCCAGCGCAACATAGTCATTCGATTATTCCACACGCATCCCGTATCTAGTGCATAAATACCTTGTGGTGTAGGCTCATCTACTAAACTTGCCCAATGTCCAAATACAATGGGAATTTGTTTATAAAGTGGATTATCTAAATTAAACCAAGGCGTGAGCTCAGTTGGCGCATCTTTTAAAGGGGATTTACAGGTAAAATCAAAGCGATGATCTAAATAGCAAAAACGCATTCGAGTAAAAGCATTAATAATGTAACGATGACGCGCTAAGCCCTGTAAATCTGGCGACCAGCGATCAGGCTGTTCAGAATACATATTTTCAATGAGATAATGAAAATCGCCGTGCTGTAAAATCTGTTCAACTTCAGCTGCACAAGATTTCGCAGTTTCCAAATCCCAATCAGGCGAAATACCAGCATGTGCCATCAGGAAGTTTAACTTTTCATTATGTACAAGTAATGGCTGATGACGTAACCAGTAAATGAGATCATCAAAATCGGGTGCATTAAAAATGGCATCGACACGATCACGCGGTTTTACTTTTTTAATACCCAGTGCGGTCGCAATTAAATGTAAATCGTGATTCCCTAGTACGGTTTGCGCCGCATTACCAAGTGATTTTACGAAACGAAGACATTCAAGTGATTTATCCCCACGCGCCACAAGATCCCCCACAAGATAAAGTTTATCTTGCGTAGGGGTGAAATCTACACATTCTAATAAAAGCTGTAATTCATCATAACAGCCTTGTAAATCACCGACGAAATAGGTTGCCATTTTTGACCGCTCTTTTTACTCTTCTGAATCTAAGATTTCATCTTTATTAATATCAGCTGGAGGATTATCCGCTAACCAGTTCGCTAAGCGTGCATAATCTGCGATAGCCAAATTTTCTGCACGTGCATTTAAATCAATACCAAGTGCGGTTAGATTTTCAGGTGAAAATAATGTTGAGAGTGCATTGCGCAGCGTTTTACGGCGTTGATTGAACGCTTGGGAGCAAACAAGGTTCAACCAATATAAATCTTTTACAGGGTGCGGCAATTCTTTATGAGGAATTAAACGTACAACGGCTGAATCCACTTTCGGTGCAGGTTTAAATGCAGAAGGTGGCACTTCAAGTACAGGCATCACTTGGCAGAAATATTGCGCCATAATAGTTAAGCGGCCGTAAGCTTTGCTATTTGGTCCAGCACATAAGCGTTTGACCACTTCTTTTTGCAGCATGAAGTGCATATCTTGAATCACATCATGATACTTAAACAAGTGGAACATCAATGGGGTGGAAATGTTGTAAGGCAAGTTACCAAATACACGTAATTTTTGCCCTTTTTCTGCTAAATTCTCTTTTGTATAAAGCTCACCAAAATCAAATTGCATCGCATCCGTTTCAATAACGGTGAGCTTTTGATGTAAAAATGGATGGTGACGTAAACGTTCAGCAAGGTCTCGGTCAAGCTCTACCACAGTCAGATGATCGACAAGTTCACCAACAGGCTCTGTTAATGCACCAAGTCCCGGACCAATTTCCACTAAGAATTGATTAGGTTGTGGGTAAATCGCTGCCACGATACCTTGAATTACAGAAGTATCATGCAAAAAGTTTTGACCAAAGCGTTTACGAGCCGTATGGCCTAAGTGTTTTTTTGAATTCATAAGTACTATTTAATAAGAAAAGTACGGTTATTATAGGGCTTGTTTTGGCTTTGTAAATCATTGTTAACTTATGCCAAGTTGAGTTTTTTATGAACAATATTATTTTTTCTTTCGTAGAAAGCTAAAAACGGCTATAATCCGTCAGTTTTTCTTAACTTTTCCGCCTAAAGTGCGGATAAAAAATCGATTATTTTTAGAGGATACAATGGCGAAAGAAGATTGCATTGAAATGCAAGGCACAATTTTAGAGACTTTACCGAATACTATGTTCCGCGTGGAGTTGGAAAACGGTCACGTGGTTACTGCGCATATTTCTGGAAAAATGCGTAAAAACTATATCCGTATTTTGACTGGGGATAAAGTGACTGTAGAAATGACCCCTTATGATTTAAGTAAAGGTCGTATTATTTTCCGCAGTCGTTAATCACAGAAGATTTGAGATAGGCCGATATTGTTATAATAATATCGGCCTTCTTTTTTTGTTCAAAAAGAACTCAAACTGGTTGCGGAACGTAAAAAAATCGGTATAATCCGCAACCCTTAGCCACATTGAATTTTTCGTTCCTTGCCTTTGCAGATTGGTGGCTGATCTACGTCAAAGGCTGATTAACCCGTAAGGAGCAGTAATGCGTCACTACGAAATCGTGTTTATGGTTCATCCGGACCAAAGCGAGCAAGTACCAGGTATGATCGAACGTTACACCGGTTCTGTAAAAGAAGCTGGTGGTCAAGTTCATCGCCTAGAAGATTGGGGTCGTCGCCAATTAGCGTACCCAATTAATAAATTACACAAAGCACACTATGTGCTTATGAATGTAGAAGCGCCTCAACAAGTCATCGACGAGCTAGAAACGACTTTCCGTTATAACGATGCTGTATTACGCAGTCTTGTTATCCATACTAAGCACGCCGTAACAGAAGCGTCCCCAATGAAAGCGGCTAAAGAAGAACGTAAACCTTTAGCTGAAGTTGAAAACAACGATTTTGAGGATGCTGAAGAGTAATTCAAAACTTGATAATCGCTTCTCGTTAATCGGCACAGTGTGTCAATTACCCAAGCGAAGCAAAAGCCCTAACGGGATTGCGCATTGCCAATTTTGGCTAGAACATCGTTCCGAACAAGTCGAAAGTGGTTTATCACGCCAAGCGTGGTTAAAGATGCCAGTTCAGGTCAGTGGCAATCAGTTAATAGAAAAAACTCAAAGCATTACGGTCGGCAGTAAACTTCTTGTGGTGGGGTTTATTACTTCACATAAAACCTCAAATGGTTTAACGCAGTTAGTATTGCATGCCGAGCAAATCGAATTTATAGATTAGGAGACAGCCAAATGGCACGTTATTTCCGTCGTCGTAAGTTCTGCCGTTTCACAGCGGAAAATGTTGTTGAAATCGATTACAAAGATATCGCTACATTAAAGAACTATATTTCAGAAAGCGGCAAAATTGTACCTAGCCGTATTACCGGTACTCGTGCGAAGTACCAACGTCAATTAGCTCGTGCAATCAAGCGCGCTCGCTATTTAGCGTTACTTCCATACACTGACAATCATCAGTAATTAAGGAGACACGGTAATGCAAGTAATTCTTTTAGATAAAATTGTTCACTTAGGTCAAGTGGGCGATCAAGTAAATGTTAAATCAGGTTTTGCACGTAACTTCTTAATCCCACAAGGTAAAGCAGTTATGGCAACTAAAGCTAACATTGAACACTTTGAAGCACGTCGTGCAGAATTAGAAGCGGCAGCAGCAGCAAATCTTGCAGCGGCTCAAGCTCGTGCAGCAGAAGTTACTGCATTAGGTTCTGTGACTATCGCATCTAAAGCAGGTGATGAAGGTCGTTTATTCGGCGCAATCACTACTCGTGATGTGGCAGAAGCAGTAACTGCAGCAGGCGTTAAAATTGCGAAAAGTGAAGTTCGTTTACCAAACGGTCCAATCCGTACTCTTGGTGACCACGATGTTCGTTTCCAACTTCACGGTGAAGTATTTGCAACATTAGATGTAATCGTTGTTGCAGAATAATTTGTCAGATAGGCAAAATAAAACCCGGTCTTAGATCGGGTTTTTTATTATTAGTTTAACGTAATAAAAAAGGAGCTATAGCTCCTTTTTATTTGTAACTTTTAGTCGTCAAGGAAACTTCTTAATGTTTCTGATCGGCTAGGATGACGTAATTTACGTAACGCTTTTGCTTCAATTTGACGAATGCGTTCACGTGTGACATCGAATTGTTTACCCACTTCTTCAAGCGTATGGTCAGTATTCATATCAATACCAAAACGCATGCGCAATACTTTTGCTTCTCGTGGTGTTAGGCCTTCAAGAACTTCGTGAGTAGCAACTCTTAAGCTTTGTGCTGTTGCAGAATCTAAAGGAAGTTCTAAGGTTGAATCTTCAATAAAATCACCTAAATGTGAGTCATCGTCATCACCGATAGGCGTTTCCATAGAAATTGGCTCTTTTGCAATTTTCAATACTTTACGGATTTTATCTTCCGGCATACCCATGCGTTCAGCCAATTCTTCTGGCGTTGCTTCACGTCCCATTTCTTGTAATAACTGGCGAGAAATGCGGTTAAGTTTATTGATTGTTTCAATCATATGTACCGGAATACGGATTGTACGAGCTTGATCCGCAATAGAGCGTGTAATGGCTTGGCGAATCCACCAAGTCGCATATGTAGAGAATTTATAACCACGGCGATACTCAAATTTATCTACAGCTTTCATTAAACCAATATTCCCTTCTTGAATTAAGTCAAGGAATTGTAAACCGCGGTTCGTATATTTTTTCGCGATGGAAATTACTAAACGTAAGTTAGCTTCTACCATTTCTTTTTTAGCACGACGAGCTTTTTGTTCACCTCGAGCGACTGCATCACAGATATCGCGCATTTGGGTAATGGTAAGTTTCGTATTTTCTTCAATGCTAGCTAAGTTACTTAATGCTTCTAGGATACGTTCTTCATATTTTGGTAAGCGTTTTGCCCATGGTTTGCTTGATTTTAAGGCTTTTTGTACCCATTCAGTATTGCTGCCATTAGTCATAATGAGTTTTTCAAAATCATCTTTTGGCATTCCTGCAATATCAACTAATATTTTTTGTAATTGACGTTCTTCGTAGCGCACACGTTTCATCATTTCTTTCATTGATAAAACGAGTAAATCGAATTGTTTTGGTACTAAGCGGAATTGTTTAAAGATTTCACCAAGCAGTGCAATTTGATCCTGGGCACGTTTTCCTGAGCGACCATGTTTTTCAATAACAGCAAGCGTTTTGCTGTGTTGCTCTTTTAGCTGTTGGAATTTTTCTCTTGCGACCTCTGGATCGATGCTATTATCAGATTCGCTTGAATCTGATGTAGATTCTGATTCGCTTTCGTCTTCATCTTCATTGTCTTCAACATCTGCACTTTCTGATTCCTCTCCGTCTTCAGAAAAGTTTTCATCAATGACATTATGTTCTTCTATTTCTGCATTTGGATCGACAAAACCTGTAATTAAGTCAGCTAAACGGAAGTTTCCTTTTTCCACATCATCATAATTTTTTAGCAACCCATTTAAAGCTTCAGGATAGGCAGCAATGGATGTTTGAACTTCATCAATTCCTTCTTCAATACGTTTTGCAATGCTGATTTCATCTTCACGAGTAAGAAGATCAACCGTTCCCATTTCACGCATATACATACGGACAGGATCGGTTGTTCGACCGATTTCAGATTCTACATTTGAAAGAATTTGGGTTGCCTCTTCTACCGCATCTTCATCTGGAATGGTGTCATTCAACATCATCTCATCGCTTTCTGGGGCTTCGTCTAAGACGGGGATCCCTGCATCATTTTGTAGCGTTTGTAGCAACTTATCGTAATATTCAGGGTCGATGACATCTTCTGGTAATAAATCATTAATTTCTGCATAGGTTAAATAACCTTGAGTGCGACCTAATTCCATCAGTTGTTCAATTTGTTCTGAATATTGTTCAGCCGTAGATTGTTGATTTTTTTCCATTTTTATATCCGTTTTGCTTGATGTGATAGTAGCAATATAATTCTTGTTACGAACTTAGAATTTTATCATTGTTATTGTGGATTAACTAACTGTTTTTTCTGCTGTTCTTTCCCAGACAAAAGGTGAACGAGCACTGTTTTTTCTTCGTCAGTAAGCCCTTCAGATCGTTCTTTAGCAATAAGCATTTCAATGTCTCGCTCAATGGCTTGAATATTTAAGCGACGATAGTTTTGTGAAAATGCATTGATCATTTCTGTTTCGTCTAATAAATGATCCCAAGTTGCCAGTATTTCAAGGGGATTGCTGTAAGACGTATCACGGAAGTGCTCTAAAATCTGCCCTGTAGTAATCCCTTCTCGTTGGCGACAAAGTGCGGTCAATTTTTCCAGAATTTCAAAACCAGCTTCTGCACGTAATGCTTGCACACCGCTTTCAGACATACGTTTTACTAATTCAGGATTTTGAAGAAGCAATGAAATGACCATTCGCATTGGTGTCTTCTTGATCTTATTATTAGCAACTTTTTGTTGTGTATTGGCGTGTTCTAATTGTTTTGGAATAAGATTTTCCAACTGCATTTGATCAAAAATTCCTAGCTTTTGAGCCAACATATTGCGCAGCGATAAGCGCAGCATTTCTCCTGGAATTTGGCGAATTAACGGCGCAGCCAGAGCAACTAATTTTCCTCGCCCTTCTTTGCTAGAAAAATCAACTTGTGGGCTTAAGTGAGTAAACATAAACTCACTTAAAGATTGTGCACTTTCGATATATTCTTCAAATTTTTCTTTGCCATATTGGCGAATGTAAGTATCAGGATCTTCTCCCTCTGGCAAGAAAATAAATTTGAGTTGTCTGCCATCTTCTAAATAAGGCAACGCATTTTCTAATGCCCGCCAAGCCGCATCACGCCCTGCACGGTCACCATCGTAACAACAAACAACTTGCTCAGTCGAACGAAAAATAAGTTGAATTTGTTCTGATGTCGTGGATGTACCTAAAGAAGCCACCGCATAATCCACGCCAAATTGTGCTAATGCGACCACATCCATATAACCTTCAACAACAAGTAATTGTTTTGGTTCATCGTTGGCTTGTAAGGCTTCGTACAAACCATAAAGCTCGTTACCTTTATGATAAGTAATGGTTTCTGGTGAATTCAGATATTTCGGTTTTTCATCCGTTAATACCCGCCCTCCAAAAGCCACTGTACGACCGCGTTTATCGCGAATAGGAAACATAATGCGATTTCGGAATTTATCGTAAATATTACCCCGATCATTTCGAGAAAGCATGCCTAACTCAATGAGTTTTTGTTGTTCTTCACGATTAACACCAAATTTACGCAGTACCGTATCCATCGCATTCGGTACAAACCCAATTTGGAAACGCTCAATAATTTCAGACGAAAGCCCACGTTGTTGTAAATATTCTTGCGCTTGTGTATTTAATGGCAATTGGCTTTGATAAAACTTGGCAATCTCTTGCATTAATTCATAGAGATTTCGTTTGGTTTGATAATTAGCTTGAGGTTTCCCGCTGTTATTAGTGCGTTTTTCGTAAGGTACCTCAAGCCCTGCCATCGCTGCAAGTTCTTCAATCGCCTCTACAAATTCAAGCTTGTCATAATCCATTAAAAAGGAAATCGCATTACCATGTGCGCCACAACCAAAGCAATGATAAAACTGTTTCTTTTGACTAACCGTGAAAGATGGTGTTTTTTCATGATGGAAAGGGCAGCAGGCTTGATAATCGCGGCCGGCTTTTTTTAGTTTTACGCGCGCGTTAATCACATCGACAATATCGGACTTTGTCAGCAAATCATCAATAAAGGGGCGTGGAATAGAACCTTTCATTGTCGAGCCTCCGTGATCGTGGTGTGAAAGTGCGGTCGTTTTTGGCGTAGATTTTTATTGTGCTTAAAGTAACAAAACCGTGAGTCCGAAGGATTCACGGTTTGTCTTAACTCGAGTCAGAAAATACTATAAATTAGTATAAACGGGTATTGCGCGCGTTTTCGCGAGCGTTGCGTTTTGCGTGACGTTTTGCAAGCGTTGCATTTTCACGTTTACGAATTGTAGTTGGTTTTTCGTAAAATTCGCGAGCGCGTACTTCAGCTAAGATTCCCGCTTTTTCGCAAGAGCGTTTGAAACGACGTAAAGCTACGTCAAATGATTCGTTTTCACGTACTTTAATTACAGGCATAAGCCAATCACCTCAATGAGTTTAATTTAATTGCAATTTAAAATGTTATTTTCACCAACGCACCACTGTGCAAATGGTAAATTTAATAAAGGACGCAATTCTAATCTACTTTTAGGGAAAAAGTAAAGGAAAGAATGCCAATTCACCTTAATATTTGTGGTTTCAACTGGTTAAAACCGCTTAAACAGGGTAAAATCGCGCAACATTTTAGGTAATAAATTAAGAAAATCAATGAAAATCTTAGGCATTGAAACCTCCTGTGATGAAACGGGCGTGGCAATTTATGATGAAGAAAAAGGATTAATTGCTAATCAACTTTATACTCAAATTGCCCTGCATGCAGATTATGGTGGTGTGGTTCCTGAATTGGCATCGCGCGATCATATTCGTAAAACAGCTCCTCTCATTAAAGCTGCGTTGGAAGAAGCTAAGTTAACGGCGAGCGATATTGATGGTATTGCTTATACGAGTGGTCCTGGGCTTGTTGGCGCATTGCTTGTCGGCGCTACGATTGCACGTTCTTTAGCTTATGCGTGGAATGTTCCTGCTATTGGTGTTCATCATATGGAAGGGCATTTACTTGCGCCAATGCTTGATGACAATTCACCGCACTTTCCTTTTGTTGCTCTGTTGGTATCGGGTGGTCACACTCAATTAGTGCGTGTAGATGGCGTAGGGAAATATGAAGTGATTGGCGAATCCATTGATGATGCAGCAGGTGAGGCCTTTGATAAAACAGCAAAATTACTTGGACTAGATTATCCAGGTGGTGCGGCACTTTCTCGTTTAGCAGAAAAAGGCACACCAAATCGTTTCACATTTCCACGTCCAATGACAGATCGTGCAGGCCTTGATTTTAGTTTTTCAGGTTTAAAAACGTTTGCCGCGAATACGATTAATCAAGCAATTAAAAACGAGGGGGAACTAACAGAACAAACTAAATCGGATATTGCTTATGCTTTCCAAGATGCGGTGGTGGATACACTTGCCATTAAATGTAAGCGTGCATTGAAAGAAACAGGTTATAAACGTTTAGTGATTGCGGGAGGGGTGAGCGCAAATAAAAAACTCCGAGAAACGCTTGCGCACTTAATGCAAAATTTAGGTGGCGAAGTGTTTTATCCTCAACCTCAATTTTGTACAGATAATGGTGCGATGATTGCTTACACAGGTTTTTTACGTTTAAAACAAGGTCAGTATAGCGATCTGGCTATTGATGTTAAGCCTCGTTGGGCAATGACGGAATTACCAGCAATTTAGGAGAAAAAATGGCAAAACTCTATTTCTACTACTCCACCATGAATGCTGGTAAGTCTACGACATTGCTGCAATCTTCCTATAACTATCGTGAGCGTGATATGAACACATTAGTTTATACGGCTGCGATTGATGATCGTTTTGGCGTGGGAAAAGTCACATCGCGTATTGGTATTTCGCAAGACGCCTTTTTATTTCGCTCGGAAACTAATTTGTTTGATGAAATCAATGAGCACTTAAAAAAAGAAAAAGTGCATTGTGTGTTGGTGGATGAAGCTCAATTTCTTAGCAAGCAACAAGTTTACCAGTTGAGCGATGTCGTAGATAAACTCAAAATCCCTGTGCTTTGTTATGGCTTGCGTACAGATTTCCAAGCGGAACTTTTTGAAGGAAGTAAATATTTACTGGCTTGGGCGGATCAACTCGAAGAATTAAAAACAATTTGTTATTGTGGCCGAAAGACTAATTTTGTTTTGCGCCTAAATGATCAAGGTGAGGTCATTAAAGAAGGCGCGCAAATTCAAATTGGGGGCAATGACTCTTACCTTTCTGTTTGCCGCTTACACTATAAAGAAAAGTGCGGTCAACTTTAAATTAGTTTTCAAACACAACACTATAAGGATAATTTTATGTTACAGAATAAAACATTTGGGAGTGCACTGATTATTGCAGGCACAACCATTGGAGCAGGTATGCTTGCTATGCCGCTTACATCAGCTGGCATGGGCTTTGGTTATACCGTGTTATTGCTCGTAGGCTTGTGGGCTTTGTTGGTTTACAGTGGATTGTTGTTTGTAGAAGTGTATCAAACAGCGGATCAGTTGGATGATGGTGTCGCCACGCTTGCTGAAAAATATTTTGGGGTTCCGGGACGAATTTTAGCAACGTTGAGTTTGTTAATTTTACTTTATGCGCTTTCAGCCGCTTATATTACTGGTGGTGGATCTCTGCTTTCAGGCTTGCCAACTGCTTTTGGAATGGAAGCGATGTCACTTAAAACGGCGATTATTATTTTTACTGTTGTATTAGGTTCTTTTGTCGTTGTAGGAACGAAAGGCGTGGATGGTTTAACTCGCGTGTTATTTATTGGTAAGCTAGTCGCCTTTGCTTTTGTACTGTTTATGATGCTTCCAAAAGTGGCAACAGATAATTTAATGGCATTGCCTTTGGATTACGCTTTTGTAGTTTCTGCTGCGCCGATATTTTTTACCTCTTTCGGCTTCCACGTCATTATGGCGAGTGTAAATAGCTACTTAGGTGGAAGTGTAGAAAAATTCCGTCATGCCATTTTGATAGGTACCGCGATTCCATTAGCCGCTTACCTAGTCTGGCAGTTAGCAACCCATGGTGTATTAAGTCAAAGTGAATTTGTGCGTATTTTACAAGCTGATCCAACGCTAAATGGATTAGTGAATGCAACACGTGAAATTACAGGCTCTCATTTTATGGGGGAAGTGGTTCGCGTGTTCTCATCACTCGCTTTAATTACTTCATTCTTAGGCGTAATGCTTGGAGTGTTTGAAGGCTTAGGTGATTTATTCAAACGCTATCATTTGCCAAATAATCGCGTTGTATTAACCATTGCCGCATTTTTACCGCCACTTGTATTTGCATTGTTTTATCCTGAAGGATTTATTACTGCATTAAGTTACGCTGGTTTGTTGTGTTCGTTCTATTGCTTAATTTTACCAATTGGCTTGGCATGGCGTACACGTATTGAAAATCCAACATTGCCATATCGTGTTGCTGGCGGTAATTTTGCTTTGGTGTTTGCGTTATTGATTGGCGTCGTGATTATGGTCATTCCATTTTTAATTCAATGGGGATATTTACCGGCCGTAGCGGGATAATGTGAAGAAAAGTAACTCAATGTAGTTCTTTTTATAGATAAAAGTGCGGTAAAAAATTTCAGTTTTTTGATAATAAAAATAAGCTCAAAAATTAACCGCACTCTTTTAGAAGATAATAAGTCATATTTCAGTTGCTTTAAAAATTACAATTTATCTGAATGATGAATCATCACAAAGCGTTCCCAAAGCTGTTCTTCGGTTTCTTGATGTTCAGGATCGGGCTTAATACAGTTTGTGATTGGGCAAACTTTTTGGCAGGTTGGCGTGTCGTAATGGCCGACACATTCCGTGCAAAGTACAGGATCGATCACATAAATCTCATCGCCAATGGAAATGGCTTCGTTTGGGCATTCTGGTAAGCACATATCGCAGTTGGTACATTTGCTAGTGATGAGTAATGCCATTGTGATCCTTAATAGAAAGTTGAAAGCGGCGAATTATAGCCGACAAAAACTTGATTGACAAAAACTAAACAAAATTTATGAAAAAATTCACTTCCACCCTTTCGCTTATTGTCCTCGTTGTATTAGCAATTTGGCAGTATTTTACCGATTCAACCAAAACTAAAAATCAATCACCTTCTCCCGTAATTGAACAAACTAAGCAAACAAAAGCATTTGAGCCTAAATTTGAGACAAAGCGGACGGATCTTGAAAAAAGTGCGGTGAAAAATCCGAATGTTTTTGCCAATTATGATGTGATTATGCGTAATGATCCTATCGGGCAAAATGCAAAGGCGCCTGTCGATTATTATATGTTGGCATTATCTTGGTCGCCTGGATTTTGTGATATTCAGCGTGAAAAATATGGTAATCAGTTGCCTTCCTCCTCTCAATATCAATGTGGAAGTAACCGCACTTTAGGTTGGGTCGTTCATGGACTATGGCCTCAAAATGCAAATGCACTTTCAGTAACGGATCATCCACGTTTTTGCAAGGGCGATTTACCAGCCTTGCCAAAAGATTTATTAGCACAATATTTGGCTATTTCACCAGGTGAACAATTATTGCAAGGTGAATGGGAAAAACATGGTAGCTGTGCGTTTGATTCTGCCCAGCAATATTTTGATAAGGAGCAGGATTTATTTAGCTCATTAAAATTACCGAATCAACATTTAAGCCGTAATGAACTTTTTCGTTGGATGAAACAGCATAATCCACAATTAAAAAATGCTTATTTAGGTGCAAGTCAAAACGAATTATTCATTTGTTATGATAAAAAATGGCAGGTAATGAATTGCCAAAGCAAATAAGAATTTCTTTGATCTAAATCGTTACAACCTAGCGCGAAGTAGGTATAATACGAAAAGTTTTCAATTTTAATTTTAACTTAACAAGAGGATAGATTATGTCAGTAATCAAAATGACCGATTTAGATTTAGCCGGTAAACGTGTATTTATCCGTGCGGATCTTAATGTGCCAGTAAAAGATGGCAAAGTGACCTCAGATGCGCGTATTCGTGCGACCATTCCTACTTTAAAATTAGCCTTAGAAAAAGGCGCGAAAGTGATGGTAACTTCTCACTTAGGTCGTCCAACTGAAGGTGAATTCAAACCAGAAGATTCTTTACAACCAGTTGTTGATTACTTAAAAAACGCAGGCTTTAACGTTCGTTTAGAACAAGACTATTTAAACGGTGTGGATGTTAAAGAAGGTGAAATCGTTGTTTTAGAAAACGTTCGCGTGAACAAAGGTGAGAAGAAAAACGATCCTGAGTTAGGTAAAAAATATGCCGCACTTTGTGATGTATTCGTGATGGATGCTTTCGGTACCGCTCACCGTGCGCAAGCATCAACTTACGGCGTAGCGGAGTTTGCACCGGTTGCTTGTGCAGGTCCATTACTTGCTGCAGAATTAGATGCATTAGGCAAAGCATTAAAAGAGCCTGCTCGTCCGATGGTCGCGATTGTAGGCGGTTCTAAAGTTTCCACTAAATTAGAAGTATTAAACTCTCTTTCAAAAATTGCTGACCAAATTATCGTAGGCGGTGGTATTGCAAATACGTTCATTGCAGCAGCGGGCCACAATGTGGGTAAATCGTTATATGAAGCAGATTTAATCCCTGTAGCAAAAGAATTAGCAGCAAGCACTGATATTCCAGTTCCAGTTGATGTACGTGTTGGTACTGAATTCTCTGAAACTGCACCTGCAACAGAAAAATCAGTGACTGAAGTAAAAGATGACGAATCTATCTTCGATATCGGTGATAAATCTGCAGCACAATTAGCAGAGATCATCAAAAATGCAAAAACCGTTTTATGGAATGGTCCTGTTGGCGTATTTGAGTTCCCTAACTTCCGTAAAGGGACTGAAATCATTTCTCACGCGATTGCAAACAGCGATGCATTCTCTATCGCAGGGGGCGGTGATACTTTAGCAGCTATCGATTTATTCGGTATTGCAGACAAGATCTCTTACATTTCAACGGGTGGCGGTGCGTTCTTAGAATTCGTAGAAGGCAAAGTATTACCAGCAGTAGAAATTCTTGAAAAACGTGCGAAAAACTAACCGCACTTTTTCTATGTGACATATCGATGGCGAACATTAAAATATCGCCATCAATAAAAAGTCAAAAAATTCTCAAATTGCGGGCTTGTCCCGCTAAACATAAAAAGGAAACACAAGTATGGCTAAATTATTAGATATCGTGAAACCTGGTGTCGTAACAGGTGAAGATGTGCAAAAAATCTTTGCTTATGCAAAAGAGCATAACTTTGCTATCCCAGCAGTAAACTGCGTAGGTTCTGACTCAGTTAATGCCGTGTTAGAAACTGCTGCACGCGTAAAAGCGCCAGTTATTATTCAATTTTCTAACGGTGGTGCTGCGTTCTATGCAGGTAAAGGCGTTAAACCTGCAAGTGGTGCTCGTCCTGATGTGCTTGGTGCGATTGCTGGAGCGAAACACGTTCATACTTTAGCGAAAGAATACGGTGTTCCTGTTATTCTTCACACTGACCACGCTGCGAAAAAATTACTTCCATGGATCGATGGCTTACTTGAAGCGGGTGAAAAACACTTCGCAGAAACTGGTCGTCCATTATTCTCTTCTCACATGCTTGATCTTTCTGAAGAGCCAATGGAAGAAAACATGGCAATCTGCCGTGAATACCTCGCTCGTATGGATAAAATGGGGATGACCCTTGAAATCGAAATCGGTATTACCGGTGGTGAAGAAGATGGCGTAGATAATTCTGGTGTTGATGAGTCTCGTTTATATACTCAACCATCTGACGTGCTTTATGTTTACGACCAATTAAATCCAGTAAGTCCTAACTTTACGGTTGCTGCAGCATTTGGTAACGTACATGGCGTGTATAAACCAGGTAACGTAAAATTAAAACCATCTATTTTAGGTGCATCACAAGAGTTTGTTGCCAAAGAACGTAATCTTCCTGCGAAACCAATTAACTTCGTCTTCCACGGTGGTTCTGGTTCTAGCCGCGAAGAAATCCGTGAAGCAATTAGCTACGGTGCAATCAAAATGAACATTGATACCGATACTCAATGGGCATCTTGGAATGGTATTTTGAACTTCTATAAAGCAAATGAAGCTTATCTTCAAGGTCAATTAGGTAACCCTGAAGGCCCAGATGCGCCAAACAAAAAATACTACGATCCACGTGTATGGCTACGTAAAATGGAAGAATCTATGTCTAAACGCTTAGAGCAATCTTTCGAAGACTTAAATTGTGTTGATGTTTTATAATCCACAAAAATAACATAAAATACGACCGCACTTTCGAGTGCGGTTTTTTATTTTAGCGGAGAAATTATGGAAAAGATCTTAGTTATTCGTAACGATAAATTAGGCGACTTTATGCAAGCATGGCCCGCTTTTGCTATGCTGAAATTATCGAATCCTTCTTTAAAATTAACCGCACTTGTGCCGAGTTACACAGCGCCTCTAGCGGAAGTTTGTCCGTTTATTGATCATGTCATTATTGATAGCAAAAAAAATGATAAAACGGATTTCAATCGTCTTGTGCAGGAAATCAAAGCACAGCAGTTTGATGGAATGATTAGTTTCTTTTCCAATACCCATAATGGAAAACTCGCTTGGAAAAGCGGAATTAAATATCGCCTTGCACCTGCGACTAAATGGATTCAAATTCTCTATAATCACCGTTTAACACAACGCCGTTCTCGTTCTGAAAAATCGGAAGCCGAGTATAATCAAGATCTCGCTCGTGCTTTTTTACAAAAGCATAATATGCCAGTTGTTGAACCTAAACCGCCTTATTTAACCTTTGAGAAAAGTGCGGTGGAAAATCAACGAATTTTCTTGCAAGAGCATTTAGGGCTTTTCGCAAATAAAAAATGGATCTTTGTGCATAGTGGTTCTGGTGGCTCAGCAACGAATCTTTCTTTAGCGCAATATGCAGATTTAATTAAAGGCTTATTGGCTGAGTTTGATTGCAATGTTGTGCTGACAGCAGGGCCTGGCGAAAGTGAAAAAGCCCATGAATTGGCAAATTTGGTGGATGATTCACGTGTAGTCATTTACGATAAGAATAAAGGTTTAGTGGATTTTGCTCATTCTTTAGCTTGTGCGGATTTATTTATTGCGGGATCTACTGGGCCATTGCATTTGAGTAGTGCGTTTAATATTCCGACTATCGGATTTTATCCAAATAGCCGTTCTTCTCAGCCGAGACGCTGGAAACCGATTAATGATGTCGATAAGCATCTTGCATTTTGTCCACCCGCAGGAAAAGAGACTCAAATGAATCTTGGGCTAATTTCTATTCAACAAGCATTACAAGAGATAATCCCTTTTGTTAAGAAAATGTGTTATTCAAGCCGTAACATTTAAAATTCACCAATCAAATTAAAACTGGCGGAGCTTCATTATTCTGCCAGTCAAAATCTTTTTTTCACTTATCTAAATTTAGATCTTTCTTATTTTACTAGTTAACCGTTTGCTTCAGTTTTTATTTCTGAAAATGTGATCTCGCTCACATTTTCAAAATTGTCTATTTTGTTACCATTGCGTACAATATAAAACCATTTTCAAAGGGGGACGTTATGTTAGCTTCACTTCAAGATATTCTCGATACTGTAAAAGCCAATAATCTGACTTATCATCAAAAATTAATGACATTAGGCAATATTGCCGAGCGTTTATTTGATCCTCGAGATTTGCTTGGTTATACCGATGAAGAATGGGGCTTTTTACAGAATCAGATGATCTGTGATTTATGTGAAGGTTACGCCATTTATCGTCCTCGTTATATCCTGCCTGATTACAATGTGTATATCCAAAAGGGCTGTGAATTTTTAGAGTTGCCGCCACCAAAAGATCTTGATGAGGCACTTGATGGATTATTGATTCTTTACTCTCACGTACCATCTATCACAACTTATCCCGTTTATGTTGGCCGTCTTGATGTATTGCTTGAACCTTTCATTACTGATGAAGAAAAAGACTACATCAAAATTAAACGTTTCTTAAATCATATCGACAAAACTGTGCCTGATTCATTCTGTCATGCCAATATTGGACCTTATGATACGAAAGCGGGCCGCTTGATTTTACGCGCAGTGATTGAGCTTGAAGCGCCAACACCGAATATGACCATTCGTTATGATAAATCCAAAACAAGCCGTGAGTTTGCTGAACTTGCAGCAAAAGCCTGTTTATTAGTTTCTAAACCATCTTTTGCAAACGATGCTTATTATATTTCCGATCTAGGTGAAGAATACGGCGTAGCAAGTTGCTATAACGCACTGCCTGAATGTGGCGGTGCTTACACATTAACGCGTTTACGTCTAGGCACGATTGCTCGCGCGTGTAAAAGTGCGGATGAAATGCTGAATGAATTATTACCACGTGTGGCGAAATGTACTCTTTCAACGATGGATAAACGACACAAATTTGTAGTGGAAGAAAGTAATTTCTTTAACAGTTCATTCCTCGAAAAAGAAGGCTTTATCAAACGCACTAATTTTACGGGAATGTTTGCAATTGTGGGCTTGGCAGATGCAGCAAACCATTTATTGCAATGTGAAGGATTAAATGAAACCTTTGGTAAAAGTGCTCGTGGTGATGAAATTGCGACAGCAATTATGGATAAACTTAAAGAAATCACTGATGCACATGAAGGGGTTTATGCAGAACGCACTGGCAATCGTTATTTATTACATGCGCAAGTTGGCGCAAGTAACCACGAAGAAGACAAACGCAACGCACCGGCTCACCGTATTCGTGTAGGCGAAGAACCAACGTTACTTGCGCATTTGAAACAGTCTGCACCGTTCCATAAATATTTCCCATCTGGTACAGGGGATTTATTCGCCTTTGATCAAACCTATGTGGATCACTGCGATGCGGTGGTGGATATTATTGATGGTGCATTCTCTTTGGGCTATCGCTACATTACCACCTATTTGAAAAATACAGATTTAATTCGTGTTACAGGTTATCTGGTGAAGAAAAGCGAAGTTGAAAAATACCGTAAAGGCGAAGTCGCATTACGCGATACAACTTGGTATGGCTCGGGTACAGATGAATGTGCCAACGTGTTTGATCGCCAATTACGCGATGAAAAAGATGTCACTGCTGAAAAATAATTGGAAAAATGACCGCACTTTCTGAGATTTTTGTGCCGTTACATCGGATTATTCCTTTTTCAAATGTAGAGGGGCAAGGCAACCGTTCGAGTATTTTTCTGCAAGGTTGCAAGCTAAATTGCTTGTATTGCCATAATCCGGAAACTATTCCTCGTTATACGGAAAATGCGAAATTGGTTAGTTTGCAGTATTTGTATGAACAGGTTATGGAGGCGGTTCCATTTATTCGTGGCGTAACAATTTCAGGCGGTGAACCGACTATCCATCACAAAAAACTGGTGCCGCTCTTTGAGGCTTTACGTTCGCAGGGATTAACCTGTTATTTGGATAGTAGTGGCTTTTTTGAGTTTGATCGTATTCGTTCGTTAATCGATGTCACTGATAAATTTTTATTCGATCTGAAAGGAGAAGGCGCAGGTTTACAAACGCTCTGTTTTGACCGACAAAATCAAACAGGAATCGTGCCACAGCAAGTGATACCGGAACGTTTACACATAAAAAACGATAAACTTGAGCGAAATTTACAAAATCTGGCTGCCTTGTTGCCGGTAAATAAAGTGGAAGAAGTGCGGTTAGTTTTTTTAAAGCATTTTTTTGATGCTGAACATTTGGTGAGCAAAGTTGCGCTACTTTTACGAAATTATCCTGATGTGGCATTAAAAATTATCCGCGTGCATAGTAAAGGTGCGCGCGATGAAACTGGGTTATCAACGCATATTCCAAGTGCGGAAGAAACTAATGCATTGGCTGCTTATGCGCGTCAATGTGGAATTAACAAGGTTTTGACTATTTTGTAGTCGTTTACAAAAAAGAGCGGTGAAAACCCCCGACTTTTTGTGAGAAAACAAGTAGAATAAGCCGATTTTTTATTAATTTAACCAATCTAGGGGAATCAAATGAGTGTGTTAAGCAGCATTTTGGGAATGGTCGTATTAATCGCTATTGCCGTGTTACTTTCCAATAATCGTAAAGCGATTAGTATCAGAACCGTGCTCGGGGCGTTAGCAATCCAAGTTGGATTTGCCGCCCTTATTTTATATGTGCCAGCAGGTAAACAAGCACTTGGTGCAACTGCTGATGCAGTATCAAATGTTATTGCTTACGGTAACGAAGGTATTAACTTTGTATTTGGCGGTTTAGCTGATCCAAGCAAACCTTCAGGTTTCATTTTTGCAGTGAAAGTATTACCAATTATTGTATTCTTCTCTGGCTTAATTTCTGTGCTTTATTACCTTGGTATTATGCAAGTGGTGATTAAAGTATTGGGTGGTGCATTGCAAAAAGCATTGGGTACGTCAAAAGCAGAATCCATGTCCGCTGCGGCTAATATTTTCGTTGGTCAAACTGAAGCACCATTGGTGGTTCGTCCTTACATTAAAAATATGACCCAATCTGAATTATTTGCCATCATGGTAGGTGGTACAGCATCTATCGCGGGTTCAGTAATGGCGGGTTATGCTGGAATGGGCGTGCCATTGACATACTTAATCGCTGCGTCATTTATGGCGGCACCAGCAGGTTTGTTATTTGCGAAATTAATGTTCCCACAAACAGAACAATTCTCTGATAAACAACCAGAAGACAATGATTCAGAAAAACCAACTAACGTACTTGAAGCAATGGCGGGGGGTGCGAGTGCAGGTATGCAACTTGCCTTAAACGTAGGTGCAATGTTAATCGCATTCGTTGGTTTAATTGCATTAATTAACGGTATTTTAAGTGGCGTTGGTGGCTGGTTCGGCTATGGCGACGTAACTTTACAATCTATCTTTGGTTTAATTTTTAAACCATTAGCATACTTAATCGGTGTAACTGACGGTACCGAAGCGGGTATCGCAGGACAAATGATCGGTATGAAATTAGCGGTTAACGAATTCGTAGGTTACCTCGAATTTGCAAAATACTTGCAACCAGATTCTGCGATTGTATTAACTGAAAAAACCAAAGCAATTATTACTTTCGCACTTTGTGGTTTTGCTAACTTCAGCTCAATTGCAATCTTAATCGGTGGTTTAGGTGGAATGGCGCCAAACCGTCGTAGTGATGTTGCTCGTTTAGGCTTAAAAGCGGTAATCGCGGGTACTTTAGCAAACTTAATGAGTGCAACGATTGCTGGCTTGTTCATTGGTCTCGGTGCTGCAGCGCTTTAATTCTCGGATAAGTGCGGTGAAAAATGACCGCACTTTTTATTTTTATATTTGAAAAAAGGAAGGAAAATTATGACTCCACATATTAACGCGCCTGAAGGTGCATTTGCTGATGTTGTTTTAATGCCAGGCGATCCACTTCGTGCAAAATACATTGCAGAAACGTTTTTGCAAGATGCAGTAGAAGTAACAAATGTTCGTAATATGCTTGGTTTTACTGGGACTTATAAAGGTCGTAAGATTTCTATTATGGGCCATGGTATGGGGATTCCATCTTGCTCTATTTACGCGAAAGAATTAATCACCGAATACGGTGTGAAAAAAATTATCCGTGTAGGTTCTTGTGGTGCTGTTCGTATGGACGTAAAAGTGCGCGATGTAATTATCGGTTTAGGTGCATGTACCGATTCAAAAGTAAACCGTATTCGTTTCAAAGATAACGATTTTGCAGCTATTGCTGACTTCGATATGGTACAAGCCGCTGTTCTAGCTGCAAAAGCAAAAGGCAAGGCCGTTCGTGTAGGTAATTTATTCTCGGCGGATTTATTCTATACACCTGATGTTGAAATGTTCGATGTAATGGAAAAATACGGCATTTTAGGCGTGGAAATGGAAGCCGCTGGAATTTATGGTGTAGCTGCAGAATATGGTGCAAAAGCATTAACGATTTGTACCGTATCTGATCACATTCGTACGCATGAACAAACGACTGCGGAAGAACGCCAATTAACATTCAATGATATGATTGAAATTGCATTGGATTCAGTCTTAATTGGTGATGCACAATAATTTCTTATAGTGGATTTAAGAAGTGCTTGAAAAACAACCGTACTTTTAATATAATCCGCGCCCATTATGAGCCGTTCGCGGCTCATATTTTTGTGTGGTGCAATGAATGTTGCACTGAAAATTATCGGGGAGCTATTTAATAGCGTTATTACCCAATTAGAGGAAAACTAAAATGGCAAAAAAAGTCCAAGCCTACGTTAAGTTGCAAGTTGCAGCTGGTATGGCAAACCCATCACCACCAGTTGGTCCTGCATTAGGTCAACAAGGTGTGAACATCATGGAATTCTGTAAAGCATTCAACGCTCGTACTGAGAGCTTAGAAAAAGGTTTACCAATTCCAGTTGTTATCACTGTATATGCAGACCGTTCATTTACTTTCGTAACTAAAACTCCACCAGCAGCAGTATTATTGAAAAAAGCTGCAGGTATCAAATCTGGTTCAGGTAAACCGAACAAAGATAAAGTGGGTAAAGTAACTTTAGATCAAGTTCGTCAAATCGCTGAAACTAAAGCAGCAGATATGACTGGCGCGTCTATCGAAACCAAAATGAAATCAATTGCTGGTACTGCTCGCTCTATGGGCTTAGTGGTGGAGGAATAATACGATGGCTAAATTGACTAAAAAAATGAAAGCAATCAAAGCTGGCGTAGATTCTACTAAAGCATACGAAATCAACGAAGCGATCGCGGTATTAAAACAATTCGCAACCGCTAAATTCGTTGAAAGTGTTGACGTTGCAGTAAACTTAGGTATCGATCCTCGTAAATCTGACCAAAACGTTCGTGGTGCAACTGTATTACCACACGGTACTGGTCGTGAAGTACGCGTAGCTGTGTTCACTCAAGGTGCTAACGCAGATGCAGCTAAAGAAGCTGGTGCTGATTTAGTAGGTATGGAAGATTTAGCAGAGCAAATCAAAAAAGGCGAAATGAACTTTGATGTTGTTATCGCTTCTCCTGATGCAATGCGTGTTGTTGGTCAATTAGGTCAAGTATTAGGCCCACGTGGTTTAATGCCAAACCCTAAAGTGGGTACTGTAACTCCAAACGTTGCTGAAGCAGTTAAAAATGCTAAATCTGGTCAGATCCGTTATCGTAATGATAAAAACGGTATCATCCACACCACTATTGGTAAAGCAAACTTCTCTGAAGTTCAATTAAAAGAAAACCTTCAAGCATTATTGGCAGCTTTAAACAAAGCAAAACCAACTACAGCTAAAGGTATCTTCATCAAGAAAGTAAGCATCTCTACCACTATGGGTGCAGGTGTTGCTGTTGATCAAACTTCTTTATAATTTAAAGAATTGATAGATTTTAAACCGCACTTTTTTAAAGTGCGGTTTTTTATTTCATAAAATTTATTCATAAGTTTTAAACTTGACGAGAAAGCTGCATTCATTTAAAATTTACCGCCTTAAAATTAGCAAAGATTTAGATTGATTTTTAATCAATTTTGACCTTTTATTGTTTAATTTAACCGTGTTTTGATAGAAAGCACATCTATACAATGATAAATTCACCGTTATTTGTCGTTGTTTTGCTCAAGTTGTCGTCCTATGTAATTTGAGTTGTCACCCCACTATAGAAGTAAGGTTCAGAGTGCGGTCATTTTAACGGTCATTCACGTCACAGTTAGTTTGTGGCTAGGTCACTGAACAGTTAGCAGAGGAAAACCAATGGGTTACTCCTATTCTGAAAAAAAACGAATTCGTAAAGATTTCGGTAAACGTCCGCAAGTTTTAAATGTTCCTTATTTATTAACCATTCAGTTGGATTCTTTTGATAAATTTATTCAAAAAGATCCTGAAGGTCAGCAAGGTTTAGAAGCGGCATTCCGTTCTGTATTCCCTATTGTAAGCAATAATGGCTATACAGAATTACAATATGTAGATTATCGTTTAGAAGAACCTGAATTTGATGTACGTGAGTGTCAAATTCGTGGATCAACTTATGCAGCAGGCTTACGTGTAAAATTACGTTTAGTGAGCTACGATAAAGAATCTTCTTCACGCGCAGTTAAAGATATTAAAGAAAATGAAGTTTATATGGGTGAAATCCCATTAATGACTGATAACGGTACTTTCGTAATTAATGGCACCGAGCGTGTTATCGTTTCACAATTACACCGTAGTCCAGGTGTATTCTTTGATTCTGACAAAGGTAAAACTCATTCTTCAGGTAAAGTGCTTTATAACGCACGTATTATCCCTTACCGTGGTTCTTGGTTAGATTTTGAATTCGATCCAAAAGATAACTTATTTGCTCGTATTGACCGTCGTCGTAAATTACCGGCAACAATCATTCTTCGTGCATTAGGCTATACCACTGAAGAAATCTTAAACTTATTCTTTGATAAAATTACCTTTGAAATCGCTGGCGATAAATTGTTAATGACTTTAGTGCCAGAACGTTTACGTGGTGAAACAGCTTCTTTTGATATTGAAGCAAATGGCAAAGTTTATGTTGAACGTGGTCGTCGTATTACCGCACGTCATATCAAAGCATTAGAAAAAGATAAAATTTCACAAGTCGTTGTACCTTCTGAATATATTTTAGGTAAAGTTGCGTCGAAAGATTATGTTGATTTAGAGTCTGGCGAAATTATTTGCCCTGCAAATGGTGAGATTTCTTTAGAGACTCTTGCAAAATTAGCGCAAGCAGGTTATACCACGATCGAAACTTTATTTACTAATGATTTAGATTACGGTCCATATATTTCCGAAACGCTACGTGTAGATCCAACTTATGACAAAACCAGTGCGCTTTATGAAATTTATCGCATGATGCGTCCGGGTGAACCACCAACACCAGAATCTTCAGAAGCGTTATTCAATAATTTATTCTTCTCTGCAGAGCGTTATGATTTATCTGCTGTCGGTCGTATGAAATTTAATCGTTCTTTAGCGATCGCAGAAGGTGAAGGCGCTGGCACTTTAAGCAATGAAGATATTATTGCGGTAATGCGTAAATTGATCGACATCCGTAATGGTCGCGGCGAAGTGGATGATATTGACCACTTGGGTAACCGTCGTATCCGTAGTGTAGGTGAGATGGCGGAAAACCAATTCCGTATTGGTTTAGTGCGTGTAGAAAGAGCGGTGAAAGAACGCTTATCTTTAGGTGATTTAGATGCAATCACACCGCAAGACTTAATTAATCCAAAACCAATTTCTGCAGCGGTGAAAGAATTCTTTGGTTCTTCACAACTTTCGCAATTTATGGACCAAAACAACCCATTATCAGAAGTGACGCACAAGCGTCGTATTTCTGCATTAGGTCCAGGTGGTTTAACTCGTGAGCGCGCAGGCTTTGAAGTGCGTGACGTACATAATACCCACTATGGTCGTTTATGTCCGATTGAAACCCCTGAAGGTCCAAACATCGGTTTGATCAACTCACTTTCTGCGTTTGCACGTACTAATGATTATGGTTTCTTAGAAACGCCATATCGTAAAGTAGTTGATGGTCAAGTTACTGAAGAAATTGAATACTTATCTGCAATTGATGAAGCAAACTATATCATTGCACAGGCAAACTCAAACTTAGACGAAAATAACCGTTTTACTGATGCTTTCGTTACTGCACGTGGTGAACGTGGTGAATCAGGTTTATATAAACCTGAAGATATTCACTATATGGACGTTTCGACACAACAAGTGGTATCTGTCGCGGCTGCATTAATTCCATTCCTTGAGCATGACGATGCGAACCGTGCGTTGATGGGGGCGAACATGCAACGTCAAGCAGTTCCAACATTACGTGCTGACAAACCATTAGTTGGTACAGGTATGGAAAAACCAATCGCACTTGACTCAGGTGTTGCGGTTGTTGCAAAACGTGGTGGTACAGTTCAGTACGTCGATGCTTCTCGTATCGTTATTAAAGTAAATGAAGACGAAACTGTAGCAGGCGAAGCGGGTATCGATATTTATAACTTAATTAAATACACCCGTTCTAACCAAAATACGTGTATCAACCAAATTCCTTGTGTGAATTTAGGCGATCCAATTAATCGTGGTGAAGTCTTAGCAGATGGCCCTTCAACAGACTTAGGTGAATTAGCACTAGGTCAAAATATCCGCGTGGCGTTCATGCCTTGGAACGGTTATAACTTCGAAGACTCAATGTTAGTTTCTGAGCGTGTTGTACAACAAGACCGCTTCACTACCATCCATATTCAAGAATTATCTTGTGTTGCGCGTGATACTAAGTTAGGTGCAGAAGAAATTACTGCAGATATTCCAAACGTAGGTGAGTCTGCGTTAAGCAAACTTGATGAATCTGGTATTGTTTATGTTGGTGCAGAGGTTAAAGGTGGTGACATCTTAGTAGGTAAAGTAACGCCTAAAGGTGAAACTCAATTAACCCCAGAAGAAAAACTTTTACGTGCAATCTTTGGTGAAAAAGCCTCTGATGTGAAAGATTCTTCATTACGTGTGCCAAACGGTACATCAGGTACGGTTATTGATGTTCAAGTCTTCACTCGTGATGGCGTAGAAAAAGATAAACGTGCATTAGAAATTGAAGAAATGCAGCTTCGTGAAGCGAAAAAAGATTTAACTGAAGAGTTAGAGATTTTAGAAGCTGGCTTATTTGCTCGTGTTCGTAATCTTCTTATTTCTAGTGGTGCTGATGCCGCGCAATTAGATAAATTAGATCGCACTAAATGGTTAGAACAAACCATTGCAGATGAAGAAAAACAAAATCAATTAGAACAGCTTGCAGAGCAATACGAAGAACTTCGCAAAGAGTTTGAACATAAACTTGAAGTGAAACGTAAGAAAATCATCAAAGGTGATGATCTTGCACCGGGCGTGTTAAAAGTGGTTAAAGTTTACCTCGCGGTGAAACGTCATATCCAACCGGGTGATAAAATGGCGGGTCGTCATGGTAACAAAGGTGTTATCTCGAAAATTAACCCAGTTGAAGATATGCCATACGATGAGAATGGCCAACCAGTTGAGATCGTATTGAACCCACTGGGCGTACCATCTCGTATGAACATCGGTCAGATCCTTGAAACCCACTTAGGTTTAGCTGCGAAAGGTATTGGTGATCAAATCAATGCAATGCTTAAACAAAAACAAGAAGTGGAAAAATTACGTGGTTATATCCAAAAAGCGTATGACTTAGGTAATGGCTCACAAAAAGTGGATTTAAGTACCTTCACAGATGAAGAAGTATTGCGCTTAGCTGAAAATCTACGTAAAGGTTTACCGGTTGCGACACCAGTATTTGATGGTGCAGCTGAAGCTGAAATCAAAGAGCTATTAAAACTTGGTGGATTACCAACTTCAGGTCAAATCACTTTATATGATGGTCGTACAGGTGAGAAATTCGAGCGCCCAGTAACTGTAGGTTATATGTACATGCTCAAATTGAACCACTTAGTTGATGACAAAATGCATGCTCGTTCAACTGGTTCTTATAGCCTTGTTACACAACAACCATTGGGTGGTAAAGCTCAATTCGGTGGCCAACGTTTCGGTGAGATGGAAGTATGGGCACTTGAAGCATATGGTGCAGCTTATACCTTACAAGAAATGTTAACGGTGAAATCGGATGATGTGAATGGTCGTACGAAGATGTATAAAAACATCGTAAGTGGTAACCAACACATGGACCCAGGCACACCGGAATCTTTCAATGTAATTATGAAAGAAATCCGCTCACTTGGTTTAAATATCGAGTTAGACGAAGAGTAATCAGTAGGGGAGTGAAGAATTTCTGCTTCACTCGCTTTACGAAAGAAAAATCGCCGAAGTGCGGTGGAAAAACATCGAAATTTTTAACCGCACTTTAAACCTTTAACTCCGACAGGAGAACATTTGTGAAAGACTTAGTTAAGTTTTTAAAAGCACAGTCAAAAACCAGTGAAGATTTTGATGTGATTAAAATTGGGTTAGCTTCCCCAGATATGATCCGTTCTTGGTCATTTGGTGAAGTGAAGAAACCTGAAACCATTAACTACCGTACGTTCAAACCTGAACGTGATGGTCTTTTCTGTGCGCGTATCTTCGGGCCTGTAAAAGATTACGAATGTTTATGTGGTAAATATAAACGTTTAAAACACCGTGGTGTGATTTGTGAAAAATGTGGTGTTGAAGTCACTCAAACTAAAGTTCGTCGTGAACGTATGGGCCACATTGAACTTGCATCGCCAGTTGCACATATTTGGTTCTTAAAATCATTGCCGTCTCGTATTGGTTTACTTTTAGATATGCCATTGCGTGATATCGAACGTGTACTTTATTTTGAAATGTACATCGTGACCGAGCCAGGTATGACGGACTTAGAGCGCGGCCAGTTATTAACTGAAGAACAATACCTTGATGCTGAAGATCGCTGGCAAGATGAATTCGAAGCGAAAATGGGTGCTGAAGCGATTCAAGACCTCTTAAAAGGTATGGATCTTGAAGTTGAATGTGAAAAATTACGTGAAGAATTACAAGAAACTAACTCTGAAACTAAACGTAAAAAAATTACTAAACGCTTAAAATTATTAGAAGCATTTGTTCAATCTGGTAATAAACCAGAGTGGATGGTGATGACTGTATTACCAGTTCTTCCACCAGATTTACGTCCATTAGTACCATTAGACGGTGGTCGTTTTGCGACTTCAGATTTGAACGATTTATATCGTCGTGTAATCAACCGTAACAACCGTTTAAAACGTTTATTAGATTTAATTGCGCCAGATATTATTGTGCGCAACGAAAAACGTATGTTACAAGAATCTGTTGATGCATTATTAGATAATGGTCGCCGCGGCCGTGCAATCACGGGTTCTAACCGTCGTCCATTAAAATCATTAGCGGATATGATCAAAGGTAAACAAGGTCGTTTCCGTCAAAACTTATTAGGTAAACGTGTTGACTATTCAGGTCGTTCTGTAATCACTGTTGGTCCATACTTGCACTTACACCAATGTGGTTTGCCGAAGAAAATGGCCTTGGAATTATTCCGTCCGTTTATCTACGCTAAATTAGAAAGCCGTGGTTATGCTACGACAATCAAAGCGGCTAAGAAAATGGTTGAGCGTGAAGATGCGATCGTTTGGGATATTCTTGCAGAAGTTATTCGTGAACACCCAATTCTATTGAACCGTGCGCCAACACTTCACCGTTTGGGTATCCAAGCATTTGAACCGATTTTAATCGAAGGTAAAGCGATTCAATTACACCCACTCGTTTGTGCGGCGTTCAACGCGGACTTCGATGGTGACCAAATGGCGGTACACGTTCCATTAACGCTTGAAGCTCAATTAGAAGCGCGTGCGTTAATGATGTCAACCAACAACGTTCTTTCGCCAGCAAACGGTGATCCGATTATCGTTCCATCACAAGACGTGGTATTAGGTCTTTACTATATGACCCGCGAAAAAGTGAACGGTAAAGGCGAAGGTATGTTATTGCAAGATCCGCGCGAAGCTGAAAAAGCATATCGTACAGGTGAAGCCGAATTACATTCTCGCGTGAAAGTACGTATTACTGAATATGTGAAGAATGAAGCTGGTGAATTTGATGCGAAAACCACGCTGACTGATACAACTATCGGTCGTGCGATTTTATGGATGATTGCACCACAAGGTATGCCTTATTCATTGTTCAACCAAACATTAGGTAAAAAAGCCATTTCTAAACTTATTAACGAAGCTTATCGTCGTTTAGGTTTAAAAGAAGCGGTAATGTTTGCAGACCAAATTATGTATACCGGTTTTGCTTATGCGGCACGTTCTGGTTCATCAGTTGGTATTGATGATATGGAAATTCCAGCGAAGAAATACGAAATTATTTCTGCAGCGGAAGAAGAAGTGGCTGAGATCCAAGAGCAATTCCAATCAGGTCTTGTGACTGCTGGCGAACGCTATAATAAAGTAATCGATATTTGGGCCGCGGCGAATGAGCGCGTAGCGAAAGCGATGATGGAAAATTTATCTCAAGAAGAAGTCATCAATCGCGAAGGTAATCCTGAAAAACAAGCATCCTTTAACAGTATCTTTATGATGGCTGATTCTGGTGCGCGTGGTTCCGCAGCACAGATTCGTCAGTTAGCAGGTATGCGTGGTTTGATGGCTCGTCCAGATGGTTCGATCATCGAAACTCCAATTACAGCGAACTTCCGTGAAGGTTTGAACGTATTACAGTACTTTATTTCAACCCACGGTGCGCGTAAAGGTTTAGCGGATACCGCATTAAAAACCGCGAA
Organism: Haemophilus haemolyticus; assembly: GCF_001008205.1. Lineage (GTDB taxonomy): Bacteria > Pseudomonadota > Gammaproteobacteria > Enterobacterales > Pasteurellaceae > Haemophilus > Haemophilus haemolyticus_Q. The sequence continues at coordinate 174,156 of NZ_LCTK01000006.1, read as the reverse complement.
CTCAGGTTACTTAACTCGTCGCTTAGTTGATGTAGCACAAGACTTAGTGATCGTAGAAGATGATTGTGGTACGCACGAAGGCTTAGTCATGACCCCATTAATCGAAGGTGGTGATGAAAAAGTGCCACTTCGTGAATTAGTGTTAGGTCGTGTAGCGGCAGAAGATATTTTAAAACCAGGTACAGAAGAAGTATTAATTCCTCGTAACACGTTATTAGATGAAAAACTCTGTGATGTGTTGGATGCAAACTCTGTAGACAGCGTAAAAGTACGTTCTGTTGTAACTTGTGATACTGATTTTGGTGTATGTGCGAAATGTTATGGTCGTGATCTTGCGCGTGGTCATTTAATTAACCAAGGTGAAGCTGTGGGTGTTATTGCTGCTCAATCTATCGGTGAGCCGGGTACACAGTTAACCATGCGTACGTTCCATATCGGTGGTGCGGCATCTGCGGCAGCGAAAGAATCTAGTGTACAAGTTAAAAACACTGGTACATTACATTTAATGAATGCGAAATTCGTTACTAATGATGAAGGTAAATTAGTATTAACATCTCGTAATACTGAATTAACTATTACCGATGCATTTGGTCGTACTAAAGAACACTATAAAGTGCCTTACGGTGCGGTGTTAAGCAAAGGTGACGGTCAAGATGTAACGGCTGGCGAAACTATCGCAAATTGGGATCCACATACAATGCCAGTTGTCTCTGAAGTATCTGGTTTTGTGAAATTCGTTGATATTATTGATGGCTTAACTGTAACGCGTCAAACTGATGAATTAACAGGTTTATCATCAATCGTGGTTCAAGATGTGGGTGAACGTGCTACAGCTGGTAAAGATTTACGTCCAACCATTAAATTGGTTGATGCAAATGGCAACGATATTTTCTTACCTGAAACTGATGTTCTTGCACAGTACTTCTTACCTGGTAAAGCAATCGTAAGTTTAGACGATGGCGCAGCAGTAAAAGTGGGTGAACCATTAGCACGTATTCCGCAAGAATCCGTGGGTACTAAAGATATTACCGGTGGTCTACCACGCGTTGCGGATTTATTTGAAGCGCGTAAACCAAAAGAGCCTGCTATTTTGGCTGAAATTTCTGGTATCGTATCTTTCGGTAAAGAAACCAAAGGTAAACGCCGTTTATTAATTACTCCTGCGGAAGGTGAAACTTACGAAGAAATGATTCCAAAATGGCGTCAGCTCAACGTATTTGAAGGTGAGATGGTACAACGTGGTGACGTAATTTCTGATGGTGCTGAAACACCACATGATATTTTACGTTTACGTGGCGTGCGTGCAGTAACTGAATACATCGTGAACGAAGTGCAAGATGTTTACCGCTTACAAGGGGTAAAAATCAACGATAAACATATCGAAGTTATCGTTCGTCAAATGTTACGTAAAGCGGTAATTACCAAAGCTTACGACTCTGAATTCCTTGAAGGAGAACAAGTCGAAGTCGCTCGCGTGAAAATCGTTAACCGTCAACGTGAAGCAGAAGGCAAACCACCAGTTGAGTTTGAGCGCGAATTATTGGGTATCACCAAAGCGTCTCTTGCGACTGAATCCTTCATCTCTGCCGCATCGTTCCAAGAAACTACTCGTGTTCTTACCGAAGCAGCAGTGGCAGGTAAACGTGATGAATTACGTGGATTGAAAGAGAACGTAATCGTAGGTCGATTAATTCCTGCAGGTACAGGTTTTGCGTATCATCAAAATCGTCACAAACATCGTTTAGTAGATGATGTCGTAGCGAAATTATCTGAAGAAGATGAAGCTGCTATCGCTGATGAATTTGTCATGACTGCAGACGATGCAAGTGCAAACTTAGCTGAAATGCTTAATATGGCAGATGATGCGGAATAATTAATTCCCTATATAAGAAAACCCGAATGAAAGTTCGGGTTTTTTATTTGTATGAAAATTAGTAGACATTTTATTCCAGAACAATAAGTGTGTTTCTTTATAGAAATTTCACAAAAATTTGAGATTTTTAGAAAAGTCTGTTGTTGATGGCTGTGCTACACTTCGCTCAAATTTTTCAAAATAAGGATAATATTATGAGTACAACAAAACCTTTTCCTCTTCCAACGGGATATTTCGGTATTCCTCTTGGTTTAGCCGCTTTATCTTTGGCTTGGCTTCATCTAGAAAACTTATTTCCTGCTGCAAGAATGGTAAGTGATGTTCTTGGCATCGTAGCAAGTGCGGTCTGGATTTTATTTATTTTAATGTATGCGTATAAACTTCGTTATTACTTTGATGAAGTTCGTGCAGAGTATCATTGCCCAGTTCGCTTTTCCTTTATTGCGTTGATTCCTATTACAACCATGTTAGTGGGCGATATTATTTATCGTTGGAATCCTTTAATAGCTGAAGTGATGATTTGGGTTGGTACTGTAGGACAGTTACTTTTCTCATCATTGCGTATCAGTGAATTATGGCAAGGTGGTGTATTTGAACAAAAATCTACTCGTCCTCCGTTTTATTTGCCTGCGGTAGCGGCAAATTTCACAAGTGCAAGTTCATTGGCATTACTTGGTTACCATGATTTAGGTTATTTGTTCTTCGGTGCTGGAATGGTTGCATGGATTATTTTTGAGCCCGTATTATTACAACATTTGCGAATTTCATCTCTTGAGCCGCCATTTAGAGCCACAATGGGCATTATTCTGGCCCCTGCATTTGTGGGCGCATCCGCTTATTTGTCACTCAATCATGGCGAAGTGGATACTTTAGTTAAAATCCTTTGGGGATATGGATTCTTGCAATTATTTTTCTTATTGCGATTATTCCCTTGGATTGTGGAAAAAGGACTTAACATTGGCTTATGGGGATTCTCATTCGGATTGGCGTCTATGGCAAACAGTGCTATCGCTTTCTATGATGGTAATGTTTTACAAGGCGTGTCTATTTTTGCCTTTGTTTTCTCGAATTTAATGATTGGCTTATTAGTTCTAATGACAGTTATTAAATTAGCTAAAGGGCAGTTTTTCCTAAAATAAGGCATTTAAATCGACTAAGGCAGGGATTCCCTGCCTTATTTACATATTACATCTATTTGTCTTTTTCTATTTCAATCACTTCTACACAATTCAGTGTACCTGCTTTAATTCGCCATTTCACATTAAATTCATACAAACTCATACCATAAATACGATCACTCGGTTTACCTTGTTGATAGGCTGGACGAGGATCTTGCTCTAGCACTTGGCGAATAAAACGACTTAAGTGCGGTCGTTTTTCTTCTCGTTTTTTTACCGCACTTTTGGCTTGCTCGGTAAATTCAACAGTCAATTTTGCAGGTGGTTTTTCTTGAGCAAAGCTCGATTGCGCATTTGGCTCACTATCCGCATAGGCAATATAGGGTTTGATATCGAAAATCGGCGTGCCATCCACTAAATCCACCGCACCTAAATGGAGAAAAACATTACCGTTGATACATTCTACTTGACGTAATTCGACTTTGGATAAACCGATAGGATTTGGGCGGTGCGTTGCGCGCGAAGCAAACACGCCAACTCGTTGATTACCGCCTAACCGCGGAGGGCGTACGGTGGGTTGCCATTTTCCTTGTTGGATTTGGTCGAACTGAAAAATTAACCAAAGGTGACTGAATTGTTCCAATCCTCTCACAGCTTCAGGCGAATTATACGGCGGTAAGAGTTCTACAATGCCTACACCGTCTTCAACTAAATTAGGTTGGCGTGGTACGGAGAATTTTTCTTTATAAGGTGTGTGGATAATGGCGATAGGCGATAAGGTTAAATCATTCATAAATTGGGTGTCTTAGTGTAGAATACGCGGCTTATTGTAATCAAAAGTGCGGTCAAAAAAAAATGACAAATGAAAAATTGAAAATGTGGTGGGAAACGGCCCGACCGAAAACTTTGCCCTTAGCGTTGGCATCGATTTTCACGGGTTCGGCATTAGGTTATTGGGCGAATCCACAAGGTTTTAATGGGCTTGTAATGGCGCTTTGTTTACTCACAACAATTTTATTGCAGGTGCTTTCTAATTTTGCCAATGATTATGGGGATCATCAAAAAGGTTCAGATACTGAAGAGCGTATTGGGCCATTACGTGGCATTCAAAAAGGCGCCATTTCAGCAAAAGAACTGAAATGGGGATTAATTCTAATGGTGGTGGCAAGTTTTCTTTCAGGAAGTTTCTTGATTGGTATTGCTTATGAAACTCTCTCGGATTTATTCGCTTTCGCTGGGCTTGGCATTTTAGCTATTGTTGCAGCCATTACTTATACGGTTGGGGCAAAACCTTATGGCTATATGGGATTGGGCGATATTTCTGTATTGGTATTTTTTGGTTTGCTTGGTGTTGGTGGCACTTATTATTTGCAAACTCACAGTATTGATAGCCACATTATTTTGCCTGCTATTGGTTCTGGCTTATTGGCGAGTGCGGTATTAAATATCAATAATTTACGCGATATTGAACAGGATGCGAAAGCGGGCAAAAATACCCTAGCCGTCCGTTTAGGTGCGTATAAAGGGCGTGTTTATCATTGTATTTTATTAAGTGTGGCCGCCCTATGTTATTTAGCATTTGCGGTAGCAACGGCCATTTCTTGGACAAATTATTTATTTGTATTGGCAATGCCATTGTTAGCTAAACATGCGATCTTTGTTTATCGCAGTCAGCAGCCAAGTGAATTTCGTCCAATGTTGGCTCAAATGTCTATGATTTCGTTATTAATCAATATCTTGTTTAGTTTAGGCTTGCTTATCGGCTAAATCGGCATATACTAAAGCAAACAAAATTTCAACAATCGATAGGGGAAAGTTATGTTTATTGATACTTCAGAACTTTGCGATCTTTATGCAGAACAAGTAGATGTAGTGGAGCCAATTTTTTCAAGCTTTGGTGGCGTAAGTAATTTTTACGGTAAAGTCACTACGGTAAAATGCTTTGAAAGTAATGGATTAATTGCTGAAGTATTAGAAGAAAACGGTGAAGGTCGAGTGCTTGTTATTGATGGCGGTGGTGCGGTACGCCGTGGTTTGATTGATGCAGAATTGGCTCAACTTGCTGTTGATAATGGTTGGGAAGGCATTATTGTATATGGTGCAGTACGCCAAATTCAGCAATTAGAAAACCTCGATATTGGTATTCATGCCCTTGCGCCAATTCCAGTCAGTGCAGATGAAAGCACTGCCGGTGAGAGCGATATTCCAGTGAACTTTGGTGGCGTAACCTTTTTCCCAGAAGATTATATTTACGCAGATCTGACAGGAATTATACTTTCGCAAGAGCCCTTAGATTTAGATGATGAATAATACGCAAGAGTAAAAGTGATTTTTCCCTAAAAAGCTAGATTATTAAATCAAGGATTGAACTGGGTAATCTACAGATTAGTTATAATGTCTAATATGCTTATAATTCTAACAAGCAATGTATTGTGAATTGTTTTTTCTAGTTGTTTGAAAGTTTTAAACAGTTTTCCATCGTAGCGGTTAAATTACTTTCTTCAATTATCTGATGCTTATTCAGTAAGTTGAATAGGTTGCCAGTAAGTAAGATATTTTACCGTTTTGAAGATAAAAACTAATAACTTATTGCTTGACGGATTAATTGTATTTAGCCATAAAAATCTGCCCTTAATCAGTTGGTTATTTAGTCCAACTTTTAGGGGCAGATTAAAATTTTAATTAACTTAACTCTATGGAATGACGGGTAATTAACCTTTCTGTACGTTATATGCTTCCAATGCACGTAAAGAATAAGTATAAGCAGCACCTGCATTTAATGCGATAGACATTGCTAATGCTGCTGCGACTTCAGCTTCACTTGCACCTGCTTTTACAGCTTCTTCTGCGTGTACGCTAATGCAGCTTTCGCAACGAGTTGTTACAGCAACTGCTAATGCGATAAGTTCTCGAGTTTTAGCGTCAAGCACATTGCCTTCTGCCGCTGCTGCACCTAATGCTTGGTAAGCTTGTAACATTTTTGGATATTGTTTACCTAACGCACCAAATGATTTTTTAACGTGTGATGTTTCTTCTTTCCAATCTGCAAACATAATGTTCTCCTAAATATATTGAATTAATAACGAACTGGTGTGGCAAATTATAGACAGATTGGATTATGATACTTGCTTATTTATCTCAATTTTTATCGCTAACATCTCATTATGGATTATTTAGATAAACTCATCCATTTAGCACAAGTGCGTGGGGAAATTAATATTCGCTGTGAATTTCAAGGTGAATGGCAAGTTGCCCATCAAGAAAAAGATGCAGGAAAAGGCGTATTCCATCTTATTGAACAAGGCGAATGCTGGCTTACACTCGGACAAAAGCAATTTCATTTAAAGGAAGGTGATATCTTTTTCCTTCCCCAAAATCAACCGCACTTTATGCGTCATTCGTCTGATAAAACAAAGGACGCGTCATTGAAAAAAAGCTGGCAAGGTACATTTGAATTATATCAAGTAGGGCAAGGTACACCTGATTTAAAAATGTTCTGCGGTGCATTTTATTATCAGCAAGATGCTCTCCTCACAGCTTCTATGCCTGAATATTTGCATCTCAATTTATGTGATACAGCGATTCATCCTTTGGTTCAGCTTTTTTTACAAGAAGCACAAAAAAACGATGCAGGTACAAAATCAGTCGTCGATGCACTTTCGAATGTGCTTTTAATTTATATTTTACGCCATGCGATTCAAGAGAATTTAATTACAGGCGGTGTACTACTTGCGTTGCAAGACAAGCGATTAAATGCGGTGCTAGGTGCGATATTACAACGCCCTCAAGAAGATTGGCGAATTGAACAATTATCTGATCTTTCTGCAATGTCTCGTGCAAACTTTATTCGTGTTTTTCAACAACAACTTGGTATGTCGCCAGGGCGTTTTATTACTCAAGTGCGGTTACAATCGGCAGCGTTTTTATTAAAGCAATCCCAACAATCCGTACTTGCTATTGCTTTAGAAGTTGGGTATCAATCGGAGGCGCATTTTAGTAAAGCCTTCAAAAATTACTACCAACTCTCACCAAGCCAATACAGAAAATCTGCCAGCCTATAAATTGGAGAATTTTTGCGCTATAATCGCCAAGTTTTTTGAAAGGCAACATCTGTTGCCTTTTCTTTTTAAGGAAAAGATATGTTTAATAAAATTTTTTCGTGGTTTGAAAACCGTTTAAATCCTTATCCGGAAGGTAATCCAACAACACCTAAAAAAGGTTTATTGCGCTTTATTTGGTCTAGCATGGAAGGAATGAAAGGCTGGATTCTCTTACTGACAGTGCTAACGGTGGGTACTGGTGTAATGGAAGCCGTATTATTCCAATTTATGGGAACGCTTGTAGATTGGTTAGGAACATTCACGCCTGAGACATTATGGCAAGAAAAAGGTCATTTATTAATTGGTATGGCTGCCCTATTACTTGTTAGCATCATGTGGGGATTTTTAGCCTCTACCGTACGTTTACAAACCTTACAAGGCGTATTTCCAATGCGATTACGTTGGAATTTCCATCGTTTAATGCTTGGACAAAGTTTGAGTTTTTATCAAGATGAATTTGCCGGCAGAGTGTCTGCCAAAGTCATGCAAACCGCACTGGCTGTTCGTGATACAGTGCTCACACTTGCGGATATGTTTGTATATGTCATCGTATATTTTATTACATCAGGATTAGTTCTCGCAGCATTAGATTCTTGGTTCTTACTGCCATTTATTGCTTGGATTACGATTTTTGTTTTTATCCTACGAACCCTCATTCCTAAATTATCAAAAACTGCACAACGACAAGCGGACGCACGCTCGTTAATGACAGGACGCATTACAGATGCTTATTCCAATATCGCTACAGTAAAATTATTCTCTCATGGTTCACGTGAAGCCGCTTATGCCAAGCGTTCCATGGAAGATTTTATGGTGACAGTACACGCCCAAATGCGTTTAGCCACATCACTGGACACGCTCACCTATGCAGCTAATATTTTACTTACACTAAGCACCGCCGTACTCGGAATTATTTTATGGAAAAATGGTCAAGTTGGCGTGGGTGCAATAGCAACGGCAACGGCAATGGCATTACGAGTAAATGGGCTGTCTCGTTGGATTATGTGGGAATCTGCCCGTTTGTTTGAGAATATCGGAACCGTAAACGACGGAATGAATACTTTAACCAAACCTCACACTATTATAGATAAACCTCAAGCATCGCCGTTACAAGTGACACAAGGGGAAATTAAGTTTAACGACATTACCTTTGCTTATGATCCGACAAAACCATTGCTCAATCATTTCAATCTCACCATCAAACCTGGTGAAAAAGTCGGGCTGATCGGCCGTTCTGGTGCTGGAAAATCTACAATTGTGAACTTGTTGCTGCGTTTCTATGAAGCACAACAAGGTGCGATTACCATTGACGGGCAAGATGTACTAGATGTGCAACAAGAAAGCCTACGCCGCCAAATTGGCTTAGTGACTCAAGACACTTCGCTGCTACATCGCTCTGTTCGTGACAATATTATTTATGGACGACCTAATGCCACAGATGAAGAAATGGTTTTAGCAGCTGAACGAGCAGAAGCCGCTGATTTCATTCCACTCCTCACTGATGCTCAAGGCAGAAAAGGCTACGATGCCCATGTGGGTGAAAGAGGTGTAAAACTTTCTGGTGGTCAGCGTCAGCGCATTGCTATTGCTCGTGTCATGTTAAAAGATGCGCCAATTCTATTGTTAGATGAAGCCACAAGCGCGCTGGATTCAGAAGTAGAAGTGGCAATACAAGAAAGTCTCGATAAGATGATGGAAAATAAAACTGTGATTGCCATTGCCCATCGTTTATCCACCATCGCCGCAATGGATCGCCTGATTGTGCTTGATAAAGGGCAAATTGTTGAACAAGGTACCCATGCTGAATTACTGGAGCGTAATGGTCTGTACGCTAAACTTTGGAATCATCAAAGTGGCGGTTTTTTAAGTGAACATGCTGAATAATGTTGCTTTTCCGCTATAGGTAAAATCCATATAAAAAGGCACACATATAAAAATATGCGTGCCTTTTATCATTGTAATTTAACTGGCTTATAACTTACTTTTTAATACTTTCAATGCTCGTGCACGATGAGAAATTTTTTTCTTCTCAGCGGTTTCTAATTCAGCAAATGTGCAACCTTGTTCTGGGCTAAAGAATAAACTGTCATAACCAAAACCATTTTCGCCTTTTTCTTCAAAACCAATCACACCGTGACACTCACCTTCGGCAATAATTGGCGATGGATCCGTTGGATGTTGTAAAAACACGATACAGCTCACAAATTTGGCTTGGCGTTTATCTTGTGCAACATGAGCAAGCTCTGCCAATAATTTCTCACGGTTTTTAGCATCATTGCCCTCTTCACCAGCATAACGTGCAGAATATAGACCAGGTGCGCCATTAAGTGCGGAAACCACCAAACCTGAATCATCAGCAATAGCAGGTAAACCCGATTTTTCTGAGGCATAGCGCGCTTTTAATAACGCATTCTCAACGAAAGTTAAGCCTGTTTCTTCTGGGCTTTCAATGCCTAAATCTGTTTGTGCAATCACTTCAAAACCAAAATCAGATAGGACATCAGCCATTTCTTTCACTTTGCCTTTATTGCCTGTAGCAAGTACGATTTTTTGTTTCATAATCAGTCCTTTTATTGATGATAAGCTGCTGTTAAATCAGCCCAGTTTTGTTCGGTAAATTGAATATTCATTCGTCCAACTTCTTTTTCAAAGGAACGTTTTAAACGGTTCAGATTTTGTGCTTTCCAAAAATTTCCTGATTTTTCACCGCACTTATCAAAATCCAGTAACCAACATTTTTGCCCTTGTTCAGTTTGTTGAAGCAAAATATTATGTGCATTTAAGTCCGTATGGCAAATCTGTAAATCATGTAGTTTTCGAATCAAACGACCAATTTGCATCCAAGTTTCTTTTGGCAATGTTTGTGTTTGTAAAAGTGCGGTTAAATCCTGCGCATTTTCGATTTTCTCGGTCAAAATATCCGCTTGATAGCAAATACCTAACTTGCCTTTTTGAATACGTGCGGCAATCGGTTTAGGCACAGGTAAACCCGCTTCATACAAACGTTGCAACAAATGAAACTCAGCAAAACTACGGGTAGTTTCAAGAGCAGAAAAACGATAACGATCTTTGTTCAGTTTACCCCAAAGCCCACCGCGATAATAATGACGCAACGCACAATTTACGCCAAACCAATCTTCCGTTTGCAAGAAATAAGTGGTGCCTCGACCTTTTGCACTTCCTATCACTCGCTCTTGTTTTTGCCAAAATTCCGTGTGAAAAAACTCGGTTGCTTGCTCAAATGTGCGGTCAAAATTAAAGATAAAATATTGGTTATCTTGTTGGAATTGGTGCATGGGAATGTTGTTATGAATAGAAAATGGACCCATTCTACTTTAAAATAGGCGCAAGTTAAATGAGAAAGGAATGTCAATGCCACTTTTTACCGAAGCTCCAAAATCCCTTTGTATTCTCCGATTGTCAGCTGTAGGCGATGTCTGCCATGCCTTAGCTGTGGTTCAGCACATTCAGGCATGTTATCCCCAAACAGAAATTACGTGGATTGTAGGTAAAACCGAAATGGGTTTGCTTTCGGGTATTCCTAATGTCACGCTCATTCCTTACGATAAAAAAGCGGGATGGAAAGGCGTTTTATCACTCTGGAAACAACTAAAAAATAAACAGTTTGATGCGCTATTAAATATGCAAACAGCATTTCGTGCATCAATCCTTTCTTTAGGAATTAACGCAAAATTCAAAATTGGATTTGGAGAAAAACGTTCTCGCGAAGGACAATGGCTATTTGTAAATCGTCGTATCACCGATCCCTCATCGCCTCATGTATTAGATGGATTTATGACTTTCGCTGAATATATTGGCGTACCGAAATCAGAACCGAAATGGAAATTAGCTATCTCAGAAGATGATTATAAATTTGCCGATCAATTTATTGATTTCTCTCGTAAAAATTTATTAATTTCCCCTTGTTCTAGCAAAGCAGAAAAAGATTGGCTAATCGAACGTTATGCAGAGGTTGCCAATATTGCCCATCAGCATAATATCAATGTAATCTTCTGCAGTTCGCCAGCCAAACGAGAATTAGAAATAGTAGAAAAAATTACCGCACTTTGCCATTTCATGCCAACCAATATTGCAGGAAAAACAAACCTAAAACAGCTTACCGCTTTAATTTCTAAGGTTGATTTGGTACTTTCGCCAGATTCTGGCCCAGCCCATATTGCGACAACACAAGGAACACCCGTTATTGGCTTGTACGCGTATCACAATCCTTTGCGTACTGCGCCCTATAATAATTTAGATAACGTGGTATCAGTATATGAAGCAAATGCTCAAAAAGAATTTGGCAAAGCGTCATCTGAACTACCTTGGGCAAAGAAACTAAAAGGGAAAAATTTGATGGCAGAGATTCAAGTCGCCCCCGTCATTGAACAAATGAAAAAATTAGGATTATTCTAAAGAAAAAGCTCAGCTAATGTGATCTGCTTATCAAAAGTTAGAGTATTAAATCAAGAACTGAGTTCTGTAATCCACAGGGCTTGGTCTTTTCAGTTCTCATTGAATACGCTCATGATTGTAATAATGAATGTACTCGTGAATTGTTTTTGAACTACTCGAAAGTATCAAACTATTTTCTCTCGTAGCATTCTGTTTTTAATCACCAAAGTAGCTTCTATTGCTCGACATCTAAACGATTTTCTTTTCTCGATATACTACCATTGTTGAATAGCCATGAAAAATCTGCACCTTAATCAGTTGGTTATTTAGTCCAACTTTTGGGGGCAGATCATTTTTATAAGGCTTTATTATTAGGTATAAAAAGTATCATTCAGCATTACAGAATCATTTTCACCAATTTATCCGCTTTAATTCGTGCAAATTTTTTCAAAAGTTTTTGCACAGGTTCTGGGTATTGATTCAATTCTTCTAATTCAGTGTAATGTTTTAATACTTTTGTATGTTGGCGAATTTGGTTTTGCTCTTTTTCCACTTGAGCTAAAAGCTGTTGTTGTGGATCGTAAATTAATAATCCATTTTCCGCATCCAAACGCCATGCTCGAGGATTAAGATTATTGCCTGTAAGTAAAATATAACGGTTATCTACCCAAACACCTTTTAAGTGGTAGGTATTATCGCCATCACGCCACAAACGCACCACAAGCTGACCATTTTCAATTTGTGACTCAAATTTTTCACAGAAACGGCGAAGATTACTTTCATAAAGATAAGGTAACGCCCCCGCCATTTTGAATGGTTGATCTGGTGGAATATAAAAATCGTTTGCGACTTTATCGCCAACAATAATTTCTACTCGTTTACCGTTTTCCAATAACGTTGCTATTTTATGTTGCAATGTGCGTGGGAAATTAAAATATGGCGTACAAATCACCAATTTTTCTTGTACTTGTAAGAATAAATCTTCAATTACTTGATTTAATTCATTGCCCGATGCGCCTAAGCCAAACAGTGGCGATACGCTTAAAACATTCGGTAATTTCACCGCACTTTTTAATGAATATTCACCATTTTGTGCAAGGTCTTTACGGTAAGCTCTAATATTGCCGCGAATCTCTTTGGTGCGAGGGCGGTTGGTAACATCAAGTGGATAAACTGCACTGAAATCTAACAAGTAATCATTGATGAAATTCACCATTGAATCAGCTAATTCGACATGAGTGATTTTTTGATAGCGATCGTAACGATATTTTTCAAATTGATGAAGATAGACATTATTAATGCTTGCACCGCTATAAAGCACCGTATCATCAAATACAAAGCCTTTAATGTGTAATACACCAAAAACTTCGCGTGTATTAATTGGCACGCCAAAGAACATATTCGGATCATCAGGTAACTGATAAGTTTGACGTTGCTCGCAATACCAATCTGCATTGGTAGCCGATTTTTTCGCCCCTAATAAATTGCGTTGTGCGCGATGCCAATCTATGAGAATTTTTACATCCAAGTGTGGATTTTCTTGCTTCACGCGATAAATTTCATCGAGAATTTCCTGCCCCGCTTCATCTTTTTGCCAATAAAGTGCGGTGACATAAATACGTTTTTTTGCGTTTCTGATTAATTCAATAATTTGAGTTTTAAATTCAGCCGGGCTACCCAAAAATTCAATTTGCTCAGCTTGCAAAGCAAGGAATGGCAAATTATTTAAATTTTGTTCAGCTCGTTTGGTTTTATTGATTAACATAATCCATCTCGTGATTAAAGACTAGTGCGTTAGTTTACAATATTTCACGCGCTTATTAATAGAAAAAAGGCTTTTTTTCGTTATAATGCTCACAAATTTTAGCATTTTTTGGCTAAAAAATATTCATTTTACTCAGGGAAACCCTATGAACAACAAACGTAAACCGTCTTTTCAATCCGCCGGCAGATCCTTTCAAGAACGCTCAGTAGGTGAAAAATACAGAGGAAAACCAACTCAAAATCGACCGCACTCTAATGATAAATTTAATGGAAATAGAAACGAAAAATCTCGTTTTTCTCGTGATAAACAAGAAGTGAAAGAAACTAAAATTACACAACTTTCTTTATCTCGTGCACCATCAAATAAAAATGCAGAACAATCTAAGGTTCAAGTGACGATAAAAAGTACTGGTACGGTTTATAAAACAAAAGAAAAGAAAACGGGTGCGCTTTCTCCTCGTGCGCCTGAAAAAATTAAGAAAAACCGTGCTGAAGAAATGAAAGTTTACGGTGAAAATGCCTGTTTAGCTTTATTTGCAGAACGCCCTGAAAGTATTGTTCGATTGTGGGCAACCGTACAAATGTCACACAAAATTGGCGAGGTATTGAGTTATTTAGCCGAAAACAAGAAGGCTTATCATGTTGTAGATAGCGAAGAATTAGCTCGAGTAAGTGGAACAGAACATCATGGTGGCATTTGTTTATTAGTGAAGAAACCGCGTGCTTTCACGTTGCAAGGGTATTTGGATATTCCTCGTGAAGAGGATTGTTTAGTGCTATTAGACAACGTGAATAATGCGCAAAATATTGGTGGCGTATTGCGTACTTGTGCTTATTTTGGCGTAAAAAATATTGTCGCCGATAATGTGGAAAATCTGTATTCGGGAGCCTCAATGCGCATAGCAGAAGGTGGCGCAGAATATATTCGAGTGTTAGAAACGGATTATATCGATTCAGCTTTAATGCAATTGCGCAAATCAGGCTATCAAATTATTCACGTATCGCACAATAAACAAGGCGAGCCGTTGGATAAAGTGCGGTTAAAAAATAAAGTGGTTTTTGTGCTAAGTGAAAGTTCTACGGAAAGTTTAGCGACGCCAGAAGACACACAAGTACGTTTAACGCTCGCAAGCCCAATTAAATCAGGCTTAAACATTGTAGTGAATGCGGGGGTGTTGTTAGCGCACTGGTATTTTAAGTGAACTTTTAGTTTGGCATAGATATATTTATTTATTGCTAACTATGGTAATAGTTTAACCTTTGGTGAAGTGTCTATCTCCCTTAAAGTATAGAATTAAAACTAGCCTAGAGTATATTTATCCTTGATACAGATCATGCAGTTTTTATATTTCCAATGACTCATTGATTTCCGTTCATAGGGGGGGATATAATTTGTACTCTTTTTATATAACAACAGCGAAGTTTGTAACAAATATCATAAATAAGGAATAATCAATGACATATAATCCTACAGGCAACAATTGTGTAAAACACAATAAACATCAACCGCACTTTAGTGCAAAAATTTCTCTTGTTTCCCTTTCTCTCTTTTCTGCTTTAAGTGCGCCAGCATGGGCGGATGTTACTCTCACACAAGAAGAATACAACACGTTAATTAGTCGAATTACCCAATTAGAAGAAAAAATGGGCAAAAATGGTGCTGGTGGTACAGCTGTTGGGAACAACGCACAAGCAACAAAAACTGACGCAATAGCGATGGGGACAAAGTCTAAAGCCACTGAAATTAATACAACTGCGTTAGGTGCATACGCGGAGGCAACTGATCAATATGGTATTGCAGTTGGCGCAGATGCTTATTCGGTAGGAGAACGAGCAATTGCGATTGGTGTGCATACTAGTGAAAAAGAAATGAAGAAATTCTATGATGATCCAAATAAATTAAGAGAATTTCTGAATTATGATAGTACGATTAAAAGCAATATCACCGATCAAGCGGTCATTTCTGAACTTACTAACGCAACACAGGGTGAAACAAAACTAGCAGAACTTATTAAAGATGACGCCCGACTCAAACAACTTATTCCAGATCAGAAAAAACGTGATGCTTTTATTGCTTATGCAAAAAGTGTCGCGGAGGCTCGTGCAACATTAGATAAGCAAAAAGCGTTATATCCAAAGAATCCTGAATTAGCTCGTTTTGGGTTAGCCAACCCATTTGGTGCAACAGGAGGCAAAGCTATTGCGATTGGTGATGAATCATTAGCTTCTGGTTCCTATTCTGTTGCGCTAGGTGCTGAATCAAAAGCAACTAACTATGCAAGTATCGCAACAGGATATAAGGCTAAGGCGACGGGAGTGCAAGCATTAGCAAATGGTTTTGCAGCTGAGGCTGGAGGAGATTATAGTCTTGCTATTGGTACCGCAGCTAAGGTAGAGGAAAGTTCTCAAACTGAACGTTCTATAGCTATTGGATATGGTGCTCAGTCAAAAGTTGGATTGTCTGTTGCTATTGGTCCTGAAGCTAAAAATGATTCTATTAAGCAAGGTTCTCCATTCCACACAGCAGCTACTGCTATTGGTTATAAGTCTTATACTGGAGGTGTAGGTTCTGTTGCATTAGGTAATCTTGCTAAAGCGAATGTGGATCATAAAAACTATGGTATCGCGTTAGGTACGGGATCTATTGCTAATGGTACAAGAGCTGTTTCTATTGGTACTAACGCTGAAACAGGAGGAGAAAATAGTACTGCCGTTGGTGACCGTGCAAAAACTATAGGGATTTACTCAACTGCATTAGGTGCAACATCACTGGCTTGGGGACATTACTCTATTGCTATTGGCACGCAAGTTGATCAGCAGGGGCGTAATACTGCGTATGGTACACGTGGCTTTGGCAGTATGGCTATTGGTTTATATACCTATTCACATGGAATATATAGTATTGCTCAAGGGCAAGAAGCTCGAGCAAATTATAATAGCTCTATCGCATTGGGCTATCAAAGCCAAGCTAATGCCGTAAAATCTATTGCTATGGGGGATAATGCTCAAACAACAGGCGTTAATTCTGTTGCACTTGGTCCAAGTGCTATGGCTACATTTAATTCGACAGTAGCTCTAGGAGATAACTCTTTGGCAAATACAAAAAGCGATGTAATTGGTTTTGATCCATTAGGCTATGCATCTACAGCATATAATGCGACTAAACCAGAAACGCTACTAAAAGATATGAGTACTGTTCTATCAGCTGAGAAATTAGAAGCTTATAACAACTTACGAGCAAAGATTATTGAGTTAGACGAGAAGATTTTTTCGTATAATGAAACCTTAAAGGTATCGGAATATGACCGTTTATATGGCAAAACTGAAGATATTCGTAATAAGGCTTCAGAAACGACGACAAAGATGCGTAAGAATCGTGATGATGCCATTGCAGCTAAAAAATTGGCACTAGCAGAGATTCAAGCCAACTACAATGATGCCAACACTTGGAGAAGTTCTGCCGGTGCGGTATCTGTAGGTAATTCAGATTTAGGTATCACTCGCCAAATCACGAATGTTGCTGCGGGTTCAGAAGATACTGACGCAGTGAATGTGGCACAATTAAAAGCCTTGGCAGCTGCACCTGTGCTATTTTATAACAGCGGAAGTGGTAATGGTGCTAACTTTAATATTGGCACACCACTTACACAACTAGGTTCACCGTTTAATTTAACGAATCTTCGTTTTTCTTTTGGTAATGGCTTAAAAGCATCGCTACAAAAGGATAAAAATAATAATCAGGTTCTATTTATGGAATTAGATAGCGATGCCATTAAAACTAATCCTGATTTGAAAGGGCAAAATGGTAGAGACGGCAGAGATGGTAAAGATGGACAAAACGGTAGAGATGGCATAAACGGCAGAGACGGCAGAGATGGTAATAGCCTTACACCAAATGACATCGTTAATGTTAAAGAGGTTCACACTGGCAATACAGTTATGAACACCAATGGCGTAACCATTAATACAGGCAATAAAACTGTTTCTATTACTGAAAACGGCTTAAATAATGGCGGAAATAAAGTAGTGAATGTAGCCGCTGGTGAGATTTCTGCAATATCAAAAGAGGCGGTAAATGGTCAGCAATTATATGAAACTAATCAATCTGTGGCACAAAATACACGTGCAATTAATCAATTAAACAATAAAATGGATGAAGTTGATCGTCGCGGACGTCGAGGCGTTGCTATTGCGGGTGCAATGGGTTTGTTGCCTCAGCCACATACTTCAGGTAGATCATCTATAAGTACCGCCACCACGTATTATCGTGGAGAACAAGCTTTAGCAGTTGGATATTCTCGTTTGGCAGATAATGGTAAACATATTGTTAAATTTAGTGGAGCATCCAATATGTCAGGTAAGAAAGATGTTATGGTTGGGGCTGCTTATGGTTATGAATGGTAATTAAGCGCTTTTTATCAGTTCAAGGGGAGAATTTTCTCCCCTTTAAAATTTCAAATAAAAGTCTTTAGTCAATTCAATAAACGCTTCCGTGTATTGATTATCCTCATCATAAATCACTAATTGATCTTGAATTAAAACTTCGGGTTGTTTGGCAAAGGTGAGCAACATTCTATGGGGCGTTTTTCCCATTTTTGTAATGACATTCGTTTGTTTTATGCAAAAAAGTGCGGTGGATTTTATAAGCGTTTTGCCTGCATCATAAGGCAAAACAAAACTTATTCTCCCATTTTCTGATAAGCGCGTGGCTGCCCATTCTAACCAATTTAAGTGGTTTTGCTTGGTATAACGAGCCAATTCTCTTTCCTCATTTTTGCAAGCAATACCTTGTTCAAAATAAGGTGGATTTGCCACAATTAAATCAAAGGTTTGTTCAATGGTTTGTAAAAAATGTTGTATATCCGTTTGAATAAGTTGAATGCGATTTTTCCATGCTGAATCATTGATGTTTTCTTGCGCTTGTTTTGCTGCAATGGGATCCAACTCAACCGCTTGAATTTGGCAGTTTTCTTTTGTTCGTTGTGCCAACATTAAAGCCAATAATCCTGTGCCACTGCCCATATCTAAAATATTTTTACAATGCTTTACATCTGCCCAAGTACCTAACAAAATGCCATCAGTGCCGACTTTCATCGCACAAGAATCTTGATTGATATGGAATTGTTTAAAGGTAAATCCGCTCATAAATTTTTCGTAAATTGACCGCACTTTTAGGTGCTTTTCGGGTATAATTCGCGCCAATTTTAACAAAGAACCGCACAATAATGAATTTATCCCAATTTGAACAATTCGATCTTTCTCCTGAGCTTTTAAAGGCGCTTGAGAAAAAAGGTTATTCCCGCCCAACAGCTATTCAAATGGAAGCCATTCCAGCAGCAATGGAAGAGCGTGATGTATTAGGCTCTGCACCAACGGGAACAGGGAAAACTGCTGCTTTTTTATTACCTGCGCTACAACATTTATTGGATTATCCGCGTCGTAAACCAGGCCCGCCGCGTATTTTGGTATTAACGCCAACCCGTGAACTGGCAATGCAAGTAGCTGAACAAGCGGAAGAATTAGCGCAGTTCACCCATTTAAATATTGCGACAATTACAGGTGGTGTGGCGTATCAAAATCACGGCGATGTATTCAATACCAATCAAGATTTAGTGGTGGCTACGCCCGGTCGTTTATTGCAATACATTAAGGAAGAAAATTTTGATTGCCGTTCCGTTGAAATACTGATTTTTGACGAAGCCGATAGAATGTTACAAATGGGATTTGGGCAGGATGCGGAAAAAATTGCAGCTGAAACCCGTTGGCGAAAACAAACCTTGTTGTTTTCTGCAACCTTGGAAGGGGAGCTATTGATCGATTTCGCGGATCGTTTGTTGAATGATCCTGTGAAAGTAGATGCGGAACCAAGCCGTCGAGAAAGAAAAAAAATTAATCAATGGTATTATCACGCAGACAGCAATGAACACAAAATTAAATTGCTCGCACGCTTTATCGAAACTGAAGACGTGACGCGTGGGATTGTGTTTGTTCGTCGTCGTGAAGATGCGCGTGAACTTTCTGAAACATTGCGTAAACGAGGAATTCGTTCCGCGTATTTAGAAGGTGAAATGGCACAAACCCAACGTAACAATGCGATTGATAAATTGAAATCAGGTATTGTGACTGTATTGGTTGCAACGGATGTGGCGGCGCGTGGTATTGATATTGACGATGTAAGCCATGTTATGAATTTTGATTTGCCGTATAGTGCGGATACTTATTTACATCGAATTGGACGTACTGCGCGAGCAGGCAAAAAGGGCACTGCGGTCTCTTTTGTTGAAGCCCATGATTACAAGTTACTAGGTAAAATTAAACGCTATACCGAGGAAATTTTAAAGGCACGCATTTTAGAAGGTTTAGAACCCCGCACCAAGCCACCAAAAGATGGTGAAGTGAAATCTGTCAGCAAAAAACAAAAGGCACGTATTAAAGAAAAACGTGAAGAAAAGAAAAAAACAGAGGCAAAGAAAAAAGTGAAATTACGTCATAAGGATACGAAAAATATCGGTAAACGACGTAAGCCAAGTAACTCAAATACTGAACAATAATTTAATGATAAGAAAGCCTTTCCTAAGATTTTGGAAAGGCTTTTGTCTATGCTTGATTTAACCTCTGTCTAGGCAAATATTGTTCAATTAAAAGTGCGGTAAATTTGTAATATGATTTTATAGTCTAGTTTTTTCGCCACCAAATTCATCTAATAAATTTTCGGTGAGTTTGGCTAAAATACCTGTCATCAGTACAAAATCTGCATCGAAACGCTGTGCAAAATCTTCTTTCAGAATATCATCATTTTTTTCTCGAACACTGTCTGCAAATTTTAAACGTTTGAGGGTGCAATCCTCGTTAAAAACGAAAGTTAAGGTATCCTCCCATTCTAAGGCTAATTTACTTACTACTTTTTTGCCATCTTGCAGAAGTGCGAGAATTTCTTCATTTTCTAAAGGTTGTTTTTTGCAACGAATAACGCTGTCTTCCTGACTGCCGCGAAGCTCGGCTTCTTCCAATACAAGTAACCAATGGGGTAAGCTATCTTGAATGATCCAATTGGTTAAAATCGTGCTAGGTTCATTAGCAAAGGCTAAAGGCACGACAGGGAGCGAACCTAAGGATTTACGCAGTAATGCGAGTGCATCTTCAGCGCGTTTACTCGATGCTGCATCAACATGAACAAGATTATTTTCTGTATCAATCCATAGCGCCGTATGCTGATTTTTACTAAACGCACGAGGTAATAAATTCATAACAACATCATCTTTTAATGTTTGTTTTTCTACTTTTTTAAGTTTGCGGTTTTCTTTTTGTTCAAGGCTTTCAATGCGTTCATCAAGTTCACGTTTGACCACATTTGCCGGCAAGATTTTTTCTTCTTTTTTGGCAATTAATAGAATTTGTTTTCCAACAGAAAAATAGAGTAAATCAGCGCCTCGTAATGGAGCAGACCATCCAAATTTACTTTGATCTTGAGCACCGCAAGGATGAAATTGACAATCTTCCAGTTGAGTTTGTAGCTGTGCAAGATCCCAATCTAGCGGTTTAGTCAGCCTATAAGTCATTAAATTTTTAAACCACATCGTAACACTTCCTTCAATATAGGGTAGAATGTGAGGCATTATAGCCCATAAAAGTAGGAAAAACGATGCAACACAAATTGATTGCCTTTATTGGCGGCGGCAATATGGCGCAAGCTATTATTCTTGGATTATTGAAACAAGGTTATCCTGCCGAGCAAATTATTGTGAATGATCCGAATGAGGAAAAAAGAGCATTTTTTGCCAATCTTGGCGTGGCAACTTCAGAAAATAATGTGGAAAGTGCAACCAAAGCTGAGGTTGTGTTGCTTGCGGTAAAACCTCAAATGATGGCTGATGTTTGTTCGCCACTAAGTGCGGTGGATTTTTCCGATAAATTGTTAATTTCCATTGCCGCGGGTATTTCAACTGAACGTTTGAACGCATTAATTCCAAGTATAAAAGCGATAGTGCGTGTCATGCCAAATACGCCCGCATTGGTGGGGGAAGGCATGGCGGGGTTATTTGCACCGAAAAATACGAGTGAAAATTACCGCACTTTTGCACAAGATTTATTGGGAATAGTGGGAAGAACGGTTTGGGTGGAGGATGAAACTCAAATGCACGCAGTAACCGCCGCTTCAGGAAGTAGCCCAGCCTATTTCTTTTTGATGCTGGAAGCGATGCAGCAAGCCTTAATCAAAATGAATATTGATGAGAAAACTGCGCGTGAATTAGTGCAGCAATCCATGCTTGGTGCAGCAAAAATGGTGACAGAAAATCCGCAAATTGCACTTTCAACTTTGCGTGAAAATGTTACCTCGAAAGGTGGCACCACTGCGGCAGCGTTAGCAGTATTTGATGTACAACATTTTAATCAAACAATAGAGCAAGCTATGCAGGCTTGTTTGTCTCGTTCACAAGAAATGGAAACGTTATTCTGATGCAAGTTCGTCCTTTTTATTGGCTCGCACTGAGCTTTCTAGGTTACTACTGCGCTTATGGCGTGTTTTTGCCGTTCTTCCCAGCATGGTTGAAATCACAACAATATGGTGAAGAAATGATTGGTCTGGTGATCGGGAGTGCTTATATTTTCCGATTTGCGGGCGGATTATTTTTTTCATCGCTGATTAAAAAAGCCAATCATATTATTAGTTCCTTACGTCTATTGGCGTTAGCATCTGCCATTATTATGGCGGCTATGAGTTTAGTTGCACATAATTTTTGGTTGTTGTTTATTGCTATTGGTTTATATGCCTCTGTGAATTCAGCAGGAATGCCGATTGGGGATTCGTTGGCATCCACTTGGCAACGCCAAATCGGCTTGGATTATGGTAAAGTACGTTTGATTGGCTCTGCTGCTTTTATTCTTGGTGTAGTGGTATTTGGTGGCATGATTGGCTGGGTTGGCGAGCAAAATATTGTCTGGATTTTAACCGCACTTTTATCTTTCTATACCATCATTCAGCTTTTAAAACCGACCATTTCCCCAAAAGATGAAATACCTGAAAGTGGCGATCAAAATAATATTGGTTTTATTGCGTTACTGAAAAATCCTATTACATTGCGAGTCATGATTGCAGTGGGGCTGATTCAAGGCTCTCATGCGGCTTATTATGTTTATAGCACAATTTATTGGACAAGTATTGGGATCTCCGTTTCTCAAACTAGCTTACTTTGGGGCATTGGCGTATTAGCAGAAATTGTATTATTTTTCTTTTCTCGTCGCTTATTTCAAAATATTTCTATCAGTGTGCTGCTTTATATTTCTACGCTTGCGTGCATCGGACGCTGGGCTGTAATGGGATATATTGAAGATTTTTGGTTGATATTTTTATTGCAACTTATGCATAGTTTGACTTATGCCGTGTGCCATTATGCGATTGTTCGCTATATCACCACTCAGCCGCAAAGCCATATTGCGAAGTTGCAAGGTTTGTATAATGGTTTATCGAATGGGGTACTCATTGCCATTTTCACCGCGGTTGCTGGTATGATTTATCCGACTTCGCCAGCGATGACATTTGTATTTATGAGTATCATCGCGGCGGCTGCATTTTTTGTGATTCCACGCAAGTTAAATGCCTTTTTAATTGTTCAGCATAAATAGGACGCATCGCTTTCCTTGTAGAAAAGTAATATGAAAAATCTTGCGCTCATTGATTTGTTTCTTAATGAATATTGGATTGAAAAAGGGCTTTCAGAAAATACCGTTCAATCTTATCGTTTAGATTTAACCGCACTTTGTGATTGGTTGGATAAAAATGACTTGTCTTTGGAAACCTTAGATGCTGTTGATTTGCAAGGTTTTCTAGGTGAACGCTTGGAGAAAGGTTACAAAGCTACGAGCACCGCGCGAATGTTAAGTGCAATGCGTAAACTTTTCCAATATTTATATCGGGAAAAATATCGAGTAGATGATCCAAGTGCGGTGCTAAGTTCGCCTAAATTACCTAGTCGCCTGCCAAAATATTTAACTGAGCAACAAGTGTCTGATCTGCTCAATACGCCAGATGTGGAGGTGCCTTTGGAATTGCGTGATAAAGCAATGTTGGAGTTGCTTTATGCAACGGGGCTTCGTGTAACGGAGTTAGTTTCGCTGACGATTGAAAACATGAGTGTGCAACAAGGCGTGGTGCGAGTGATTGGTAAAGGGAACAAGGAACGTATTGTGCCAATGGGGGAAGAAGCTGCCTATTGGGTTCGTCAATTTATGCTTTATGGTCGTCCTGTTCTCTTAAATGGGCAGAGTTCTGATGTTGTGTTTCCAAGTCAGCGTGCACAGCAAATGACTCGTCAAACTTTCTGGCATCGTGTAAAACATTATGCCATTCTCGCGGATATTGATGTTGATGCACTTTCCCCTCACGTTCTTCGCCATGCTTTTGCCACCCATTTAGTGAATCACGGTGCGGATTTACGCGTGGTGCAAATGTTGCTAGGGCATACAGATTTATCCACAACACAGATTTATACTCATGTGGCAAAAGAGAGATTGAAACGATTGCATGAAAGATTTCATCCTAGAGGATAGATAAGTATAACAAGGCTTTACATGCTAATTGTGGTTTTCTAATTGAGTTCATTGACCAAATCAGGTAAACTACCGTCCCGTCTTTGATAGCTAGTTATCTTCGATTTTTGACCGCACTTTTGGTTGATTTTGTCTGTAAGATGATTAGCTATAATCATTTATATCCCAATACAGATTAGGTTCCCTATGGCTACAAATTATATTTTCGTCACTGGCGGTGTGGTTTCATCGTTAGGTAAAGGCATTGCGGCAGCATCATTGGCGGCAATTTTAGAAGCTCGTGGTTTAAACGTAACTATTATGAAATTAGATCCATATATTAATGTGGATCCAGGTACGATGAGCCCAACCCAACATGGGGAAGTTTTCGTTACACAAGATGGCGCTGAAACAGATTTAGACTTAGGCCACTATGAGCGTTTTATTCGCACGAAAATGACTAAACGTAATAACTTCACCACAGGTAAAATTTATTCTGAAGTATTACGTAAAGAGCGTCGTGGCGATTATCTCGGTGCAACAATTCAAGTTATTCCACATATTACCAATGAAATTAAAGATCGCGTTATTGCTGGTGCTCAAGGTCACGATGTTGTGATTGTTGAAGTGGGCGGTACCGTTGGTGATATTGAATCACTCCCATTCTTAGAAGCATTGCGTCAATTAGCCGTTCAAGTTGGTCGTGAACACACCTTATTTATGCACTTAACTTTAGTGCCTTATATTCCAACGGCGGGTGAAGTAAAAACTAAACCAACTCAACATTCGGTAAAAGAATTGCTTTCTATTGGTATTCAACCTGATGTGTTGATTTGCCGTTCAGATCGTATGATCCCGCCAAATGAACGTGCGAAAATTGCTTTATTCTGTAATGTTCCAGAACGCGCAGTCATTTCATTAAAAGATGTAAATTCGATTTATCAAATCCCAGCATTATTAAAATCTCAAGGTTTAGATGATTTTGTCTGTGAACGTTTCCGTTTAACTTGCCCTGAAGCGGATCTGTCTGAATGGGAGCAAGTGCTTTACAAACAAGCCAATCCAGTGGGTGAAGTGACCATTGGAATGGTGGGTAAATACACTGAGTTACCAGATGCCTATAAATCTGTAAATGAAGCGTTGAAACATGCAGGTTTAACGAATCGTTTAAGTGTGAACATTAAATACATTGATTCCCAAGATGTTGAAACCAAAGGTGTTGAAGTGTTAAAAGGCATTGATGGCATTCTTGTTCCTGGTGGATTCGGTTATCGTGGTGTGGAAGGTAAGATTCGTACTGCACAATATGCACGTGAAAACAAAATTCCTTACTTGGGCATTTGTTTAGGCATGCAGATCGCATTGATTGAATATGCACGTAATGTAGCGGGTTTAACTAAAGCAAATTCATCTGAATTTGATAAAGATTGTGAACAACCCGTGGTTGCATTAATCACGGAATGGCAAGATGCCGATGGTAATACAGAAGTGCGTACCGATGAATCTGATCTTGGCGGAACAATGCGTTTAGGCGCACAACAATGTCATTTGGTGTCAGGCAGTCGCGCTCGCGAGCTTTATGGCAAAGAAACCATTGAAGAGCGTCATCGTCATCGCTATGAAGTGAACAATACCTTACTTCCTCAAATTGAAAAAGCAGGATTGAAAGTAACTGGCTTATCTGCGGATAAAAAATTGGTAGAAATTATCGAAGTGCCAAATCATCCTTGGTTTGTCGCTTGCCAATTCCATCCAGAATTTACTTCTACGCCTCGTGATGGTCATCCGTTGTTTGCAGGCTTTGTAAAAGCAGCCTATGAAAATCACAAACAATCTGTGAAGTAATGGATTAAATTAGAGTAAAAAGAGCGGTGAGAAACAACAAATTTTTTCACCGCTCTTTTATTTTGTAAAAATAGATAAAGATCAAAGCATACGCATTTTTTACAAGACAAAATCTCAAAATAGCTTTATCATATCGCCTGTTTTAGGCTCGCCTAACCCGTTTTAATTAACTTAATTGAGGAAAATAAAAATGGCAAAAATCGTTAAAGTGATTGGTCGCGAAATCATTGACTCACGCGGTAACCCAACTGTAGAAGCTGAAGTTCATCTTGAAGGTGGTTTCGTTGGTTTAGCAGCTGCTCCATCAGGTGCATCTACTGGTTCTCGTGAAGCATTAGAATTACGTGACGGCGACAAATCTCGTTTCTTAGGTAAAGGTGTATTAAAAGCGGTTGCAGCGGTAAACGGTCCTATCGCTGATGCATTAGTAGGTAAAGAAGCGTCTAACCAAGCTGAAATCGACCAAATCATGATCGATTTAGACGGTACTGAAAACAAATCTAACTTCGGTGCAAACGCAATCTTAGCGGTATCTTTAGCAAATGCAAAAGCAGCAGCTGCATCTAAAGGTTTACCACTTTACGCTTACATTGCAGAACTTAACGGCACCCCAGGCGTTTACTCTATGCCATTACCAATGATGAACATCATCAACGGTGGTGAGCACGCAGATAACAACGTTGATATCCAAGAATTCATGATTCAACCAGTTGGTGCGAAAACGTTACGTGAAGCACTTCGTATCGGTGCTGAAGTATTCCACAACCTTGCGAAAGTATTAAAATCTAAAGGCATGAGCACTGCTGTAGGTGATGAAGGTGGTTTCGCACCTAATTTAGCATCTAATGCAGATGCTTTAGCATGTATCAAAGAAGCAGTAGAAAAAGCTGGTTATGTATTAGGTAAAGACGTTACTTTAGCAATGGACTGTGCTTCTTCTGAGTTCTACAACAAAGAAACTGGCAAATACGAAATGAAAGGCGAAGGCCGTTCATTCACTTCTCAAGAGTTCACACATTATCTTGAAGAATTAACCAAACAATACCCAATCGTGTCTATCGAAGATGGTCAAGATGAATCTGACTGGGATGGTTTTGCATACCAAACTAAAGTGTTAGGCGACCGCGTTCAATTAGTGGGCGACGACTTATTCGTCACTAACACCAAAATCTTAAAAGAAGGTATCGAAAAAGGTATCGCAAACTCTATCTTAATCAAATTCAACCAAATCGGTTCTTTAACTGAAACTTTAGCAGCAATCAAAATGGCTAAAGATGCAGGTTACACCGCGGTTATCTCTCACCGTTCAGGTGAAACTGAAGATGCGACTATCGCTGATTTAGCGGTTGGTACAGCAGCAGGTCAAATCAAAACTGGTTCTATGAGCCGTTCTGATCGTATTGCGAAATACAACCAATTAATCCGTATCGAAGAAGCATTAGAACGCGCTGGTACACCAGCTCCGTTCTTAGGTTTAAAAGCGGTTAAAGGTCAAGCGTAATTCACGCTGAATTTACTGTAAAATCTCACCGCACTTTGCACAAAAGTGCGGTGTTTTTTTATAAAATTGCAAAGCAATAGCTTGCCTATTATTTTTATCTAGATATTATCTGATTAACTAATTAAACTCCGTAAAAATTATGAATGCAAAACTAGAGCTATACAGAAGATATTATTGTGTTGAAAGAGACATCAATTATTTTTCCGTATTAACCGAATGGGCTACTGCTTATCTTATACAACAAGAATATGAAGATAATATTTATGAATTAGCACTAGCAAAAACTAGAAAAGAAGCATTATTTTTATCTGATAAAATTCTAGAGAATGTTGTATTTAATGGCAAAAATTTACAAATAGTTTCTATAGATGATAATACATCTATGTTTGATGCATTACCTAATGATATCAATTCTGCTGTGCTGTTAGGTGAATGGTATAATTGCCAAGAATACCAAATCGATTCGATGTTGATTTATCAAATTGAATTTGAACATAAATTATTAAATAGAATAAATAAAATATTTCATAAAGAAACAAACCTATTTACATTTAAATGTAATAAATGGGTTAAAAAAATTTATGAAAACAAAAATAAAATTAGACAACATCTATTCAAATATTTAGAAATACAATATGAAGAAGAGTTTAATCTTTATAAAGAAGCCCGTATTTTGGATTATCTTTATAGGATCACAGATATAAGTTTCAATATAAAATCAAACTTATCAATAATACCTCTTAGAAAAAGTGATTTGAATCCTGAAGAATACAATTTACCAAATCTACCAGCTGAGGTCATATGGATAGAATTAGATAGAGATATTAATATTATAGCAATAGATGATTAGTCTATCAAAAACTTCAATTCAAGAGGAAATACCATGTTACACTTAACCCTCGAAGATCAACTCTTTCTCGGTCAACCAAAGCAAGTAGGTACACTCTCGACTGTGCATGATCACCTGGCAGTGATGTTTGAAGATGACGGTGAAACGGGCTATTTTTATGCACTTGATATGCGTCAAAATGCTCAACCGATAGTGGATATGTTGCACGTGTATAATGTTGATTCAACCTCTAATCATCATGAGGCTCGCAAACTTGAAATTTGTTGGGATGAGAGTGGTTATTTAGCATTTTTGCTTATTAATGGCTATCCTCATGCCGTATTTGATTTTGCTCGTTTAGTCGGCTATAACAGCAATAAATATCCACAACCAGATTTAATGAGTATGTGGACTCGTGAAGAAATTACCAATAAACAGGCCGAGCAATGGCTAGGCGTGAAAACCATTCGATAAAAATTGAGAACAATGAAAAAGAAAAATCAGATTTTAGTTAGTTTATCTATTGTGGCCTTATTAGGGGGCTGTTCAGAAGAACAAGTACAACGTGATGTGTATCAGTCTTTAGACGATTGTTTAGCGGATTGGAAAAAAATTGAGCTTTGTGAGGCAGATAAAAATACCGAGAGCACTCAGAGAACTGAAACCACACCACAGCAGGGGCTTGGTTTAAATATTCGTGATAACGGTAATGCAGAAAGTGCGGTAAAAAATCCAGCTGAAAATAATGCACAAGCTAATCAAAGCGAGAACAATGCCGAATCGACTGCAAAAGCTGAAAGTACCGATCCTTCTTTAGCGGCCGCGATTGCTGGTGGCGTTATGGGGTATATGGCGGCTCGTGCAATCAGTAGTTTCCTTGGCCCAAGTTATCATCCTGGAAATCGAGCTGTCACTACGCCAACAGGGCAAGTTGTGCAACCGCAAACAAATCGTTCTGTTGGAAAACCAATGCTCGTGAAAGGAAATGCAGGAAGCATGAATAGCAAACCTGTATCTCGTGGTGGTTTTAGTAGCCCAAATAATACTAATCGTAGCAGTGGAGGCTAAATGAAACGTGTAACTGGGTTTCCGACTCGACCAGATATGGTGCAACAGCTACTTAATGTTGGATTTGATTATTATAACTTGCCTTCTAGTGATGGATCTCATTATTGGTCTGATAATGTCGCCTATGAATTTACCTTAGCGGAAATTGATCGCATTGAGGATACAACTAACGAATTACATTCAATGTGTTTAGATTTTGCGGCGGATGAAATTAAAAAAGGCGATTATGAAAATTATCATTTTACGGAGTTGCAAAAACAGCTTATTGAAACCTCTTGGCGTAATCAAGATCCTTATTTATATGGACGCTTTGATTTTGGCTATGATGGCGATAATCTAAAAATGTTTGAATATAACGCTGATACGCCAACATCTTTGTTGGAGGCTGCGGTTGTTCAATGGCAGTGGTTGGAGCAAATTGAGGGACTGAAACATCGTGATCAATTTAACTGGATTCATGAAGAATTAATAAAACATTTCCAATTTTTGAAACAACAAAGCGGCAAAACAGATTTCCATTTGAGTGCCATGCAGGATGCTGGCCGTGAAGATTGGGGCAATGTAGATTATTTAGCTGATGTGGCTTATAACGCAGGTTGGAATATTCATCAATTAGCAGTGGAAGATATTGGCTATAACAGCGAAACAGAAAAATTTGTAGATTTAAATGAACAGCCTATTGAAATGTTATTTAAATTGTATCCACTGGAATGGCTAAGCCACGCTGAGTTTGCTCGCCATATTACAACCGCTGAAACACGATTTATTGAGCCTGCGTGGAAAATGTTGTTAAGTAATAAAGCACTATTGGCAAAACTTTGGGCGCGTTATCCTAATCATCCGAATTTATTGCCTGCTTATTTTACGCCCTTCGAATTACCAAAAGATTTATCAATGTGGGTGAAAAAACCATTGTTAGGTCGAGAAGGTGCCAATGTCTTCTATTATGAGAAAAACAATGGCGTAGAATTTGCAGCGAAAGGAAGCGAACACTCTACGTTTTATGGTAATTCAGGTTATGTTTATCAACAAAAATTTGAATTACCGAGTTTTGATGGAATGTATCCCATTATCGGCTCTTGGGTTGTGGGTGATGTGGCTTGCGGTATGGGATTACGCGAAGATTTTACGGCTGTGACGGGTAATGATAGTCATTTTATACCTCATTATTTTGTACCTTAATGTGTCCTGAGTATTGCTAAAATAACCAGAAAATTAACCGCACTTTTGTCTTTTTTGATAAAAGTGCGGTTATTTTTTTACCTAAAAACTATCACTAAAGAGTTATGGTTATTTTATCTGAAAAAATCTTGCAAAATATCAAATTTTGTTAGAATAAATCGTAGCATTTCTTTGAAATGAAAAATTAAAAGAGTAAAATGTCCTCGGTGGTAGAAGTATTTGAAGTTGTAAACATATTAGAAGTATTAAATTTTCATCAAATTTTTTAATATTTGGAGTTTGATTATGGCATCAGAAATTCAAAAACTGTCTTCTGTTGCGCTCACACCTGTTGAAGCAACGGATTATGCAGAAAGTACAGCTACTTATAAAGCAAATAAACGTCCATTTTTATCGTTTATGTCTGGCATTAGTGCTGGAGCTTGTATTGCTTTAGCTTTTGTATTTTACACGACAACACAAGCTGCTAGTGCCGGAGCACCTTGGGGGCTGACCAAATTAGTGGGTGGGTTAGTATTCTCATTAGGTGTGATTATGGTGGTGATATTAGGATCTGAATTATTCACCTCTTCTACTTTAACATTAGTTGCCCGTGTTGGTGGTAAGATAACCACAGCGCAAATGATCCGAAATTGGATTGTCGTATATTTAGGTAACTTTGTGGGCGGTTTATTTATTGCGGCTGTTATTTGGTTTGGTGGACAAACAATGGCAGCAAATGGCCAATGGGGTTTAACAATTCTTGCCACTGCCCAACATAAAATTCACCACACGTGGTTTGAAGCTTTTAACCTAGGTATTTTATGTAACATTATGGTGTGTGTGGCGATTTGGATGTCTTATTCTGGTAAGACTGTTAC
This sequence comes from Haemophilus haemolyticus, assembly GCF_001008205.1. Lineage (GTDB taxonomy): Bacteria > Pseudomonadota > Gammaproteobacteria > Enterobacterales > Pasteurellaceae > Haemophilus > Haemophilus haemolyticus_Q. The sequence continues at coordinate 143,094 of NZ_LCTK01000006.1, read as the reverse complement.
AGACAAAGCATTTATTATGATTATGCCGATTGGTTTGTTTGTTGCATCAGGGTTTGAACACTGTGTGGCTAATATGTTTATGATTCCGATGGGAATTATTACCGCACATTTTAGTACACCTGAATTTTGGCAACAAATCGGCGTTGATCCGATGAAATACGCAGATTTAGATTTGTATCATTTCATTGTGAAGAATTTAATTCCCGTAACGTTGGGAAATATTGTCGGCGGGGCAATTTGCATGGGTGTATTCCAACGTTATTTAACCAAAACGCATTAAAGATTTATTTACTTATTTATTAATTAACAAAGGAAATGACTATGTCAGAACTTAATGAAGCGCAAAAATTAGCGTGGGCTAGTTTTACTGGTGGTGATTGGCAAGAAAATGTCAATGTACGTGACTTTATCCAAAAAAACTACACCCCATATGAAGGTGATGATTCTTTCTTAGCGGGTCCAACTGAAGCGACAACAAAACTTTGGGAGACCGTAATGGAAGGAATCAAAGTTGAAAACCGCACACATGCGCCATTAGATTTTGACGAGCATACGCCTTCAACAATTACTTCTCACGCACCAGGTTACATTAACAAAGACTTAGAAAAAATCGTTGGTCTTCAAACTGATGAGCCTTTAAAACGTGCCATTATGCCATTTGGTGGTATCAAAATGGTGGAAGGATCATGCAAAATTTACGGTCGAGAATTAGATCCTGAAGTGAAAAAAATCTTCACTGAATATCGTAAAACCCACAACCAAGGTGTATTCGATGTTTATACGCCAGACATTTTACGTTGCCGTAAATCAGGTGTATTAACCGGTCTTCCTGATGCTTATGGTCGTGGCCGTATCATCGGTGACTACCGTCGTGTAGCGCTTTATGGTGTAGATTTCTTAATGAAAGATAAATACGCACAATTCTCTTCTTTACAAAAAGATTTAGAAGATGGCGTAAATCTTGAAGCAACAATTCGTTTACGTGAAGAAATCGCAGAACAACACCGTGCATTAGGCCAATTAAAACAAATGGCTGCAAGCTATGGTTATGATATTTCTAACCCAGCAACTAATGCTCAAGAAGCTATTCAATGGATGTACTTTGCTTATCTTGCTGCTATCAAATCACAAAATGGTGCGGCAATGTCATTCGGTCGTACTGCAACCTTTATCGATATCTATATCGAACGTGATTTACAAGCAGGTAAAATTACTGAAACTGAAGCGCAAGAATTAGTTGACCACTTAGTCATGAAACTCCGTATGGTTCGTTTCTTACGTACACCTGAATACGATCAATTATTCTCTGGCGACCCAATGTGGGCAACTGAAACCATCGCAGGTATGGGGTTAGACGGTCGTACATTAGTAACCAAAAATACATTCCGTATTTTACACACTCTTTACAACATGGGGACTTCTCCAGAACCAAACTTAACTATCCTTTGGTCTGAACAATTACCTGAAAACTTCAAACGTTTCTGTGCGAAAGTATCGATTGATACCTCATCAGTTCAATACGAAAACGATGATTTAATGCGTCCAGACTTCAACAATGATGACTACGCAATCGCATGTTGTGTATCACCAATGGTTGTGGGTAAACAAATGCAATTCTTCGGTGCGCGTGCAAACTTAGCGAAAACATTGTTATACGCAATCAATGGTGGTATCGATGAAAAATTAGGTATGCAAGTAGGTCCGAAAACTGCACCAATTACTGATGAAGTATTAGATTTCGATACAGTAATGACTCGTATGGACAGCTTTATGGATTGGTTAGCAAAACAATATGTGACTGCCTTAAACGTAATCCACTATATGCACGATAAATATTCATACGAAGCAGCATTAATGGCATTACATGATCGTGATGTATATCGTACTATGGCTTGTGGTATCGCAGGTCTTTCTGTTGCAGCAGACTCACTTTCAGCAATTAAATATGCGAAAGTTAAACCAGTTCGTGGCGACATCAAAGATAAAGATGGCAATGTTGTAGCAAGCAACGTAGCGATCGACTTCGAAATCGAAGGTGAATATCCACAATATGGTAACAACGATAACCGTGTTGATGACATCGCTTGTGACTTAGTTGAACGTTTCATGAAGAAAATTCAAAAACTTAAAACTTACCGCAATGCAGTGCCTACACAATCTGTATTAACCATTACTTCTAACGTGGTTTATGGTAAGAAAACTGGTAACACCCCAGATGGTCGTCGTGCTGGTGCGCCATTCGGACCAGGTGCGAACCCAATGCACGGCCGTGACCAAAAAGGTGCGGTAGCATCATTAACTTCTGTAGCTAAACTACCATTTGCTTACGCGAAAGATGGTATTTCTTATACTTTCTCAATCGTACCAAATGCGTTAGGTAAAGATGCAGAAGCACAACGCCGTAATCTTGCAGGCTTAATGGATGGTTATTTCCATCACGAAGCAACTGTTGAAGGTGGCCAACACTTAAATGTGAACGTGTTAAACCGTGAAATGTTGTTAGATGCAATGGAAAATCCGGATAAATATCCACAATTGACTATCCGTGTATCTGGTTACGCAGTACGTTTCAATTCTTTAACTAAAGAGCAACAACAAGACGTCGTAACCCGTACATTTACTGAGTCTTTCTAAGTAAATAAAATTATGTTTTAATATAAACCATTCACAGACTAGTTTTGTGAGTGGTTTATTTTTATATATAGGAGAGCAAATTATGCTAACAGTTATTGCCCAATTTTCAGTAAAAGCGGACAAAATTAATGATTTCCTAACTCAATGCCAAGAATTAATTAAGCATACTCGTCAAGAAACAGGATGCGTATCTTATGAATTACAACAAAATAGTGAGCAGGCTAATCATTATGTTTTTATTGAGCAATGGAAAAGCAAAGCAGATTTAGAACAACATTTTGTAACGCCACACTTTACCTCAATTGTACCTGTATTGGTCAAGTATTGTGAACAAGCGCCAGTGGTGCAAACCTTTCAAAAAGTCAGCGAATAATGACCGCACTTTGATAAATATATTTTAATTATGAGCCTGATTTAAATCAGGCTCATTTTTTATAGACTAAATCTTTGGTAAAATTTAGCTATATCTAATTTTAGGAAATTTATGTATGTCAGTCCTTGGACGAATTCACTCTTTTGAATCCTGTGGCACTGTAGATGGGCCAGGTATTCGTTTTATTTTATTTATGCAAGGCTGCTTGATGCGCTGCAAATATTGCCACAATCGTGATACTTGGGATCTTGAAGGTGGTAAAGAAATCAGTGTCGAAGATTTAATGAAAGAAGTCGTGACTTATCGCCATTTTATGAATGCTACTGGCGGTGGTGTTACGGCATCTGGCGGTGAGGCTGTGTTACAGGCAGAGTTTGTGCGCGATTGGTTCCGTGCTTGTAAAGAGGAAGGAATTAATACTTGCTTGGATACAAATGGTTTTGTACGTCATTATGATCATATTATTGATGAATTATTAGATGTAACAGATCTTGTTTTACTTGATTTAAAAGAGCTTAATGATCAAGTTCATCAAAATCTTATTGGAGTACCAAATAAACGTACTCTTGAATTTGCAAAATATTTGCAAAAACGTAATCAACGTACATGGATTCGTTATGTTGTTGTTCCTGGTTATACCGATAGCGATCACGATGTGCATTTATTAGGTCAGTTTATTGAAGGTATGACCAATATTGAAAAAGTTGAACTTCTTCCTTATCATCGATTAGGTGCGCATAAATGGAAAACCCTTGGGTTAGATTATGAGCTTGAAGATGTATTACCGCCAACCAAAGAATCGTTAAAGCATATTAAAACAATCCTAGAAGGTTATGGGCACACTGTAAAATTCTAGAGTGAATGTCAGCTAACATAAGGAGTAAATAATGAAAAAAATTATTTTAACATTATCACTTGGGTTACTTACCGCCTGTTCTGCTCAAACTCAAAAGGCTGAACAAAATAATGTGAAGCTGACACCACCGACTGATGTGCGCAGCGGATATGTACGTTTGGTGAAGAATGTAAATTATTACATCGATAGTGAATCGATCTGGGTGGATAATCAAGAACCACAAATTGTGCATTTTGATGCAGTGGTGAATTTAGATAAGGGATTGTATGTTTATCCGGAGCCTAAACGTTATGCACGTTCTGTTCGTCAGTACAAGATTTTGAATTGTGCAAATTATCATTTAACTCAAGTGAGAACTGATTTCTATGATGAGTTTTGGGGACAGGGTTTACGTGCCGCGCCTAAAAAGCAAAAGAAACATACGTTAAGTCTAACACCTGATACAACGCTTTATAATGCTGCTCAGATTATTTGTGCGAATTATGGCAGAGCACAATCTTCAGAATAAAAAATAACAAAATCTAGCGAAATAAAAAATACGGTGAAATTTCACCGTATTTTTTTAATTAAATATTCTTCTTTGTTTTCGTGTTTTGACTACTTGCACTATTAATAATAAAGCAAGAATTATCACATATACTGCAAAAATAAATACCAACCATTGCACCATCGTCACACCGAATAATGACCATTGACTTTCATTACAAGAGCCGGTCGGGTTAAACATAAATGGAAACCATTGGTGAAACGGTAAAGTCTCAGGAAAGTTTGGAATAAATTCACATTGTTTCCAAGGGGCTGGATTCATTTGTAAATCAAGATGATGGAATGAAACCAATAATCCCTTAATCCCACTGAATAAGCCTAATGCCAAAGCGATTAATCGAATGATTAAAGCGCGAGGTTGAAGTAAACCTATAATGCCCGCAATAAATAACCCAATTATTGCTAAACGTTCATACACGCAAAGTACGCAAGGGTGTAATCCCATTCCATATTGGAAGTAAAGTGCGGTGGATTCTAGTGCTAAACTTGAGAATGCCAGCAGGAACCATGCAGAACGTTTTTCAGAAAATCGTTTTAAAAGTGCGAGCATTTCTTCTCCTTAGATTGGCAAAATTAAGCCTAAACTTGCTAGCCAAATAGTGGCGGCTGGTAAGATAAATTCAATAGCTAGTAAACCAATGAGTGAAAGTACAATCGTGTAAGGTAAAGCCATATAAACCATTCTTCCGTAAGAAAGACGAATTAATGGCGCTAGCGATGAAGTCAATAAGAACAAGAATGCGGCTTGTCCATTTGGTGTCGCTACTGATGGTAAGTTTGTCCCTGTATTGATTGCAACAGAGAGCAATTCAAATTGGTGCGGAGCAATTACGCCATTCGTTAATGCTGCTTTGGCTTCATTGATGTAAACCGTTGCGACGAATACGTTATCAGAGATAGAAGAAAGCAAGCCGTTAAATACATAGAATAAGGCAAGCTGTGTATTTTCTTCTGAAGAAAGTACGAAGTGAATGATTGGCGCAAAAAGTTTTTGATCAATAATTACGGCAACCACTGAGAAGAATACTACGAGCAATGCAGTGAAAGGCAAGGATTCTTGGAATGCTTTACCGATAGTGTGCTCGTCAGTCACACCTGTGAATGCTGTAGCAAAAATGATGATACTTAAACCAATTAAGCCCACCGCCGCAAGATGGAACGCCAACCCAAGAATTAACCAAATAGCGATTAACGCTTGGACGCCTAATTTAATTTTGTCTTGTTTGGACATTTTCTCTGAATTAGTGCGGTCTAAATCTGACAAGATTTTCCATACGTCTTCAGGTAATTTTTCACCATAACCAAATAATTTGAATTTTTCGACTAAGAAGCAAGTGAGCAATCCGCAGATAAATACTGGAACAGTAACTGGCGCCATGCGGAAGAAAAATTCGATAAAGTTCCATTTGGCTTGTTCGGCAATGATTAAGTTTTGTGGTTCACCCACCATTGTCATTACGCCACCAAGTGCGGTTCCGACGCCCGCATGCATCATCAAACTACGTAAGAATGAACGGAATTTTTCTAAGGTTTCGTGATGTTGTGTTGCAATTTTTCCATCATCGGCAATATCAACAGCATCAATTAAATTATTACCTGATGCGACTTTGTGATAAACACCATAGAATCCCATTGCTACGCTGATAATTACGGCAACAACCGTTAATGCATCAAGGAAGGCTGATAGGAAGGCTGCGCTAAAACAGAAAGCTAAAGAAAGCGCGATTTTTGAACGAATTTTGACAAGTAATTTCGTGAATACGTAAAGAAGCAGTTGTTTCATGAAGAAAATCCCTGCCACCATGAACATTAATAGCAATACCACTTCAAAGTTTGCCATAATTTCCGTTTTTACGTGTTCTACGTTAGTCATCCCTATAATAATAGCTTCAATCGCTAATAAGCCACCGGGTTGCAACGGATAGCATTTTAATGCCATTGCTAACGTAAAAATGAATTCAGCAACGAGCAACCAACCCGCAAGAAAGGGGCTGATAAAAAAGAAAATAATTGGATTAACAATGAGAAAAACGACAATGGCGAGTTTGTACCAATTTGGGCTCGCGCCAAGAAAGTTTTTCATAAAGGCTTGTGTGTTTGTCATAGAGCACTCCATTATTTTTTTATTGCGCTAACATTGTAATATATCCCCCTTTAAAGGATAATAAAAAGTAAGTAATTTTTTTATAAAATTGCATTTTTTTTTGATTTTTATCTGATTTTTTAATTTATGCAACATGATAATGACATTTTGAAAGCCCAAAGCCCCGCCGCTTTAGCTGAAGAATATATAGTGAAAAGCATTTGGCAAGATGTTTTCCCAGCGGGCAGCAATTTACCCTCAGAGCGTGATTTGGCTGATAAGATTGGTGTAACTCGTACAACTTTACGTGAAGTTTTACAACGTTTGGCGCGTGATGGTTGGTTGACGATTCAGCACGGTAAACCCACAAAAGTAAATAATATTTGGGACACAGCAGGGCCGAATATTATTGAAACGCTAATCGGTTTAGATATGCAGTCAGCACCTTTGATTATTGACAATATGTTGTCTTTACGCAGTAAAATGTCTGAATCTTATATTTATGAGGCAGTAAAAAATTCTCCTCAACAATCTGCCGCACTTTTTGCCGAATTAGATCAATTACAAAATACGGCGCAAGATTACACAGAATTTGATTACAAATTATTTCGTCAATTTACCGTAGTGGCTAACAAACCCTTTTATCGTTTAATTTTTAATAGTTTGAAAGGGGTCTATCAACGAATTGGTTTTTTATTTTTTAAAGAAGAAAAACACCGAGAACTTACAAAAACGTTCTATTTAGAAATGCAACAAATTTGCCTTGCGGGAAATGCTGATGCGGTGGTGGATTGTATTCGTAAACATAATTTACGTTCTTCAACTTATTGGAAAGCTATTCTAGAGCGATTGCCGCAGAACCTTTCGGATTAATTTCAACATCAAAAGTGCGGTGAATTTTAACCGCACTTTTTCATTCATATAGATAAACATTATGCGCATACCAAGAATTTATCATCCAGAATCCCTTGAAAATCAAACTCAATGTCAACTTTCAGAAGACGCGGCAAACCATGTAGGGCGCGTGTTAAGAATGATAGAGGGCGAGCAAATTGAACTCTTTGATGGTTCTAATCATATTTATCCAGCCAAAATTATTGAGTCGAATAAAAAAACTGTAAAGGTAGCGATTTTGGGGCGTGAGCTTGCGGATAAAGAATCCAATTTAAAAATTCATTTGGGGCAAGTGATTTCTCGCGGAGAGCGAATGGAATTTACCATTCAAAAATCGGTGGAATTGGGAGTGAACGTGATTACGCCATTATGGTCAGAACGCTGTGGCGTAAAACTTGATGGTGAACGCATGGATAAAAAAATTCAACAATGGCAAAAAATTGCGATTGCTGCTTGTGAACAGTGTGGCCGTAATATTGTGCCGGAGATTCGTCCACTGATGAAATTACAAGATTGGTGTGCAGAAAATGACGGAGCGCTAAAATTGAATTTACATCCACGAGCGCAATATTCGATTAAAACGTTACCGAATATTCCCGTTGAAGGTGTTCGCTTATTAATTGGCTCAGAAGGTGGATTATCTGTACAAGAAATTGCACAAACTGAACAGCAAGGATTTACTGAAATTTTATTAGGAAAGCGTGTTTTGCGTACTGAAACTGCATCGCTTGCGGCGATTAGTGCACTACAGATTTGTTTTGGAGATTTAGGTGAATGATGGAGTTACAAGGGAAATTTTTGATCGCGATGCCACATTTAGATGATTATTTTAATCGTACTGTGGTGTTTATGTGCGAGCATAATGAGCAAGGCTCGATGGGGTTAGTGATTAATCAGCCAACGGATTTAAGCATTGCGGAACTTTATTCAAAACTCAATTTTATGATGAAAAATGACCGCACTTTTAGCAATGAAATGGTGGTAGCAGGTGGCCCTATGCATAGCGAAAGAGGTTTTATTCTACATAAGAATACACCGAATGAATTCCAGCATACTTATAAAATCACGGATGATCTTTCAATGACAACCTCTGCTGATGTAATAGAGACGCTAGGTTCTGAACTTGCACCAGAAAAATATCTTATCGCTCTAGGGTGCTCTAGCTGGGAGGCAGGGCAATTAGAAAAAGAAATCACTGATAATGCTTGGTTAGTCGCTACTGCGAACGATCAGATTTTATTTGATATGCCTTATGATGAGCGCTATGTTGCGGCGAATCAATTGCTTGGTATTCACCCACATAATTTTGTGTTTGCACAAGTGGGGCATAGCTAATGGGGATTACTGCACTTGCTTTTGATTTTGGTACCAAAAGTATTGGCTGTGCTGTAGGGCAAAGTATTACTGGCACCGCTCAAGCCTTACCTGCTTTTAAGGCGCAAGATGGTATTCCAAACTGGGATGCGATCGAAAAATGCTTGAAAGAATGGAAACCAGATGTTGTTGTAGTTGGTTTGCCTTTAAATATGGATGGAACAGAGCAAGATCTCACTTTGCGTGCTCGTAAATTTGCAAATCGTTTACAAGGTCGTTTTGGTGTTAATGTTCAGCTACAAGATGAACGTTTAACAACAACTGAGGCACGCAGTGAAATTTTTGACAGAGGCGGTTTTCGTGCCTTAAAAAAAGGCAAAGTAGATGGGATCTCTGCTTGTTTGATTCTAGAAAGTTGGTTTGAGGTTGCAGAATACTCCGAGTAAAAAAAGCCCTTTCAAAAGCTGAAAGGGCAAAAATATTTGGAGTCATACTATGAGTTGTTGAATTAACAAATCAGGTATGTGGCGTATTATAATAATAAAATACAAAAATGCAACATTTTCTTAACAAATAATTTTTTGTCATTTAATTATGTGGATTTCTTGTATTGCTATTGACTAAATTACGCATTAATAAGGCGTAGTCTAAGTTGATATCTTGTGGTACATCTAAGAACACAAAATGCCCATCACCTAGTGCGGCATCAACCGTTTCATTTTTTCGATTGAGCATTTTTTCAATCTTAAAGACGATGTTGCCTTGTGGGGTCATCATTTCCACTTCATCACCAAGCAAGAATTTATTTTTTACTGCCACTTCAGCCATACCTTGTTCATTACGTTTACCGGTAAATTCACCGACAAATTGTTGACGATCGGAAATAGAATAACCGTATTCGTAATTTTGGTATTCATCGTGCGTATGACGACGTAAGAAACCTTCGGTATAACCACGATGAGCAAGGGATTCCAACGTATCCATTAAGCTTTCATCGAATGGTTTTCCTGCTGCCGCATCATCAATGGCTTTGCGGTAAACTTGTGCGGTTCTTGCGCAATAATAGAATGATTTAGTACGGCCTTCGATTTTTAAAGAATGCACACCAAGTGCGGTCAATTTTTCCACGTGTTGTACTGCACGCAGATCTTTTGAGTTCATAAAATAAGTGCCGTGCTCATCTTCAAACGCCGTCATTTGCTCATCAGGCTTTTGTGATTCTGTATAAAGGAAAACTTTATCTGTTACCGCACCTTCGCCCAAGGTTGGCGCCACATTTTTCACTTCAATTTGTTGAGCAGGATCGATTTTAGGCACGATGTTGCCTAGTTCATCCGTCGTGCCTTCTTCCATTTTGTATTCCCAACGACAAGCATTCGTGCAAGTACCTTGGTTTGGGTCGCGTTTGTTGATATAGCCAGAAAGTAAGCAACGGCCAGAATACGCCATGCATAACGCACCGTGTACGAAGATTTCGAGTTCGATATCGGGCACATGTTGGCGAATTTCAGCGATCTCTTCAATAGATAATTCGCGCGATAAAATCACACGGGTTAATCCCATTTGTTTCCAGAATTTCACCGTTGCCCAGTTTACCGCATTTGCTTGTACAGAAAGGTGAATATCAATATCAGGGAAGTTTTCACGCACCAACATGATTAAGCCTGGGTCAGACATAATTAAGGCATCTGGGCCCATGTCGATCACAGGTTGTAAATCTTTGATAAAGGTTTTGAGTTTGGAGTTATGCGGTGCAATGTTCACCACTACATAGAATTTTTTGCCAAGCGCATGGGCTTCATCAATCCCGATTTTTAAATTGGCGTGATTAAATTCATTGTTACGTACACGTAAGCTGTAACGTGGTTGGCCTGCATAAACGGCATCAGCACCATACGCAAAGGCATAGCGCATATTTTTAAGGGAGCCCGCAGGGGAGAGTAATTCCGGTTTGACTTGGGTTGTCATAATATTCTCTTTTGTCTGATTTCAGGTCAGGGATTTGCGCTAGGCAAATCGTTAGGTGGGGTATTGTAGAGAAAATATTTGGCTTGTAAAGGAAAGTGCGGTCAAATCCTAACTAGAAATTCAGTTTATCTGGTTCTGATATAAAGATTTAACCGCTTAAAATTACCCTATATTAAATAAAATTATGGGCTCTAAATTTTGCCCTATGACAATAGCTTGTCTTTTATTTTAGTTATAAGTTGAGTGCATCACTTTCTTCCTTTAGGGCTTGAGTTGCTACTTTTATATCATTTGCTTGAGTTATGGCTGTGATTACAGCGACACCATCCGTGAGTTTCGTTATGAAGGTACATCTCACAAATAGATATCTTATTTTAAATTCTAGTGGCATTAGAACTTAAATTGATGGTACAAGCGCATCCAAGTTTATCTAAAAATATTCATTTAAATGATATGATGACAGAATTAAATAGTCTTTATGAAAGTGATGATGGAATGATTTGGTAATGAATAAACCTACTTAGATATAGTTTGAATGTAAAAAATGCCTTTCCTATTTATGAACGGAAAGGCATTTTTATCGCATGAATTGTAGTGCTTTTTATTACTGCGACATAATATATCGCAGAAATTAACCGCACTTTTGTCATCTAAACAATTATTTTACGCGAGATACGTATTCGCCAGAACGAGTATCTACTTTGATTACTTCACCGATTTGAACGAAAAGAGGCACTTTTACTACTGCGCCAGTGCTTAATGTTGCTGGTTTACCGCCAGTACCTGCTGTATCGCCTTTAAGACCTGGGTCTGTATCGACGATTTCTAATTCAACAAAGTTTGGTGGAGTAACAGTAATTGGCGCACCATTCCATAAAGTCACGATACAATCTGCTTGGTCTAATAACCATTTTTCTGAATCACCTACAGCTTTTGCATCAGCAGAGTATTGTTCAAATGTTTCTGGGTGCATGAAATACCAGAATGCATCGTCTTTGTATGAATAAGTTAAGTTAAGATCCATAACATCAGCAGCTTCGACCGAAGTACCAGATTTGAAGTTTACGTCTAATACTTTGCCTGAAATTAATTTACGAATACGAGTACGGGTGAAGGCTTGACCTTTACCTGGTTTTACGAATTCATTTTCAACGATTACGCAAGGTTCACCGTCTTGCATAAATTTTAGACCTGGTTTGAAATCACTGGTAGTATATGTAGCCATATTTTTAATATCCTAAAAATTAGAGATGGTTTGAAAAGTGCGTATTTTAACCCAAGAACCCGTCATTAGAGAAGAACAAAATTGGCTCACAATTCTAAAAAATGCGATTTCAGATCCTAAATTATTGCTAAAAGCCTTAAATTTACCAGAAGATGATTTTGAGCAATCTATTGCTGCGCGGAAACTTTTTTCGCTTCGCGTACCACAACCTTTTATTGATAAAATAGAAAAAGGTAATCCGCAAGATCCCCTTTTCTTGCAAGTGATGTGTTCTGATCTAGAGTTTGTACAAGCCGAAGGATTTAGTACGGATCCCTTAGAAGAAAAAAATGCCAATGCGGTGCCGAATATTCTGCATAAATATCAAAACCGTTTGCTCTTTATGGCGAAGGGTGGTTGTGCGGTGAATTGTCGTTATTGCTTCCGCCGACATTTTCCTTACGACGAAAACCCAGGAAATAAAAAAAGCTGGCAACTGGCATTAGATTACATTGCGGTGCATCCTGAAATTGAAGAAGTGATTTTTTCAGGTGGCGATCCTTTAATGGCGAAAGATCATGAGTTAGCGTGGTTAATAAAACATTTGGAAAACATACCGCACTTACAGCGTTTGCGTATTCATACTCGTTTGCCTGTCGTGATTCCGCAACGGATTACTGATGAATTTTGTACCTTATTAGCAGAAACTCGTTTGCAAACTGTTATGGTGACACACATTAATCACCCAAATGAAATTGACCAAGTTTTTGCTCATGCGATGCAAAAATTAAAAGCCGTGAATGTCACGCTTTTGAATCAATCCGTTTTGCTAAAAGGTGTGAATGATGATGCACAAATTCTAAAAATATTGAGCGATAAACTTTTTCAAACAGGAATTTTGCCTTATTACTTGCATTTGCTAGATAAAGTGCAAGGAGCGAGCCATTTTCTGATTAGTGATATCGAGGCTATGCAAATTTATAAAACTTTGCAATCTCTTACATCTGGCTATCTTGTTCCCAAACTCGCACGAGAAATTGCCGGCGAACCAAATAAAACTTTATACGCGGAATAAGATCCGATAAAATATCGCGTAATTTTTTCGCCGCACTTCCGCGGCTAATTAACATGAATAACAACAAGTATCAGGAGTAATCCAGTGGATTCTATGAATAAAAATCAAAATGAACAATCATCTCAAGATGAATTAGATTTAGGTCTTAATCAAGTTGAACCAATTACACCAAAGAAAGTGGTGCAACCTAGCGAGTCAATTTTTGATAAAGCAAAAGGTTTATTTGCTAAAAAAGATCATGTAGAAACAAATTTTCATGAGCGTAAAGAACCCACTTTTGGGCATACTTCTGCTCAAGAAAGCGCGCCTTTTATTTCTAGCGAAACATTGAGAACAGAACAAGAGCCTGTTATTCAGATTGTATCTGCAGAAGAGACAATATCTGCTGTTGAAGAGGAAATTAAAACTGAAACTATTGCCGAAGAAACTGTTGAGCAAGCGGAAAAACGTACTTTAAGCCAACCAGAAAAATGGAAAGTGTTGCAAGTATTACCAACAAAACATCGCCGTTTATTTATGGCTATTTTGGCGTTGGTCATTTTATTAATTATTTTCTTTGCATTAAAACCAAGTTCTGACACCGTTGAGTCTTTCACTCAATCTAACAGCAATGAAATCCCAGTGCAGTTCCAATCTTTAGATCAAAATCAACCAGTTGAAACCACGATTTTAGATAATCCTCCTGCACAAAATCAGATGGCGGCAGAGCAAGCTAACCAACCTGAAAATGCGCCAAAAGCAGATGAATCGGCTAATAGTGCGACCGCTCAAAATCAACCTGCAGAAAACGTAGCTGAGCCACAAAACATGGTTGCGTCACAAAATATGGCTCAAGCTCCAGTTCAAACCTCAAATACAATGGATTCAGCTTCAGCTAAACCTATGCAAGCAGCTCAACCTGAGCAATCACAAACTCAAGCTCAACAAGCTCAAGTGGAACAGCCAAAAGCGCCAACTGTTGTAGCACCAGTTCCACCGGTGAAAAAAGTAGTAGAACAACAAGTTGCGCATAAAGATATCGCAAAAAAAGAAGTGAAGGTTGCTGAAAAAGCACATGTACCAGCAAAAGCAACTGAACAAACCGTCGCTAAAACAGCAGGAAAAGCACCAATTGTTGAAGCCAAACCGGTTCAAGTTAAAAAAGAAGCTAAAGTTCAAATTGTTGATGCAAAACCTGCAACAAAATCCGCTGCACCAACTACATCGGCGAAAACATTAACTGTGCCTAAAGGCGTTTCTCTTATGCAAGTATTCCGTGACAATCAACTTAATATTTCGGATGTTAATGCAATGAGTAAAGCAGCTGGAACGGGCAATGTTTTAAGTAGCTTTAAACCGGGTGATAAAGTTGCGGTATCCGTAAACAGTCAAGGGCGAGTAAATGAAATGCGTTTATCTAACGGTACGCGATTTGTTCGTCAGTCTGATGGTTCTTATGAATATAAAAAATAATTTTTAGGGCGAGCAATCGCCCATTTTTCTTTTGCAAGTAGGATTCTATGTTTAAAAAAATGTTTCTAATTTTAACCGCACTTTGCTTGATCGGTTGTGCTCAAAATGGTTTACCAAAGAAGCCAGAGCCGCAAAAGATGCAGGTGGAAAAAGTAGATAAAGCTTTGCAAAAAGGTGAGGCTAAAGTTTATTTGTGTAAAGATGATAAGCAAGTTCGTGTGGTTCATTCCACCCAAAAAAAACGTAAAAAATCATTGCATCACATTACGGTGACTTTCAATTCTATGTCAGAAAAATTGACATTAATGATTTCTGAGCGCGGTAAAAATTACGGCAATATTCGTTGGGCGTGGCAAGAGCGCGATGATTTCAGTGTGCTAAAAACTAATTTAGGTGAAGTTTTAGCAGAACAATGTGTATTACAACCCGTAGAGCGTTTATCCGGTAATTAATTGTGCAAACCGAACTCCAGCGAGGCTTTATTCTTCATCGTCGCCCTTATAGTGAAACGAGTCTTTTAGTCGATTTGTTTACTGAAGAAAGTGGTCGCCTAACCGTGATCGCCAAGGGCGCACGAGCAAAGCGTTCATCTTGGAAGTCGGTTTTGCAACCTTTCACACCTTTATTGTTGCGTTGGACGGGAAAAAGTTCATTGAAAACCCTTACTAAAGCTGAACCCGCCGCAATTACACTTCCTTTACAACAAACCGCACTTTATAGCGGTTTTTATGTGAATGAGTTATTGACTCGTGTCATTGAGCCTGAAACGCCGAATCTTTCGCTGTTTCAACATTATTTAAAATGCTTAACGGGCTTAGCAACAGAAACCAACGTTGAGCCAACTTTACGTCTTTTTGAATTTCAACTTTTACAAATTCTCGGTTACGGCGTGGATTTTCTGCATTGTGCAGGATCTGGCGAGCCAGTGGATTTCTCAATGACATATCGTTATCGTGAGGAAAAAGGTTTCATTGCATCCTTAGTGAAAGATAATCTCACCTTTTATGGAAGAGATTTGTTAGCCTTTGAAGCCCTTGATTTTTCCGATGAGGCGGTACGTCAAGCGGCAAAACGTTTTACTCGTATTGCACTGAAACCTTATCTTGGCGATAAACCGCTAAAAAGCCGAGAATTATTCACTCAAAATATTTTACTTCTAAAATAATGGTTCTTCTTTATACCCCAAAGCAAAAAACAAAAAATGTTCAAACCATTACGGCTGATATTCTTGATTTAGATTATCAAGGTTTAGGCGTCGCGAAAATTAATGGTAAAACTTGGTTTATTGAAAATGCACTTCCGCACGAAAAAGTGGAATGTCGGATTCTGGAGGATAAACGCCAATATGGGCATGCTACGGCAAAAAAATGGCTAATAAAAAGCCCTGAACGTTTAGAACCTAAATGTGCTCATTTTATGCGTTGTGGTGGTTGCCAAGGGCAACATATTCCTATTGAAATGCAGAGGAACGCGAAAGAATCCGCATTGTTTAAGCGGTTAAGTAAATTACAGTCAGAGCCGATTTCATTTGAACCTATGATTTATGGCGATGCTTGGGCGTATCGTCGTCGTGTGCGTTTGAGTTTATGGTTTAACCCGAGCTCAAAACAAATCGAGATGGGCTTTCGTCAGAAAAATACCAACGATTTAATTACCGTTCAATCTTGCGAAGTGGCAGAACCTGCAATTAATTATTTACTACCTAAATTAACCGCACTTTTAGAACAATTCTCTGCGCCGAAACAGCTTGGGCATATTGAACTTGTGGCGGCCGATAATGGCGTCGCAATGTTGTTACGTTACACCAAAAAACTTGCGGAAATTGACCGCACTTTATTGCTCAAATTTGCTGAACAAGAAAAGTTAATGCTGTTTTTACAAAGCGATGAAAGCATTGAACAAATCTATGGCGATGCACCTTATTATCAATTTTCTAATGGCATAAAATTACATTTTGATATTCGTGATTTTATCCAAGTAAATCGTGCATTAAATGAACGTATGGTCAATACCGCGTTGGATTGGCTTGAATTGAACCAACAGGATTGCGTGCTCGATTTATTTTGTGGTATGGGAAATTTTACGCTCCCTCTCGCCAAACGCGTGAAAAGTGCGGTAGGAATTGAAGGTGTTCTTGAAATGGTACAAAAAGCGGAGCAAAATGCCGCAAGAAACCAAATCAAGAATATTGAATTTTTCCAAGCGGATCTTGACCAATCCTTTGTTGAACAACCTTGGGCTCGTCAGTCGTTCAATAAAATTTTGCTCGATCCTCCACGCAGCGGAGCAGCTTTTGCGTTAAATGCTTTGTGCGAGTTGAAAGCAGAGAAAATTTTATATGTGTCTTGTAATCCGGCAACATTAGTGCGTGATGCGGAAATTTTACGTGATTTTGGCTACAAGATTGAAAAAAGTGCGGTGATAGATATGTTCCCTCATACGGGGCATTTGGAATCGATAACGTTATTCACTACAAAATAACTCGGTTATTCGGTACAATATCCACCCAAAATAAAAGCGACAGGAAGTTGCTTGCTCTTCATCAACAAGGGGGTGTTATGGTTGCTGTTCGTGGTTCTCATTTGTTAAATCCGCAGGATTTTTTGATTGAACAATGGTGCGCTAGCTTAAAACTGGCAGAACAAACAGAAAAAAGTTTGATCGATGCGTGGTATTACGCACGTGACTTAATGAGCACCCATCCCGATGAAATGAAGAATGCTACCTTGATGCTCCAGTCTGGCGTGGAAATGGTAGAAATTTTGCACGAACTTAATATGGATGCGGAAACCTTACTTACTGCAATGTTGTTTCCTATCGTTGCAAATAAATTAACAGACTGGGAAGGCCTAAAAGAAAAATTTGGTGCGAAAATCACTAAATTACTTAAAGGCGTGTTGGAGATGGATAATATCCGTCAACTCAATGCCAGCCATTCTGCTAACGCGTTACAAGTGGATAATGTTCGCCGTATGTTGTTGGCGATGGTGGACGATTTCCGCTGCGTGATCATTAAACTTGCCGAACGCATTACTTTCTTGCGTGATGCAGAGCATCGTTGTGCTGAAGAAGACAAAGTTCTTGCAGCCAAAGAATGTTCTTATATTTATGCCCCTCTTGCCAATCGTCTTGGGATTGGTCAGTTGAAATGGGAGTTAGAAGATTACTGCTTCCGTTATCTCCATCCTGAACAATATCGCGCTATTGCTAAATTATTGCAGGAACGTCGTCTTGATCGTGAACATTACATTGCTGATTTCGTTAACGAGTTGAGCGGTTATTTACGCGAAAATATCGAGCAAGTGGAAGTCTATGGTCGTCCGAAACATATTTACAGTATTTGGCGCAAAATGCAGAAAAAGCATCTTGAGTTTAGCGGTTTATATGATGTAAGAGCGGTCAGAATTATCGTGCAAAAATTGCAAGATTGTTATACCGCACTTGGGATTGTTCATACTCAATTTAAACACTTACCCAAAGAATTTGACGATTATGTCGCGAACCCGAAACCGAACGGTTATCAATCTATTCATACAGTTGTTTTAGGTAAAGGTGGCAAGCCAATTGAAGTGCAAATTCGAACCCAACAAATGCATGATGATGCAGAGTTAGGTGTGGCGGCTCACTGGAAATATAAAGAAGGCAATACAGGCAGTATGTCTGCCTATGAAGAAAAAATTGCATGGTTACGCAAATTGCTAGCTTGGCAAGATGATATTACGGATTCAGGCGAAGTGATGGCAGAGTTGCGTAGCCAAGTGTTTGATGACCGCGTGTATGTGTTTACGCCAAAAGGCGAAGTAGTGGATTTGCCAACGGGATCTACACCATTAGATTTTGCTTATGCAATTCATAGTGAAATTGGTCATCGCTGCATCGGAGCAAAAGTAGCGGGACGTATTGTGCCATTTACCTATCAGCTACAAATGGGTGATCAAATCGATATTATTACCCAGAAAAACCCGAACCCGAGCCGTGACTGGCTAAACCCAAATTTAGGATTTACTCACACTGCAAAATCTCGAGCCAAAATCCAGGCGTGGTTTAAAAAACAAGATCGCGATAAAAATATTCCAGCGGGTAAAGAATTACTCGATAATGAATTAGCGCGTTTAAATTTAAATATTAAGCAAGTGGAACCTTATGCGTTACCACGCTATAACTTGAAAAATTTGGACGATCTTTATGCGGGCATTGGCAGTGGCGATATTCGTTTAAATAACTTAATCAATTTCTTGCAAAGTAAATTGATTAAAGTGACCGCTGAAGAAGCTGATCAAGAGATTTTGCGTCATGTTGCTAATAAAAGTGCGGTGAATTCTCAGCAGAAATCTGAGAAAAAAAATGGCTATGTGATTGTGGAAGGTGTGGGAAACCTTATGCATCATATTGCACGTTGTTGCCAACCTATTCCTGGTGATGCGATTGTTGGTTATATCACAATGGGACGTGGAATTTCTATTCACAGAGCGGATTGTGAACAATTCTTGGATTTGCAAGCTGCTCATCCAGAACGAGTGGTGGAATCTATTTGGGGCGAAAATTACGCAAGTGGGTTTCATATTAATATCCGTATTGTGGCAGGCGATCGCAATGGCTTATTGCGTGATATTACGACGGTTCTGGCAAATGAAAAAATTAGCGTATTAGGGGTCTCAAGCCGTGCTGATACCAAAAAACAGCTTGCTACTATTGATATGGAAATTGAACTCCATAATGTTGAAAGTTTGAGTAAAATATTGGCTCGATTAGCAAAATTAGATGATGTTATCGAAGCGAAACGTTTATAAAAATAGGAAAATTTATGTATAAAACGACGGGGCTAACCCATTTAATCAATTCCACTAAATATTCATTACAAGGCTTAAAAAGTGCGTTTAAAAATGAAACGGCCTTTCGCCACGAATGTTTTTTAGCCTGTATTTTAATTCCTCTTGCTTTCTTTTTAGGCGAAACAAAAATTGAAATTATTTTGATGATTTCTTCTGTTTTGCTTGTGATGGCATTAGAGCTTTTAAACAGTGCGGTGGAAGCTGTCGTTGATCGAATTGGTACAGAACGCCACGAACTTTCAGGACGTGCGAAAGATCAAGGTTCTGCATCGGTATTTATTGCCCTTTGTATTGTCGGTATCGTTTGGGGCGGAATTTTATTCTTCTAGCCCTTCCAAAGTGCGGTAAGTTTTTACCGCATTTTTGATTTATCCAATCACGTCAAAATCATTTATAAAAATAAGGAAAAATATGACCGCACTTTTAAAAATTGGTCTTGTGTCTGTTTCTGATCGTGCATCTGCAGGCGTATATCAAGATCAAGGTATCCCAGAATTACAGGCTTGGTTAGAACAAGCACTTGTCGATCCTTTCCATTTGGAAACAAGATTAATCCCCGATGAGCATCCAGTTATTGAACAAACATTAAAAGAGTTAGTGGATGAACAAGGTTGCCATTTAGTCCTGACAACAGGTGGAACAGGGCCAGCAAAACGCGATGTAACGCCTGATGCAACCCTTGCGGTAGCGGATAGAGAAATGCCGGGTTTTGGCGAACAAATGCGTCAAGTGAGTTTGCATTTTGTGCCCACCGCAATTTTATCCCGCCAAGTGGGTGTGATTCGTAAGGAAAGCTTGATTTTAAATCTTCCAGGTCAGCCTAAAGCGATTAAAGAAACCTTAGAAGGCGTGAAAGATAAAGAAGGAAATGTGCTTGTAAAAGGCATTTTTAGTGCAGTGCCTTATTGTTTGCAACTGATTAACGGCTTATATATTGATACCAAGCCTGAAATCATCGAAAGTTTCCGCCCTAAATCAGCAAGACGTGAAAATCTGGAGAAATAACATGAAAAAAATCGAAGCAATGATCAAACCGTTTAAATTAGACGATGTGCGAGAAAGTCTTTCAGATATTGGTATTTCAGGTATGACAATCACGGAAGTGCGCGGATTTGGTCGCCAAAAAGGTCATACAGAACTTTATCGTGGTGCTGAATATATGGTGGATTTTCTGCCGAAAGTGAAATTGGAAGTAGTGGTTCCTGATGAGCTTGTGGATCAATGTATTGAAGCGATTATTGAAACGGCACAAACAGGTAAAATCGGTGACGGCAAAATTTTTGTTTATAACGTTGAGAGAGCGATCCGCATTCGCACGGGCGAAGAAAACGAGGATGCGATTTAGTGCAAAATAATTTAAATTTACACCGCACTTTGCTTGGCATTGCTTCGGTGATTATTATCTTAGCTGGCGTAAAATTGGCTGCAGAAATTGTGGTGCCATTTTTACTATCGCTATTTATCGCGATAATTTGTTCACCGATGATTAAGGCGATGACGCAACGCCGAATTCCTCATTGGTTAGCCATTACTTTGCTTTTCGTCTTGATTTCTTTGGTGTTTTTCTTCTTAGTCGGGCTGATTAACAGCACTGCAAGAGAATTTACCCAATCAATTCCACAATATAAAGTTTTGCTTTCACAACGTGTGAGTGATTTAACTGGATTGTTGCAACGTTTCAATCTGCCTTTCACGCTTTCGCGTGAAACTATCCAAGAAAATTTTGACCCAAGCATCATTATGAATTTTGTGAGCCGAGTATTGCTGAATTTTTCTGGTGTGGTGAGTAATGTGTTTGTTTTGGTGTTGGTCGTGATTTTTATGCTTGCTGAAGCACCAACGATGAAACATAAATTTGCAATGGTGATTAGTTCAACACCTCATGACGCAGCCAAAGAAGAACGCCATATTGATCGCGTTTTACAAGGCGTAATTGGTTATCTCGGCATTAAAAGTATCACGAGCTTGCTTACTGGCGTTGGTATTTTTATTTTGTTGGAAGCCTGTGGGGTTCAATATGCAATTTTGTGGGCAACCTTGAGTTTCTTGCTGAATTATATTCCGAATATTGGTTCTATCATTGCAGCTATTCCAATTATTGTGCAAGCCTTATTATTGAACGGTTTTGGTGCTGGCTTTGGCGTGGCAGTTGGTGTTATTGCGATCAATATGGTTGTTGGTAACATTATTGAACCTAAAATGATGGGGCAACGATTAGGGCTTTCAACCTTAGTGGTGTTCCTCTCATTATTGTTTTGGGGATGGCTGCTTGGAACCGTGGGAATGCTACTTTCTGTTCCTTTGACGATGGCATTAAAAATTGCCTTGGAGTCGAGTCCCAATACGGCAAAATATGCCTGTCTATTAGGTGATGTTGAAGATTTCAAATAGATTTTATAGAGAAAGTGCGGTGAATTTTCACCGCATTTTTTTTATGATAAGTCTTGCGGATCGACGTCCAAAATTAACCGCACTTGGCTGTTTTTTTCTAGTTCGGCTTGTTGATATTCTCGCAATGCTTTTTGCAACGTCATTCTTGACGGATGTTGCAATAATAACTGCCAGCGATATTGCCCCGCTTTTTTGCTGAACGGCGCAGGCATTGGACCAAGCATTTGTAATCCTGTAATTTGCTTTGATTGAAAAAAATCTGCAATCTGGCTTAAGCAATTTTCTGCAAGATCAGAATGTCGAGCCTGTGCTTTGAATAACGCCTGAAAAGTGAAAGGCGGCAATCCTATTGAATGACGTAATTGTAAGGTTTCTTTTGCAAAAGCTTGGTAGCCATTCGCTAATAACGTGGTAAGCAAAGGGTGATCAGGATAATGTGTTTGTAGCACCACCTCACCTTGTTTATCGGCACGTCCAGCTCGACCAGCAACTTGAATATAAAGTTGAGCTAAACGTTCTTCTGCACGAAAATCCAGTGAAAATAATGCACTATCTACATTCACTAAGGCAACGAGAGTAACATTCGGAAAATGATGTCCTTTCGCCAGCATTTGTGTGCCAATCAAAATTTGGCTTTTGCCTTGTTGAATATCTTCTAAATAACCTTCCAATTTCCCTTTACGCGCAGTGCTATCGCGGTCGATTCGAGCCACAGAATAATTAGGAAATAGCGTTTTCAAGGTTTCTTCTAATTGTTCTGTGCCGAGACCTGTAGTGACTAAATGAGTCGAGCCACAATCACCACATTGTCGAGGAATTGTTTTTTGAGCACCACAATGATGACAACGCAATACATTTTGATGCTGATGATAGGTATAAGGTTTTTCACAATGCGGGCATTGTGCGATCCAACCACATTCATGGCAAAGCAATACGGGCGCAAAGCCACGACGATTTAAGAAAAGCAACACTTGATTGCCTTTTTCGAGGTGAGCTTTCATCCGTTCTAATAAGGGTTTTGAAAGCCCGTTTTGTATGTTTTGATTTTTCAAATCAACAACGAAATGACGAAGTGCGGTAGAATTCCCCGCTCTTTTTGATAAAACTAAATGTTGGTATTTGCCGTTTTGTACATTATTAATACTTTCTAAACTTGGCGTGGCGGAGCCCATTAATACGGCAATATTTAGTTTTTGAGCCAGTACAATCGCCAAGTCTCGCGCGTGATAACGCCAACTGTCTTGCTGTTTGTAAGACGCGTCGTGTTCTTCGTCCAAAATAATTGCACCAAGATTAGAAAATTGCGTGAACAATGCCGATCTCGTGCCAATCACAATGGCACTTTGTCCAGAGCGGGCGCGATCCCATACATAAAGCCGTTGCGTATCGGTTAAATTAGAATGAAGAACATCAATTTCTACGTTGAAACGCGCTTTGAAACGTTGCACCGTTTGTGGTGTTAACCCGATTTCGGGTACAAGCACTAATACTTGCTTACCCGATTTTAAAATTTCTTCAATATACTGCAGATAAATTTCTGTTTTGCCTGAACCAGTTACCCCATCGAGCAGCCATACATTGAAACCAGAATGAAAGATCAGTTGACTAAACGCTAAGGCTTGCTGCTTATTTAAGATTAAGCGATTTTCAGCATTGATAATTGGGTTATTGCCTAAGCTTTGTTGCCAGCTTAGGGGCTTTGTTTGGATAGTAATTTCCTCAATAAACCCTTTGGCTTTTAAGGTTGACCAAATCGCAGAGGAAAAATCATTATTGCCTTTTTCAAGATCAGTTTCAGATAAGCATTGTAGGGCTTCAATTTGCTTTTTTGAGCGTTTTAACAGGCCTTGTTCAAGCGCATTTTTCCCCGCATCTGTAATTCGCCAAAAAGTGCGGTCATTTTTTACCGCACTTTCGCCGTTGCGTAATTTCACAGGCAAGGCTTGAAATAACACATCGCCTAATCCCGCTTGATAATAATTTGCTGCCCAATGAAGCCAATCCCAATAAATGGGGGTAAAGAGTGGTGCTAAATCCAATGGTTGAAGAATAGCTTTGAGCTTATCCTCAGGCACGTCCGATTTTGTCGGAAAACCAGTCACGATGGCGACGCGTTTTTGCGTACCAAAAGGTACAAGAACACGCATACCGATTTGTAATAAAACATCATCGGGGACGAGATAATCAAATAAACGAGGAAGCGGCACAGCCAGTGCCACTCGGACCATTTTCATAATCAACCTTGGGAAAAAATTTGCCCTATTATACGAGAAAAACGTGTATAATCGCCGCCAATTTTTTTTACGAACAAGATTTTTATGACACAAACTTTTGCTGATCAAAAACGTAAAACCGTTGAAACCGCAGAATTTACCGAAGATGGCCGCTATAAACGCAAAGTCCGTAGTTTTGTGCTCCGAACAGGTCGTTTGAGTGAATTTCAGAAAAACATGATGAATGATAATTGGGGAACACTTGGTTTAGATTATCAAACGGAACCTTTTGATTTTGCGAAGATTTACGGCAATGATAATCTGGTTGTATTAGAAATTGGCTTTGGAATGGGAAAATCGCTTGTGGATATGGCTTTTGCTAATCCTGACAAGAATTATCTTGGCATTGAAGTTCATACTCCGGGTGTTGGTGCTTGTATTGCTTATGCAGTGGAAAAAGGTGTGACGAATTTACGCGTGATTTGTCATGATGCCACGGAAATTTTACGTGACAGTATTGCAGATGGTGCGCTTGGCGGTTTGCAGTTATTTTTCCCAGATCCTTGGCATAAAGCAAAACATCATAAACGTCGTATTGTTCAACCGCACTTTGTGGCACAAGTTGTACAAAAATTAGGTGGAAATGGTTTTATCCATATGGCGACAGACTGGGAAAATTATGCTGAGCAAATGCTAGAAGTATTAAGCGCAAACATCGATTTAGTGAATACCTCGAAAAATGGTGATTATATTCCAAGACCAGATTTTAGACCTTTAACTAAATTTGAAGCCAGAGGCCACAGACTTGGTCATGGTGTTTGGGATTTATACTTTGTGAAGAAATAAGCCTATTTTGGGCAAATTAACTTTTGGGTGAAGATTGATGTTGGGGAAATCCGATGCCAAATTCACGAATTTAATATAGAATACTGATTTGAATACGGCCTTAATAGGAGAAATACCATGTCTAAATCTTACAATCAACGTCAACGCAAAAAACTTCACCTCGCTGAATTTCAAGAACTTGGTTTTCTTGTAAATTTCCAATTTGCAGAAGGTACTGCGATTGAAACTGTGGATGAAATCGTTGATCGTTTTATTAACGAAGTGATTCAACCAAATGGTCTAGCTTATGAAGGTAGCGGGTATTTACATTGGGAAGGTTTAGTTTGCCTAGAAAAAATTGGTAAATGTGATGAAAGCCACCGTGAAACTGTGAAAAAATGGTTAGAAACAAATGGTTTGCAACAAATTGAAGTAAGCGAATTATTTGATATTTGGTGGGAATATCCAGCAAAAGCAGAGTAATTTGATTTAAAAACAGCATGGCATAAATCGCGGTGCTGTTTTATTAAAAATATTAGCGAAATTCACCACGCTTTAGATTTTTTGATCTATCACAAATAAAGCTCAATAATTTAACGATCTACCCATTTTAGGTAGTTTATATTGTAGCTGTTGCGTCGCATAATTCTACACCTTAAAAAAGCATTTGTTTATTTATTCACAAAAGGCACGCTCGATGACCGTTGAAAACTTACCCCGCAGACAGTTTTTACGAGGTAAATTCTTAACGTCTTTACATTCAGAAAATGAGCAAAAACAAGGCTTTGATGGAATTCGCCCACCTTGGGCTATGGAAAATTCTATTTTTGTGGAGCAATGTACTCGCTGTGGCGATTGTCTTTCTGTTTGTGAAACCAATATTTTGGTGAAAGGCGATGGAGGCTTTCCAGAAGTTCGTTTTGATAATGGCGAATGTACTTTTTGTGGAAAATGCGTAGATGTGTGTAAACAACCTATTTTTCATTCTCGTGATGAAAAACCTTGGTTACACAAAATCGAAATTGGCATGGCTTGTTTAAGCCAACATCGCATTGAGTGCCGTTCTTGCCAAGACAGTTGCCCGATGAGAGCAATTAGTTTTCGTCTGCAAATGGGTGGAGTGGCGCAGCCTTTAGTGAATACGGATGTTTGTAACGGCTGTGGGGCTTGTTTACAGGGGTGTCTGGTGAATGCGATTAAAATTAGTTATCTAAAACAAAATGAGTAATACAAATTTATCTCTGGAAAGCGCAAAAGATTGGCATGTTGTTGGGCTAATTGTTCAAGGTAATCCGGAAAAATTTGCGGCAATTCGAACCGCACTTTTAGCGATTGAGCATACTGAAATTCCAACTTTTGATGAAAAATTTGGAAAGATGGTCGTAGTGATGCAATCGCATGATCAACATATTCTGCTAGATAATATGGAAAGCGTGAAAGACATTGATGGTGTTATTAATGTGTCATTGGTGTATCACGAGCAAGACGAGCAGAAGAAATAAATTACTATAACAATACCTTTATTCTCTTGTAAGCAAGGGAAATACTTAAAAGATAAAGGAAAAGTTTTTTCTCTTATCGTAAGGCTAATGCCTTATAGGTGTGTAAAAAAGTTTACATTTAATAATAAATCAGTGTTTAACGTGGGGGAAACGCGATGAGTTTAAGTCGTCGAGACTTTATGAAAGCCAACGCAGCTGTAGCTGCGGCAACGGCTGCGGGGCTAACCATCCCAGTCAAAAATGTGGTTGCGGCTGAATCCGAAATTAAATGGGACAAAGCAGTATGTCGTTTCTGTGGTACCGGTTGTGCAGTATTAGTGGGTACTAAAGATGGACGTGTTGTGGCATCTCAAGGCGATCCAGATGCAGAAGTAAACCGTGGTTTAAACTGTATTAAAGGTTACTTCTTACCGAAAATTATGTACGGTAAAGACCGTGTAACTCAGCCACTTTTACGTATGACAAACGGAAAATTTGATAAGAACGGCGATTTTACGCCTGTTTCTTGGGATTTTGCGTTCAAAACAATGGCTGAAAAATTCAAAGAAGCTTTCAAAAAGAACGGTCAAAATGCAGTAGGTATGTTCAGTTCTGGTCAGTCTACCATTTGGGAAGGCTACGCGAAGAACAAACTTTGGAAAGCAGGTTTCCGTTCTAACAACGTAGACCCGAATGCACGTCACTGTATGGCATCGGCGGCAGTTGCGTTTATGCGTACCTTCGGTATGGATGAACCTATGGGTTGTTATAACGACATTGAACATGCAGATGCTTTCGTTCTTTGGGGCTCAAATATGGCGGAAATGCACCCAATTTTGTGGTCTCGTATTACTGATCGCCGTATTTCTAATCCTGATGTTCGTGTAACTGTACTTTCTACTTACGAGCATCGTAGTTTCGAACTTGCTGATCACGGTTTGGTATTTACACCACAAACCGATTTGGCGATCATGAACTACATCATCAATTATTTAATTCAGAACAATGCTGTAAACCACGATTTTGTGAACAAACACACTAAATTCAAACGTGGTGAAACCAATATTGGTTACGGTTTACGTCCTGAAAATCCATTAGAAAAAGATACTAACCGTAAAACTGCGGGCAAAATGTATGATTCTTCTTTCGAAGAATTAAAACAAATTGTGTCTGAATATACACTTGAAAAAGTATCTGAAATGTCTGGTGTGGATAAGACTCAACTTGAAACTTTAGCAAAACTTTATGCTGATCCAAGCAAAAAAGTGGTGTCTTTCTGGACAATGGGCTTCAACCAACACACTCGTGGTGTGTGGGCAAACCAACTAATTTATAATATCCACTTATTAACTGGGAAAATCTCACTTCCAGGTTGTGGACCATTCTCATTAACAGGTCAACCTTCTGCTTGTGGCACAGCGCGTGAAGTTGGTTCATTCCCTCATCGTTTACCGGCAGACTTAGTGGTAACTAATCCTAAACACCGTGAAACAGCGGAACGTATTTGGAAATTACCAAAAGGTACGGTTTCTGAAAAAGTTGGTTTGGACACAATTGCACAAGATCGTGCAATGAACGATGGTAAAATGAATGTGCTATGGCAAATGTGTAACAACAATATGCAAGCTGGTCCAAACATTAATCAAGATCGTTTACCAGGCTGGCGTAAAGAAGGCAACTTCGTTGTTGTATCCGATCCTTATCCAACTGTATCCGCACTTTCTGCTGACTTAATTCTTCCAACTGCAATGTGGGTAGAAAAAGAAGGTGCTTACGGTAATGCGGAACGTCGTACTCAATTCTGGCGTCAACAAGTAAAAGCACCAGGTGAATCAAAATCAGACTTATGGCAATTAATGGAGTTTGCAAAATACTTCACAACTGATGAAATGTGGACAGAAGAATTACTTGCACAAATGCCTGAATATAGAGGTAAAACTTTATATGATGTACTCTTCAGAAATGGTCAAGTAGATAAATTCCCGTTAAGCGAACTTGCTGAAGGCCAATTAAACGACGAATCAGAACACTTTGGTTACTATGTACACAAAGGTTTATTTGAAGAATATGCTGAATTTGGTCGCGGTCATGGCCATGACTTGGCTCCGTTTGAAATGTATCACAAAGCGCGTGGTTTACGCTGGCCGGTTGTCGAAGGTAAAGAAACCTTATGGCGTTACCGTGAAGGCTACGATCCGTACGTTAAAGAAGGTGAAGGTGTGGCATTCTACGGTTATCCAGACAAGAAAGCGATTATTCTTGCGGTACCTTATGAGCCTGCAGCTGAGTCTCCAGATAAAGAATATGATTTATGGTTATCTACTGGTCGCGTTCTAGAGCATTGGCATACTGGTACTATGACTCGTCGTGTGCCTGAATTACACCGTGCTATGCCGAATAACCTTGTTTGGATGCACCCATTAGATGCTGAAGCTCGTGGTTTACGCCATGGCGATAAAATTAAGATTTCATCTCGTCGAGGCGAAATGATTTCTTACTTAGATACTCGCGGACGTAATAAACCACCTCGTGGCTTAGTATTTACCACTTTCTTTGATGCTGGTCAGCTTGCAAATAGCTTAACGCTAGATGCGACAGACCCAATTTCAAAAGAAACCGACTTCAAAAAATGTGCGGTAAAAGTGGAAAAGGCTGCGTAAAAACCATGTAAAAATCAACCGCACTTTATTTTCCCTTATTAATAAAAGAGGAGGATGAAAGTGCGGTTAAAATCTAAAAGAAAATGAAGAAACCAGCACTCAATCCTGAACGTAGAAAATTTCTCAAAGAAGCAACCCGTACTGCGGGTGGTTTAGCTGGTGTTGGGATTTTGTTGGGATTGCAGCAAAATCAAAGTCTTGCTCGCGAAGGTGTGCCATTACGCCCGCCGTTTGCTTTGCAAGATGCGAAAGCGTTTTCTGCCGCTTGTATTCGTTGTGGGCAATGTGTTCAAGCCTGTCCTTATGACATGCTGCATTTAGCATCTTTATTATCGCCAGTAGAAGCGGGAACACCGTATTTTATTGCGCGTGATAAACCTTGCGAAATGTGCCCTGACATTCCTTGTGCTCATGCTTGTCCAACAGGCGCGCTTGATCGTAATGCGACAAATATTAATGAGTCGCGTATGGGGCTGTCAGTATTGTTAGACCACGAAACTTGCTTGAACTGGCAAGGGTTACGTTGCGATGTTTGTTATCGGGTTTGTCCATTAATCGATAAAGCGATTACATTGGAAAAACAACATAATCCACGTTCTGATAAGCATGCGTTATTTATTCCAACAGTACATTCTGACGCCTGTACCGGATGTGGAAAATGTGAGCAAGCTTGTGTGTTAGAAGAGGCTGCGATTAAGGTTTTACCAATGGATCTTGCAAAAGGTATGTTAGGTAAACATTATCGTTTAAGCTGGGAAGAAAAAGCGAAAGCTGGCCATTCTCTTGCGCCTAAAGATATGATTTCGTTGCCGACTCGCACTCCAGAAGGAGCAACTGTAATTCTTGAACCGGCAGAACCCGTGCTTGCACCTATTTTAGGGAGTGGCAAATAATGGCAAATACACCAAAATTTGCAGGTAAAGAATCGCGAGAAAAATGGGGCTGGTGGTATGCAAACCGCTTTTTGTTTTGGCGTCGACTAAGCCAACTTAGCATTCTTGCGATGTTTTTAAGCGGTCCTTATTTTGGCGTGTGGATTTTAAAAGGCAATTATAGTGGAAGCTTATTGCTCGATACTATTCCATTAAGCGACCCTTTAATTACAGCAGAAAGCTTGGCTGCAAGACATTTACCTGATGCTCTCACCTTGATTGGTGCAGCAATTATTGTGTTATTCTACGCAGTACTTGGTAGTAAAGTATTTTGTGGTTGGGTATGTCCGCTAAATGTTGTGACGGACTGTGCTGCGTGGCTACGCCGTAAGTTAGGCATTCGCCAAACGGCAAAAATTTCGCGCGGTTTACGTTATGGCATTCTTGCGCTTATTTTACTAGGCAGTTGCGTAAGCGGAATGTTGCTTTGGGAGTGGGTTAATCCAGTGGCTGCACTTGGCCGTGCCTTCATATTTGGCTTTGGTGCAACAGGCTGGCTATTGCTTGTTATTTTTCTTTTTGATTTATTGATTGCAGAACATGGCTGGTGTGGACACCTTTGCCCAATTGGTGCTGCTTATGGTGTGATTGGTGCAAAAAGTTTAATCCGTATCAAAGTGATTGATCGTGCAAAATGCGATAATTGTATGGATTGTTACAATGTTTGTCCCGAAGCCCAAGTGTTACGTTCACCTTTACATGGAAAAAAAGACGAAAGCCTACTTGTGCTTTCCAAAGATTGCATCAGCTGCGGACGTTGTATTGACGTTTGCGCTGAAAAAGTTTTTAAATTTTCGACCAGATTCGATCATTCAGGGGAGTGATTAATATGACTAAACAGGTATCTAAAATTTTAGCGGGATTATTTACCGCACTTTTTGCTGGCTCACTGATGGCATCTGATGCACCAGCAGTGGGAAAAGATTTAACTCAAGCGGCAGAAAATATTGCTCCAGCATTTCATAATGCACCGCGTCAAGGTGAATTACCAGCATTAAACTATGTAAACCAACCTCCAATGGTTCCACATAGTGTTGCAAATTATCAAGTGACAAAAAATGCGAACCAATGTTTAAATTGTCACAGCCCAGAAAATTCTCGTTTGAGTGGTGCAACTCGAATCAGCCCAACTCACTTTATGGATCGTGATGGTAAAGTGGGTTCAAGCTCATCACCACGTCGTTATTTCTGTTTACAATGTCACGTTTCTCAATCAAACGTAGATCCGATTGTTCCAAATGATTTCAAACCGATGAAAGGTTACGGAAACTAATTTAAGAGGTCTATATGTCTGAGAAAAAACCAAATATCTTAAAGCGTTTCTGGCAATGGTTTAGAAAACCAAGCCGTATGGCGATAGGTACGATTATTATTTTATCAGCTATCGGTGGTATTCTTTCTTGGGTTGGTTTTAACTATGGTCTAGAGAAAACTAACACTGAGCAGTTCTGTGCGAGTTGTCATACCCAAGATGCTTATCCAGAATATTTACATAGCGTGCATTATCAAACTCGTACAGGTGTGGGCGCAAGTTGTCCAGACTGCCATGTGCCGCATGAATTTGGCCCTAAAATAAAACGTAAAATTGTTGCGGCGAAAGAAGTATTTGCTCACTACACTGGAAAAGTGGATACATTAGAAAAATTCAATGCGCATCGTTTAGAAATGGCTGAAAACGAATGGGCTCGTATGAAAGCTAATGATTCTAAAGAATGCCGTAACTGTCATAAAGTAGATCGTATGAACTTTAACGATCAACGTTCTGTGGCTGCACGTATGCATGAAAAAATGAAGACTGAAGGTAAAACTTGTATCGACTGTCACAAAGGTATTGCACACCAACTACCAGATATGAGTGGCGTTGAGTCAGGATTCAAAGACGAGAAATAATTTTCTCAAAATATTGTGAAAAAATACCGCGCTTATCTAATAAGTGCGGTATTTTTATTTTGTGTTTATACAAGATAATCTATTGATGTTAGTCTTTATTTAAAGCCTATTTTTCAGTAAACTTAGCAAGTTTTGTTGAATTATTAAAATATTACTTAAAATTTAGGAATTTATTGTGGCTCACCGAGATTTTGCCGCACGTCGCGGTTCAAATAATAAGAAAAAAACAAAAAAGAATAAGAATATTCTGATTATCCTCGCTTTAGTCATTGTGTTGGCTTTTGGCGTAGGGCTTTATTTGTTGAAAAATAAAAATAGCGAAGCTGTAGTGCAACAGGCTGCGACACAACAAGAAAAAACGCAACCTAAAAGTGTCTTACCTAATCGCCCAGAGGAAGTTTGGAGTTATATCAAAGCATTAGAAACTCGAACTGTTCCTGTTGATAATAAACCTACAAGCGTAGAGCAAAATATGCGCTTAACCGAAGAACAACGCCAAGTTCTAGTGCAAATGGAAAAAGAACAACAAGCTGCGGAGGAAGCTCGTAAATTAGCGGAGCAACAACGTGCGGTAGAAACGGCGAAAGATCAACAAGTTCAAGCTACGCCAAAAATAGAGCAAGAGAAAAAGCCTGAAGCAGTAAAAACAGAAATTGTAAAATCTGAACCGGTTAAAAAACAAGAACTGCCAAAAATTGAGACGGCTAAAAAAATTGAGCAACCTAAAACTGCAGATAATCCGAATGGTGGTAAAAAATTTGGTTTGCAATGTGGCGCTTTCAAAAATAGAGCGCAAGCTGAAAATTTGCAAGGACGCTTATCAATGACTGGTTTAAATGCACAGGTGCAAGTGAATGGTGAATGGAACCGTGTTCGTGTTGGTGGATTTGCTAGTCGAGATGCTGCAGTGCAAGCACAAAGTAAAACCAAAAGTGTAGCAGACTGTGTTGTGATTGGTATGTAATGATAATCTAACATTGTTGAATTATCTTAATACGTTAAATCCCTATCATTGAAATAAAAAAATTCCAACTAAAAGTGCGGTGCAATTAGTTGGGATTTTTTCATTAAGGATTATTACAAAATAATCATATCATCACGATGCATTGCCACCGCACCGTATTCATAGCCTAAAACATTTTCAATGTCTGCTGATTTTCGGCCCTTAATTAGTTGTAGGGCATCGCTATTATAGCGTGGCATACCTAGCGCAATGTCTTTACCCGATTGAGTGCGTATTTTGATTACTTCACCACGCGAAAAACGTCCTTCCACGTTAACAATGCCAGCTGGTAATAAGGATTTATTTTGTTCAAGAATAGCGTTTTGGGCTCCTTCATCAACAGTGATGATGCCTGCAGATGGCGCAGCGAAAAGCCATTGTTTGCGGCTTTCTAATCGATCAGATTGGTGTGCAATAAATTTTGTACCAATATTTTGTTCATAAGCAAGATCTGCGATCACATTTGGGCGATTACCTGGTGCAATAATTGTTTCAATTCCAGAGCGAGTGGCAACATCGGCAGCAATGATTTTAGTCATCATTCCACCTGTACCAAGATTAGTCCCACTGCCACCAGCGATTGAGCGAATATGATCAGTGATTTGTTCTACAACTGGAATTAATTTTGCTTCAGAATTTTTACGCGGATCACTATCAAATAAACCTTGTTGATCAGTCAATAAATAAAGCTGTTCTGCTTGAACAAGAATTGCGACTAATGCAGATAAATTGTCATTATCGCCTACTTTAATTTCTGCGGTTGCCACCGCATCATTTTCATTAATCACAGGAATAATATGATTATCTAAAAGTGCGTGTAAAGTATCTCGCGCATTTAAAAAACGTTCGCGATCTTCAATATCGGCACGAGTTAATAAAAGTTGTCCGATATGAATATCATAAATAGCAAATAATTTTTCCCAAGCCTGAATTAATTGGCTCTGACCAACCGCTGCAAGTAGTTGCTTTGAGGCAATTGTGGGGGGTAATTGAGGATGATTTAGATAATGGCGACCCGCTGCAATAGCGCCAGAAGTAACGATCACTATACGAAATCCATCATTATGCAGTTTTGCAATTTGACGAACGATTTCCATCATGTGCGGTGAATTCAGTTTTGGCGAACCCTGCGTTAGGGTACTTGTACCAAATTTCACTACGATTGTTTTTTTGTTCATAGTCGTTTCCAAAGTTCTTAAAATTGACATTAACGTTATCACTAAATCAATGAAAAATCACCTAATATCAGGTATAGTAACGGCAAATTTTAGGGGGATTTATGACATTTAGTTTAATTGTC
The DNA here is from genome assembly GCF_001008205.1 of Haemophilus haemolyticus. Lineage (GTDB taxonomy): Bacteria > Pseudomonadota > Gammaproteobacteria > Enterobacterales > Pasteurellaceae > Haemophilus > Haemophilus haemolyticus_Q. The sequence goes on along the minus strand of NZ_LCTK01000006.1, from coordinate 109,168 downwards.
GCGACGACATTAAATAGCGTGATTGGTAAAGATAACCAAATGCCTTGGCACTTGCCTGCAGATTTAGCATGGTTTCGCCAGAATACGACTGGCAAACCAGTCATCATGGGGCGTAAAACGTTTGAAAGTATTGGTCGCCCGTTACCTAAACGCACTAATATCGTACTTTCTCGTCAGCCTTTTGAACACGAAGGTGTGGTATGGAAAGATAGCTTTGAAAGTGCGGTAGATTTTGTCAGAGATTTTGATGAAATTATGTTGATTGGTGGGGGAGAGTTATTTAAACAATATTTGCCACAAGCAGATAAGTTATACCTTACTCAAATTCAGGCAGAACTAGATGGTGATACATTTTTCCCTCAATTGAATTGGGATGAGTGGAAAATTGAATTTGACGAATATCGCAAGGCGGATGAACAAAATCGCTATGATTGTCGATTTTTGATTCTTATACGAAAATAAATTAATGAGACCATATCTTTAGAGTATTCATTAATCTAGAAAATAAAGAGATGATGATTTCCCTTGAGTTCCCCTTTTTAAAGTTTCATAATGACCCTTCATTTTTATTTTTGATAGTTTTAAAGGTTATCTCAAATATCTCATTTTTAAACATTATCCCAGCTTAGGGAAGGCATTATGACTCAAACTGCAACTGAAAACCTATCAACTAAATCTGTATCAAATAAAACTAACCGTAAAAAAGGCTTAAGCATTTTTATTCTTCTCCTGCTTATTATTGGTATTGCTTGTGCTTTGTATTGGTTCTTCTTCTTGAAGGATTTTGAAGAAACAGAAGATGCTTATGTGGGGGGAAATCAAGTGATGGTATCATCACAAGTTGCGGGTAATGTAGCGAAGATTAATGCTGACAATATGGATAAAGTCCATGCAGGTGATATTCTAGTTGAATTGGATGATACGAATGCGAAATTTAGTTTCGAACAGGCCAAAAGCAATCTCGCCAATGCTGTACGTCAGGTAGAACAACTCGGTTTCACTGTGCAACAATTGCAGTCAGCTGTGCACGCCAATGAAATTTCTTTAGCTCAAGCTCAAGGCAATTTGGCGCGCCGAGTTCAACTTGAAAAAATGGGCGCGATTGATAAAGAATCTTTCCAACACGCAAAAGAAGCAGTTGAACTTTCCAAAGCAAATTTAAATTCTTCTAGAAATCAATTAGCGGCCAATCAGGCTTTATTGAGTAATGTTCCATTACGCCAACAACCGCAAATACAGAATGCAATGAGTTCACTCAAACAGGCTTGGTTGAATTTACAACGTACAAAAATTAGAAGTCCAATTGATGGTTATGTGGCGCGTCGTAATGCTCAGGTTGGGCAAGCCGTTTCAGTGGGCGGCGCATTAATGGCGGTGGTATCTAATGAGCAAATGTGGTTAGAAGCTAACTTCAAAGAAACCCAATTAACGAATATGCGTATTGGCCAGCCGGTGAAAATTCATTTTGATTTATATGGTAAAAATAAAGAATTTGATGGCGTGATAAATGGCATTGAAATGGGGACTGGCAATGCGTTTTCTCTTTTACCTTCACAAAATGCTACGGGTAACTGGATTAAGGTGGTGCAACGTGTACCTGTGCGAATTAAATTAGATCCACAACAATTTGTAGAAACACCATTGAGAATTGGCCTTTCTGCAACGGCAAAAGTAAGAATTGCAGATTTATCTGGTCCAATGTTGCGAGAAAAATCAGAACTGAAAACTTTATTTGCGACTGATACACTTAAATATGATGAAAGTGCGGTAGAAGATTTGATTGAATCTATCATTCAGCAAAACAGCCATTAAGGCGGCGTTATGGACAATTCCGCAAAAAAATTCCCACCTATTCAAGGTGGCGCCCTGATTTTATTGACGCTGGCTTTATCTCTCGCTACCTTTATGCAGGTATTAGATTCTACGATTGCAAATGTGGCGATTCCTACTATTGCAGGCGATCTTGGCGCATCTTTTAGTCAAGGGACGTGGGTAATTACTTCTTTTGGTGTAGCAAATGCGATTTCTATTCCAATAACAGGTTGGTTAGCAAAACGTTTTGGCGAAGTGCGGTTATTTTTAGTTTCAACTTTTTTATTTGTTGTCTCTTCTTGGCTTTGTGGGATTGCAGATAGTCTTGAAGCATTAATTATTTTTCGAGTCATTCAAGGTGCTGTCGCAGGCCCAGTGATTCCTCTTTCACAAAGTTTATTATTGAATAATTATCCACCAGAAAAACGTGGAATGGCATTGGCGTTTTGGTCAATGACTATTGTGGTTGCGCCTATTTTTGGCCCAATTTTAGGCGGATGGATTAGTGATAATATCCACTGGGGATGGATCTTCTTTATCAATATTCCGATTGGTTTATTAGTTGTGCTAATCAGCTGGAAGATTTTGGGTAGCCGAGAAAGTCAAATTGTTCATCAACCTATTGATAAAGTCGGTTTAGTCTTACTTGTCTTAGGTGTGGGATCTTTGCAATTAATGCTTGATCAAGGCCGTGAGCAAGATTGGTTTAGTTCTAATGAAATCATTATATTAGCTGTTGTTGCTGTCGTTTGTCTGATTGCCTTGATTATTTGGGAATTGACGGATGACAATCCTGTGGTTGATATGTCTCTTTTCCGTTCACGTAACTTTACTGTGGGCTGTTCATGTACCAGTTTGGCTTTTCTGATTTATCTTGGAACAGTAGTGCTTATTCCTCTCTTACTGCAACAAGTTTATCACTACACTGCGACTTGGGCGGGCTTAGCCGCTTCTCCTGTGGGATTATTCCCGATTTTGCTTTCACCGATTATTGGCCGCTTCGGTCATAAAATTGATATGCGAATTTTGCTTACTGTGAGTTTTGTAGTGTATGCGATTACTTTCTATTGGCGAGCGGTGACTTTCGAGCCATCAATGACATTTGCTGATGTGGCTTTACCACAATTAGTGCAAGGTTTAGCTGTGGCCTGTTTCTTTATGCCACTTACTACAATCACGCTGTCTGGCTTGCCTGCGCATAGAATGGCTTCAGCCTCTAGCTTATTTAACTTTTTGAGAACTTTAGCGGGTTCTGTAGGGACATCTTTAACCACATTTATGTGGTATAACCGTGAAGCTGTTCACCACACTCAATTAACAGAACACATTAATCCTTATAACCCAATTTCCCAAAGTTTTTACCATCAAATGAATCAATTTGGTTTAAGTGATACCCAAACTTCAGCTTACCTCGCTCAACAAATAACATCGCAAGGATTTATTATTGGCGCAAATGAAATATTTTGGTTATCAGCTATGGGATTCTTAGGATTGTTTATTGTGATTTGGTTTGCAAAACCACCTTTTGGCGGGCGTCATTAGTATCATATTATTCAAAATTTGAATGATTTAACTTCAAAATTTATCAATGTAAACATTGTTGAATTAAAAGAGAATTAGGAGTAGATTAGGTCAAATAATAATCATAAATATAAAGGATTATTTTTATGTTTACTAAGCCTTTCTACTACGCCCATTCCGCCCAAGACAAACTCGGCAATCTCTTACCTTACGAACACTGGCAAACCTTGCAAAGCCATTCGGTCAATGTTGGCGAAATGGCGGCGGAGTTTGCTCGGGTATTTGGTGCGCAGGAAATTGCCTGCCAGACGGGACAGCTTCATGACTTAGGGAAATATTCGGAAGCTTTTGACCAACGATTGCATGGTGCCCTATCAGTCGATCATGCTACCGCCGGAGCCAAAATTGCCGTTGAGCGTTGGGGAAATGTGATCGGCAAGCTGATGGCATTTTGCATTGCGGGGCATCATGCAGGGCTAGCCAACGGGAGCGGTGAAGGTGATAACCGCCGCACGTTAAAACAGCGTTTGGCGTTACAATTTGGCGCAGATATTCCCACCCTCGATAACCTGTGGCAACAAGAAATCAAGCTCCCTCAAAACTTATCCGCACCGCCACTCAAAGCCGACGCACATCATCCTTATTTCTCCTACGCCTTTTTCACCCGAATGCTCTATTCCTGCTTGGTGGATGCTGATTATCTAGACACCGAAGCCTTTTATCTAAAGCTAGAAAACAAAGCCGTCGAGCGCGGCGGCTATCCCGATCTAAACGCCTTACAACACAATTTCAATCAATTTATCAATGCTTTCAGACGACGTATCACCCAAGCTCCGGAGCAAACCGAAGCCGAAAAACGTAATGCTGCCTTAAACCGCCTGCGCAGCGAAATTCTGGAGCATGCCGTAGAACAAGCGGCACAAGCGCAAGGGCTGTTCACGCTCACCGTGCCGACCGGCGGCGGCAAAACCTTCACTTCCATGGCGTTCGCACTGGAACATGCCAAACGGCACGGTATGCGACGCGTGATTTACGTCATCCCGTTCACCAGCATCATCGAACAAAATGCTGCTGAATTCCGCAAAGCCTTTGGCGAATTGGGTGAGCAAGCCGTGTTGGAACACCACAGCACCTTCGACGATGGCAAACTGCAAAATAAGGCCACCAAAGACAAATTGCGCCTTGCCTCGGAAAACTGGGACGCGCCGATTGTCGTGACCACCGCCGTGCAATTCTTCGAATCCCTCTTTGCCGACCGCTCCTCGCGCTGCCGCAAGCTGCACAACATCACAGGCTCTGTCATCATTCTCGACGAAGCGCAAATGCTGCCGCTCAATCTTTTGCTGCCCATCATGCAAGCCATCAAAGAATTGGCGCAAAACTACCGCTGCAGCGTCGTCATGTGCACCGCCACCCAGCCAGCCGTGCAAGCCGAAAACGGCTTCTATCGCGGCTTTGAAAACGTGCGCGAAATAGCCCCAAAACCGACCGCACTTTTCGACAAACTGCGCCGTACCACCGTGCAACACATCGGCTCTCAAACCGACGCCGACCTGCTCGCCAAACTTGCCGAACACCTGCAAATGCTCGTCATCGTCAACAACCGCCGCCACGCCCACAGCTTGTACGACCAAGCCAAACACCTTGAGGGCACGTTCCACCTGACCACCTTAATGTGCGCCAAACACCGCAGCCAAAAACTCGATGAGATTCGAGGTCGTTTGAAAAACGGCGAACCCTGCCGCGTTATCGCCACCTCCTTAATTGAAGCCGGCGTTGATGTGGATTTTCCGCTGGTAATGCGCGCCGAAGCAGGTTTAGACAGCGTTGCCCAAGCCGCAGGACGCTGCAACCGCGAAGGCAAAAGGCCGTCTGAAAACAGCTTTGTATGGATATTTGCGCCCGAAGAACAATGGAAAGCCCCGCCCGAACTTGCCGCCCAAGCCGCCGTTATGCGCCTGACCGCCGACAGCTTTTCAGACGACCTCTTATCCACCCAAGCCGTCGCAGCCTATTTCGCCGAGCTTTATCAATTAAAAGGCAGCGAACTGGATAATAAAAAAATCCTGAAAATGCACAACGATACAGGGCAAAGCCTCGATTTCCCATTCCAAACCATCGCCGACAAATTCCGCATGATCGAAAGCCATATGCAGCCGCTGATTGTTCCGTTCGATGGTGAGGCCGAGAACCTCATCAGCAGCCTGCGCTACGCCGACCACATAGGCGGACTCTTACGCAAATTGCAACCCTACACCGTCCAAATCCCTGAAAGTGCCCTCGCCGCTTTATATAAAGCAGGGCGTATCGAACCGATTAACGAAAAAAACTTCGGCAAACAGTTTTATACGCTGATCGGGCTGGATTTGTATGATCAAGTGGCGGGGCTTTCTTGGGACGATACGGAGTTTTTGAAGGGGGAGAGTTTGGTGTTTTAAGTTTTTAATATAACTTCTTTAGAAGTTGAATGTTTAAAAATACAAGAGTAATATACTCAACAGTGTTACATTATTTATAACCTTAAGGAAAACTCTATGAATCAAGTTTTGTTAGATATTAAAGATGAATTGAATAATATTATTCAACAATTAGAAAGCTCCATCTCTAGTGAAGATGTATTAAATTATGCAAGAAATGGTTGGGCATATCCAGGAATAGCAAGAGAAGAGTTAGTTACTGAAGCACAAAAGGTAATTACTCTCATTGAGACCAAAGGAAATGATGAAATTAATGATGAGAATAATGTACTTTCCCGTTATGTAAAAGCTTTGGAATTTTTAAGAGCTAATACAATTCCTCAAATATGGGGAAATCCTCATGAAGCAGTTTCAGCCTACATAATCACGATAAACGCCTTAAGGACAGCCCTAGAACCTTTTTTGATTAAAGACGATAGTAAAGAGTTAGCTATTCGGTTAAAGAACCAAAGAAAAAGAGTCAGGAGTTTAGAGGCAACATTAAATGATCTTGAGCCTAGAACATCTCCGTTAAAGGATATGGTTTCCAGTATAGAACAAGCACATGAGACAGCAGAGCAATTACCTACAGATTTGGAATCGTTAAGGGAAGCCAGGAAGACTATAAGTCAATTAGTAACTGAATCTACTGCAGATAAAACGGCAGTTTCAAATACAAAAACAGAAATTGAAAAACTTCAAGCAGAATTAAAAGATGCTTCTCAAGAAGCCAAAGATATATTAGAAGAATGTAAAAGTACCTATGCTGCAGCTACAAGTGTGGGGTTAGCAGCGGCCTTTTCCGAACGCTCTGATAGTTTATCTACATCTATGTGGGTATGGGTTGGTGGATTGGTTTTATCGCTTAGTGCAGGTGGTTACTTTGGATCAGTTCAATTACAAAAGTTACTAGAGTTAATGGCACAGCAGGATATTTCTAGTTTAAGTATGTCTATCAATTTCATTATGGCAATTTTGTCAATTGGAGCACCAATATGGTTCTCTTGGTTGGCAACCAAACAAATTGGGCAACGGTTTAAATTATCGGAAGATTACGCCTTTAAAGCCTCTGTTTCTCGTGCTTATGAAGGTTTCCGTAAAGAAACTACGAGATTCGATAACGAAATGGAAGCTAAATTGCTTAGTTCTGCTCTAACTAGATTAGATGAATTGCCTTTACGCTTGGTTGAGGCTGAAAGTCATGGAAGTCCTTGGCATGAATTAGCTTCATCAAATATTGTTAAGCAAGCCATGTCTAAAATTCCAAGTTTTCCAGATAAAGTGAAAGAACTTGCAGGAAATGTCATGAGTGAGAGACAAGAGTCAATCAAGGTTAATCAGGGGAAAAATAAGAGCATACCCAGAAAAAATGATGATTCATCAGACGAAGACGATGTTTAATTGATAACAGAAAAGTGCGGTCAGTTTTTCCGTTGTTTTTTAGGTTATCTGAAAACTTTTCGCACTTAACCGTGCGTGGATTGAAACTAAAGTAGTTAGATTAGTCAGCTAATCCGCCCCTTCCTTGCGAAGGGGCGTGTGTACAACCAAAAGGAGAACCAAATGAACCAAATCCGCCTACACATTTGGGGCGATTATGCCTGTTTTACCCGTCCGGAGATGAAGGTGGAGCGGGTGTCTTATGATGTCATCACGCCATCGGCAGCGCGCGGGATTTTGGCGGCGGTGCATTGGAAGCCGGCGATTCGCTGGGTGATTGATAAGATTTATGTGTTAAAGCCGATTCGGTTTGAGTCGGTGCGGCGCAATGAGTTAGGCGGCAAGATTTCGGCGGGCAAGGTCAGCGGCGCGATGAAGCGCAAGAATGTTGCCGATTTATATACGCTGATTGAAGACGACCGCCAGCAGCGCGCGGCGACGGTGCTTAAAGATGTGGCTTATGTGATTGAAGCTCATGCGGTGCTGACGGCAAAAGCGGGGGCGGATGAGACCGTTACCAAGCATATTGAGATGTTTAAACGCCGTGCCAAAAAGGGGCAATGCTTTCAGCAGCCTTGTTTGGGCGTGCGTGAATTTCCTGCCGATTTTGCGTTGATTGATGAAGGCGAGCCGCTGCCGCTGCCGCTGCCGGCATTATCGGAAAGCGAGACAAACCGCGATTTGGGCTGGATGCTGCACGATATTGATTTTGACCACGGCAACACGCCGCATTTTTTCCGCGCAGAAATGAAAGACGGGGTGATTGATGTGCCGCCGTTTTACGCCGAGGAGGTGAAAGCATGATTCTTGCGTCCCTTGCCCGCTATTACCGCCGTTTGGCAGCGGAAACCGATGAAATGGGCAATCCGAAAGTGCCGCCTTATGGCTTTAGCGAGGAGAAAATTAGCTGGATTTTGGTGTTGGATAAAGAAGGTCGTCTGAAAACCGCTGTGCCGAATCTGACTGCCGATAAAAAGCCGCAGCCGAAGCTGATGAGCGTGCCGCGCCCTGAAAAACGCACGTCGGGTATCAAACCGAATTTTTTGTGGGATAAAACCGCCTACGCGCTTGGCGTGGAAGCCAATAAAAACAAAGCCGAAGCGAAAGAAAAACCCTTTACGTCTTCTGAAAAAACTTTTGACGCCTTTAAGCAATACCATCTCGATTTACTGCAAAACAGCGAAGATGAAGGCTTGCAAGCCTTGTGCCGTTTTCTGCAAAACTGGCAGCCTGATAATTTCGCTACTGAAAATCTGCCTGCCGAAATGCTTGATGCCAATATTGCATTTTCTTTTGAAAAAACGACCGCTTGTATTCATAAACGAGAAGCCGCACAGGCTATATGGGCTAACTGTCTGAAAAGTGATGAGGCTGAAGAAGGCTTGTGCCTGATTAGCGGCGACACCGCCCCGATTGCTCGGCTGCATCCGGCGATTAAAGGCGTATTTGGCGGGCAAAGCTCCGGCGGTTCGATTATTTCGTTCAACAAAGAAGCCTTTGCCTCTTTTGGTAAAGAGCAAGGCGCAAATGCGCCCGTTTCCGAACAATCCGCCTTTGCCTACACCACCGCGCTGAACTATCTGTTGCGTCGCGAAAATAATCACTGCCTGACCATCGGCGATGCCAGCACGGTCTTTTGGGCGGAAGCGGATGATAACGCCACGGCGCAGGCTGCCGAGGGCTTCTTCGCGCACGTGTTCACGCCGCCGGATGATGAACAAGAAAGTGCCAAAATTTTCAACGTATTGGAACAAATCGGCAAAGGTCGTCCGCTGCAAGAAATTGCGCCCGAACTCTCTCCCAATACCCGTTTTTATATCTTAGGGCTTGCCCCCAATGCCGCGCGGATTTCTGTTCGCTTTTGGCTGGACACCACGTTTGGGCAGTTGGCGGAAAATTTGGCGCAGCATTGGCAAGATTTAGCCCTTGAGCCGTGCGCGTGGAAAACACCGCCGTCTATTTGGCGACTTTTATTGCAAACTGCCGTGCTGGGCAAAAGCGAAAACATCTCACCCGTGTTGGCAGGCGAAATGACCCGCGCCGTGATTTGTGGTACGCCGTATCCCTTGAGTTTGCTGTCGCAACTGATTGCCCGAATCCGCGCCGATGGCGACGTGAACGGTCTGCGCGTGGCAATGATGAAAGCCGTATTAGAGCGGCGTTTTAGAAAAGGTTTTATCGAAGAAGGAGTTCCTATGAGTTTGAACAATGAAAGTCCGAATCGCGCCTATCTTTTAGGGCGGCTGTTTGCCGTGTTGGAGCGCATTCAATATCAGGCGTTGGGTGAATTAAATGCCGGCATTGCCGACCGCTATTACGGCTCGGCATCCGCCGTGCCGTTTTCGGTTTTTCCGCGCCTTTTGTCGGGTGCAAAACACCATTTGTCGCGCTTGCGTAAAGACAAAGCCGGTATGGCGGTGAATTTGGATAAAGATTTGGGCGAAATCATTGCCAAACTGCCCGAAACCTTTCCGCGCCATTTGAGCATTGACGAACAAGGCCGTTTCGCCATCGGCTATTACCATCAAAAACAAAGCTATTTTGCTAAAAAAGAAACCGCTGAAACCATTGAAAACTAAGGAGCCAGAAAATGTCTGCCATTCAAAACCGCTATGAATTTGTTTACTTTTTTGACGTAACCAACGGCAACCCCAACGGCGATCCCGATGCGGGCAATATGCCGCGTCTCGATCCCGAATCCAGCAAAGGCTTGGTAACCGATGTCTGCCTGAAACGAAAAATCCGTAATTTTGTCGAAATCAGCAGCGAAAACGAAGCCGGTTACGAAATCTACGTCAAAGAAAAGAGCGTGTTAAACCTGCAAAACAAACGTGCTTATGAAGCACTTGGCATTGAATCGGAAGCCAAAAAACTGCCAAAAGACGAAGCCAAAGCCCGCGACATTACCGCGTGGATGTGTAAAAACTTCTTCGATATTCGCACCTTCGGCGCCGTGATGACCACCGAAGTCAACAGCGGACAAGTGCGCGGCCCGGTGCAACTGGCGTTCGCCCAATCCATCGACCCGATTGTGCCGCTGGAAGTTTCCATCACCCGCATGGCGGTAACCAATGAAAAAGACTTGGAAAAAGAACGCACCATGGGGCGCAAATACATCGTCCCTTACGCGCTTTACCGCGTGCACGGCTTTATCTCCGCCAACCTTGCCGCCAAAACCGGTTTTTCAGACGACGACTTGGCCAAACTCTGGCAAGCCCTGCAACTGATGTTTGAACACGACCGCTCCGCCGCCCGTGGCGAAATGGCGGCGCGCAAACTGATTGTTTTCAAACACGACAGCGCACTCGGCAGCCAGCCTGCACATAAATTGTTTGATGCCGTGAAAGTCGAACGCGTAAACGGCGAATCAGGTACGCCGGCAAGCGGTTTTGGCGATTACAACATCAGTGTGGTTTCAGACGGCTTAAATGGCGTGAGTGTGGAAGAGCTGCTTTAAAAAAAACACTTAAAAAGATGACCGCACTTTTAACCAAAACCCAAGGGGAAAATCAGGACACGCGCCTGATTCCCCTTTCCGCCCTACAACACTACGCCTTCTGCCCGCGCCAATGCGCCTTGATCCACAACGAGCAGGCGTGGGCGGAGAACTATTTGACCGCGCAGGGCAAGGCGCTGCATGAGCGGGTGGATTCGGGCGAGCCGGAAACGCGCAAGGGCGTGCGCTTTGAGCGGACGGTGCATGTGTCGGCGGAGAAACTGGGCATTAGCGGCGTGTTGGATTTGGTGGAAGTGGAAACGAAAACAGGTCGTCTGAAACCCGTGGAATACAAACGCGGCAAGCCCAAACCCGACCCGATGGACGAAATCCAACTTTGTGCCCAAGGCTTGTGTTTGGAAGAAATGACGGGGCAAACCGTTTCAGAGGGCGCGCTGTGGTATATGCAAACCCGCCACCGCGTCCCTGTCGTGTTTTCAGACGACCTGCGCACCCAAACACTCGCCACCATCGCTGCCGTCCGTGAATTACTGGAAAGCGGACAAACCCCGCCGCCCAACTACGGCAAACGCTGCAAGGCCTGCTCACTGGTGGAAATTTGCCAGCCGGAGCTGTTGGGGAAACGGGATAGGAGTTTGGGGTATGTGGCGGGGTTGTTTGGTAAATGCTTTTAATTTATTAGTATTTTTAGGAGAATATATGAAAATATTTTTCGTTATTGTTTGGTTGCTTTTGGCTTTTATTACAAATATTTTTGATAAGTCTTTTTTGGGATTGAATCCTAATAGCTGGTCCATGATATTTAGTGCTTTGTCGTTATTATTTGGAGCTAGTTACATGAGAGATAGATTTGTTAAAAATAATATAAGTGCTAATTTAAATGGAGATAATATACAAAATATTCAAAATTCTGGAAAAATTAACGGCAACATAAATATTAATCAAATAAATAAAAAGGATTGAAAAATGGTTTTGGGAAAAAATTTAACATTATCTCAGGGTGAAAATTCTGTATCTTTACAAAATCAAGGGGAAATCACAGGTAATGTAAATATTGGGCTTTCATTTTCTGAAATTCAAGATCTATTTGAGAAACTATTTTCTGCTAAGTTGCCTAGCTTGATAGCAGATGCAAGATCTGAATCATATAAAGCCATTGCAGATTTCGCATTTAAATTCCATGAAAAGCTAAATTCAACTGTAGATGAGGCTGTAAGTGGTCGCATTGATGAAGAAATGGAGAAAAGATTTGCTTCTTCTGAAGTACAAAGTTTAATTAGTGAGATGGTTAACCAAGTTGGGACAAAGAATGATATTTCATTAAATGAGGTATTGGCAAATTTGTTAATGGATAAACTAAGTAGTAATAATAATGATTATTTAATCAATCAAGCTATATCATATTTAAAATACTTAAACAAGGATCAGGTGTTTTTCTTGTGTTTCATCAAATGCCTTAGAAAGCCTCTTTATGTTTCGGTTCAGCATGATGATGGGGAGTTTTATAGTAATTTTTTTGACGTTTATCAACAGATTGTTAGTAATGTTAATTCAATAGAATCTCAAACTGATTTAATGCAACAGGCAAAAGAACTTTACAAGAAATATATAAACGGTATTTCAAAATTCTTTATGGAGAATATTTCTTCTCCTGTAAACATTGATTTACTCGCTTTGAATAATATGGTTTTTTCTGATAAATCTTATAAGATTAATACGTTAAAACTTTTGGGTGATTCTCTAGGCGTAAATGATTATAAAACAGAAAATATAAAAACTGACTTCCCTGATTTTATTGAGTTTATTGAATTTATGAAAATAGACGCTTCTGAACTTGACGAGTTAATTAAGCCATTAACTCCATTTGGAGAATGCATTGCAGAAAATTGCAATATAAAAATTGATTAAAAATCGTAGTGTGTATTTGGGCATGTATATTGATGGATTATTTGCTTTTTATTTCAAGCTATCTACAGGTCTGATTTTTTAGACAGCCTAAATTGACAAGCCGGTTCAAAACAAAACTGCAGTCAAACCCCAAGGAGTTCCCCATGCGCAAACTGCAAAACACGCTCTACATCACTACCCAAGGCAGCTATTTGCATAAGGAGCGGGAGACGCTGGTGGTGGAGCAGGAGCATAAGAAGGTGGCGCAGTTGCCGGTGCATTCCATCGGGCATATTTTCTGTTTTGGGAATGTGTTGGTGTCGCCGTTTTTGCTGAGGTTTTGCGGCGAAAATAATGTGAATTTGGCGTTTTTTACCGAAAACGGGCGTTATTTGGGGCGGCTTCAGGGGCGGCAGAGCGGCAATGTGCTGTTGCGTCGGGCGCAGTATCGGGTGTCGGAGCAAAATCCCGTGCCGATTGCGCGCAATATCATTGCGGCGAAGATTCAGGCGAGTAAGCGGGTGCTTCAGCGGCAGATTCGCAATTACGGCGAGAATACGGCGATTCAAAGTGCGGTCGATTCTTTAAACATTTCTCTGCGGCAGTTGAAGGGCGCGGCGGATCTGGACGTGGTGCGCGGCATTGAGGGCGATGCGGCGGCGCGTTATTTCGGCGTATTCTGGCAGCTTTTGAGCGAGAAAAGCGGCTTTACTTTTGACGGGCGCAACCGCCGTCCGCCCAGAGACGGGGTGAATGCGCTGTTGTCGTTTGTTTACAGCATCTTGGGCAAGGACATCAGTGGCGCGCTGCAAGGTGTGGGGCTCGATCCGCAGGTGGGTTTTCTGCACGCCGACCGACCGGGGCGCGATAGTTTGGCGCAAGATATTTTGGAAGAATTCCGCGCGTGGTGGGCAGACAGGCTGGTGTTGTCGCTGATTAACCGCGGGCAAATCAAACCGCAGGATTTTGTTACCGAGGCAAGCGGCGCGGTGAGCCTGAAAGCCGATGCGCGTAAGCTCTTGTTTCAAGCCTTGCAGGCGAAAAAGCAGGAGAAAATCGTTCATCCGTTTTTGGATGAAGAAGTGGAAATCGGTTTGCTGCCGTATATTCAGGCCATGCTGTTGGCGCGGCACTTACGCGGAGATTTGGCAGAATATCCGCCGTTTTTGATGAGATAAACTATGTTAATGCTGATTACTTACGACATTTCTTTTGACGATCCAAATGGGCAAGCACGATTGCGCCGCATTGCAAAACATTGCTTAGATTACGGCGTGCGGGCGCAATATTCGGTATTTGAATGTGATGTCACGCCTGACCAGTGGGTCATATTGAAAAACAAACTGTTGGAAACCTACGACCCTACATGTGACAGTCTGCGTTTTTATCATTTGGGCAGTAAGTGGCGTAATAAAGTGGAACATCATGGGGCAAAACCGGCAGTGGATGTATTTAAAGACGTGCTTATCATTTAGTTCGCTAACCTGTTGTTCTCATTAAAACCCTGATGGGATAGCGATCCTTATTTTCTTTAACAATTTGGATGAATTAATCTATTTGTATAACGGCGGTATGGCCGTTATACTGACTAAACTCCTTATCATAAAATCAGTTAGCGAAATACAGTGTTTAATACGCTGATTTTTCTTGCTTTTTTAGGTAGGGAGCAGCCGCCTTCGCGCGGCTGTGTGTTGAAACACAATGGTAATCCAGCAACAGGCGAACAAGGCACGCAGCCGCCTTCGCGCGGCTGTGTGTTGAAACTAAAATTTTAGGCACGTTATTAAGACTTGGTAACTCGCAGCCGCCTTCGCGCGGCTGTGTGTTGAAACCTCAACACGCCAGAGGGGGCGAACTGGGATAGAGGCAGCCGCCTTCGCGCGGCTGTGTGTTGAAACTATCGAGAGGGAATAGATGTCATTTTAAACCCGATGCAGCCGCCTTCGCGCGGCTGTGTGTTGAAACAATCGAATTGGTACAAACCAGGATGCAAATAGATGGCAGCCGCCTTCGCGCGGCTGTGTGTTGAAACATTATATTCAGCACCCTCTTTCCCAAGCAATTCATGCAGCCGCCTTCGCGCGGCTGTGTGTTGAAACAAAAAAGGCGCGAAAACGGGAAGGCTTTTTCCTTGCAGCCATCTTCGGGTGGCTGTGTGTTGAAACTGTAATCACAATCAAATTACCGTTATTAATACGGGCAGCTGCGTATTTAAGTAGGATGAAAGAAGACAAATGACAATGTCAGTAAATGGATAACTTAACATTTAAATACAAAAGAGCGGTCAAAATATAATGATTTTTGGCCGCTCTTGTTTATATGATTTTAATTCAACTAATTTAAAATATTAACCTGCTCTAAAAACTCATCTTCTGTTAATACTGTAATATTTAGTTCCTGCGCTTTGGCTAGTTTAGAGCCAGCGGCGTCGCCTGCGATGACAAAGTCCGTTTTGCTGGAAACAGAGCCACTTACTTTTGCGCCTAGCTGCTGTAGTAATGCTTTTGCTTCGTTGCGACCCATTTGAGTGAGGGTGCCAGTGAGGACGACGGTTTTATCTTTGAATAAGTTTTCACTGGCTTCTTTTACTTCCACAGTTTCCCAATGTACGCCTTGTGCGATTAAATCATCAACAACGGCAACATTATGCGCTTCACGCCAGAATACAAAAATTCTGTTTGCCACGACTTCACCTACATCAGGTACTTGTTGAAGTTCTTCAAGATCAGCGGCTTTAAGCGCATCTAAAGTTTTGAAGTGATTAGCAAGATTCAATGCAGTGGCCTCACCTACTTCACGAATACCTAAAGCAAAAATAAAGCGAGCAAGAGTCGTACTTTTGGCTTTCTCAAGACTATTGAGAGCGTTTTCTGCAGATTTTTCTCCCATTCTTTCTAAGCGTGTGAGCGTAGTTAAATCAAGTTTAAATAAGTCCGCAGGTGTATGAATAAGTTCTCTATCGACTAATTGCTCTATTAATTTTCCGCCTACGCCATCAATATCCATTGCTTTACGAGAGACGAAATGTTTTAACGCCTCTTTGCGTTGTGCTGCACAGAATAGTCCTCCCGTACAGCGAGCCACCGCTTCGCCTTCAATACGAATAATTTGAGAGTCGCACACAGGGCAATTTGTTGGGAAAATAATTGGTTTAGCATTATCAGGGCGACGTTCGTGTAATACTCCTATAATTTGTGGAATCACATCGCCTGCTCGACGAATGACAACAGTATCGCGAATAGCAATATTTAAGCGTTCAATTTCATCACCATTGTGTAAGGTGGCATTGCTTACTGTAACACCTGCAACAAATACTGGTTCTAATTTAGCGACTGGTGTGATTGCGCCCGTTCGGCCAACTTGGAATTCAACATCATTCAGCACGGTTAATTCTTCTTGGGCGGGGAACTTATAAGCAATCGCCCAACGAGGTGCTTTAGAAATAAATCCTAGCTTATTTTGTAAGGCTATATCATTGATTTTTAATACCGTTCCATCAATGTCATAACCCAGCGAGCTTCGTTTATTCTGAATATCTCGGTAAAAATCTAAAACTTCATTCGTACCATTACATAAACGAATTTCTGAATTCACTGGAATACCGATAGATTTTAGCCATTGCAAACGAGCATAATGATTACTTGGTAGTTCAACACCTTCAGCAATCCCAATACCATAAGCATTTAATACCAATGGGCGTTTACTTGTAATATTAGGATCAAGTTGACGTAAAGAGCCTGCCGCTGCATTACGAGGGTTAGCAAAGGTTTTTTCACCATGTTCTAGTGCATATTCATTTAAACGCTCAAATCCTGCGTGTGGCATAAATACTTCGCCCCGCACTTCTAAACGTGCTGGAGGATTGTCTGTTAGAAGTTGTAATGGAATATTACGAATGGTACGGATATTAGCTGTAATATCTTCGCCTGTGGTGCCATCGCCACGAGTAGCAGCTTGGGTAAGAATGCCATTTACATACAAAATGCTCACGGCTAAACCATCAAGTTTAGGTTCACAACAGAAGGTAAGTGGTTTAGGCAATACGATTAAACGATCTTCAATGCGTTTTACAAAGGCTTTGAATTCTTCATCGGAAAAAGCATTATCCAAAGAGAGCATGGGAATTTCATGACGAATTTGGCTAAACCCAGAAAGTGGTTTTGCTCCAACACGTTGAGTTGGGGAATCTGAAGTAAGAAATTCAGGATGTTCTAGCTCTAATGCTTTTAGCTGATGAAAGAGACGATCATATTCGCTATCAGGCACGGTTGGATTATCTAGAACGTGATATTCGTATTCATATTGGCGCAAGGTTTTGCGTAGATTGTCTATTTGAGTTTGAATATTTGTCATAAAATTCTCGGGGAAAAATGACCGCACTTTTTGTCTGTTTAGAGTGAAAATAGACAGGCATAAAGCCTGTCTCAATAAAGATAAAAGTGCGGTAAATTTAAGGTATGAATTTACACGCGAGCAAGATATGCTTGCTCTGCATTTTCATCAAAGATTTCTTGTTCTTCAGTAAGAACGATGCCTTGTAAATCTTCGGCTAATGTATGCGCAGCGCGGATCATCATTCGTAAATTGGCGAGATTATTACCTGGTGATGGCAGTTGCATAAAGAATACGATTCCCACAGTGCTAAAATCTACTAAATTGTAAGCATCGAATGTTCCCGGTTGCTCTAAATTGGCCACGCTAAAGAGAACTGGACTTGCCACACTTAAGTCTAAGTGGCGGTGATACATTTCATCCTCACCCAAGATAAACCCTAAGTTTTCAAGTGCTTGTACTAATTTCGCACCGTTAAATTGGTCGCTAGATTTTGGAATAAGATAAAGTTGAATATAGCCAGTTGTTTGTTTATGTTTAGTTGTGGTTTCTGCTTTTGGTTCATTAAAAGATACGTTGTAGTCCACTTGACGTTCTTCATGATCTAATTCCGCAAGTTGCGCTCTTAATTCTGGTGATGATGAATTAATTCCGTCGAAACTAGCATTTTGGCTTTGTTCTTCAATTTGTTCTAATGTCATATTCGCAACGCTATTTGGTGTCGGCATATCATATTGTGGTTGAGTCGGCTTTAACGGCTCAGAACGATGATTTCCCATATCATAAACAGGTTGAACATTTGGAATCGAAATCTTAATGTCATCGACGCTTTTTTCACTTTGTCTATAATCGACAGGTTCTTGAATCACAGCAGAATTAGGCATGACTTGATGACGAATTGGTGCATTTGCTTGCGCTGTAGTGACGTGAGACAAATTAGCATTTGTTGGTTGCATTTCTTCTTGCGTGTGGGATCTTTGCACATGAGAAGTGCGGTCAAATTTATTAGCTTTATCAAAATATTTTGATTTCTCACGACGATTTGACCATAATCCGTGCACGATTAAGGCAACAAGTGCCAAAATGCCCACAATAATCAAAATTGTATTTAAATCCATCTTTATTCCTTACGCGTGCTAGTCCAGCGAGAATGCTATTAATGGCGCTAATCCTACCATATTTCAGTAGGTGAAAAAATACTTCAATGCGTGGAATTTTAAGGGAAAAGAGCGGTCTGTTTTAGGCGTATTTTTATTGAAAGGAAAGAAAAATGTTGAATCCTAATGAATTAAAATCTGGTTTCCATTATTTTGTAATGGGCTGGCATTACATTACACAAAAAGGTTTGCGTCGGTTTGTTATTATTCCAATTTTGCTCAATACTGTTTTGCTCTGTGGTTTGTTTTGGCTTTTTATTAGTCAAATCACCAGTGCGATTGATTGGGTGATGAATTTTATTCCAGACTGGCTTAGTTTTCTCAGTGTAATTTTACTGACACTTTCGATCTTAACAATTTTATTGCTCTTTTATTTTACCTTCACCACACTTTCTGGCTTTATTGCCGCACCTTTTAATGGCTTGCTAGCGGAAAAAGTAGAAAAAATGCTGACAGGTGAAAATATTAATGATGATAGTCTTGTTGATGTAATGAGAGATGTGCCTCGTATGCTTGCTCGAGAATGGCAAAAATTACGTTATAGCCTACCAAAAATTGTCGCCTTGTTTTTACTGAGTTTTATTCCTTTGGTTGGGCAAACCATCGTACCAGTACTAACTTTCTTGTTCACTTGTTGGATGATGGCAATTCAATACTGTGATTATCCTTTTGATAATCATAAAGTCTCTTTTGATATCATGAAAAATGCGCTTGGCAATCAACGAACTCAAAGTTTAACTTTTGGTGGATTAGTAACTTGTTGCACATTTGTGCCTGTGATTAATTTATTAATTATGCCTGTTGCAGTATGTGGTGCGACGGTGATGTGGGTGGAAAATTATCGTAATGACTTACGTTTTAATATGAATAGACCTTCCTCCGCTCAAACAGGGATTGAAGTGCGTTCAGAAAATACAGGGATTGTTAAATAGCTTGCGGTTATAAAATAGATCAAATAACTATTTTTTTAATCAAAAGTGCGGTGCTATAAATAAACTAACATTAACGAAGTCCAACGAAAGGAAAATATTATGACAATTTATGCAGACAATTCTTATTCTATCGGAAATACGCCACTTGTGCGTTTAAAACACTTTGGTCACAATGGCAATGTGGTCGTGAAAATTGAGGGGCGTAACCCAAGCTACAGCGTAAAATGCCGTATTGGAGCGAATATGGTGTGGCAAGCAGAAAAAGATGGCACGCTCACGAAAGGAAAAGAAATTGTAGATGCAACGAGCGGTAACACTGGTATTGCTTTGGCTTATGTTGCTGCCGCTAGAGGTTATAAAATCACGCTCACCATGCCGGAAACAATGAGCCTAGAAAGAAAACGTTTATTGCGCGGATTGGGTGTGAATTTAGTGCTTACCGAAGGCGCAAAAGGAATGAAAGGCGCGATTGCGAAAGCAGAAGAAATTGTTGCTTCTGATCCAAGCCGTTATGTCATGCTTAAACAATTTGAAAATCCAGCTAACCCACAAATTCATCGAGAAACAACAGGCCCTGAAATTTGGAAAGATACAGATGGTAAAGTCGATGTTATTGTTGCTGGAGTAGGAACAGGCGGAACGATTACGGGTATTTCTCGCGCGATTAAATTAGATTTTGGTAAACAAATCACTTCTGTTGCCGTTGAACCAGTGGAATCACCTGTCATTACTCAAACTTTAGCGGGCGAAGAAGTAAAACCAGGCCCACACAAAATTCAAGGCATTGGTGCTGGTTTTATTCCTAAAAATTTAGATTTATCTATTATTGATCGCGTAGAAACTGTTGATAGCGATACCGCACTTGCTACAGCTCGTCGCTTAATGGCGGAAGAAGGCATTCTTGCAGGTATTTCATCTGGCGCAGCTGTCGCAGCTGCAGATCGCCTAGCTAAATTACCAGAATTTGCTGATAAACTCATTGTCGTTATTTTGCCTTCAGCTTCAGAGCGCTATTTAAGCACAGCACTATTTGAAGGGATTGAGGGATAAATAAAAAAGAATAAAGTGCGGTGAATTTTCACCGCATTTTTGTATTTGGTATATCTGAAAACAAAAAAGCCTAGCGTTTGCTAGGCTTTTTCAATATTGATTATTTTGCGCAGTTGCAGTGTGCTGTTTTTTGTTCAAAACGTTCTGCGACGAAATCCCAGTTTACCACGTTCCAGAATTCTTTAATGTAGTCTGGACGACGGTTTTGGAATTTTAAGTAGTAAGCGTGTTCCCAAACGTCTAAACCTAAAAGTGGGAAACCTTCACAACCTGCCACTTCTTTACCCATTAATGGGTTATCTTGGTTTGCTGTTGATACAACGGCTAATTTACCTTCAGCAGTTAATACTAACCACGCCCAACCTGAACCGAAACGAGTTGCTGCTGCTTTTTCAAATTCTGCTTTAAATGCATCTACAGAACCGAAATCACGTTCGATAGCATCTTTTAATGCGCCCTGTAAGGTGGTACCTTTTTTCAAACCTTTCCAGAATAAGCTGTGGTTTGCATGACCACCTGCGTTATTGCGTAATACGCCACGTTTTTCTGCAGGGATTTTGTCAAGGTTAGAAACTAATTGACCTGGGCACATTTCCACTAATTCAGCCGGTAAACCTTCTAATGCTGCGTTTGCATTGTTTACGTACGCTTGGTGGTGTTTGCTGTGGTGGATTTCCATTGTTTGCGCATCGAAATGTGGTTCTAATGCATCGTAGGCGTAGCCTAATTCAGGTAGAGTGTAAGCCATAATTTATTCCTTCTATGTAATAAAGACAAATTTCGTTGAGGGTTTTGGTCTATAACCAAAAGTGGGCAAATAATAGCAAAAATTTTGATTTAGATCATTAAATGTTTTTCCTTTTACATTAATAGACGAATTTATTAAACCTTGTTTTAAATCAATAAACCTATCGATCTACACCTAAAGAGTTATCTGTTTTGGGGGGGTAAAATCTCGTCAAATATTTCTCTTGTGATAGAATACCGCCACTTTTTATTTTCCCTTTGCAATTATGTTTGAACCACACAAGTTATCTCTGCAAAATTTATCCTGCCAACGTGGTGAGCGAGCGCTTTTTTGTGCTTTGACTTGCGATTTTAATAGCGGTGATTTTGTGCAAATTGAAGGGCATAACGGCATAGGTAAAACCAGTTTATTGCGTATTCTTGCTGGTTTAGCTCAACCTTTAGAAGGCGAAGTGCGGTGGGATGCTGAAGCAATTTCTAAACAACGTGAGCAGTATCATCAGAATTTGCTTTATTTAGGTCATCTTTCGGGCGTAAAACCAGAGTTAACTGCATGGGAAAATTTGCAGTTTTATCAACGAATTAGTCAAGCTGAACAAAATACTGACATTTTGTGGGATTTGCTTGAGAAAGTGGGATTGTTAGGCCGTGAAGATTTGCCTGCCGCACAACTTTCTGCTGGGCAACAAAAGCGTATCGCGTTAGGTCGTTTATGGCTGTCTCAAGCACCCTTATGGATTTTAGATGAGCCCTTTACTGCGATTGATAAAAAAGGCGTGGAAATTCTAACCGCACTTTTTGATGAGCATGCGCAACGAGGTGGTATTGTGTTGTTGACTAGCCACCAAGAAGTGCCAAGTTCTCATCTGCAAAAATTGAATTTAGCGGCTTATAAAGCGGAATAACTTAATGATTTTTTTAGAGATAATTAAACGCGAACTTCAAATTGCGATGCGCAAAAATGCGGAAATTTTAAATCCGCTATGGTTCTTTTTGCTTGTGATTACTTTGTTTCCGCTTGTTATTGGGCCGGATCCTAAATTACTTTCCCGTATCGCACCGGGTATTGCATGGGTAGCCGCATTACTTTCAGCATTGCTTTCTTTTGAACGTTTGTTTCGTGATGATTTTATTGATGGTTCTCTTGAACAATTAATGTTAACCGCACAGCCTTTGCCGATGACGGCTCTGGCTAAAGTCGTTGCACATTGGTTGCTCACTGGTTTACCACTTATTTTGCTATCACCTATTGCCGCTTTGTTGCTTTCTCTTGAGGTCAATATTTGGTGGGCACTGGTTTTGACATTGTTACTGGGCACTCCTGTATTGAGTTGTATTGGTGCTATTGGCGTGGCTTTAACGGTGGGATTGCGAAAAGGTGGCGTGTTGTTGAGTTTGCTTGTTGTTCCGTTGTTTATTCCTGTTTTAATTTTTGCGTCATCAGTATTAGAGGCTGCAGGATTAAATGTGCCTTATGGGGGACAACTGGCGATTTTAGGTGCAATGATGGTTGGCGCTGTAACGCTTTCGCCTTTTGCCATCGCAGCGGCACTGCGAATTAGTTTAGATAATTAATTTCATTCCACCGTATAAAAGTGCAGTGGTTTTTCTCTTTAATTTTTAAGGATTTTTTATGTGGAAGTGGCTACATCCTTATGCAAAACCCGAAACTCAATATCGTATCTGCGGTAAATTGAGTCCGTTATTTGCATTTTTAACGCTTATTTTACTCGGAGTTGGCATTGTATGGGGCTTAGCATTCGCTCCAGCAGATTACCAACAAGGTAATAGTTTCCGAATTATGTATGTACATGTGCCGACAGCGATTTGGTCAATGGGTGTGTACGGTTCAATGGCGATTGCAGCTGTGGTTGCCCTTGTGTGGCAAATTAAGCAAGCTCATCTCGCAATGATTGCAATGGCGCCAATTGGTGCATTGTTTACTTTTTTATCGCTTGTTACGGGCGCAATTTGGGGTAAACCAATGTGGGGCACTTGGTGGGTGTGGGATGCTCGCTTAACTGCAGAATTGATTTTATTCTTTCTTTATCTTGGTATCTTAGCGCTTTATTCTGCTTTTTCAGATCGTAACGTAGGAGCAAAAGCGGCTGGGATTTTATGTATTACAACGGTCGTGATTTTACCGATTATTCATTTTTCGGTGGAATGGTGGAACACGTTACATCAAGGTGCGAGTATCACGAAACTGGAAAAACCATCCATTGCAATTCCAATGTTGGTTCCATTAATTTTGTGTATCTTCGGTTTTTTAACCTTGTATATTTGGCTTACTTTAGTGCGTTATCGCGTGGAATTATTGAAAGAAGATGCGAAACGTCCTTGGGTTAAAGCATTGGCTCAAACACTGAAATAAAGTGCGGTTAGTTTTTTAGCGATTTTTTATAAGGAATATTTTATGTTTTTCCAGACTTGGAGTGATTTTTTTAATATGGGTGGCTACGGTTTTTACGTATGGTTATCCTATGCAGTAAGTTTAGTGGCAGTTATTGCCTTAATTGTTCAAAGTGTAAAACAACGCAAGACAGTGTTACAAAATGTATTGCGTGAACAACAACGCGAAGAACGTTTACAACAAGTAAATAAAGGGAACACACTATGAATCCAAGACGTAAATCCAGATTTAAATTAGTCATTTTTGTTGTGCTTGGCATTGCTATTGCAAGTGGATTGATGCTGTATGCGTTACGTCAAAATATCGACTTGTTTTATACGCCATCTGAAGTGATTCAAGGCAAGGATAATAACCCGAATCAAAAACCTGAAGTGGGGCAGCGTATTCGTGTTGGCGGTATGGTGGTTGAAGGGACGGTAGTGCGCGATCCAAAAAGCTTAAAAGTGCGCTTCGATTTAAATGATATTGGCCCAGCGATCACTGTTGAATATGAAGGCATTTTGCCGGATCTTTTCCGTGAAGGACAAGGTATCGTGGCTCAAGGCGTATTAACTCAGCCAACTGTTTTAACCGCGACAGAAGTATTGGCTAAACACGATGAGAATTATGTGCCACCAGAATTAGGTGAAAAAATGCAAAAAGTGCATAAACCAATGGGGATTGGTGATGCAGATTTAAAAGGCGAAAGCACACGTGATCGTCAAGAAAAAGAAGGCGCAAAATGATTGCTGAATTAGGAAATTATGCGCTGGCTTTAAGTTTAGCCGTATCGCTTATGTTGGCGATTTTCCCTTTGTGGGGGGCAGAAAAGAGCAATGCACAATTAATGGCATTAGCTCGCCCAATGACTTATGGTTTATTTGCAAGCCTAAGCGTCGCTTTTGCTGCATTATTTTATTTATTCGCAGTAAATGATTTTAGTGTGCAGTATGTGGTGAATAACTCTAATACGGCTTTACCTATTTATTATCGTTTGTCTGCCGTATGGGGTTCTCATGAAGGTTCTTTATTACTGTGGATCTGGTTACTGGCCGTTTGGTCATCTGCCGTTGCTTTATTGAGTAAACATTTACCCCAAGAAGCAGTTGCTCGCGTGCTTGGTATTATGGGGATTATTAGCGTCGGTTTTGTGTTGTTCGTCTTGTTCACCTCAAATCCTTTTACGCGTACTTTCCCTGATTTCCCAGTGGACGGAAAAGAGCTCAATCCAATGTTGCAAGATGTGGGCTTAATTTTCCACCCTCCATTACTTTATATGGGCTATGTTGGTTTTTCGGTGGCGTTTGCGTTTGCGATTGCATCCTTAATGACCGGAAAATTAGATTCAGCTTGGGCGCGTTGGTCACGTCCTTGGACACTTGCTGCTTGGGTGTTTTTAACTTTAGGTATCGTACTCGGTTCTTGGTGGGCTTATTATGAGCTTGGCTGGGGCGGCTGGTGGTTCTGGGATCCAGTGGAAAACTCCTCTTTTATGCCTTGGCTTGCTGGCACTGCATTGATTCACTCCCTTTCTGTGACAGAAAAACGTGGTTCTTTCAAAGCTTGGACGGTATTACTTGCGATTTTAGCCTTTTCACTTTGTCTGCTCGGCACGTTCTTAGTTCGTTCTGGTATCTTAGTTTCAGTTCACGCATTTGCATCGGATCCAACTCGTGGTTTGTATATTTTGGCTTACCTTGTTGTGGTGATTGGCGGTTCGCTTGCGCTCTATGCGTATAAAGGTAGTCAAATTCGTTCTCGTGATAATGCAGAACGCTATTCACGTGAAAGTATGTTGTTATTAAATAATATCTTATTAATGACCGCACTTTGCGTTGTATTCTTAGGAACGTTGTTACCACTCGTTCATAAACAACTTGGTTTAGGTTCTATTTCTATTGGTGCGCCATTCTTTGATCAAATGTTCTTAATTATTATGACACCATTTGCATTATTGCTTGGTATTGGACCTTTGGTGAAATGGCGTAGAGACCAATTTTCTGCAATTCGTACGCCTGTTGTTATTAGCGTATTTGTTATGGTGATTGCAGGTTTTGCATTACCTTACTTCTTGCAAGATAAAATTACCGTAAGTTCGGTGCTTGGCTCAATGATGACTGTAATTATCGCGTTACTTGCGCTTTATGAATTGCAACAACGTGCGACGCATCGTGAACCATTTTTTGTGGGCGTACGAAAACTATCTCGTTCTCATTGGGGAATGATGTTAGCTCACTTAGGCGTAGCAATGACTGTTTGGGGTATCGCATTTAGCCAAAACTTCAGCGTAGAACGTGATGTTCGAATGAAAGTCGGCGAAAGTGCACAAATTGGTCGTTACGATTTTAAATTCGCCGGAGTGACGGATGCGAATGGTCCAAATTATGTTGGTGGAAAAGCGCAAATTGATATTTCGAAAGATGGGCAACCAAAGGCAAGTTTATTTGCAGAAAAACGTTTTTACACAGTAAGTCGGATGTCTATGACGGAAGCCGCCATTGCCGGTGGTTTAACTCGTGACCTTTATGTGGCACTTGGTGAAAAACTTGAGGACAATTCTTGGGCGTTACGCTTATATTACAAGCCATTTATTCGCTGGATTTGGATTGGCGGCTTATTTATGGCGTTAGGTGGATTGTTGTGTATGTTCGATCGACGCTATCGATTTAACGCTTTATTGAAAAAATAATATGACGGCGCACCTTGATTAAGGTGTGCCTTAACTTTTAATTAGCTTGTATGAATAATGTGAGCTTTCAGGAAGGCCAACTTTGGTTTTTTATATTTAAAGTGCGGTAAAAAATGAAAAAAAAATTACTCGTTCCTCTTATTCTCTTTTTATCGATAACCATTGCCTTTTTAGTGCAATTAAAACGTAATGCGCAAGGCGAAGATATTAAAGCATTAGAGTCTGCTTTGGTTGGAAAGCCTGTGCCAGCAAAAAATTTGACGGAGCTTTTTGAAAATAAAGCTTATACGAATGAATTGTTTCAACAAGGTAAGCCAGTTTTGCTTAATGTGTGGGCGACTTGGTGTCCGACTTGTTATGCAGAACATCAATATTTAAACAAACTAGCCAAAGATGGTGTGCGAATTATCGGTTTAGATTATAAAGATGAATCACCTAAAGCAATGAAGTGGTTAAAAGATCTTGGCAATCCTTATAAAGTTGTTTTAAAAGATGAAAAAGGTTCTTTCGGTTTGGATTTAGGGGTATATGGTGCGCCAGAAACTTTTATTATAGATGGTAAAGGCGTGATTCATTATCGTTATGCCGGTGATGTAAATGAGAAAGTTTGGACTCAAACTTTAAAACCAATTTATGACAAACTTTCGGAGCAACAATAATGAAAAAAACATGGCTATTTTTGACCGCACTTTTGTTTAGCTCAGTGGCGTTTTCAGCCATTGATGCACTTAATTTTACTTCTCCACAGCAAGAGAGTGATTACCACCAGTTAACACAATCTTTGCGTTGTCCTCAATGTCAAAATAACAATATTGCGGATTCCAACGCGACTATCGCTGTGGATATGCGTGGCAAAGTATTTGAGCTTTTACAAGAAGGCAAATCGAAAAATGACGTAGTGGATTATATGGTGGCGCGCTATGGCAATTTTGTAACTTACGATCCACCTATGACAGCGAGCACATTAGTGCTATGGATTGCGCCATTATTGCTTGTATTGTTAGGCGTGGTATTTTTATTAAGACGTAAACCAAAAGCTCAAAGTGCGGTGAAATCCCAAGATGTTTTAACTGATGAAGATAATGCGCGTTTGGCAGAATTATTAAACAAGGATAAATAGATGAATTTTGCATTAATTTTTATATTAACCACTTTAGTTGTGGCGTTAATTTGTTTTTATCCTTTATTGCGTCAATTCAAAGCGAAACATGGGCAAAAACGTGATGATTTAAATAAGGCGTTATATTTCTCCCGCTTAGAAGAAATTGAGCAAGATAATTCACAAGGTTTAGTTGAAAATGTTGAGCAACTCAAACAAGAATTACAGAAAACTTTGCTTGATGATGTGCCGAGCAAGGTTCAAGAGAATGTGGATTATTCTGGCAAATCTTATGGAAAAGTGTGGTTTGGGTCTGGCGTGTTGGCGCTAGGAATTATCGCGGGCTCTTCTTATTTTATGGTTGGATCTTGGCAAGCAGAGTCTATGTTAGAGCAAACTTATGCGAAATTGCCATATTTCTTTGAACGAATGAAAGATGAAGATAAAAATCCATTTTCTGATGCAGAAATGCAGCAATTTTCTACCGCACTTCGAATTGATTTGCAGAAAAATCCAACTGATGCAAAAAAATGGTGGATGCTTGGTCAAATTGGGATGAATTTAGGTGATGCTCGTTTGGCATTCGATAGCTATCAAAAGGCTAATAAACTTGAACCAGATAATGTGCAATATAAACTAGGCTATGCTCGTGTATTGATGTTCTCTGAAGATGCGACTGATAAACTTAAAGGTGGCGATTTATTGCGTGAAGTGATTCGTCAAGATCACACTAACATTGAAGCATTGAGTTTACTCGCATTCCGTTATTTTGAAACGGAAGATTATAAAATGGCGGCAGTGACTTGGGCGATGATGCTACGCTTAATGCCGAAAGATGATGAGCGTGTTCCATTAATTGAAAAAAGTATTCGTGCCGCGCGTGATGCTTTAGAAACTCAAAACGAAGAAAAATCAAAAAGTATTACGCCTGAAAAATAACCTAGTAGTTTATACCCCTTTTTGATATAGTGAGGCAATGTTATTAACTGACAAGTTGTAGTTAGTATTTTATGTAGGAAATATCACTTTAAAAAATGTTAAGGCAAATTTGGAATGAATTATAAAAATTATATTTCTTTATTCTGTTGCATGCTGGTTAGCTTGTTTATACCACGCTTGTCAATTGCTGAAGGCAAATCTAATTCAGTGACTTATGTTGATGAAACAGATAAAAAAGCCTTTAGTTCAGATGTCTCTGATAATGATGTTCGACATCTTGCTCAAAGTATCGAATTGAAGGTTTATAAAATTAATGAAATGAGCTCATCAGAGAGTATTTATGAATCTCCAGCAGGAATTTGCCGAGGCTTTAAAATTAAAAGAGGTGTGGATTACACAAATTCAACTCACAATTATCTTTCCCCAAGTAATAGAAGTGAATATTACGGTGGAGTAACTGGAGCGACAATTTATAGTAGAAAGGAACCTTTGAATGTAAGTTATGTTCCTGTTTACTCAATTACAGACAAAAACTTGTCTAAACGCATTCAGTTACAAGAAAATAAGACATTAAAAGAAAAAGCAGTTAATCATGTTTCTGAAGGAAGAGCAGTATTAACTGACGTAATTTGTAAATAGGATGGACTAAATGAGAAAAATAGTTTTTGTTAGTTGTGCAATTTTAGGTTTAGCAGCATGTTCGTCTCAGCCAGAACAAACTGGTGGTGTTTATGATATGAAGGCTGTGCAAGAGTATAATGCTCGTGTAACAAGTGGTAATACGGTTACTCAGGCACAGAAAGATAGAGTTGCAAGTCAAGTTGATACTAACTTAAAATTGAATGCGAGTGATAATAAGGTTAGAGCTCGAGTGAGAAGCTCACTACCAGTTATCCCTGTAGTCCCAAGTGTCGGGTATCATTATAATTATCATCATTTTTGATAGAAAAATTAAAGCCTTGATTATCAAGGCTTTAATTTTGTCAATGTAGCTTGGCTGGGTCATCTTTTAGTAAATTAACATCAATAATATTTTCCCAGTCAAAAACTTTTATTTTTTGCTCTTTAGGATTAAAGAAATCAACTCCAGATAAATGTTTTTCTTTTATTCCTAGCCATTGAGTAAAGCCATACATAAAATTAAATGCCGATTGTTTTTCATTAATTTCTATTCTTTTAATTGAATCACTTGAAAACATAATAAATGGAACTTCGTAGTCTTGTTTATATAAATTACTAACATGTAAGGAATCATTTTTATGTGCTAAACCATGATCTGAAAAATATATCACGGAAAAAGATTCATTGTTTTTAATTAATAACTTATTTATATCTTCAATGAATTTATCGGTGTATTTTATTGATTCTAAATAACAAGACATTTGTTGATTGATGAAATAATTTTCAACTTTATAAGGTAATCTTTCACAAAAAATTGGGTGCGAGCCCATTAAGTGTAATACTATTAATTTATTTGTATTTTTTTCTTTTTCCAAAATCTCTTTAAATTTTGGCAATAATTCAGTATCAAATTTTTTCTCAGTTTCATACCATAAATCTTTTGTAAAAAAATTGTAATCTGCATTAACTCCTAAGCGAGACGCCATAGTATCATATTCTCCCATTTTCCCTTGATTTGAAAGCCAATATGTTTTTATATTTGCTAATTTTAATAGAGAAATTATATTGTCAGTATAAACTGTTTTATAATTTTCCTGTCTATATAGTGTTCTTTGTAACGATGGTTGTGTATTTGGTGCTGCAGAATAGTAATTATTAAAAATAGTACCATTTATACTATCTAAGAATGGAGTTGTCTTGATTGGATAACCATATAAGGACATATAATCCTTTCTCATACTCTCACCAATAATAAGAATGTAGTTCTTATATTTAGGTGAGACAGAGACAATTTCCCATTTAGAATCTTCATCAAACGCTCGATCAAGAAAGTGTTTTTGTTTGAAGTACTCTGAGACTACCCTGACTGTTTCAGAATAAAAAGATAATGGATATAACTTAGATTGAGAAAAGTAATATGAATAGGAAATATCAGATGATTTTGATTTTATAATGCCGTTAATTGGCTTTGTTAATACGTAAGAAAGTAAAGTTATCCATATTAAAATGAATATTTTTTTCTTCTTTCTCAATGTGATAAATTTGCTTACTTGCTTGCTTGAATATATTACACTAATTAACACCAAAAAATAAATACACATTAAAGTATAAATATAATTTGGGATTGAAGATAAATACTCTAATGTTTCGTTTATGTTAGTTTCATATATTGATGCTATAATTCCAAAAGAGGGAGCGCCATAAGACACTCCTGCTGGATAATAAATCATAGAGGTTATAAATAATATACTAGACGTAATCAAGCCTATGATTCTTGATGATGAAAATATTAATATTAGAAAAACATATAATGTAATATGGCTAGATGAAAAAATGTTTCCTGTGTGGGCTTTTCCTAAGCCAATATTTGTTAGGAATGAAAAAATAAAAAGCGATAAATGAAAAAATATACTCACTTTATTTATTTGATGTCTTAAAGTTGTTGTTTTCAATGTATTTCTCTTTTTAATATATTAAATAATCAATAAAAATAATCCGATTCTGATATATTAACTTTTTTATTGTTTGTTAGTTACAAACAATCTTAACTGCTAGTCCACCTTGAGATGTTTCGCGGTATTTGGCGTTCATATCTTTACCTGTTTCATACATTGTTTCAATCACTTTATCTAAGGTTACTCTTGGATTGGTGGTGCGGCGTAAAGCCATGCGTGATGCATTGATTGCTTTTACTGAAGCAATCGCATTGCGTTCGATACAAGGTACTTGAACTTGACCGCCGACAGGGTCGCAAGTTAATCCTAAGTTATGTTCCATTGCAATCTCAGCTGCGATGCATACTTGCAGTGGATTACCACCCAGAATTTCAGCTAGTCCCGCAGCCGCCATTGAACAGGCTACCCCTACTTCACCTTGGCAACCCACTTCTGCGCCAGAAATCGAAGCATTCATTTTATAAAGTGAACCAATCATCCCTGCTGCTAATAAATAGCGTTCAATAATTTCAGGTGTTAATGGCGAGATGAATTTCTCATAGTAAGCCAATACAGCTGGAATAATCCCACATGCACCATTAGTTGGGGCAGTGACTACGCGTCCACCCGCTGCATTTTCTTCATTGACAGCAAGCGCAAACATATTGACCCAGTCGATCACACGCATTGGATCGTTGGACAAATTAGTATTTGCTTGCAACATACGATAAAGAGATGCTGCACGACGTGGCACTCGTAATGGCCCAGGTAAAATCCCTTCAGTGTGAATACCGTGTTCGATACAAGCTTGCATCGTCTTCCAGACATTTTCTAAATGAGCACTGACAGCTTCTTTGCCATGCAAGGCAATTTCATTTTTCAACATCACAGTGGAAAGCATTAAGCCGTTATCACTGCAATGTTTCAAAATATCTTCTGCATTTTTGTAAGAATAAGGCACTTGGACTGTGTTTTTTTCTTCTTGACCAAAATGGGCTTCATCGACAATAAAACCACCACCGATTGAATAATAGGTTTGGCGATAAAGCTCTGTGCGATTTTCATCAAGAGCGGTAATTGTCATGCCATTTTCGTGCAATTTTAAAAAAGTGCGGTGGAAAATGAGATTATTTTCAAAATCAAATTTTACTGTCTTTTGACCAACATTAATTGGTAAAAGCGCAGTTTGCTTCACTTTCTCGATGAAACCTGAAATCATATCGATATCCACATTATGTGGTAAATAACCCGCTAACCCCATAATGATGGCAATATCTGTACTATGGCCTCTCCCTGTCATCGAAAGAGAACCATACACATCCACATGAATTTCAGATGTTTGTTCAAATTGATTTCGTTCAATTAAGTCATCTATAAATTGTTTGCCGGCTTTCATTGGGCCGACAGTATGGGAACTGGATGGCCCAATTCCCACTTTAAACATATCAAATACGCTAATCATAAATTTCTCAAAATTCGCTAAACTTTAAAGGGCGCTTATAATAATCCATAAACAACCGCAGAGATAGCGATTAATCCCATAAGCGTTACAAAAACATTGCTGAAACGTCCGCTGTAGCGTTTCATCGCTGGGATTTTGCGAATCGCGTACATTGGCATGATAAACAAAATCATCGCAATGATTGGGCCGCCAAGAGATTCGATTAAGCCTAAGATACTTGGATTAATAATCGCAACCCCCCATAACGTTAATAAGAAGAAAAGTGCGGTCGCATAATTGAGTTTTTTACGATTTACAGATTCGCCTTTCATTTTTAAATATAAGCCTTCTAATCCTTCACGTGCGCCCATATAGTGTCCGAAGAATGAGCTAGTAATCGCTAAGAATGCGACAAGCGGGCCAAAATAAGAGATATATGGATTATCAAATTTATTCGCTAAGAAAGACAAGATACTGATATTTTGTGCTTTTGCTGCCACTAATTCTTCAGGTGTTAATGTTAATACACAGCTAAATACGAAGAACATCACGAAGAATAACAAAATCGTTGAGGTGCCTTTTTCTGTATGGTCGATATGGCGTTCTGCTCCATCGAAAGTTTTGTATTCACGGAATTGTGAGCAGGTGAAAGATGAAATTGCTGGTGAATGGTTAAATGAGAATACCAATACAGGAATAGTAAGCCACAATGTGGTGACAAAACCGCCTGCTGTTGGGAATTCATGTAACATCGCACCATTCCATTCCGGAATTAAGTAAATAGAAAGTGCGAATAAAATTAATACTAATGGGTAAACAAGCCATTCTGTGATTTTTAACATCACTTTTTCATTAAATAGCATGACGGAAATCAATACTGCAATTAATACAAAAGAGAGAATTGCTCGGTTTGGTGACGCCATGCCAAGTTGATTCACAATGAAAGAATCGACAGTGTTAGTAATACCATTCCCGTAAATTAAAAGAATAGGGAAAATAGCAAAGAAATAAAGTAGGGTGATAAGTTTACCGGCTGTTTTACCAAAGTGTTCTTCAACTACTTCAGTAATATCGCTGCCAGGATTTTTTGATGAAAGTACAAAATAGGCTAAACCACGGTGAGCAAAATAGGTCATAGGTCCGACGATAATTGCCATTAAAACTAACGGCCAAAATCCGCCCATCCCTGCGTTAATCGGTAGGAATAAGACGCCAGCGCCAACCGCCGTACCGAAAAGGTTTAACATCCATGTTGCATCAAATTTGTTCCATTTGAGTTTTTCTGTTGGTTTCATAGTTTGCTCCAAAGCATAAATTACTTAAATTTGTCAATTTGCAGAGCAAAATATGCCCTAACAAAATTTGAGTATTATGTTATGCCGATAAATAGAGAATCTCAAAGAGCAAATTCTAAAATTGTGATCAAGTTAAAATTTTTTTATAAAAAGTGCGGTAATTTTCAACGATAAAAAAATCGGTGCGATCACGACACCGATTGAGTATAAAAATAAATGAAATTAGAACCGCACTTTTTTCAATCTTAAGGCGTTCATCAATACGGAAATTGAACTCATCGCCATCGCGGCGCCTGCAATCACTGGATTTAGAAAACCGAAAGCGGCAAGGGGTATGCCGAGAATATTGTAAATTAAAGCAAAGAATAGATTTTGTTTAATATTTTTCAAGGTTGCCCTTGCAATAAAAAGCGCATCCACAAGTTGATTCACCGAATGTTGCATAAGCGTTGCGGAGGCCGTTTGTTCTGCAATATCTGAACCTGATTTCATCGCAAAACTGACGTTTGCAGCGGCTAAAGCAGGCGCATCATTTATTCCATCACCTACCATTGCTACAACATGACCTAGAGCTTTCAGCTTTTGAATTTGTTCTGCCTTATCTCTAGGGCTGAGTCCACCAAAGGCTTTCTTAATGCCGAGCTGTTTAGCTATGTAATCCACGACAGATTGTTGATCGCCACTCATAATTACTACATCAATATTTTGCTGTTGTAAGCGTTGAATGGCGTGCAAGCTATCGTTTTTTAAGGTATCCGTCAGCGCAAATGCACCGATGGGTTCATCATTTATAGATACCGCGACAATGCTCGCAATTTGCCAGATATCCTCTAAATTTTTAGGCAAGATTAAACCGCAATAATCTGGTTTACCGACTTTTATTGTTCCCACTTGTTCTAATTCAGCTTGAATACCTTGACCAACTTCCATCTTTGGAAAAAGTGCGGTGGGAATTTCTAACATTTTTTGTTCTGCTGCTTGCACAATAGCTTTTGCAATTGGGTGGTTAGCTTGTCGTTCAACGGCTGCGGCAAAACGATACAAATCTTTTTCAGAATACACCGCACTTTGTGGCTGCCATAAAGCAGAGATTTCAAGCTCGCCTTTTGTTAGCGTGCCTGTTTTATCAAGCACAATGGTATCCACGTGGGCGGTTTCCTCCATTGCTGCCGCATCTTTAAACCATACGCCAGCATTAACTGCTTTACCTAAACCAACCATGATGGCTGCTGGTGTGGCTAATCCCAAGGCACAAGGACAAGCAATCACAAGCACTGATACCGCGTGAATAAGTGAAGACACACTATCATTGGTCAGAATATAAGTGAGCGCGAAAGTAGCAAGTGAAATCACTAATACAGCAGGCACAAAAACTGACGCAACTTTGTCAGCAAATCGTGCAATTGGCGCTTTTGAGCCTTGTGCATCTGATAATGCATTCATCATATCGCCAAGTAAGGTTTGGCTACCAAGCTGATTTGCTCGATAGATAATAGAACCTTCTGTTACCATCGCCCCCGCTAATACTTTTCCACATTTCTGTTTTTCTTCTGGACGAGATTCACCCGTTAAATGACTTTCATCACACCACCCATTTCCACTTTCAATTATGCCGTCTGCCGCAATACGCTCGCCTTGATTCGCACGAATGATTTCGCCGATATTTACTTGGTCAAGAGTAATTTCAGTCCATTTGTCATTACGTAGTGCAGTGACTTTTTTCGGTGTCAGTTGCAAGAGCATACTTAAGCTATTTAGGCTGTGCTTTTTAGTGCGATCTTCAAGAAATTTTCCAAGACTGACAAAACCAATCACCATAACAGAAACTTCAAAGTACACATGTCCCATTGCATGATTGTCGTGGTAAAACAACATGAAAGCAGAATAAAGATAAATGGTGAGCGTTCCTGTACTGACAAGGACATCCATATTGGCAAGTCCTCCACGAATACTACCGATTGCTCCGCGATAAAATGGAATGGCTAACCAAAGTTGAACAATGCTCGCTAATGCAAATTGCCAAATAGGGTGCAGCATCAAGCTATGTGAGCCACTCATCATGCCAAGCATACCAATTAGAAATGGAATATTGATTATCCAAAGTACGATTAATCGCCAAGGGAGTGATGTATTTTTTTCTTCTATTGGTAATTCGTTGTCTTGTTTGATATGGGCAGAGAAACCTGTTTTATGGATAATCTCTATAATTTGAGTTTCGTTTGCTTGCGTAGAGTCAAATACCACTTGTGCTTCTTCGGCGGCAAAATTCACTCCCGCTTGTTGCACAAATGGTTTTTTATTTAAAACTTTTTCAATACGATTGGCACAAGATTGGCAGGTCATCCCACCAATCTGAATCGAAATTTTTTTACTCTGTGGCGTCAAATCCAGCATCTTCAATGACCTCAATCAACTGTGCAACATTGACTCGATTTTCATCAAAAGTAATATTTGCTTTCCCTTCTAGTTGCACATTAGCAGATTGTACGCCATCTAATTCAGTTAAAACTTGAGTAAGACTTTTTACGCAACAGCCGCAATGTATGCCTTTTATGTTTAATGTGATAGTTTTCATTTTTACTCCTTGTGAGTTGTTTTATTGAGGGCTACACTATAAACCTTTACGCAAGGTTAAGGTCAAGAAGTTTTTTATGAATATTAGTGAAGTCGCAAAATTAGTAGGTTTATCTACAAAACAAATCCGTGATTATGAAAAAATGGGGTTAATTAAACCCGCTGTGCGCAGTTTATCAGGCTATCGAAATTATGGAGAAAGTGATTTAGAAAG
This sequence comes from Haemophilus haemolyticus, assembly GCF_001008205.1. Classification (GTDB taxonomy): domain Bacteria; phylum Pseudomonadota; class Gammaproteobacteria; order Enterobacterales; family Pasteurellaceae; genus Haemophilus; species Haemophilus haemolyticus_Q. The sequence continues at coordinate 73,179 of NZ_LCTK01000006.1, read as the reverse complement.
ATTGCATTTTATTCGTCACTCACGTGATGTGGGGTTTTCTCTACATCAAATCGCACAATTATTAGAACTGCAAGATAATCCTAAGCGTAGCAGTCGCGAAGTGAAAGCGCTAACGGCGCAACATATTGCGACATTAAATCAACAAATAGAACAGTTACAAAAAATGGTACAAGAATTACAGCGTTGGCATGATAATTGTCAGGGCAATGACTGCCCTGAATGTTCAATTTTGAATGGATTAAAAGGATAAATGAAAAGTGCGGTTAATATTCCCAACTTTCTGGGTCGACGCCTAATTCACGCATAAGCACTTTGGCATCTTCGGGAATTTCATCATTACGCTCTTTCATTAAATCTGCATCGGTGGGTAAAGGTTGACCGGTGAATGCATGCAAAAATGCTTCGCAAAGTAATTCACTGTTGGTTGCATGACGTAAACTTTTTAATTGGCGGCGAGTGCGTTCATTCGTCAAAATTTCCAGTACTTTGATTGGAATAGACACAGTGATTTTTTTTACTTGCTCGCTTTTTTTGCCATGTTCTGCATAAGGGCTGATATATTTTCCGTCCCAATCCGCCATAATTTACCTTAGTGCTTATTGATAACCTTACGAATTGTCCGTATTCTAATGAAAAATCAAATAAATAACAATCTAGACGGCTAAACTTCTATGTTAAAAAGAGAAAGAAAAGTGCGGTAATTTTTTAGATTAAATATAAAGAAACGCTAGACAGTACAGGGTTTTAGTGGTAATTTACGCGCCATTCAAAGAGCATAGGCTCACCATTCGAATCATCAATTCTTATTAATTCCAATATTTATTCATTATGCATTTAACTGAACTTAAAAATACGCCTGTTTCTGATCTTGTGAAACTTGGCGAAGAACAAATGGGCTTAGAGAATTTAGCTCGTTTGCGTAAACAAGATATTGTCTTTGCAATTTTAAAACAGCACGCCAAAAGCGGTGAAGATATTTTCGGCGGCGGCGTGTTAGAAATCTTACCGGATGGTTTTGGTTTCCTTCGTTCTGCTGACAGTTCCTACCTTGCCGGCCCTGATGATATCTACGTTTCCCCAAGTCAAATTCGTCGTTTTAATCTTCAAACTGGTGATAAAATCGAAGGCAAAATTCGTCCACCAAAAGAAGGTGAACGCTATTTTGCACTTTTAAAAGTTGATCAAGTTAATGATGACAAACCTGAAGTTTCTCGTAGCAAAATCTTATTTGAAAACTTAACGCCATTACATGCTAACTCTCGTTTAAGAATGGAGCGAGGCAATGGCTCAACAGAAGATTTAACAGCACGTATTTTGGATTTAGCATCACCAATTGGTAAAGGTCAACGTGGTTTGATTGTTGCTCCACCCAAAGCGGGTAAAACCATGTTGCTGCAAAATATTGCGCAAAGTATCACGCATAATTATCCTGATGTAGAGCTTATCGTATTATTGATTGATGAACGCCCAGAAGAAGTGACAGAAATGCAACGTTCAGTAAAAGGCGAAGTCATTGCTTCTACTTTTGATGAGCCTGCAACTCGTCACGTTCAAGTAGCAGAAATGGTAATCGAAAAAGCGAAACGTTCAGTCGAGCATAAAAAAGATGTGGTGATTCTGCTTGACTCTATTACACGTTTAGCGCGCGCTTACAATACGGTAACCCCCGCTTCAGGTAAAATTTTATCTGGTGGTGTGGATGCTAACGCGTTGCATCGTCCAAAACGTTTCTTTGGTGCTGCACGTAATGTGGAAGAAGGTGGTAGTTTAACGATTATTGCGACAGCGCTAGTTGATACCGGTTCGAAAATGGATGAAGTTATTTTCGAAGAATTTAAAGGTACAGGTAATATGGAATTACACCTTTCTCGTAAAATTGCAGAAAGACGCGTATTCCCAGCTATTGACTTTAAACGCTCTGGTACTCGTAAAGAAGACTTACTCACAACATCTGATGAATTACAAAAAATGTGGATTCTTCGTAAGATTCTTAATCCAATGGATGAAGTGGATGCAATGGAATTCTTGATTGATAAGCTCATGATGGCGAAAACCAACGAAGAGTTTTTTGAAGTGATGAAACGTTCGTAAAAGTAACCGCACTTCTATGAAGAACAAGGGGAAAATATTATGTTTTCCCCTTTTTAATATCCGTAATATTTGACGAAATAAATTATGACGGCCGATAAGTTCATAAAAGGGGCAAAAGGTAAAAATTCTTTTTTCTTCCTATGAATAAGCGAAAAACATATTCCAAGAACTGAGGCTAATAACAAAAAGTGCGGTAAAGTTTCTAAATGAATAAAACTTCCTAATGCCATTGCTAGCCAATAATCTCCCCGTCCAAAGGCTTCTTTTCTGTAATAGAATTTTGCAATCCAATAGATTGCGTAGAAAACAATAAAAAAACTTGCCGCACTTTTTATGCTTTCAGATAACGTAAGCAATGAAAAGTTATTATCTGCTCCAAATAAACCGAGCGTAAGTAACCATAAACAGGGTGTAGTAGAAATAAGTTGATAGTGCCAATCAAGATAACTAATTGTCCAAAGAATAAGAAGTGTGAGTCCGAACCATACAGTAAAAATAGAATCTTTAAAGGCAATTTGTAAAAATATAAATCCTACTCCAATGCTTAAAAAATACCTCAAAATATGACCGCACTTTTTTTGTTGAATAGAGACAAAATGCGGTTGAAATGGAGAACGATTTTGTGGAAATAATTCAACGTAAGTCACATAAATCTCTTGCTGCAAGCGCGTAATAAAACCAGATAGGTAGAACCACAATGCGATCCCTAAGATGCCGCCTAATAAAAACATTGCGAAGTAAATCATTGAATAACGGAGCCCATATTAAAGATAGGTAAATACATTCCCATCATAATAATTCCAATCAGGCTGCCGATTATCACCATCATTAATGGCTCTAGCATTTGTGAGAGTAAGTCAATTTGATGATTAAGTTTTTCTTGGTAATTATCTGCTATGTGCTCTAGCATCAAAGCGAGTTTTCCGCTTTGCTCGCCAATTTGTAACATTTGTTGTGCTTCCATCGGGAAAAGATCGCTACTTACGCTATTAGAAAAGGCATAGCCTTGAGAAACCCATTGTAAAATTGACCGCACTTCTTTATCTAATACGATGTCATTTACGAGGGTTTTCTTGGTTTGCCACGTTTGTGTGCGAGGGAGAAAACTGTCTAGTGCTTGATTAAGCGGTACGCCAGCCTGCAACATAATTTGTAAACTGTGGCTAAAGTTCACTAAACGTGAAAGCTTTTGAATTGTGCCAAAAATAGGCGTGATAGAAATAAGTTGATTTTTCTGTTGATGAAACCAGACCAGGCGTTTTAGATAGAAGTAATAAAATAGAAAAAAACTAAAAGATAAAAATAGCAAAATGCCAATATTTTGCTTAAGAACATTGGATATAGAGAGCAATATTGCGGTTATTGTTGGTAACTCAGCATTATTGCCACTGTACATTTCAGCAAATTGAGGCACGATAAAAAGCAGTAATGCGAGTGTTAGTAATAGTGAAATTCCCAATACCATTGAGGGATATAACATAATTTTCTGTAATTTGCGTTGTAAAGCCAAAGATTGACTACGGTGCGTGGCTATTTTTTTACAAACTACGGCAAGTTTGCCTGTCATTTCTCCCACTTGAATCAGTTGAATTTCTTGTTGTGTGAGATATTTTCCTTGTTGTTCAATTGCTTGTGAGAATGCTAAACCAGATTCAATAGATTGAAGCAGTCGTTCAAGCCATTCGTTGAGCATAATTTGAGTGCAATTTTGTTGCAAAATTTGCAGACTGTTTTTTAACGGAATAGCGGATTGTAGCAATGTCGCTAATTGATTGAGTAATTCACTGATTTCTGAATTTTTGGGCTTTGCCCCAAACTGCCAGTTTTGTCGTAATTTGATGTGAGTAAGCCCGCGGCTTATTAATTGAAAGTGTGCTTGTTGTTTCGTATCCGCAATAATTGAGCCTTTTTGTTTCTGATTTAATGCGTTACTACCTTGATAATAAAAGAGTTTTTTAGTCATGAGTTTTTACCTAACACACGTTCAATTTCTTTCTCATCCGTTATACCTTGGCGAACTTTTTCTAAACCACTCGCACGTAAATTTTTAAAATCGGTTTGATAGCCATTCTGCTGCCAATGTAGAAATTGATACACGCCGATTCGACCTTGATAACCTTGATGGCAATCACAAGAATTTATTAAATTTCCACCGCACTTTGGACAGATTTTTCGTACAAGACGCTGCGCAATGACGAGCAGCAAACTGTTTTCAATTTCATGTTGTTGAATACCGAGTTGTTGTAAGCGGGAAATGGCAGATATTGCATCATTGGTATGTAAAGTTGAGAGTACCAAATGCCCCGTTTGGGCAGCACGTAGCGCGATCATTGCACTTTCTTCATCACGAATTTCACCTAGCATAATGATGTCTGGATCTTGGCGTAAGAAAGCACGCAATAGGCGGTTAAAATCTAATCCAATCTGTGGATTTATTTGGCTTTGAATAATTCCATTAAGCTCAATTTCAATGGGATCCTCAGCGGTCATAATATGTTTATCAGGCGTATTTAGCCACTGAAGTGCGGTGTAAAGTGAGATACTTTTCCCACTTCCTGTTGGGCCGGTTACTAAAATTAATCCTTGGGGTTGGCTAAGTGCGCGTTGAAATTCTTTCTGTTGACTTTCAGTCATGCCTAGTTCAGAAAAGCTGAGTTCTACAGGTTTATTTTGCTGTGCTCTCAGGACAACTTTCTCTCCCCAATGAGTTGGTAACGTTGAAAGACGGAAATCAAGAATATCGGAAAACGTAGTTTTAAATTGAAATCGTCCATCTTGTGGAAGGCGGGTTTCACTGATATCTAATTTAGCGAGCAGTTTTAGGCGAGAAATAATTCGATTAGCCAAATTTTTACTAAGTGGAGGCTGAGCTTGTAAAACACCGTCAATTCTAAACCGCACTTGGAAATGATCCGATAAAGTCTCCAAGTGAATATCTGAGGCATTATTTTGTAAAGCGGATTCAAAAATTTGATTAAGTAAGCGAATGACGGGCTCGTCATCTTGTTGTTCAAGATGAGACTGTTCTTGATGTTGGTAATATTTAACTTGCTCTTCCACTTTAGGTTGATTAGGGGCAAGTTGCTGTAATAGTTCTTTAAGTTGAGTGCTTTCTAATAAAACTGGCTCAACAAGCTTGCCAGTTATAAACGCAATAGTTTCACAGGCGGAAAGATTTGAAAGAGAATCGACACCTAGCCAAAGACGATTATTTTCTTCTTTAAGTGGTAAAGCAAAATAACGTAAGAGTAACGACTGTTGTTGCTGATTACGCCCCCATAACTCTGGCGAGATCGTAAATATCTCGCCATTTTGTGCTTTTACACGAGGTTTTGCACTAGTTAAGTCGATCATTTTGAACAGAATCCTGCAGGGAAAATATCGGCATTCGTTGTGCCACAGGTGGTTTTCCATGTAACGCCTTTTGCACTATCTCCTTCAGCTGTGAGTGTGTAACTCATTCCATCTAATGTACCATTACCCGCTACTGTTATTGCACCGTTGCTTGTTGTCACTGATTTTACATAGCCTTTTGCAGTTGTAATATCAGCCGCAATTCCATTGCTTCCTCCCGAGCAAGTAGAAGGTTTGCCTGTGCTATAAACGCATAATTCCACATCTGACTTATAAGGTGCGGAAGCTTGCAGTAATTCGGATACCGCTGCTTTTTTGGTATAATTTTGATAAGAAGGAATAGCGATAGTAGCTAAAATCGCAATGATAGCGATGACTATCATTAATTCAATTAAGGTAAACCCTTTTTTCAAGGTAGTTTGTGTAGTTAGTTTCATTTATTTTCCTTTCATTAAGCCTTTATTGGCTGGAATATTGTGAAAAGGGAAAATTGTTTTGTAAAACAGACCGCGCTTTTTCTGTGATCCTGATCGTAAAAATAGGAAAAATGTATGCGAAAAATAAAAGATATTGATAAAGGATTTCTGACTGATTGTCGACAAATTCCATCTCCGTATTTTGATGAACGCCCAGATTTACAAGATATTTCACTTCTTGTTATCCATTACATTAGCTTACCGCCAGAACAATTTGGTGGCGGATATGTGGATGATTTTTTTCAAGGAAAATTAGATCCTAAGATTCATCCTTATTTTGAAGAAATTTATCAAATGCGTGTTTCTGCCCATTGTTTGATTGAACGAGATGGGCGAATCACGCAATATGTTAATTTTAACCAAAGGGCTTGGCACGCTGGATTATCTTGCTTTCAAGGGCGAGAAAAATGTAATGATTTTGCCATTGGAATTGAGTTAGAAGGTAGTAATGAACAACCTTTTACTAATGAGCAGTATTGGGCATTGCAAGAATTAACTAACCTAATCATGAAAAGTTATCCTAAGATTACGAAAGAGCGGATTGTTGGGCATTGTGATATTTCGCCAGGACGTAAGATCGATCCAGGTCAATATTTCGATTGGGAACGTTATTTTGCCAGCCTAAAATAATTTGTTTAAAAATTAGACATTAAAATTTAGAGACTTCTGTGTATTACAAATATTGTTATGTTTTGTGACTAAATGATTGAATTTAAATGGATAAATTTTATATTGAAATTATATTGGAAAGGTTTGTTTGAGTTATACAACATTATGGATTTTCTCAATCACAATTTTATCCACAGAAATATTGAATAACTCAAAGAGATGACCAAAAGATCTTTGATGAATGGCGTCTCTTTAAAAATTGTATTTTTTTACCGCACTTTCTTCCATTTTTATATGTGAAAAGTGCGGTTTATTTTTTCTTTAGATTTTTAGATCGAAAATAACTCAATTTATTTTTAAGTTCGATGTGATAAGGATCTCACTCTGTTTTTACGTGCTCAATTCACAATCAGAAATCCGTTATTCACAATGTTATCCACAATCTGTGTATTTTATTGTGTAACCAGCCCTTTGGTTGATAAAAACACTGATTTATGAAACAATCTGCAGACTATTTTTGTATGAAAAATTTAAGGTAAAACGATAGTGATCGATTTTGATGGCTACCGTCCAAATGTGGGTATTGTGATTTGTAATCGCAACGGGCAAGTGCTTTGGGCGAAGCGCTGTGGGCAAAATTCGTGGCAGTTTCCGCAAGGTGGCATTAATGATAATGAAAGTGCCGAGCAAGCGATGTATCGTGAACTGTACGAAGAAGTTGGTCTACAGCCTAAAGATATACGCATTTTATATGTATCTAAGCATTGGTTGCGTTATAAATTACCAAAACGTTTGTTGCGTTATGACAGCAAACCGATGTGTATAGGACAAAAACAACGCTGGTTTTTGTTGCAGCTTGTTGGCGATGAAAAAAATATCAATATGCAAACAACCAAATCGCCAGAATTTGATGGATGGCGTTGGGTTAGTTTTTGGTATCCTGTTCGTCAGGTCGTATCGTTCAAAAAAGAAGTGTATCGCAAAGCAATGAAAGAGTTTTCGAGTGTGTTGTTCTCAGTAAATCCTCCTGTATATCAACCTGCGCGAGAATTGGAGCAAAAATCTTATACTCATCCTAAAAAATATAATGGTTCAAAATTTCCAAAACGTTCTTTTAATAAAACAAGGAATTCATAATGCTTAGCTTTATTTTACTTTGTTTGCTTGTGGGGGCTGTGGCTGGCTTTTTTGCGGGGCTTTTTGGTATCGGCGGTGGATTAATGATTGTTCCTGTGTTGGTGTACTTACTACCAATGGTAGGCGTGCCAGAACCTTTGTTAATGTCTACCGCACTTGGAACCTCTTTCGCAACGATTGTTATTACTGGCTTTTCTTCGGCTCAACGACATCATAAGTTAGGTAATATTGTGTGGAGTGCGGTGAAGATCCTTGCTCCAAGCATCATGGTTAGCGTATTTATTTGTGGTTTCTTTATCGGAAAACTTGATCGCGATATTTCTAGTAAATTATTTGCCTGTTTAGTGGTTTATCTCGCAGTTAAAATGGTCTTATCTATTAAACCTAAGACAAATAAAACAGTTAAACCTTTAACGACTCAATCGTCTATTATCGGAGGCATTCTAATTGGTATGGCATCTAGTGCTGCAGGTATCGGTGGTGGCGGATTTATTGTGCCGTTTTTAAATTCTCGCGGCATCGATATGAAAAAGGCTATTGGTTCCTCGGCTTTCTGTGGCATGTTACTCGGAACTTCTGGAATGTTCAGTTTTATGTTAAGTGGCTGGGGCAATGCTGCAATGCCGGAATATTCTTTAGGTTACATTTATTTCCCTGCAGTGTTATGTATTACTGCTACATCGTTTTTCACGTCAAAACTTGGTGCGACAGCCACCTCAAAACTACCAGTGCCAACTTTAAAGAAAGGATTTGCCCTTTTATTAATTACCATTGCTGTTGATATGTTTATTAGATAGAGAAAATTATGAATTCAAATTACTTGCTTCTGCCTCATTTTGATCCAACTATTTTTACTCTTGGTGATAGCAATATCGGCTTACGTTGGTATGGTTTGATGTACCTTTTAGGTTTTATTTTTGCACGCTGGCTTGCGGTTCGTCGTGCTAATCGCCCAAATAGCGGTTGGACAGTGGATCAAGTTGATACCTTACTTTTCAACGGTTTTATGGGCGTATTTATTGGCGGACGTGTTGGCGATGTATTTTTTTATAATTTAGATCGTTTCTTACAAGAGCCGCTTTATTTATTCCGTGTTTGGGAAGGTGGGATGTCTTTCCATGGCGGCTTAATAGGCGTCATTGTTGCCATGATTTGGACGTCTTATTCACAAAAACGTAATTTTTGGCAAACGGCTGATTTTGTTGCGCCTTTGATTCCGTTTGGTTTAGGTTTAGGTAGAATTGGTAATTTCATTAACCTTGAGCTATGGGGACGCGAAACGGATGTGCCTTGGGCAATGATTTTCCCGAATGATCCGCTATTACTTCCACGCCATCCATCACAACTTTATGAAGCCTTTTTAGAAGGCGTAGTGTTGTTTACGATTCTGAATATTTTTATTAAAAAGCCACGTCCAATGGGCTCTGTTGCAGGCTTATTCTTAATTGGTTATGGCGTCTTCCGTTTTATTGTGGAATATGTGCGTGAACCTGAAGTTGAAAATTTCTTTGGCGTCATTACAAGAGGACAAGCGCTGTGTTTACCAATGATTATGGGTGGCGCTTTAATTATGGCTTGGGCTTATTCACGCAAAAGTGCGGTAATAAAATAGGAGATTTTTTATGAAGCAATATCTTGATCTTTGTCGTCGCATTGTTAATGAAGGTGAATGGGTTGCCAATGAGCGTACAGGTAAGCGCTGTCTCACCGTTATTAATGCTGATTTAGAATATGATGTGGCGAACAATCAATTTCCGCTGATTACTACACGTAAAAGTTATTGGAAAGCGGCCATTGCTGAATTTTTAGGTTATATTCGTGGATATGACAATGCCGCTGATTTCCGCGCACTTGGTACTAAAACTTGGGATGCCAATGCGAATGAAAATGCCGCATGGCTTGCCAATTCGCACCGTAGAGGTATTGACGATATGGGGCGCGTATATGGTGTGCAGGGCAGAGCATGGCGTAAGCCTAATGGTGAAACCATCGATCAGCTACGCAAAATTGTTAATAATTTGACAAAGGGCATTGATGATAGAGGGGAAATTTTAACCTTCTTTAATCCAGGGGAATTTGATCTTGGTTGTCTTCGTCCTTGTATGCACACGCATACTTTTTCTCTTGTGGGCAATACTTTACATCTTACTAGTTATCAACGTTCTTGTGATGTTCCGCTTGGATTGAATTTCAATCAAATCCAAGTGTTTACGTTCTTGGCGCTTATGGCTCAGATTACGGGCAAAAAAGCAGGCAAGGCATATCATAAAATTGTGAATGCACATATTTATGAAGATCAGCTTGAGTTAATGCGTGATGTGCAACTTAAACGCGAGCCTTTCCCATTGCCAAAATTAGAAATCAATCCAGATATAAAAAGCCTTGAAGATTTAGAAACTTGGGTCACGATGGATGATTTCAACGTCATTGGCTATCAATCTCATGAACCGATTAAATATCCTTTTTCCGTCTAATGGATGCAACAAAAGTGCGATCAGAATTTGACGAGAAAATGATGCGCTATGCCCTTACTCTTGCGGATAAAGCAGAAGCGTTAGGTGAGATTCCTGTGGGGGCGGTTTTGGTGGATGAGAGTGGGAATATTATTGGCGAAGGTTGGAATCTCTCCATTGTTCAAAGTGATCCTACCGCACATGCTGAAATTATCGCCTTGCGTAATGGCGCGAAAAATATTCAAAATTATCGCCTACTGAATACCACGCTTTATGTGACATTAGAGCCTTGCACAATGTGTGCTGGGGCAATTTTGCATAGCCGAATTAAACGCCTTGTGTTCGGCGCTTCTGATTATAAAACTGGTGCGGTTGGATCACGTTTCCATTTTTTTGATGATTATAAAATGAATCATACTCTGGAGATTACATCTGGTGTATTGGCAGAAGAGTGTAGTCAGAAATTAAGCGCATTTTTTCAGAAGAGACGCGAAGAGAAAAAAATAGAGAAAGCATTGTTAAAAAAGTCTGATTGATATTAAATCTCCATTTTCTCCTATTCTTAGCTTTTAAAAACCAGGGTTTATTGTTATCTCAAGTCGTTTTACCTGCGGAAATTCTTCTTGAATGAGTTTCAACAATTCTGTCTGTCTGAATAAAATTCCTTGACGAACGATCGCATTTGCTGTTTCAATAAAAATTGAGTTATCTATCATATTACCAATACGAAATTTGCCGTGAAATTCCTGTGGAAAAATGCGGTTAAATTTTTGATTAAGTTCATTCATGGCAAGACCTTTTTTCATTATTTTGGCAAAGGGGGATTGCTCAAGCACATCCATAATATTGACTGCTTTTTGATAACGCTCAGCCTTGTTTTCCATAAAGTCTGCTCTCAGTAAATGACATTAGTTTAGATTTCCGCTACAATACACGCAATTTTCATAATAAACAACGAGACGATGATTTCAGGCACTGTCAAACCGAATTTTTGGTCGCGATTACTTTTAAGTATCATCGCGATTTTTGCTTTGCCTAACGCACAAAGTTTTGAAAATCAAAATAATGCGGAAAATTATTCCTCGAGTATTTCCATTCAACAAGCGTTAGAAACGGTAAAAGTAGCACGTGAAGTGCAACGACAAGCCATTCCTCAACCTTTAATTTCCCACCAAACTGAAAAACAACCTAAAATTCAACCGCACTTTTTAGCTGATGCGTTGAATCCTAGTGCGCCAATTCGAGCTGGCCCCTTGCTTATTTAATTTTTCTGTTTTTTGTGAAGAATATTGCTATTGAAATAGCGATATTTTAAAAAAGAATTATTGTGCATGAAATAAAGTATTTCATACGCATTTAACTATTTAACTTATATATTTAAAAAGAGAAATTATGAGCATTTTAACGAAAATTTTTGGCAGCCGTAACGACCGTATTTTACGTAAATTAAGAAAACAAGTTGTAAAAATCAATAAATTAGAACCTGAGTTTGAAGCCCTCACAGATGAACAACTTCGTGCAAAAACAGATGAATTCCGTCAACGTTTAAGTGCGAGCGAAACTTTGCAACAAATTTTACCAGAAGCATTCGCAACGGTACGTGAGGCAAGTAAGCGCGTGCTTGGTATGAGACATTTTGATGTTCAGCTTATTGGCGGAATGGTATTGACTAACCGTTGTATCGCAGAAATGCGCACTGGTGAAGGTAAAACATTAACTGCGACTTTACCTTGTTATTTAATCGCACTTGAAGGTAAAGGCGTTCATGTTGTGACAGTGAATGACTATCTTGCTCGCCGAGATGCAGAAACAAACCGTCCGTTATTTGAATTTTTGGGCATGAGTGTAGGCGTAAATATTCCTGGTTTACCGCCTGAAGAAAAACGTGCCGCTTATTCAGCAGATATTACTTATGCAACCAATAGTGAACTTGGTTTTGATTACTTACGTGACAACTTAGCTCACTCAAAAGAAGAGCGTTTCCAACGTACTTTAGGCTATGCGTTGGTGGATGAAGTGGACTCTATCTTAATCGATGAAGCGCGTACACCATTGATTATTTCTGGTCAAGCGGAAGACAGTTCTGCACTTTATATTGCGGTAAATAAACTGATTCCAAACTTAATTAAGCAAGAAAAAGAAGATACAGAAGAATACCAAGGTGAAGGGGACTTTACTTTAGATCTTAAATCTAAACAGGCGCACTTAACTGAACGTGGCCAAGAAAAAGTGGAAGATTGGTTGATTGCGCAAGGTTTAATGCCAGAAGGTGATTCTTTGTATTCTCCTGGTCGAATTGTATTGCTTCACCATGTTATGGCTGCCTTGCGTGCGCACACATTGTTTGAAAAAGATGTCGATTACATTGTGAAAGATGGTGAAATCGTGATTGTTGATGAGCACACTGGTCGAACAATGGCAGGGCGTCGTTGGTCAGATGGTTTACACCAAGCCATTGAGGCAAAAGAAGGGGTTGAAATTAAGAGTGAAAACCAAACTGTTGCGTCAATCTCTTACCAAAACTACTTCCGTTTATATGAGCGTCTTGCCGGTATGACGGGGACTGCGGATACTGAAGCGTTTGAGTTCCAACAAATTTACGGTTTGGAAACCGTTGTGATTCCAACAAACCGTCCAATGATCCGTGATGATCGTACCGATGTGATGTTTGAAAATGAACAATATAAATTTAATGCAATTATTGAAGACATCAAAGATTGTGTAGAACGCCAGCAACCAGTGTTAGTGGGGACGATTTCAGTAGAAAAATCAGAAGAATTATCTAAGGCTTTAGATAAAGCGGGCATCAAACATAATGTATTGAATGCGAAATTCCACCAACAAGAAGCAGAAATCGTGGCAGAAGCTGGTTATCCCGGTGCGGTGACTATCGCAACGAATATGGCGGGTCGCGGTACAGATATTATCCTTGGTGGTAATTGGAAAGCGCAGGCTGCTAAATTAGAAAATCCAACTCAAGAACAAATTGAAGCGCTTAAAGCTGAGTGGGAAAAGAACCACGAGATTGTAATGAAAGCCGGTGGTTTGCATATTATCGGTACAGAGCGTCATGAATCTCGCCGTATCGATAACCAGTTGCGTGGTCGTTCTGGCCGTCAAGGTGACCCTGGCTCTTCTCGTTTCTATCTTTCTTTGGAAGATGGCTTAATGCGCATTTATTTGAATGAAGGTAAACTCAATTTAATGCGTAAAGCGTTCACCGTGCCTGGTGAGGCAATGGAATCGAAAATGTTGGCGAAAGTTATCGCATCTGCCCAAGCAAAAGTTGAGGCTTTCCACTTCGATGGTCGTAAAAACCTACTTGAATATGATGACGTGGCAAATGACCAACGTCATGCAATTTATGAGCAACGCAATTATTTGCTTGATAATGATGATATTTCTGAAACTATCAACGCCATTCGCCACGATGTATTTAATAGTGTGATTGATCAATATATTCCACCGCAATCTTTGGAAGAACAATGGGATATTAAAGGGCTTGAAGAACGTTTGGCTCAAGAGTTTGGTATGGAATTACCAATTTCTCATTGGCTGGAAGAAGATAATAATCTGCACGAAGAAAACTTGCGTGAACGCATCGTAGAAGTCGCTGAAAAAGAATATAAAGGAAAAGAAGCGCTGGCTGGTGAAGAAACTATGCGCAACTTTGAAAAAGGCGTCATGTTACAAACCTTAGATGAGCTTTGGAAAGAACACTTAGCGGCGATGGATTATTTACGCCAAGGTATTCATTTACGCGGTTATGCGCAAAAAGATCCAAAACAAGAGTATAAAAAAGAATCTTTCCGTATGTTTACGGAAATGTTGGATTCTTTAAAACATCACGTTATTACGACTTTAACGCGTGTACGTGTACGTACTCAAGAAGAAATGGAAGAAGCTGAACGTGCTCGTCAGGAGATGGCTGCTCGTATCAATCAAAATCATTTACCTGTGGATGAAAATGGTCAGGCAATCCAAAATTCAGATTCTGAAGATTATTCAGATCGTCGCATTGGACGCAATGAGCCTTGTCCTTGTGGTTCGGGTAAAAAATACAAGCATTGTCATGGCAGTCGTGCTGCTCGCCATTAATGATTAGCCAAAGTGCGGTGATTTTTCACCGCACTTTTTTCATACGTGCTATTGGATAGAAGAAATGGATAAAAAAATTATACAAGTTGCTGCGGGGATTATTCGTAATGAGTTTGGGCAGATCTATTTAACGCAGCGTTTAGAAGGACAGGATTTTGCCCAATCTTTAGAATTTCCCGGTGGAAAAGTGGATGCGGGAGAAACTCCAGAACAGGCTTTAAAACGTGAACTGGAAGAGGAAATTGGCATTGTTGTATTAAATGCTGAACTTTACGAACGCTTCCAATTTGAATATCCAACAAAGATTATTTCTTTTTTCTTTTATGTTGTAGATGAATGGATTGGTGAGCCTTTTGGGAGAGAAGGGCAAGAAGGTTTTTGGGTTGAGCAACGCGCATTAGATGCAGGACAGTTTCCGCCAGCTAATGCTAAATTAATTCATCGCTTATTGAATGAAGCTCTCCATCCCATAAAATAAAACCCTAGTCAGGCTAGGGTTTATATAATATCTATTGATTTTTTCAAATTATTTCGGCATTGCGGCTTTCATTTGTTTAAGTTGCTCTGCCGCTTGATTACAAGCCTGATCCTGTGCCGCTACGGGCATTGATGCAAATTGTTGTTTGCTTGATTCATATTGAGCTTTCATCGCATTTGCTTGCGCAGCTGGCATTGATGCTAAGAAAGAATCAATTTCAGCGAAATAAGTTTTACAACTTGCAGACAAATCAGTTGCTGAAGCTGAAAAACCAAATCCCATTAAAATAAGCGTAGCTAGTGTTTTTTTCATCATGATATCCTCACGAAAGTTAATTAATAAGTCATTGCCGATATGGCGTTTTATTATACCGCTTTAGTGCAAAAAAAAAACAATAGCAATTACAAACAAATTTTTACAGATAAATCAGCGAGTTTAATCCACACTTTATCACTAAATTCTTGCTTAGCAAGACGTTCAATATTGGCAAGCTCTTGGATAATTTCGTAGAGTTTTTGGTAGGTTAAACGTTGAATCGCACTTAAAAAGAGCGGTCGGCGATTTTGCCAGATTTTTAGACGGTCAAATTCAGCCTTAATTCGTTGAGTTGGAAGTTTTTCCGTTGTCATAATGCGTTGCTGTGGTTTGGTAAGTTCAAGCAACGTAAATAATTCTCGCTGTAGCGTGCGTAATAAAATAACAGGTTGCACATCTTCTGCTTGTAAACCTTTTAAAATACGTTTAGCGCGATTTGCTTTTCCCATTAGCAAAGCATCAATCCATTGAAATGGTGTAAAAATTGATGATTGTTCGACGACGCTAATGACACGATTATAGTTAAGTTTATGGTCAGGATAGAGCAAATCTAAAAGCTGCAGAGATTGTTTGAGCGCAAGCAGGTTATTCTCATAACTGTAACAAAGTTGTTGAATTGCTTCATCATCAGCGTCTAATCCCATCGCTTTGGTACGATTTTTTACCCAACGAGGGAGATTTTCAGCCGTAGGTGTTTGGTAATTTACAAGAATCGCACTGGTTTCATATTGGTTTAGTTCAACAAACCATGCTTGGTTTTCATTTGCTTTTGTTAGTTTTGCAATTTGTAAAATTAGCAAGATATCTTCATGTAGAACCGAAATAAATTCTTGCAGATTTTTTTGTAAAATTGCGGTGAAATTTTCAGGTAAATTTAATACCATGACTTGTTTATTAAAAAACAATCCCATAGACTGACAGGATTCTATGAGTTGTGCCCAGTCAGTTTGGCTATCAATCTGGATGCTATTTTTCTCATCGAATCCTTGTTGGCTGGCTGTTTTATAAATGGCATCTTCACTTTCACTCAGTAACAAGGGATCTTGTCCTACCAAAAAGTAAACTTTGGCTAAACGCTGGGAAAGATGTTGATTGAGTTGCTCAGGAAAGATGCGATTCATTATTTGTTTTTCACTTGTTTTTCTAATGCAACCATTTTAGTAATGAGCTGACGTGCAGCTTGTTCCCGCATATCATTCCAAATTACTTCTCGTTCGGCGGATTTAGCCAATGCTGCGCGAGAGTTATCAAAGAAAGTACGGTTGACTTTTGCCGTGATTGGGTGGCTTTCACCATTCGCTAAACGAATGCTTGCTTCCACTTCTAACATCAATACTTTTTCAGCTTCACGTCCGCGTTTAAAGACAGAGGCGACTTCATCATTTGTGCGGAATTTATTGATACGCAAAACAGGAACGCCTTGAGTCGAATTGACGAGCTGAATGTTGTTCGCTTGTAGCTGATTATGCATCGCCACTGACATTTCGCTGTATGGATCAGGGCTTTCAAATGTAAGAGTACGTAATTCTTGTGGAATTAATGTACCATTTTGAAAATGCCAGCCGCAAGCAGAAAGCGCGGTAATGCTTGCTACAATAAAGAACGCTTTGATTGATTTAATCATAAAAATTACCTTTATTGTGGAGTGTATGAATTTAAAATCCATACACTAATATAAAGATAGAACCTGTGAAATATCAATATTCCACAGATTCTACGGATTATGGTTTAACCACAAAATTCAACATTTTTAATGGAATATAGATTTCTTTAAGAATTTCTTTTCCATCAAGGAATTTTGCAACATTAGGATCTGCTTTGGCCACAGCTTTAATTTCCTCTTCTGAAGACGTTGCAGGAACAGTCACTTTTCCACGAACTTTGCCATTTACTTGCACAACAATGAGTTTTTCATCTTCTACCATTGCGGCTTCATCAGCTTTCACCCATTCAGCGGTATCGATGTTACTTTCATTTCCTAGCGCTTGCCATAATTCAAAGCAGATATGTGGCGTAATTGGATAAAGCATACGCACAACTGCACTTAATGCTTCCGCCATGACTGCACGATCTTGATCGCTTTCTAAGGAAGCCTTAGTCAGTTTATTCATCAACTCCATTACTGCTGCAATCGCAGTATTAAATGTTTGACGACGACCAATATCATCGCTCACTTTTGCAATGGTTTTATGTACTTCACGACGAAGCGCTTTTTGCGCGGCTGAAAGTGCGGTGATATCTAGGCTAGTTTTTGCTGGATTTTGTTGATATTGATACACTAAATTCCATACACGACCTAAGAAACGTTTCGCACCTTCTACGCCAGATTCTTGCCATTCCAAGGTCATTTCTGCTGGAGAGGCAAACATCATAAACAGACGAACAGTATCAGCGCCATATTTTTCTACCATTTCTTGTGGGTCAATACCGTTATTTTTGGATTTAGACATTTTGGTCATGCCACTGTGGACTAGTTCACGCCCTTCAGGATCGGTCGCCTTAATAATTCTGCCTTTTTCATCACGTTCAAGAGTCACCTGTGTTGGACTTACCCAAATACGCTCATTTGTTGGACTGGTGTAGTAGAAGGCATCTGCAAGCACCATACCTTGACATAATAATTTATCGGCTGGTTCGTCACTGGTTACAAATCCTGCATCGCGTAATAATTTGTGGAAGAAACGGAAGTAAAGTAAGTGCATTGTTGCGTGTTCAATACCACCGATATATTGATCCACTGGTAACCAATAGTTTGCTTCTTCCGCATCAAGCATGCCATTTTGATATTGTGGACAAGTGTAGCGCGCGTAATACCAAGAGGATTCCATAAAGGTATCAAAGGTATCCGTTTCTTTTAACGCTAGTGCGCCGTTAAAGGTTGTTTTTGCCCAATTAGGATCAGCTTTAATTGGACTTTTCACGCCATCCATTACCACATCTTCAGGAAGAATAATTGGTAAATCTTCCATTGGTGCAGGTACTACATCACCATTTTCAAGGGTTAGCATCGGAATTGGCGCCCCCCAATAACGTTGGCGAGAAACGCCCCAGTCACGTAAACGATAATTCACTTGACGTTTTCCAACACCTAATTTTTCTAATTTATCTGCAATACCATTGAAAGCACCATCAAAATCTTTACCATCAAATTCAGCTGAATTAACAAGTTTGCCGTGTTCAGTAAAGGCTTGTTTGGTTAAATCAATTTCTTCATCTGCAAGTGGTGCGATCACTTGTTTAATTGGTAAGCTGTATTTTTGAGCAAATTCAAAGTCGCGTTGGTCGTGAGCTGGAACAGCCATTACCGCACCAGTACCGTAGTGCATTAACACGAAATTAGCGACCCAAATCGGTAATTTTTCACCCGTCAATGGATGAATAGCAAATAAGCCCGTTGCCATTCCTTTTTTCTCCATTGTCGCAAGATCTGCTTCTGCTACTTTTGCGTTTTTCGCTTCTTGGATAAAGGCGGCTAATTCGGGATTGTTTTGAGCTGCCAAACTTGCTAATGGATGTGCCGCCGCAATGCCTAGATAACTCACACCGTAAAAGGTATCTGGACGCGTGGTGTAAACTGCTACTTTTTCGTTGGTATCTGCAACATCAAAGGTAATTTCTACCCCTTCAGAACGACCAATCCAGTTGCGTTGCATGGTTTTTACCATGTCAGGCCATTGTGGAAGGGTATCTAAACCACCTAATAATTGCTCTGCATAGTCAGTAATTTTGATAAACCATTGTGGGATTTCTTTTTGTTCCACAGGTGTATCACAACGCCAGCAACAACCTTCGTGTACTTGCTCGTTTGCGAGTACGGTTTCATCGTTCGGGCACCAGTTTACGGTTGAGGTTTTTTTGTACACTAAGCCTTTTTTATAAAGCTCAGTGAAGAACCATTGCTCCCATTTGTAGTATTCTGGTTTACAGGTTGCGATTTCACGATCCCAGTCGAAACCAAAGCCTAAAAGCTGAAGTTGTTTTTTCATGTAAGCGATGTTTTCGTACGTCCATTTAGCTGGCGCAGTTTTGTTTTTGATTGCGGCACCTTCTGCTGGTAAGCCGAAAGCATCCCAACCAAATGGTTGTAATACGTTTTTGCCTAGCATGCGTTGATAACGAGAAATTACATCACCAATAGTGTAGTTGCGCACATGCCCCATATGCAGGCGGCCAGAAGGATACGGGAACATAGAAAGACAGTAATATTTTTCTTTAGATTCGTCTTTGATTGCTTTGAAAACTTTATTTTCTGCCCAATATTGTTGAACCTTTGGTTCGATCATATCGGGGCGATATTGTTCTTGCATAAAATCACCTTAAATTTTAACCGCACTTTTGCAGCATTTTGACAATAGAAAATGTGGTATAGAATACCGTAAAACGGCATAAATTGATAGGGTGAGAGTCCAAAGTGCGGTGATTTTTTTCTTTGTTTTTACAATAGATTTTGAATTTCTTTGGGAATTAATTTTGGGTCAGGAATCCAAACTTGTTTGTGTCGGCTCAATTCCCCTTTTTCTAAAATAATACTGCTTTTGGGCACTTTGAAGGATTTACTTAAAAATTTCAATAAATGCGCATTTGCTTGACCATCAACAGGTGGCGCAGTAATGGTAATTTTTAGTTCATCATCGTGAATGCCAGCAATATGATCTTTACTGGCTTTTGGCTGTAAGAATATTCTTAATCTAATACCGTCTTTATTTTGTTCAATCGCAGACATAAATTCTTCGTTTTGTTTATTTTTCTTTATTATAAAAATGAATTATGTAAAAAATAAAGTGTGGATTAGGGATCGCTAATCCATAGCAAGCAAATACAACTTATGATATAGTTCACAGCCGAATTTATAGGGATCTTTTTATAATAAAAATAATGATAGAACTCGATCAAAACAATATTCCAAAACACGTTGCCATTATTATGGATGGTAATGGGCGGTGGGCAAAACAGAAAAATAAAATGCGTATTTTTGGCCATGCCAATGGCGTATCTGCAGTTCGCCGTGCAGTAAGTTATGCTCGCCAAACAGGCGTGAATTTTCTTACGCTTTATGCTTTTAGTAGCGAAAATTGGAATCGACCAGAGCAAGAAGTCAGCGCGTTAATGACGCTTTTTATGCAAGCTTTAGATCGCGAAGTGAAAAAATTATATAAAAATAATATTCGCCTGAAAATTATTGGCGATGTATCTCGCTTTAGTGAATCTTTGCAAGAAAAAATTGCAAAAGCGGAAAATTTAACAGAAAAAAATACCGCACTTACGCTTAATATTGCTGCAAATTACGGCGGTTGTTGGGATATTGTGCAAGCAGCAAAACAACTTGCAGAAAAAGTAAAAAATAATGAAATGAGCGTTGAAGAAATTGATGAAATTGCTTTTCAGCGTCATTTGGTTACACAAGATGAACCACCAGTTGATCTATTGATTCGTACGAGTGGTGAACAACGAATTAGTAATTTTTTATTATGGCAAATTGCATATGCAGAACTTTATTTTTCCGATGTGCTGTGGCCAGATTTTGATGAGGCGGAATTTAACCGCGCCATCGCCTGTTATCAACAACGTCATCGCCGTTTTGGTGGGACAGAATAATTCAATAAATGGATTAAAATTATGCTTAAACAACGAGTTTTATCTGCCATTGTGTTAATCGTAGCGGTGCTATGTGCGCTATTTTTATTCACGCCTTTTTATTTTGCCCTCGCGTTAGGTGCAGTAGCGACTTTAGGCGTTTGGGAATGGACTCAGTTTGCTCGCCTTAAACAGCCTTTAGCGCGTTTTTGTGTTGCCGCTTTTTTAGGCGCATTTATCTTTTTATGGCTCTACACTGAGGGCAACTATTTAGATGCCGGTCGTGTGTTTGAACAACATCTTCAGCTTTTATTGATGAATGCTGTTGGTTGGTGGATTTTAGCTTTATTGCTTGTGGTGAGTTATCCTAAATCAGCTAAATTTTGGTGTAAAAATCCTCTTTTACAGCTTTTATTTGCCTTTTCTACTTTAATTCCATTTATCGCGGGCGTATTACGTTTACGTTTAGAACACTATACCCATGATCCTTATCACGGCTTATTTTTATTACTTTATGTATTTGTGCTTGTTTGGGCGGCTGATTCTGGTGCTTATTTTAGCGGACGAGCATTTGGTAAACGCAAACTTGCGCCAAAAGTTTCACCGGGTAAAAGCTGGGAAGGCGTTGTTGGTGGTTTAATTACAGCGTTAGTGCTTGCTTTTGTATTTATTTATTTCTCTGGCGATGCTTTAGTTGGTGAGCGAAATATCACTGGATTCGTTATTCTTTCCGTTGCAACAGTTGCAATTTCGGTATTGGGTGATTTAACTGAAAGTATGTTTAAACGTGAGTCTGGTGTGAAAGACAGCAGCCAATTAATTCCGGGGCATGGTGGTGTATTAGATCGCATTGATAGCTTGACTGCCGCGGTACCTTTTTTCAGCTACTTCTATTTCTTTGTGTTATAAGGATTCTGAATGTCATTTTTGTGGTCGCTAGGTTCTTTTATCATTGCTATTGCGGTATTAGTATCCGTTCACGAATATGGTCACTTTTGGGCTGCTAGAAAGTGCGGTATAAAAGTCCATCGTTTTTCAATTGGCTTTGGTAAGGTAATTTGGAAACGTATCGATAAGCACGGTACAGAATTTGCGGTTTCAATAATTCCTTTAGGTGGCTATGTAAAAATGCTTGATGGACGTAATGAAGTGGTTCCAGTTGAACAAAAATCACAAGCATTTGACAGTAAAAGCGTATTGCAACGCGCATTTGTGATTATCGCAGGTCCTTTGGCAAATTTTATTTTTGCGATTTTTGCCTATTGGGTCATCTACCTTTATGGAATGCCAAGTGTTAAACCTGTGATTGAATCAATAACACCGAGTTCAGTCGCAGCACAAGCTCATATTGAAGCTAATACACAAATTCTAGCGGTTGATGGCGAAGAAACTCAAGATTGGGAAACCATCAATATGCTACTTGCCACAAAAATGGGGGAGCCTAATGTTGAAATTACCCTTTCTCCTTTTGGTTCTAATATTGAACAACAGCGTACTTTAAATCTTACAAATTGGACTTTTGATCTTGAAAAAGAAAGTGCTTTTGAGGCATTAGGGATTATGCCTATGCGTCCTAAAGTTGAAATGGTGCTTTCTAAAGTTGTTCAAGGTTCTCCAGCTGAGAAAGCATGTTTACAAATCGGTGATAAAATTTTAAAAGAAAATTTAATCGCACTTCCTTGGCAAGAT
Organism: Haemophilus haemolyticus; assembly: GCF_001008205.1. Taxonomy (GTDB): domain Bacteria; phylum Pseudomonadota; class Gammaproteobacteria; order Enterobacterales; family Pasteurellaceae; genus Haemophilus; species Haemophilus haemolyticus_Q. The sequence continues at coordinate 50,905 of NZ_LCTK01000006.1, read as the reverse complement.
TTTATAAAACAGGTCGAACAAGGCGAATCTTTTTCTATTAAAGTTGAACGTAATGGGGAAATGCTTGACAAAATTATCACTCCAGTGCGTAATCAGAGTGGAAAATGGTTTGTAGGTTTAAGCCCAACTTTCGTAAAATTATCTGATGAATATCGTACAGAATTAAAATATGATATTCTTGACTCTTTGCAGAAAGGCATTGAAAAGACTGGCCAACTTTCTGTGTTAACCTTGAAGGTGTTAGGAAAACTAATTACGGGTGATTTGTCATTAAACAATTTAAGCGGTCCGATTTCTATTGCAAAAGGTGCTGGTGCATCCGCTAATATTGGATTGGGGTATTTTTTAAGTTTTATGGCATTGATTAGTGTTAATTTAGGCATTATGAATTTATTCCCATTGCCTGTATTAGATGGCGGTCATTTAGTTTTTTTAGCAATGGAAGCTGTTAAAGGAAAACCTGTTTCTGAGCGGGTGCAAAGCATCTGTTATCGAATTGGCGCAGCACTGTTATTAAGCTTAACGGTGTTTGCATTATTTAATGATTTTTTACGTCTATAATTTATATAGGATACAATCGATGAAAAAACTTCTAATCGCAAGTTTATTATTCGGTACGACAACGACTGTGTTTGCCGCACCTTTTGTGGCAAAAGATATTCGTGTGGATGGTGTTCAAGGTGACTTAGAACAACAAATCCGAGCAAGTCTACCTGTTCGTGCTGGTCAGCGTGTGACTGACAATGATGTGGCTAATATTGTCCGCTCTTTATTCGTAAGTGGTCGATTCGATGATGTGAATGCGCATCAAGAAGGCGATGTGCTTGTTGTTAGCGTTGTGGCTAAATCGATCATTTCAGATGTTAAAATCAAAGGTAACTCTGTTATTCCAACTGAAGCACTTAAACAAAACTTAGATGCTAACGGTTTTAAAGTTGGTGATGTTTTAATTCGAGAAAAATTAAATGAATTTGCCAAAAGTGTAAAAGAGCACTATGCAAGTGTAGGTCGATATAACGCAACAGTTGAACCTATTGTCAATACGTTACCAAATAATCGTGCTGAAATTTTAATTCAGATCAATGAAGATGATACTGCAAAATTAGCATCATTAACTTTCAATGGTAATGAATCTGTTAGTAGCAGTACGTTGCAAGAGCAAATGGAATTACAACCTGATTCTTGGTGGAAATTATGGGGTAATAAATTTGAAGGTGCTCAGTTCGAGAAAGATTTACAGTCAATTCGTGATTATTATTTAAATAATGGTTATGCCAAAGCACAAATCACTAAAACAGATGTTCAGCTAAATGATAGAAAAAACGAAAGTAAATGTAACCATTGATGTAAATGAAGGTTTACAGTATGACCTTCGTAGTGCTCGTATTGTTGGTAATGTGGGCGGTATGGCTTCTGAACTTGAACCTTTGCTTTCTTCATTACATTTAAATGACACTTTCCGTCGCAGTGATATTGCCGATGTTGAAAATGCGATTAAAGCAAAATTGGGTGAACGTGGTTACGGTAGTGCAACAGTGAATGCTGTACCTGATTTTGATGATGCAAATAAAACTTTAGCAATTACTTTTGTTGTTGATGTTGGTCGACGTTTAACTGTTCGTCAACTACGCTTTGAAGGAAATACTGTTTCAGCAGATAGTACTTTACGTCAAGAAATGCGCCAACAAGAAGGGACGTGGTATAACTCGCAATTAGTTGAGTTAGGTAAAATCCGTTTAGATCGTACAGGATTCTTCGAAACCGTAGAAAACCGAATTGATCCTGTAAAAGGTACGGATGACGAAGTAGATGTTGTGTATAAAGTTAAAGAGCGTAATACCGGTAGTATCAACTTTGGTATTGGTTACGGTACAGAGAGTGGTATTAGTTATCAAGCTAGTGTTAAACAAGATAATTTCTTGGGAACTGGTGCTTCAGTTAGCCTTGGAGGAACACGTAATGACTACGGTACTAGCGTAAATTTAGGTTATGTTGAGCCGTATTTCACGAAAGATGGAGTCAGTTTAGGTGGAAATGTTTTCTTTGAAAACTATGACAACTCTAGAAATGACACATCTTCTAATTATAAACGTACGACTTATGGTGGTAACGTTACTTTAGGTTTCCCTGTAAATGAAAATAACTCTTATTATGTAGGGTTAGGTTATGCTTATAATAAAATTAGTAACTTCGCGAGAGAATATAGTCGTGATTTATATATGCAATCAATGAATTTTAATGGAAATGCGATTAAAACAAACGACTTTGATTTATCATTCGGTTGGAACTATAACAGTCTCAATAGAGGATATTTCCCAACTAAAGGGGTTAAAGCAAGTCTTGGTGGACGAGTTACGACTCCTGGTTCTGATAATAAATACTATAAATTAAGTGCTGATGTTCAAGGATTCTATCCATTAGATCGAGATCATCGCTGGGTGATATCGGCAAAAGCATCGGCTGGTTATGCAAATGGATTTGGTAACAAACGCTTGCCATTCTATCAATATTATACTGCTGGTGGTATTGGCTCTTTACGTGGATTTGCATATGGTGCTGTTGGGCCAAATGCTATTTATTTAAATCCAACCCAAAATAAATGGGTGCCAAGCACAGATGTTGTTGGTGGTAATGCTATAGCAACAGCTAGTGCAGAGTTAATTGTGCCAACTCCATTTGTAGGGGATAAAGGCCAAAATTCAGTTAGAACCTCATTATTTGTGGATGCAGCAAGTGTGTGGAATACAAAATGGAAATCCGATAAAGCATTAGACGCAAGTATTGCTGCGTTAAATTTACCTGATTATGGAAAAGCTAGTCGAGTTCGTGCCTCTGCTGGGGTTGGTTTCCAATGGCAATCACCTATTGGACCGTTAGTGTTCTCTTATGCTAAACCGATCAAAAAATATGAAAATGATGATGTAGAACAGTTCCAATTTAGTATTGGTGGTTCTTTTTAATAAATTGAACTTTTTCCATCATTAGAATTCAAAGATAACATTCTCCGCCTAATTTTATTAGGTAGAGAAAACATTAGACAAACCACTATTTAATTAAGGATATTTATCAAATGAAAAACATCGTAAAAGTAACCGCACTTGCTTTAGGTATCGCACTTGCTTCAGGTTATGCTGCAGCAGAAGAAAAAATTGCTTTCATTAATGCAGGTTATATTTTTCAAAATCACCCAGATCGCCAAGCGGTAGCAGATAAACTTGATGCTGAATTTAAGCCTGTAGCTGAAAAATTAGCTGCAAGTAAAAAAGCAGTTGATGATAAAATCGTAGCTGCTCGTAAGAAAGTTGAAGCAAAAGTTGCCGCTTTGGAAAAAGATGCGCCTCGCTTACGTCAAGCAGATATTCAAAAACGCCAAGAGGAAATTAATAAATTAGGCGCTGCTGAAGATGCTGAATTACAAAAATTAATGCAGGAACAAGATAAAAAAGTTCAAGAGTTCCAAGCGCAAAATGAAAAACGTCAAGCAGAAGAGCGTGGTAAATTATTAGATAGTATTCAAACTGCTACAAATAATTTAGCAAAAGAGAAAGGTTATACTTATGTGCTTGATGCAAATTCAGTTGTGTTTGCGGTAGAGGGTAAAGACATCACAGAAGAAGTATTAAAATCTATCCCTGCTTCTGAAAAAGCTCAAGAGAAAAAATAATAGGTTCTCATAATGCAAAAATCCTATTCTTTACAAGAATTGGCAACTCAAATCGGCGCTACCGTTCGCGGTAACGCCGATGTTGTTGTTGAGAATATCGCCCCACTCGATAAAGCCCAATCAAATCAACTTACTTTTATTTCTAACGCAAAATTTCGTGCACTATTGAAAGATTCTAAAGCAGGAATTTTGGTTGTTTCTGAAGAGGATGTCGAACACTGTTCTCCAGAAAGCAATTTACTTATTGTTAAAGATCCTTATGTCGCTTACGCAATTTTGGCTCAATATATGGATAGCACACCAAAGGCTGCGCAAGGCATTGCAAAAAGTGCTGTAATTTTTGATAGTGCTTCTTTAGGTGAGAATGTTTCAATTGGTGCTAATGCTGTTATTGAAGAAGGTGTTGTACTTAGTGATAACGTGATAATTGGTGCAAATTGCTTTGTTGGTAAAAATACCAAGATTGGTTCAGGCACTCAACTTTGGGCTAATGTAACGGTTTACCATAACGTTGAGATTGGCACTAATTGCTTAATTCAATCAGGAACAGTCATCGGTAGTGATGGTTTTGGTTACGCAAATGATCGTGGTCGTTGGATTAAAATTCCACAAGTAGGGCAAGTAATAATTGGTAATAACGTTGAGATTGGTGCGAATACCTGTATCGATAGAGGCGCATTAGACGCAACAATTATTGAAGATAACGTGATCATCGATAACCTTTGTCAAATTGCACATAATGTTCATATCGGCACAGGTACAGCGGTTGCGGGTGGAGTTATCATGGCGGGCAGTTTGACTGTTGGACGCTATTGCTTAATTGGCGGTGCAAGTGTGATTAATGGCCATATGGAAATTTGCGATAAAGTCACGATTACTGGAATGGGAATGGTTATGCGCCCAATTACAGAACCTGGCGTATATTCCTCTGGTATTCCATTGCAAACGAATAAAGAATGGCGTAAAACAGCGGCACTGACGTTAGGTATTGATGGAATAAATAAACGTTTAAAAGCATTAGAAAAGAAAATTTCTTAATTTCTTCTGAAGTTTTATTACAAAATCCACACTTTAAAAGTTTACTATTAAAGTGTGGATTTTTATTTTACTAAACGTAACTAAAAAAGTTTAAGCCCGTTAATTAAGCACAACTTATCCTATAAAACAAATAAGCCCAACTTAAGTTGAGCTTATTAACATATCGTTATCTTTAAAGAATTACGCGTTACCGCCAGTGATTTTTGCTACTTCAGCTGCGAAATCTTCTTCTTTTTTCTCAATACCTTCACCCACTTCTAAACGGATGAAGTTAGACACTGAAGTGTTTACTGATTTTAAGAAATCACCTACAGATACTGAAGGATCCATTACGAATGGTTGACCTGTTAATGAAACTTCACCAGTGAATTTCTTCATACGACCCTCAACCATTTTCTCTGCGATTTCTTTTGGTTTACCAGAGTTAACAGCGATGTCGATTTGGATTTGACGTTCGTGTTCAACCACTTCAGCAGATACATCTTCTGGGTTCACGAATTCAGGTTTAGATGCAGCTACGTGCATAGCTACTTTTTTAAGTTCATCTGCAGAACCTTGACCTGCAACTAATACACCGATTTTCGCGCCGTGTAAGTATTGAGCAATTACTTGACCATCTAAGTAAGCAACACGACGGATGTTCATGTTCTCACCGATTTTAGCGACTAATGCAGCACGTTTTTCTTCGAATTGTGCTTGTAATGCTTCGATAGTTGTACCTTTGTTTGCTGCTGCGAAATCAGCTACTTCGTTTGCTAAACCTAAGAAACCAGCATCTTTTGCCACGAAGTCAGTTTCACAGTTCATTTCAACTAATACACCGAAACCATTTTCTACACGAGCAAGGATAACACCTTCAGCTGCAACACGACCTGCTTTTTTAGCTGCTTTAGCTTGACCAGATTTACGCATATTGTCGATTGCTAACTCGATATCACCGTTTGCTTCAACTAATGCTTTTTTACATTCCATCATACCTGCGCCGGTACGTTCACGAAGTTCTTTTACTAATGATGCTGTGATTTCAGCCATTTTTAAAATCCTCTGTCGAAAATGCGATTTATTTTGACCGCACTTTTAGATAAAAATATAGGGGCTAAATTTTAGCCCCTATGCCAATTAATCGTTTGATTATTAAGGGCTTCGCCTTATTGCAAAACTTAAATTATTCTGCGTCAGCTGCTAATTCTTCAGCAACTTGAGCTTCGTTACCACGACCTTCTTTAACCGCTGCTGCAGCTGCAGAAACGTAAAGTTGGATAGCACGAGTCGCATCATCGTTACCTGGGATAACGAAATCTACGCCAGCTGGAGTTGAGTTAGTATCAACGATAGCAAATACAGGAATACCTAGGTTGTTTGCTTCTTTAACAGCGATATGTTCGTGGTCTGCACCGATAACGAATAACGCATCTGGTAAGCCGCCCATATCTTTGATACCGCCAAGGCTTAATTCAAGTTTTTCCATCTCACGGGTACGCATTAACGCTTCTTTTTTGGTTAATTTGTCAAAAGTACCGTCTTGAGATTGAGTTTCTAAATCTTTTAAACGTTTAATTGATTGACGAACGGTTTTCCAGTTAGTCAACATACCACCTAACCAACGGTGGTTTACGTAATATTGTTGACAGTCTAATGCTGCAGCTTGTACTGCTTCTTGAGCCGCGCGTTTAGTACCAACGAATAATACTTTACCGTTGTTGCTAGCAATACGGGTTAATTCCGCTAAAGCTTCGTTGAATAAAGGTAAAGTTTTTTCTAAGTTGATGATGTGAACACCGTTACGAGCACCAAAAATGAAAGGTTTCATTTGTGGGTTCCAGTAACGAGTTTGGTGTCCGAAGTGTACGCCCGCGTTGATCATGTCGCGCATTGAAACTTGTGCCATAATATTTTCCTTTTGTTGGGGTTGAGCCTCCACATATCAGCTAATCGACCGTTTGGCACCCCGATTAAGCCTTGTTGATATGTGTGTGTTGTTAGTAATTAAAAAGCTGCTTTTGAAAGGCAAAAACAGCGGGGCGATTTATACCATAAAGTGCGGTTAAAAACCAGTTTATTTTGTTTATTTCTCCACTTTTCTTGCTTTGATAAATAACAATGGTGGGCGGTGTGATAAATCTTTAAATTCATTATGCCATTGCGGTTGGGCGGCAAGCATGGGTTCTTCCATTTGCTCGATTTGAAACCCTGCATGAATTAAATTATTGATAATTGTCGCTGTTGTTCGATGATAGGTTTGAAAAGGTTGTTTGAACCAATTTCTATTGCGTTCGCCCTCTTCTCGATAATGATTTAAACGATAAGCAACTTGCTGTTTTTTGTCATTTTTTTCCCAGCGTTCTCCTTCTTTGTGGCAGGTAGTTATCGGGTGTTCTTGTGAGAAAACCAATATGCCATTAGACGAGAGTTTGTCATAGATAGTTGATAATAATGCTGGAAAATTTTCAATATAATGAAAGGCAAAAGAGCTAGTAATTACATCAAAATGACGTTCTGGCAATTCTGCTAATTTTTCCATTGGTAAGTGATATAAGGAAAAACGCCCTGAAAATTGGCCGCACTTTTGCAGATCTTGTTCAGCTTGCTCTAGCATTTTAGCTGAAAGATCTGTTCCCACTACGCTCTCCGCATTGCGTTCTAAATAGAGTTGCAAATGTCCGCCCGTTCCACAACCTAGATCGAGCAATTTTTTTCCTTGTAAATCAGGTAACAGGGAAAGCATAGTCGGCTTTTCCACTATTTCATTGAGACTGATTGGGTTAGATCGAAGTTTTTGATAAAGCGCAAAGAAGTTTTCTTTATCGTAAACGCTCGTTTTGTTACTCATCTCGTTTCCTATGTAAAATTAAAAAGGGCGTATTCGATACGCCCCTACAATATTAACGCGAAAACTTATCCTGCGAAACTTGCAAACCATCCTAAGTTTACGCCTACTTGTGCCACAATATTTAACACACCAAATAAGATCACAAAGCCAATCATAAAATTACCACCATACACTTTATAAGTTGCATTTGGGAATTTTTGACGACTGGCTTTAGCAAGAAGTGCAGGTACGATTGCAGCCCAAATGGTTGCTGCTAATCCTGCATAACCAATGGCAATCACAAAGCCATAAGGGAATTGTAAACTTAACAATAGCGGTGGTAAAAATGTCACTAATGTGGTTTTTGTTCGTCCTAATAAGCTATCGTCAAATTTAAACAGATCAGCAATATAGTCAAATAAGCCTAAAGTTACGCCTAAGAATGACGTAGCAATCGCCATATAAGCAAAGAAATTTAATGCGACGGCAAGGTATTCTACTTCAATATATTTATGTAATGCCTCTAGTAATGCGGAAACATCGCCGCCTTTTTCAATTACCGGAGCAAATTCGTTGCGTGGCAAATTACCTTGCACAGCAAGTTGCCATAAAATATAAATTACGAGTGCTAATCCCGTACCGATGAAGATTGATTTCATGACTCGGCGACCATCACGGTTGTAATATTTTACTAAGCTAGGCACATTTCCGTGGAAACCAAAAGACACTAAGCAAACTGGAAGTGCGGTGAATAAATAAGGTAAATATGTTTGTTCGCCTTCAGCAACAGTATTGAATAAAACTTCTGTTTTTACAGAGCTTAATAAACCGGTAGTAGAAAGGAAAAAAGCGACCACCATCCCGACAATTAACACGGTTGTGAAACGGTCCACAGCTTTGGTTGAAAGCCACACGAAGGCTGCAAGGATAAGGCAGAAAATTAAAGATCCTGAAGTTCTTCCAATATCCATCGCACTTTCAGCAGAACTGAATGCTTGGTTGAGCAGATTTTGTGTAATGCCTCCGCCTGAGGTGATGTAGGCATAAGTCAAAATATACAAGACAAAAGCAACGGAAAGACCATTGATAATATTCCAACTTTTTCCTAATAAATCTTTAACGATGGTGTCAAAACTTGAACCTGTTGGATAATGCAGATTAGCTTCTAGGATCATTAATCCTGATGTTGTCATACAAAACCAAGTATAAATTAAAGAGAGAATCGAACCAATAAACCATACACCAGCCGTTGAAGTTGGGTTAGCCAGCATGCCCGCACCAATAGCTGTACCCGCGATGATCATCGCGCCGCCTAAGAGAGAAGGAGATCTTTGTTGTGTCATAAAATGCCTCTGAAATAAATTTGCACTATTATAGTAGTGCAAAAGGAAAGTGCAATATATTTATATCGACAAAAAATAATAAATTCATATAATCTGCGTCAGTTCAAAAAAGGATCACTTATGAAAAAACAACTTAAAAGTTTTGCTTTTGTGCTATTAGTCAGTTCACTTATCACAGCTTGTGCTGATTCGGCTTCTATAAATCGAGAGGCTGCGAGTAGTTATGCACAAGAAATGGGAAAAATTCGTACTCAGGGTGCAATTGATACTTCATCAAATACTGCAAAACGAATTCACCATGTGTTTCATAAAATGGTGAATTATGCAAACCAAGTTAATGAAACCGGACAGCAATTTAACTGGCAAATTAATGTTATTAAGTCAAAAGAATTGAATGCTTGGGCAATGCCAGGCGGTAAAATGGCGTTCTATACTGGGTTAGTTGATACTTTACAACTTAATGATAACGAAATCGCGGTGGTAATGGGGCATGAAATGGCCCATGCATTAAAAGAGCATGGTAAAGCTAAAACTAACTTTGGAACTGTTAGTAATATTGTTGGTGCCATTGGAGGGACGGCATTATCTATTGCAGTTGGGACGGATGTGACAGATTTGGTTTCGCTTACTAAAGATTTTGCCTTAGATAAACCTTATTCTCGCAGCGCTGAAACTGAAGCAGATGAAGTAGGGCTAATGTTAATGGCTCGTTCTGGATACAACCCACAGGTAGCGCCAGGATTGTGGCAAAAAATGGCAAAAGTGTCTGGTGGTTCTCGAGGTGCTCTTGATGCGTTAGCTTCTACTCATCCTAGCGATCAGTCTCGTCAAGAAAACTTACAACGTTTATTACCTGAAGCGATGGAGCTTTATAAAGCCACTAAAGATAAAAATGGCTAAATAAATTTAGTCAAAAAATGACCGCACTTTATTTTTGAAATTTACAATAAAAAGAGGGGACATTTAGTCCCCTTTGTAATGTAGCCAAAGCATTCATTATTGACGGTAATCCGACAAAAATCTTGCTAATTTTGTAATGGCTTCTTCAAGTTGATTTACATAAGGAAGAGTAACAACACGGAAGTGATCTGGCGAGTGCCAATTAAATCCTTTACCGTGCACAAGTAGCACTTTTTCTTGGCGGAGTAAATCCAGCACCATTTTTTCATCACTGTGAATATTGAATTTTTTCACATCAATTTTCGGGAACATATACATCGCCCCCATTGGTTTCACGCAAGTAATGCCTGGAATTTGAGTGATGAGATCGTAGGCTTTATTGCGTTGCTCAAGTAATCTGCCACCTGGCAAAATAAATTCATTAATACTTTGATAGCCACCAAGTGCGGTTTGAATTGCATGTTGCATTGGTACGTTGGCACATAAACGCATTGATGCCAGCATATCCAAGCCTTCAATATAACCTTTCGCATTATGTTTTGGTCCGTTCAAAATCATCCAGCCTTGACGGAATCCCGCAACTCGATAAGCTTTTGATAAACCATTCAGCGTAACAGTTAATAAATCAGGAGCAAGCGCGGCAATATGATGATGCACTGCGCCATCGTATAAAATTTTGTCGTAGATTTCGTCAGCGAAGATAATCAAATTATTTTGGCGCGCGATTTCTACAATTTCTTGTAATAATTCTTTGCTATACACCGCGCCAGTTGGATTGTTTGGATTGATGATAACAATGGCTTTAGTTTTCGCATTCACTTTCGCTTTAATATCATCAATAGCGGGGAACCAATTTGCTTCTTCATCACAGAGATAATGCACTGCTTTACCGCCGGAAAGTGTTACCGCAGCAGTCCAAAGCGGATAATCAGGCATCGGAACGAGTACGTCATCGCCATCATTGAGTAATGCTTGCATGGCCATTGTAATAAGCTCAGAGACGCCGTTACCAATATACACATCATTGACGGTTGCGCCGTGAATCCCTTTTGATTGATAATATTGAACAATTGCTTTACGAGCAGAATATAAACCTTTTGAATCACAGTAGCCTTGAGCTGACGGTAAATTACGCAATACATCGACCAAGATTTCATCCGGCGCTTCAAAACCGAAAGGTGCAGGGTTGCCGATATTAAGTTTTAAAATTTTATTGCCTTCTTCTTCTAAGCGTAGTGCTTCTTTGTGCACAGGGCCGCGAATGTCATAACATACGTGTTCTAATTTGTCGGATTTTGGGAATAATCGCATAGTGAAATCCTTTTGTTTCTAATAAATTTTTCGAGAAAAGTGCGGTTAATTTACGCTGAATTTTCAATATTGAAAAGATTTTGTAAAAAAATTTTTTGTCATTAACAATCTGCGGTAGAATACGGCTAATTTTTTGTGTATTTAAAACAAAATCTAATGAGTTATTTAGCGCAGGCAATAGGCGAGTTAAAATCGCAAATTCACGCATATTTACAGCAATCAACGAATGAACTTGTCTGTTTTCAGGTGAAACTGGACAAGGTTGATTTGTTGGCTTGGCTGAAAGGTCAATCTGCGTATCCACAATTTTATTTACATTTTCGTGATGAAGCAAAAGTATTAGCTGCTCTTGGTGAAGATCGGTCATTTTCACAGTTAAATTTAGCGCAAGAGTTTATTGAAGAAAGTGGTTTTCCACTGGTAGGTGGTTTGCAATTTCAAGGCACGGCACAATTTGTATTACCCAAAATGCTTGTTGAACAGGATGAGAAAGGTGCATTGGTATCATTTTTTGTGAAAGATGAGCAAAGTGCGAATGATACTTTAGTCCACCTAAAAACTTTTGAAAATATCACCGCACTTTCTGCTTTGCCAAAACAGATTCCTTTGCATACAGAGCCTCGAGCGAATGAAAGAACTTGGTGTGATTGGGTAAATCAGGCTTTGGTAGAAATTAAAAGTGGAGAGCTGACAAAAATTGTTTTAGCTAATGAAACCACTTTTCATTTAAAGCAAGCGATTAATGCGTACGATTTTTTAGCTGAAAGCGAAAAACAAAATCAAGGTTGTTATCATTTTTTGTGGGCTGAAAATCCTTATTCGGTTTTTGTTGGTTCTACGCCAGAACGCCTATTTGCTCGTGAGTATAACTTGTTGCTAACAGAGGCTTTGGCTGGGACGGCATCGGTTTCTGAAAGTGAGGAGGAAACGCAATCTCAAGCCAATTGGTTGTTAAATGACGAGAAAAATTTAAAAGAAAATTGGTTGGTTGTAGAAGATATTTCGCAGAATTTACGTAAGCAAGTAGAAAGTTTTGATGTAAGTAATGTGGAATTGAAAGTGTTACGTAAAGTACAACATTTGATTCGTAAAATTCGTGCAAATTTGACCGCACATTATGCAGATGTAAATATATTAAAAGCGATTCATCCTACAGCAGCGGTATCGGGTTTGCCACAGCAACAAGCCAAAATGATTTTGTCAGAAATTGAAACCTTTGATCGTGGCTGGTATGCGGGAACATTGGGCGTGATGAGCGATGTATGTTCAGAGTTTTGTGTAGCGATTCGTTCTGCCTTTATTGAAGGTCATCGTATTCGTGTATTTGCTGGAGCGGGCATTGTGGCAGGCTCGCAGCCATTGGAAGAATGGAAAGAAATTGAACGTAAAGCAGCAGGATTAATTTCCTTGTTTGCAGAAGAAAAATGATAACGGAGAAAAAAATGTCGGTAAGCGTGTTTAATCGTTGTTGGTCGAAAGTGATTTTAGAAACCTTGGTGCGCCAAGGCGTTTCTCACGTTTGTATCGCGCCAGGTTCGCGTTCGACACCTTTAACTCTTGAAGCCGTACGTTTGCAAAATGCGGGTTCAGCCACTTGTCATACGCATTTTGATGAACGTGGTTTAGGTTTTTTTGCCTTGGGTATTGCCAAGGCAACTCAATCGCCTGTTGCCATTATTGTGACATCAGGTACGGCGACTGCAAACCTTTATCCCGCAATTATTGAAGCACGCCAAACGGGTGTGAATTTATTTGTTTTAACTGCTGATCGTCCACCAGAACTTTGGGAGTGCGGTGCAAATCAGGCTATTTTGCAGCAAAATATGTTTGGTCAGTATCCGGTTGCAAATGTTAATTTACCTAAACCGAACGCGGATTATTCTGCGCAATGGTTGATTTCTTTACTTGAACAGGCTGCCTTTCAACAAAAACAACAAGGTGGTGTTGTTCATATTAATGTGCCATTTGCCGAGCCACTTTATGATGCAACTGATGAGGCTGTAGATTCTCACCCTTGGCTGCTGCCGTTACAACGCTGGTTAATTCAAACTAAGCCTTGGATGAATGTGGAAGCGCTACAGAACGAAGTATTAATGCATGAAAATTGGGACCATTGGCGTACCAAACGTGGTGTCGTTGTGGTTGGTCAATTACCTGCAGAACAAGCGATGGGCATTAATTCTTGGGCAAGTGCTATGGGCTGGGTGTTACTGACGGATATTCAATCTGGTGTTGTTCCAACGACACCTTATGAAGATATTTGGCTCGCAAACCAAACTGTTCGTGAAAAACTTCTGCAAACTGATATTGTGATTCAATTTGGTGCACGCTTTATTAGTAAACGAATTAATCAATTCTTACAGGCGTTTAAAGGTGAATTTTGGTTGGTTGAACAAAGCGGTAAAGCATTAGATCCTTACCATCATTCATTGACAAGATTCAATGCTAAAGCACATCATTGGTTGCGTGCGCATCCTCCTTTACGCCAAAAGCCTTGGTTGCTTGAGCCGTTAGCTTTATCTAAGTTCTGTGCGACCTTTATTGAACAGCAAGTAGGCGGAAATTTAACGGAAGCCTCGCTCGCATTACGTTTACCAACACTTTTACCTTATAACGGTGTTTTATTTTTAGGTAATAGTTTACTTGTTCGTCTTGTTGATGCGCTAACGCAATTACCAGAAAGTTATCCTGTTTATACCAATCGTGGTGCGAGTGGAATTGATGGTTTGTTGGCTACGGCAGCTGGAATTGGTATCGGTTCAAATAAACCTGTTGTTGCGGTGATTGGCGATACGTCCACTTTATATGATCTAAATTCTTTCGCGTTATTCAAAAATGTTACGCAACCAACGGTAATCTTTGTGATCAATAATAATGGTGGCGCGATTTTTGATATGTTACCTGTAGATGAACAAGTCAAAGATCAGTTCTATCGATTACCGCATAATGGCGATTTTTCTCAAATCGCGGCAATGTTCGATCTTAAATATGCTCATCCTTATACTTGGGCTGATCTCAATTCTGTTGTGAAGCAGGCTTATAGTCGTCGCAAGGCAACGTTAATTGAAATTAAAACGAATCCGAGTGATGGTAGTAGTTTGTATAAACGCTTAATCGAGCAAATTAGTCACGCCGTGATTGGTGCTTAAGTATTCTGTAGGCGGGCTTTAGTCCGCCATATTTTATTATTTTCTATCAATAATCCCTTCAATGATAAACATCATTTTTCTTCACGGACTTCTTGGTACAAAAAATGGCTGGCAAAAAGTCATTGAAAATCTACCGCACTTTAATTGTATTGCGCTAGATTTGCCTTTTCACGGGCAAGCTAAAGATATTGAAGTCACAAATTTTGAAGAAACGGCGGAGTATTTGGCTCAGCAAATTAAAAGTGCGGTGAAAAATGAACCGTATTTTCTTGTTGGGTATTCTCTAGGTGGAAGGATTGCTTTGTATTATGCACTGCAAGCTCAGGTAGAAAGATCTAATTTGCAAGGCGTTATTTTAGAAGGGGCGAATCTAGGTTTAAAAACAGACGAAGAAAAGCAGGCCCGTTTTCAGCAGGATTTTGCTTGGGCGCAACGTTTTATGCAAGAATTACCAGAAAATGTATTAAATGATTGGTATCAACAGCCCGTGTTTTCTCATTTGATTGCGGAAGAAAGACAGAAGTTAGTTGAAAAACGAAAATCAAATTGCGGTGAAAATATTGGCAAGATGCTGCTGGCGACAAGTCTATCCAAACAACCTGATTTTAGTGAAAAAGTGCGGTTAAGTTCTTTGCCATTTTTTTATTTTTGTGGCGAACGAGATCATAAGTTTCAAACTATTGCGAAAGAAAATCAAATTGATTTAGTAACTATTCCTGCCGCTGGACATAACTCACATTTAGAAAATTCAAAATATTTCTCTGAAAAAATAGAAAATTGCATATTAAAAATTGCTAGACCTTAGTTAAAATGTTAGGATTCAATCCTTTCTCTTTATAATAAACTACTAAGGAAACACAATGTCTACACAACTTCGTAATAATCCGATGAAAGTGGCGTTAGCCTCGATGGTCGGTACGGCAATCGAATTTTTTGATTATTATATCTATGCGGCTGCCGCTGTATTAGTTTTCAATACGCAATTCTTCCATAGCGATGATCCGCTTTCTAATGATTTACTTTCTCTTTCTACGCTTGCTTTAGCATTCTTTGCACGTCCAATTGGTTCTGCATTATTCGGTCACTTTGGCGATAAAATTGGTCGTAAAAAAACCTTGGTTGCCTCCCTTGTTTTAATGGGCGGTTCAACAGTGGTTATTGGTTTACTTCCTAATTATGCTCAAATCGGTATCTGGGCGCCGATTTTGCTTTGCGTATGCCGTGTTGGTCAAGGAATTGGACTTGGTGGTGAATGGGGCGGTGCAGCTTTAGTTGCAACAGAAAATGCGCCAGAAGGTAAACGTGCATGGTACGGTACTTTCCCTCAATTAGGTGCGCCAATCGGTTTATTTGTAGCAAATGCAACATTCTTCTTAGTCAGCTATTTCCTCGGGCAAGATGCCCTTGTGGAATGGGCATGGCGTATTCCGTTTATATCTTCTGTTTTATTGGTCGCTGTCGGCTTATATGTTCGCTTAACTTTGCACGAAAGCCATGTATTTGTGGAAGCGGAGCAAAAAGGCAAGAAATTGAATGCACCAGTGAGTGTTGTTTTTACTAAACACTTAAAACCAATGATTATTGGCACATTTATCATGGTGGCAACTTATTCTCTGTTTTACATTATGACGGCTTTTGCTCAGGCATATTCTCGAACAGCACCAAAGGTTTCTGAAGCAGGTTATGCGCTTGGCTTAGGCATCCCTGCAAATACATTTACTGGCTTGTTATTAATTAGTGCTATTGTATTTGGTATTTTTATCAGTATTTCTGGTGTTTATGCCGATAAAATTGGTCGCCGTAAATGGTTGATTTGGGTGACGGTAGCTGTTGGCGTGCTCGGTTTAACCATGCCATTCTTCTTAGAAAATGGTACCCCAATGAGCGTATTTGCATTTTTAGTAATTGGTATGGCGATTATGGGGATGACATTTGGTCCAATGGCTGCGCTATTACCAGAATTATTTCCAACGGAAGTGCGTTATTCAGGCGCATCTCTTGCCTATAATTTGGCATCCATTATTGGTGCAACGATTGCGGCGATGATTTCTTTAAAAATTAATGCATCATTTGGTGTGATGGGCGTAGGTATTTATTTAGCAATCAATGCCCTCATGACGCTATTGGCATTATTAGCGTCAAAAGAAACTAAAAATGTAGATTTAACACAAATCTAATCCTAGTTAAGAAAAAAGAGCGGTGAAATTTCACCGCTCTTTTGCCTTTCTTTAGTTTATTTTCAATATTAACTTTCAAATGAATCTTTTAAGCGTTCATCTGCTCGACGAGATTCACTTTTATGTTGAAGTTTATTAAGCTGGCGCTCCAATTTTTCCTCAACTTCATTAATTGCTTTATACATATCATCTGAGGTTGCACTTGCCAATAAATTGCCCAGTGGCGTGCCAATAGATGCTTCTACAGTAAATCCATTCGGTACTTTGTTTAAAACAAAATGGGGGTTAATTAACTGTGTTTGCCATTTACCTAATTTCGCGAGTCTTTCCTCCACGTGTTCACGAATTGCAGGGGTGATTTCCATTTGTTTGCTGGTGATATTAAGTGTCATAGCATTTACCTCTTTGTTGCGTGATTTACAGTTTTGTTTAATTACAAAATAGCTTTCTTAATTCGGGTTTTCAAGGGCTTTAAGAGAAAATGTCAAAGTAATTTTTAAAAATATGATCTATGTCTAATTTCTGAAAAAAGTTGCTTTTCTTTCTAAGATAAGTTGTTAAGATGGGAAATTGTGATAAGAAAAAAAGTGTGGATATTGATTGTATCCACACCTTTTTTCATTTGATTATTCTACGATTTCATCTTGATCGTGATGATTTATTTTCAATCGTTGGAAATAATCTTTTGTTTCTTCAATCACAACTTTTCGCAATCCAATGAGTGCGATGAGATTTGGAAAGGCCATTAAACCATTTACGATATCGGCGATAATCCAGATTAAATTTAAGTGTAAGAATGAGCCTACCCCCACCAACACAATATAAGCTAAACGATATAGTTTTACGCCACGAATACCAACGAGATAAACAAAGCAACGTTCACCGTAGTAACACCAGCCTAAAATAGTTGTGAATGCAAAAAATAATAAACCGACGGTTACAATCGTTGCGCCAATTGATGTCCCTAAACCTTGTGTAAAGGCATAGTTTGTGACTGTAGCACCCGCTAATTCAGGGTTATTCCAAGCTCCTGTTAACACTAATACAATACCTGTCATTGTACAAACGATGATGGTATCCAAGAATGTACCTGTCATGGAAATTAAGCCTTGGCGAACAGGTTCACGAGTTTGTGCCGCTGCGGCTGCAATTGGCGCGCTTCCTAAACCTGATTCATTGGAGAAAATGCCTCGAGCGACGCCTGATTGAATAGCCTTCATTACAGTAAAGCCAATAGCCCCGCCTAGCGCCGCTTGCGGATCAAAAGCACTATAAATAATTAATGAGATCGCATCTGGTACTTTTTCTATATTTAAAAGGATAATAACCAGTGAAGTAGTGACGTATAAAATCGCCATAAACGGCACAATTACCGATGATGCGGTTGCGATACGCTTTACACCACCAAGAATGATTAAGCCGACTAAAAGTGTAACAATAATTGCAGTAACTAAAACTGGAATATTAAAAGTGTCTTGCATTGCATGGGTAATCGCATTGACCTGTGGGAATGTACCGATCCCGAAAAAGGCCACCATTACACCAAATAATGCAAATAATTTTGCTAGCCATTTGATGCCTAGACCGCGTTCAATGTAATACATTGGACCGCCAGCCATAAAGCCATTTTTATCACGAATACGATATTTAACCGCGAGTAAACATTCGGCATATTTTGTTGCCATTCCTAATAAGGCGACCAGCCACATCCAAAAAATAGCGCCAGGCCCCCCTGCTTGTACCGCAGTTGCCACGCCCACAATATTCCCCGTTCCGATTGTTGCTGCTAATGCGGTACAAAGTGCGCCAAAAGATGACACATCACCTTTTCCACCTTTATCTTTTTTAAATAAATAACCCAGCGCACGTGGTAAATAGCGAATTTGAATAAAGCCTAAACGTAAGGTTAAGTAGAGTCCCGTACCCGATAATAGTATGAGTAGCGGAGCGCCCCAAATAAAGCTATCAATAGCTGAAAGAATTGACTCAATTGTCATGTGATTCCTCGTCGTTTAAATCAAAAATAAACACGACAAGAAGACGAAAAGATACAATGGAAAAGAAAGTGCGGTGAAAAGATAGATAATTTCCACACTTACGATAGATTGTCTTTTGCCCCTGTCCTTTTGCCTGAGCGTTTGAAAAACGATTGAAAAATTAACCGCTTTTTTGCGCCTTCGGCGTCCATTTCTAAAATGGATCTCTCCAAGGGTTCGTCCAGTAACAGTCCCTGCCATCGCACCTGAAAGATTTTACATCGTCGGTGTGGGGTCAATTCCCCGCTCTCCAGCTACCTTCATCCGAACTCACTTTTCATTGTGACAATCACAATGAAAGCGTATGGATTCTATCAAAATGGGAAATTAATTTCAAAAAGGAATTTTAAAATAGTCTCTCAGTTGATAGAAATAATGACTTTATTCTATATCCCCACAAAAACGATATCCTTCACCATGCACCGTCATAATGATATTTGGGGTATTAGGATGATCTTCAAAATGTTTTCTAATGCGTCGAATTGTGACATCTACGGTACGATCCTGAGGTTTCAATTCACGTCCTGTCATTTTTTTTAGTAATTCTTCGCGAGTTTGCAATTTTCCTGGATTTTCACAGAAATGTAGCATTGCACGAAATTCACTGCGCGGAAGTTTAAATTCTTGACCTTCTGGCGTAATTAAACTATGGCTATTTAAATCTAATTTCCAACCATTAAAACGATAGAATTCTCGACCAAATGTATTTTCTTTTTCTTGATGTGGCATTGTGCGATGCAATAGATTACGTGCACGGATAGTCAATTCTCGAGGATTAAAAGGCTTGGTTAAATAATCGTCGGCACCGATTTCTAACCCTAGAATTTTATCGACTTCATTATCACGACCAGTTAAGAATATAAGAGGCAAGTTGAGTTCTTCGCGGAGCTCTCTTGCTAATAATAAACCGTTTTTACCAGGTAAATTAATATCCATTACAACCAAATTAATATTGTGGTTTTCTAACATGTGATGCATCTCTGCACCATTTTCTGCTTCAAGCACATCATACCCTTCCGCTTCAAAAATCCCTTTAAGCGTATTTCGGGTAACGATTTCATCTTCAACAACGAGAATTTGTGGAGTAGCCATTTTCCATCCTTATACTTATTTTGATGTATGCTATCATGATTCCATTCTAGCGGTGTAACATTGTTGTAACAATAAAAAAGTGCGGTTATTTTTTATAAGATTTTCCTTTTTATGATCTAAATCATAGTTTTAGATATTCAAATTTCTTTGTGATAGAATTTCGCGCATTTCTACTTTTCCTTTCAATTCTATGAAAAAACTTTTTCTTTTTTTTACACTGATTTTTACCGCACTTGCAGCGAATGCTGGTCTATTTGATAAAAAACAATCTTTCTTGAAAGTAGATGATGCTTTTGCATTCTCTGCCACTTTATCTACGGATAAAAGTCAATTACAGGTTCATTGGGACATTGCTGATGGCTATTATCTATATCAAGATAAGATTAGTGCTGGATTAGTGGGTAAATCGGATGCTCTCACTTTGCATGCTCAACAAGCAGCTGAATTACACCAAGATCCTTATTTTGGTGAAGTGAAGGTGTTTACTCACTCAATTGATGGCGTATTTAGCGGCGCATTTGGCAATGCTGATGATCAGGTTGAAGTCACTTATCAAGGATGTACCGAAGGTTTTTGCTATCCGCCTGAAACTAAAGTATTACGAATTGGGGATTTAGCCGTTTCTCAAGAGAAAATTGTCGAAAAAACAGTTGAAAAAAATACCGCACTTTTATCTGAACAAGATCGTTTAGCTGATGGTTTATTCCATAGTAAATGGGCGATCTTCGGTTTCTTTTTATTGGGATTGGGACTGGCTTTTACACCTTGTGTATTGCCAATGTTACCGTTGCTTTCTGCTATTGTTATTGGTCAGCAACAACGTCCAAATATGATGCGAGCGTTTAGTTTAGCTTTTCTTTATGTTCAAGGCATGGCACTGACTTACACCTTGTTAGGGCTCGCAGTAGCGGCTATCGGTTTGCCGTTTCAAATCGCCTTGCAACATCCTTATGTGATGATCGGGCTTTCTATTTTATTTGTTGTTCTTGCCCTTTCAATGTTTGGCTTATTTACTATTCAATTGCCAAATAGCTTACAAAATAAATTGAATACATGGAGTCAAAAACAAACCTCGGGCGCTTTTGGCGGTTCCTTTGCGATGGGTATGATTGCTGGGCTTGTGGCATCACCTTGCACATCTGCACCACTTTCTGGTGCTTTACTTTATGTGGCGCAAAGTGGTGATTTATTCACTGGAGCAGCGACCCTTTATTTGCTCGCACTTGGTATGGGCGTTCCGCTAATGTTAATCACATTGTTTGGTAATAAAATTTTGCCAAAATCAGGTGAGTGGATGAACACAGTGAAACAAACATTCGGCTTTGTTATGTTAGCATTACCTGTGTTTTTGCTTTCTCGTATTTTGCCTGAAGTATGGGAGCCACGCTTATGGGCTGGATTAGCGACAGCATTCTTTATTTGGTTTGCGTTGCAGATGCCTAAGAGCGGTTTTGGCTATGCCATTAAAATTATTAGTTTTGCGTTGGCTATGGTTTCCGTACAACCTCTGCAAAATTGGATTTGGCAAACTCAGAACACAACACAAAGTGCGGTAGAAAATAAGCCTGTTTCTCAGGTTAAATTTAAGCAAATTAAAAATATTGAAGAACTTGACCGCACTTTAGCGGAAAATCCGCATTCGATCGCGATGTTGGATTTATACGCGGATTGGTGTGTGGCTTGTAAAGAATTTGAAAAGCTGACTTTTTCAGATCCAAAAGTGCAACAGCAATTTCAAAATATCTTATTGTTACAAGTGAATATGACAAAGAATAGCCCTGAAAATAAAGCATTAATGGAACGTTTTAATGTGATGGGATTACCCACAATTTTATTTTTTGATAAGCGAAATAATGAGATTCAAGGAAGTAGAGTAACGGGATTTATGGATGCTGATTCTTTTTCTAATTGGATTGAAAAGCTACTTTAGTTATTTTTTACTTTTGGTAAAAAGTATTTTTCAATTTTAATTATTGTTTAACTATCCATTAAAGATTAATATGGCGCCGTTTTAATTCATCTTTAAACAAAAGGAAAGAAAATGAACAATCTTGAAAAATATCGCCCTTATGTATTAGCGCTATTACGCATCACTGCTGCTTACATGTTTATCTTACATGGCACAGCAAAATTCTGGGAGTTCCCAATTTCTATGACGGGTGGAAATGGCCCGGTCGGTGATTCAATGATGATTGTAGGTGGCATGATTGAAATTGTCGGCTCAATCTTATTAATTTTAGGATTATTTACGCGCCCAGCTGCGTTTATTTTATCTGGCCAAATGGCTTTTGCGTATTTCTTTATGCATGTGGCTGGAAAAGGGAATTTACTATTCCCAATTGCAAATGGCGGTGAGCTTGCGTTACTTTACTCTGTACTCTTCTTATATTTTGTATTTTCTGGCGCGGGTGCTTGTGCTTTAGATAACAAGTTTTTTAAAAAGTAGTTTAGTTGTAGTTTCATAATTTAATCCTTTTATTTGCCCACATTTATGTGGGCTTTTTTATGCTTGAAATTTACCGCACTTTATTCTGATTACATTTTATTTAATCTTTTCTATATTTGCGCAAACGTTTGCGCTATAATTCACTCCGCTTATTTTTAACCATTTAATGAAGGAAAATGTAATGACAGATTGTCAAATTCGTCAGGCTTTACTGAGTGTTTCTGATAAAACCGGTATCGTAGAATTTGCTCAAGGCTTAGTACAGCGTGGTGTAAAACTACTTTCCACAGGCGGTACTGCAAAATTGTTGGAGCAACATGGTTTGCCGGTGACTGAAGTGTCTGATTATACGGGATTCCCTGAAATGATGGACGGTCGTGTGAAAACCTTACATCCAAAAGTACATGGCGGGATTCTTGGTCGTCGTGGTACAGATGATGCCATCATGCAGCAACATGGCATTGAAGGCATTGATATGGTCGTCGTGAATTTATATCCATTTGCAGCCACTGTGGCTAAACCAGATTGCACCTTGGCTGATGCGGTAGAAAATATCGATATCGGTGGACCAACCATGGTGCGTTCTGCAGCGAAAAACCATAAAGATGTGGCGATTGTGGTAAATAATGGTGATTTCAATGCAATTCTTGCAGAGATGGATAAACATCAAAACAGCCTAACGCTTGAAACCCGTTTTGATCTTGCGATTAAAGCATTTGAACATACCGCGCAATATGATTCCATGATTGCTAACTACTTCGGACAAATGGTGAAACCATATCATGTGGCAGAGGAAGAAGATGCGAATGCGAAGTGCGGTCAATTCCCACGGACTTTAAACCTTAACTTCGTGCGTAAACAAACCATGCGTTACGGCGAAAACGCCCATCAAAATGCTGCCTTCTATGTTGATTTGAATGTGAAAGAGGCGAGCGTGGCTACGGCTAATCAACTCCAAGGTAAAGCCTTGTCTTACAATAATATTGCAGACACCGATGCAGCGCTTGAATGCGTGAAAGAATTTGATGAGCCAGCTTGTGTAATCATTAAACATGCCAATCCATGCGGTGTAGCTTTAGGTAAAGATATTTTAGACGCCTATAATCGCGCTTACCAAACCGATCCAACTTCTGCATTTGGCGGCATTATTGCGTTCAACTGTGAATTAGACGAAAAAACCGCGAATGAAATTGTGGAGCGCCAATTCGTTGAAGTGATTATTGCGCCGAAAGTTTCTGCTGAAGCGCAAGAAGTCGTGAAACGTAAGAAAAATGTTCGTTTGCTTGAATGTGGTGAATGGACGTCACGTTCCGAACGTTTAGATTTCAAACGCGTGAACGGTGGCTTGTTAGTACAAGATGCAGATTTAGGCATGGTTGGTTTGGATGATTTAAAAGTAGTAAGTAAACGTCAGCCAACTGAACAAGAATTAAAAGACTTATTATTCTGCTGGAAAGTGGCGAAATTCGTTAAATCCAATGCCATTGTTTACGCCAAAGATAACCAAACCATAGGCATTGGTGCTGGCCAAATGAGCCGTGTGTATTCGGCCAAAATTGCAGGTATCAAAGCTCAGGATGAAGGTTTAACTGTCGCAGGTTGCGTGATGGCATCTGATGCGTTCTTCCCATTCCGTGACGGCATTGATGCAGCGGCGAAAGTAGGTATTCAATGTGTGATCCATCCAGGTGGCTCAATGCGCGATCAAGAAGTCATCGATGCAGCAGATGAACATAATATGGTGATGGTATTGACTGGAATGCGTCATTTTAGACATTAATTTATCTAACCATCCCCCTCTTTCGTAAAGAGGGGGCAGGGGGAGATT
The DNA here is from genome assembly GCF_001008205.1 of Haemophilus haemolyticus. Taxonomy (GTDB): domain Bacteria; phylum Pseudomonadota; class Gammaproteobacteria; order Enterobacterales; family Pasteurellaceae; genus Haemophilus; species Haemophilus haemolyticus_Q. The sequence continues at coordinate 27,112 of NZ_LCTK01000006.1, read as the reverse complement.
TAAACGATGCTAAATATACTATGAGGTTGAAATAACTTCTGCCAAATCTCCCCTACCCCTCTTTGCTAAAGAGGGGATTAAATTCAAAAAGATACAAGGAGCATTATGAACATCCTCATCATCGGAAATGGCGGGCGTGAACACGCCTTGGCTTGGAAAACAGCGCAATCTCCATTAGCAGATAAAGTTTTTGTCGCACCAGGCAATGCGGGTACCGCATTGGAACACAAAGTAGAAAACGTGAATATTTCTGCGACAGATATCCCTGCATTAGTGAAATTTGCTCAAGATAAGCAAATTGGATTAACCATTGTTGGCCCTGAAGTACCCTTGGTGATTGGGGTAGTCGATGCATTTCGTGAAGCCGGACTAAAAATTTTTGGCCCAAGTAAAGCAGCTGCACAATTGGAAGGTTCAAAGGCATTTACCAAAGATTTCCTCGCTCGTCATAAAATTCCAACGGCAGAATATCAAAACTTTACCGAAGTTGAGCCTGCGTTAGCGTACTTGCGTGAGAAAGGCGCGCCAATTGTCGTCAAAGCAGATGGTTTGGCGGCGGGCAAAGGCGTAATTGTTGCAATGACATTGCAGGAAGCGGAAGAGGCTGTGCGTGATATGCTTTCAGGTAATGCCTTTGGCAAAGCGGGTAGCCGAGTGGTGATTGAAGAGTTTCTAGATGGCGAAGAAGCCAGTTTTATCGTCATGGTAGATGGTAAAAACGTCGAACCTATGGCGACTAGTCAAGATCATAAACGCGTGGGCGAAAATGATACAGGCTTAAATACTGGCGGTATGGGCGCGTATTCGCCTGCGCCAGTGGTAACACCTGAAATTCATGATCGCATTATGCGAGAAGTAATTTATCCAACCGTTAATGGCATGGCGGCAGAAGGCAATGTTTACACAGGTTTCCTATACGCAGGATTAATGATTATGCCGAACGGTCAGCCAAAAGTGATTGAATTTAACTGCCGTTTTGGCGATCCAGAAACTCAGCCGATTATGCTACGCCTCGAATCAGATCTGGTAGGATTTTGTCTTAAAGCTTGCGATGGTAAATTGAACGAAGTGAAATCCCAATGGAATCCAAAATCTTCCTTAGGGATTGTTTTGGCGGCTGAAGGCTATCCAGGCGATTATCGCAAGGGCGATGAAATCACTGGTTTGCCTCAAAGTGCGGTCGAAAATGAGAAAGTTTTCTTAGCGGGCGTTGCAGAACAAGAAGGCAAGTTAGTCACGAACGGCGGTCGCGTGCTTTGTGTTACTGCGTTAGGCGAAAGCGTATTTGAAGCGCAACAAAAAGCCTTAAAACTCGCTGAACAAATTCAATGGGCAGGACGTTTTTATCGTCGAGATATTGGCTATCGTGCTGTTGAACGTGAGCAGCAAAAATAACGGCATTAAATGTTAAGGGATCGAATGGATTATAAAAATAAGGAATTATGTCGTCTTCGCACAATCAGTTTTTTTCTAACGTTACATAAAGATAAAACGCAATGGGAAGACGCACTTTATTCGGTGAAACGTGATGTGGATTTGTTATTACCTGCTGTACAGAAAGCAGGTTATACCTTGCAATCGATTCGAGTGATTACCAATCCCTTTGGTGAATATTTGGATTTAACCAATTTGCAGACAGCAAAAGCAGATTTGCAGTATTTAACGGAATTATTGAATAAATTTAATGAAAGTGGAATCCGTCTTCTATTTGCAATAGGCGCGGCGAGAAATAAAGAGGAAATTGCGTTATTGCCAGAATTAATCGCGGCTTATGGCGACTTGTGTAATGCTTGTGTCAATGTACCATTAGATGAAAATGGCGTGTTAGATAATGAACTTATTGAGCAATCTGTTTATGCCGTACAACGAATTGCAAATATCACACCACGTGGCGAAGGTAATTTTAACTTTACGGTGAATTTTAACTGCAAGCCATTTATTCCTTATTTCCCCGCCGGTTATCATCTAAGCCATTTACCAAATAGTTTTGTCATTGGGTTCGAAACACCCGATTTATTAGTCGAAGTATTAAAATCTGTGCCAAAATCGCCTCATAATCAATTTTATGCTGATTGCTATCAAGCTATGTCGCAAGCCCTGCAATATCATGTAGATCAAGTATTAGGGGTGTTAAGTGCGGTCAAATTATCGGGTGAATTTGAATTTGCAGGCATTGATAGTTCGGCGGCACCATCTAAAAATTGTTCATCCATGACAAAAGTGTATGAATTAATGGGATTACCCTATTTTGGTGCGGCTGGTTCAGTCGAGGTTTCTGCGCTACTGACAAAAGTGTTTAAATCAATCCAACGTGTGCCATTGGTTGGGTTTTCTGGATTAATGTTGGCGGTGACAGAAGATTTAGGTTTAGCCGAAGGTACACAAAAACACTATTTTGATATTCGAGCTTTACTGACTTATAGCGCCGTATGTGGTATCGGTTTAGACACGGTTCCTGTGGCGGGAAATGTTAAGGCAGAAAGCATAGCGGCTATTATGCGCGATACGGGAACGATGGCATTTCGCTTAAATAAACCACTCACTGTACGTTTATTTCCAATTCCGAATAAGGTTGCAGGTGAAATATCAGAATTTGAGAGTGATGATTTATGTAACTGCCGCCTTTTACACATTCCTGATTAAACGAAAATTTCCCTACTTTGTATTGATGAATGTTATCTCTACTGTCAATAAAAGGAATATCTCATGAGAAAATTAATATTGGGTGGTCTTGTTGCTGTATTATTCTCAGGGTGTACGGTAGCTCATCAGCAAACTGAACAAGAACAAGCCTTAGTCGGCGATTGGATTTGCCATGTAAAACCTGCAGCCAAATCCCCTTTACCTGTTGAGCATTTTGATTATGTCACTTATCGAGCGGATCAAACTGTGCTGATGCGTGGTATCTCTCAGATTGATACAAAAGAAGGCTGGATGCGTTATTTATTGCAAGCTAAAGCTAAATGGCAGGTGAATGATGACAAGTTAAGTTATGACTTTACGGATCGTCTATTTAAAACCGCCCATTCACCGCAAGTCGTGAAAATCATAGAGCAAGTTCCAGAATTTAAAGACTATGAGAAGGAATTTGTTTCACCTTGTGATCGTTGTGGTGATCATTTGGATATGAAGATTAAAATGAAAAGTCCAACAAGGATGACAAATTTTAATACTTACACGAAAGAAACCAGCCAATGCCGTAAACTCGGTGCAGGTGAGAAAACAAAAGAAGTTAAATTAATTGAAAAATTAGTGAAAGAAAAAGGCTCGATTTAGATAAATGAATGTTTTTCATTGTAATAATGAAAAATATGGTCGAAATTTTTGGTTAAGTTTTTGCCTGGAAACAGGTAAACTATACACAAATAATGCAAACAACGAGGAAAACACAATGTTTAAAAAAAGTATGAACATCGCTGATTACGATCTGGTTCTATGGCAAGCCATTCAGGACGAAAATCGTCGTCAAGAAGAGCATATTGAGCTTATCGCGTCTGAAAACTATGCGAGTCCACGCGTGATGGAAGCTCAAGGTTCACAATTCACTAATAAATACGCTGAAGGCTATCCAGGTAAACGTTATTACGGTGGTTGTGAGTATGCTGACATTGTGGAGCAGTTAGCAATTGACCGTGCGAAAGAATTATTTGGTGCAGATTACGTGAATGTTCAACCGCACTCTGGTTCACAAGCAAATACTGCGGTGTATGGTGCATTGATTAATGCGGGCGATACTATTTTAGGTATGGATTTGGCTCACGGTGGGCACTTAACTCACGGTGCAAAAGTCAGTTTCTCTGGCAAGATTTATAACTCTGTGCTTTATGGAATCACTGCGGATGGCTTAATTGATTATGAAGATGTTCGTCAAAAAGCATTAGCATGTAAACCAAAACTTATCGTTGCTGGTTTCTCAGCTTATTCACAAGTTGTGGATTGGGCGAAAATGCGTGAAATTGCAGATGAAGTTGGTGCATATTTATTTGTGGATATGGCGCATGTAGCAGGATTAATTGCAGCGGGTTTATATCCAAATCCACTGCCGCATGCACATGTTGTTACAACAACAACTCACAAAACATTGGGCGGTCCGCGTGGCGGTTTAATTCTTTCATCTTGTGGTGATGAAGAAATCTACAAAAAATTACAATCATCTGTATTCCCTGCAAATCAAGGTGGTCCATTAGTTCATATTATTGCGGCAAAAGCAGTTTGCTTTAAAGAAGCATTAGAGCCTCAATATAAAGAATACCAAGCAAATGTGTTGAGAAATGCAAAAGCGATGGTTGAAGTATTTAAACAACGTGGTTATGACGTTGTGTCAAATGGTACTGAAAACCACTTGTTCTTAGTAAGTTTCATCAAACAAGGATTAACGGGTAAAGCAGCAGATGCAGCATTAGGTAAAGCAAATATTACCGTGAATAAAAACGCTGTACCAAACGATCCGCAAAAACCATTTGTTACTTCAGGTATCCGTGTAGGTACACCATCTGTGACTCGCCGTGGTTTCAATGAAAATGATGTGCGTGAATTAGCTGGCTGGATGTGTGATGTTTTAGATGCTTTAGGCAAAGAAAATGAAGAACAAGTGATTGCTGAAACTAAAGAAAAAGTATTAGCAATTTGTAAACGTCTTCCAGTTTATCCGAAATGATTTATTTTCTTTCGTTGATTATATGGTTAGCGGCGATAAATATCGCCGCTTATTTTTTTATGTGGAGAGATAAAATTCGGGCCGTACGTAACGAGTGGAGAATCCCTGAAAAAATGTTTTTTCTTCTAAGCCTTTTAGGTGGTTTTATGGGAATACATTTGGCTATGAAACATTTTCGTCATAAAACGCTGCATTTTAGTTTTAAATTTATTGTTGTCATTAGCGCATTTCTTTGGGTTGTTGTTTTTCCATGGTTATATTTTTCTTTTATTTTTCAATATGTAAAAGCATGATAATGTAGATAAACTAATTTGTTATGCCTCACTGAGGTATTGTGCTTGGAGAACTGATTTTTACTATCGTTATTTTGTATAATACTGAAAATTTTTTATGGGAAATCATATGAGTTATATTGTTGGCTTAACTGGTGGCATTGGTAGTGGTAAAACAACGATTGCTAATTTATTTGCCGATCTTGGCGTACCTCTAGTGGATGCGGATGTGGTTGCTAGAGAAGTCGTCGCGAAAGATTCCCCCTTATTGTCTAAAATTGTTGAACATTTTGGAGCTCAAATTTTAACGGAACAAGGTGAACTTAATCGTGCGGCTTTACGAGAACGAGTGTTTAGCCATGATGAAGATAAATTGTGGTTAAATAATCTTTTGCATCCCGCTATTCGTGAACGAATGAAACAACAATTAGCTGAACAAACTGCGCCTTACACATTATTTGTCGTCCCTTTATTAATAGAAAATAAATTGACCACACTTTGTGATCGTATTTTGGTGGTGGATGTGAGTCCACAAACTCAACTTGCTCGTTCAGCTCAACGAGATAACAATAATTTTGAGCAAATTCAACGAATTATGAATTATCAAGTTTCTCAACAAGAGCGTTTGAAATGGGCGGATGATGTGATTAACAATGATGCTGAACTGGCTCAAAACTTACCGCACTTGCAACAAAAGGTGCTAGAATTACACCAGTTTTATTTACAACAAGCGGAAAATAAAAATGTCTGACGAAATTATTGAAGTACCTTGTCCGATTTGCCAAAAATCAGTGCCTTGGACAAATGAAAGTACTTTTCGCCCTTTTTGTAGCAAACGTTGCCAGTTAATCGATCTTGGCGAATGGGCGGCTGAAGAAAAAGCGATTCCAAGTGATACTGCAGATTTTGCTATGGATCCAAATGTGAGTGACGAATGGAGTATTAAATAGAGATTAACCGATAGGAAACCCTATCGGTTAATTTTTATAAGTGCGGTCCTTTTTTGAGGATTTTCCCTAAGCATGCTATGCTAAACGTAATTTTATTATTCTAAAATGTGATTTTTATGCAACAAGATTATTTAAGCCAACAACGATTCTCCGATCTTCCTCTACACCCCATTGTACGAGATGCTTTGGCAAAAAAAGGCTTTGATTTTTGTACCCCAATTCAGGCTTTATCCTTGCCTATCAGTTTAAATGGACGAGATGTCGCAGGACAAGCTCAAACTGGTACAGGAAAGACAATGGCTTTTTTAACGGCTACTTTTCACCATCTTTTAACTCACCAAGATCCTAATCTTGAATATCCTCACCCAAGAGCTTTGATTTTAGCGCCTACTCGAGAATTAGCGGTGCAGATTAGTAATGACGCAGAATTTCTTGTAAAAGCGAGTGGATTAAAGACCGCACTTGCCTATGGTGGCGATGGTTATGATAAACAACTACAAGCGATTGAGCGTGGCGTCGATATTTTGATTGGTACGACTGGGCGAGTCATTGATTATGTGAAGCAAGGCGTAATTAGTTTAGATGAAATTCAAGTTGTCGTGCTAGATGAAGCGGATCGAATGTTCGATCTTGGGTTTATCCGTGATATTCGTTATTTATTGCGTAAATGCCCCGCTCCGCAAGCGCGTTTAACGATGTTATTTTCAGCGACGCTTTCTTATAAAGTCCGAGAATTAGCATTTGAAGATATGAATGACCCTGAATATATTGAAATTGAACCAGAACAAAAGACTGGTCATCGCATTAAAGAAGAACTTTTTTATCCATCTAATCAGGATAAAATGGCACTTCTCTTAACCTTAATGGAAGATGAATGGCCTGAGCGTTGTATTGTGTTTGCGAATACTAAACATCGTTGTAAAGAAATTTGGGGTTATTTGGCGGCTGATGGACATCGTGTTGGTTTACTGACTGGCGATGTAGCACAGAAAAAACGTTTATCGTTATTAAAACAATTTACCGATGGTGATTTAGATATTCTAGTGGCAACAGATGTGGCTGCTCGTGGCTTGCATATTTCTGATGTGACGCATGTTTTCAATTATGATTTACCCGATGATCGAGAAGATTATGTTCACCGAATCGGCCGTACTGGACGAGCGGGGGAAAATGGCGTTTCGATTAGTTTTGCTTGCGAAGAATATGTGATGAATTTACCAGCAATTGAAGAATATATTGGCCATTCTATCCCAGTGAGCCAATATGAAACAGAAGCCTTGCTTGAACTGCCGAAACCGTATCGGTTAAAACGTGTAGCTCCGGCGCAAGGGCATACAAGACATCGTTCTTATCATACAAAATAGTGATATAATTTTTTTAGTCTTAATAATTAATAAGGAAATCATTATGGCCATTTTAGTGACAGGTGGCGCCGGTTATATCGGTTCTCACACAGTTGTAGAATTATTAAATGCTAGCAAAGAGGTGGTGGTATTAGATAATCTTTGCAATTCATCGCCAAAATCCCTTGAGCGCGTAAAACAAATTACGGGCAAAGAAGCAAAGTTTTATGAAGGTGATATTTTAGATCGTGCTTTGTTACAAAAAATCTTTTTAGAAAATGAGATTAGCTCTGTTATTCACTTTGCAGGGTTAAAAGCTGTAGGGGAAAGTGTTCAAAAGCCGACAGAATATTACATGAACAATGTCGCTGGCACCCTTGTATTAATTCAAGAAATGAAAAAAGCGGGTGTTTGGAACTTTGTATTTAGCTCATCTGCAACGGTTTACGGTGATCCAAAAATTATTCCAATTACAGAAGATTGTGAAGTCGGCGGTACAACCAATCCTTATGGCACATCTAAATATATGGTTGAGCAGATTTTACGCGATACAGCAAAAGCGGAACCAAAATTTAGCATGACCATCTTGCGTTATTTTAATCCGGTTGGGGCGCATAAAAGTGGCTTGATTGGTGAAGATCCAAATGGTATTCCAAATAATTTGTTGCCTTATATCAGCCAAGTTGCCATCGGTAAATTAGCACAACTTTCTGTATTTGGCAGTGATTACGACACTCATGATGGAACTGGCGTACGTGATTATATTCATGTGGTTGATTTGGCAGTGGGGCATTTAAAAGCGCTTCAACGTCATGAAAATGATGCTGGTTTACATATTTATAACCTCGGTACAGGTCATGGTTATTCTGTATTAGACATGGTAAAAGCCTTTGAAAAAGCCAACAACATTACCATTGCATATAAACTTGTAGAGCGCCGCCCTGGCGATATTGCGACATGCTATTCAGATCCTAGTTTAGCTGCAAAAGAGCTTGGTTGGGTGGCAGAACGTGGTCTTGAAAAAATGATGCAAGATACGTGGAACTGGCAGAAAAATAATCCAAAAGGGTACAGAGATTAATATTCTCTAATATTTGTTTTCTTCTTTATGAAGAACGCTAAACATTGGGGGATGTGATTAAAAATTCCCCTGATTTTTACACTTATCCTTTAATTGAAAGGCGAAGTTTCTAAAATATAACCCAAATTAACCGCACTTTATGTCAAATTCCCTTTCTTCCCAAATTTTTACACGCAAGATGTTGATTTGCGTATTCACAGGTTTTAATTCTGGTTTGCCATTATTTGTGTTATTGCAAATGTTGCCTGTTTGGCTGACAGATAAACATCTCTCAATTGAGCTTATTGGTGCAGTAACCGGTGTGATGTTGCCTTATGGGTTAAAATTTTTGTGGGCACCATTATTGGATCGTTATTTCCCGAGTTTTTTAGGGCGTCGTCGTAGCTGGATGTTGCTTTCACAAGTGGCATTATTGATTTTACTTTACATCATTAGCCTGTTTGATCCGCTCACACAACTGAGCACAGTGGCAAATATTGCGTTGCTTATCGCTTTTTTTTCAGCAACACAAGATATCGTGTTGGATGCGTATCGTCGTGAAATTTTGAGTGATCATGAATTAGGTTTGGGAAACACTATTCATATTAATGCTTATCGAATTGCGGGATTAATTCCCGGTGGATTATCGCTATATTTGGCGGCGATTTATCCGTGGGAAACCGTATTTTTATGGACCGCACTTTGTATGTTAGCGGGCATCTTCATGACGTTGTTTTTAGCAAAAGAGCCAAAAATAGACATGGAGCAAACTAGTCAGCCGTTCTATCAAGCATTTTGGATTCCATTACAAGAATTTTTCCAGCGTAAGGGCGTTATTCAGGCTATCGGTTTTTTACTGTTTTTGTTTTTGTATAAGTTCGGGGATTCTTTTGCTACAACGCTACAAACCAAATTTATTTATGATATGGGGTTTAGCAAAGAGGATATAGCCATTGTTGTAAAAAGTACCGCACTTTGGTCAAGCATTTTATCTGGGCTTGCTGGTGGTGTGATCATGCTAAAACTGGGTATTAACCGTGCATTGTGGCTATTTGGGGTTGTACAGATGGTGACAATTGGTGGGTTTATTTGGTTGGCTGCTTTCGGTCATTTTGATGTTATTACATCAGCCGAGTTATGGAAACTAGGTGTTGTGATTGCGGCAGAATATATCGGCGTTGGACTTGGCACCGCAGCTTTTGTGGCTTTTATGGCGCGCGAGAGTAATCCTCTTTATACCGCAACACAGCTTGCACTTTTTACGAGCCTTTCAGCTTTGCCAAGTAAAGTTTTAGGTATGCTTTCTGGTTATGTTGTAGGAGCTGTGGGGTATTATCAGTATTTCTGGTTTTGTTTATTTTTAGCGATTCCAGGCATGCTTTGTTTATTTTGGGTAGCGCCTTGGAATCAAGAAAATAATACGGCTAATTCACTATAAAAGTGCGGTAAAAATTATAAAAAATTTGACCGCACTATGCTTTATCAGTATCTTAATCACGTTTTTTATTAATGGAGATTTTTTATGAAAATTATTCTTTTAGGTGCACCAGGCGCAGGTAAAGGCACTCAAGCGCAATTTATTATGAACAAATTTGGTATCCCACAAATTTCAACAGGCGATATGTTCCGTGCTGCAATCAAAGCGGGGACTGAACTTGGCAAACAAGCTAAAGCATTAATGGATGAAGGTAAATTAGTACCAGATGAATTAACCGTTGCCCTTGTAAAAGATCGTATTGCTCAACCTGACTGCGCAAATGGTTTCTTGTTAGATGGTTTCCCTCGTACTATTCCACAAGCGGATGCTCTAAAAGATTCAGGTGTTAAAATTGACTTTGTTTTAGAATTCGATGTGCCAGACGAAGTGATTGTTGAACGTATGAGTGGTCGTCGCGTACACCAAGCGTCTGGTCGTTCTTACCATATAGTTTATAATCCACCAAAAGTGGAAGGTAAAGATGATGTGACAGGTGAAGATTTAATTATTCGTGCGGACGATAAACCAGAAACTGTGTTAGATCGTTTAGCCGTATATCATAAACAAACCAGCCCATTAATTGATTATTACCAAGCAGAAGCGAAAGCGGGGAATACTCAATATTTCCGTTTAGATGGTACAAAAAAAGTAGAAGAAGTTAGCCAAGAGTTAGATAAAATCTTAGGCTAAAAATAATCTAAAAAAATAAACCGCACTTTGGGTGACCTAAGTGCGGTTTGTTTTTTCTATGTTTTAATTAGTGGGTTGTTTTATTTTCATCAAAAACCGGTAATGGTTTGTGTTCGGTTGCGACATAGCTATATACCACAGGCAATACGAACAAGGTGAAAATAGTACCAATGGATAATCCCGCTACAATCACTATCCCCATACTAAAGCGAGATACTGCTCCCGCACCTGTTGCATAGAGTAATGGAATTAAGCCAGCGACCATTGCCGCAGTTGTCATTAGAATTGGGCGTAAACGTACTTTGGCTGCATGAGTGATTGCCTCAATTCGAGTTTTACCATGGTTTAGCTGCTCTTCTTTTGCCACTTCACACATTAAGATACCGTGCTTGGTGATTAATCCTACGAGAGTAATTAACCCAACTTGAGAATAGATATTTAATGTTGTTCCCGAGATGCCAAAGAAGGATAAAATATTTAAGCTCACTAATGCACCACTCACCGCTAATGGTACGGAGATCATAATTACCATTGGGTCACGTATAGATTCAAACTGAATGGCAAGTACCAAGAATATGATGATAACAGCCAATGCAAAAGTGACGGCTAATGCGTTACCTTCTTGGACTAATTGACGTGCTTCGGATTTAAAATCAAACGTATAGCCTTGCGGTAAGTTATCAGTCGCATGTTGTTGTAGCCATGAAACTGCATCACCCGTTGATGAACCAGGCATTGGAACGGCGCTAATCTGTGCTGAGTTTAATTGGCTAAAGCGTGATAATGAAGTTGGTTGTGTTTCTAGCTTCATCGTGATTAAACTGCTTAATGGCACAGATTGCCCATTACTTGCCGTTAAGTAATAGTTTTTGAATGCTTCAGGCGATAAACGGTCGTCACGTTTTACTTGTGAAATGACCTTATAGGCACGTCCATCTACATCGACTCGCGTAATTGTTGCTCCAGATAAGAAACTACCTAAAGTATTACTAATTTGTTGCATCGTGATACCGTAAGTACCAGCTTTCTCTTTATCTACTGAAATTGTCATTTGCGCCGTGTCATAGGTCAAATCTAAATTTGTATAAATAAATTTGCCAGAGGCTTTCATCGCACTTAGGAATTTCTCTGCGGTATTTGCCAAAGATTTATAATCTTGAGCAGTTTTCAACACAATAGCGATTGGAGGGCCTTGTTCCCCTGTATCAATTTCAGGAAAGTTAAATGCAGATACGGAGACTTCTGGAATTGATTTCGCTTTTGCATTGATTTCATTCATTATGGCAGATTGCTTGCGTGAGCGTTCTTTCCAATCTTTCAATGTGATGATATTTAACGAACCATTAGAATTTGGCGCGCCAGCAATACTCATCCCAAAAGAGACTTCAGGTGTTTCCATTACATTTTTCATGTATGGTTGCATTGCATTTTGAATGTAATCCACATTCACGCTAGATGGCGCGTTACCAATGGCAATAAATGCACCTTTATCTTCATTTGGCGTTAATTCACTAGAAAGTGAATTAAACAAAAATGGGAGTGTTGAGAAAATCACCACCGCAAAAGCCAGCATTGATTTACGATTGAGCATAACGAGATCAAGCATGTATTCGTAAATACGATTTACTTTACCTAAGGTATGTTCTACGCGTTCTTCCATCCATGTTGGTTTAGCGTTGGATTTAAGTAATTTACTACTCATCATTGGCGATAACGTTAATGCCACGATACCAGAAATAAATACCGCACCAGCTAGAGTTAAAGCAAACTCTTTAAACAACGTGCCTGTAATGCCACCCATTAAAGCCATTGGTGAGTAAACCGCGATCAATGCGATAGTCATAGAAATTACAGGCACGGCAATTTCACGAGTACCAATAATTGCTGCTCGGAATGGTGTTTCCCCTTCTTTAATATGGCGATCCACGTTTTCTAATACTACAATCGCATCATCTACGACTAAACCGATAGCAAGAATAAGTGCTAATAATGTCATTAAGTTAATAGAAAAATCTAAACTTTGTAGCATCATTAAAACACCGATCAAAGAAATCGGAATGGTTAGAACTGGAATTAAAATTGCGCGAAGCGATCCGATAAACATCAAGATAACCACTAATACAATAACAGTTGCTTCCACAATAGTTTTAATTACTTCATGGATTGAACTATTAATCGCAATAGTGCGGTCATAAAGAATGTCAGTTTCCATGCTATCCGGTAGTTGCTTTTTAATACTTTCAAAGAGCGGTCGGATTTTTTCTGCAACGGTTAATGGGTTAGCTGATGAAGTTGGATTGATGCCTAATACGACAGAATCTGCACCGTTTGCAGTTGCACGAGAATTATCGCTTTCTTTGTTTAATTCAATGGTTGCAATATCGCGTAGGCGTACTAAATCATCGCCACGAGAAGCAACAATTAAGTTACCTAATTGCTCAACCGATTTGGTCGTTGTTTCAACTTTGTTGCGGTAAGTGACATAGTAGCCGTTATCATTACCAGCTGCAGTTTGTACATTATTTGCAGAAAGGGCAGACATCACTGTTGGCGCAGAAAGATTTTGTGACGCCATTTTTTGTGGATCTAACCAAATACGTAATGCATATTCAGCTGCACCAAATACTTGTACTTCGGCCACGCCTTCAATCGTAAAGAATTGAGGTTTGACTACGCGATTAATGTAGTCCGTAACTTGACTTGAGTCGAGTTTGTTGGAACGGAAACTTATATACATAATCCCCGTGCCTCCAGATGAAGAGGCCACGGTTGGTGCTTCAATTCCACTTGGTAATTTAGAACGTACAGCATTTACTTTGGCCAATACATCAGCAAGCGCACCAGCAGGATCGGTATTCAGTTTCATTTTGACTGTAATAGTCGATGCATTTGGCGCACTGCTGGATGACATATAGTCAATGTTATCCGCTTGGGCGATAGATTCTTCTAATGTAGAAGTAACAAATGCTTGAATTAGATTTGCATCAGCACCAGGGTAGGCGGTTGTTACCGTAATTACCGTGGTGGTCATTTTAGGGTATTCACGCACTGCCAATTTCGAAATAGCTTGCAAACCTAAAATAATAATAAGTAAGCTAATTGAAATCGCTAAAACAGGACGACGAATAAATATGTCGGTAAATTTCATTCGTATTTCCTAGTTAATTAAAGGTTAGTTTTATTTACTGGTTCTGTTGCACCTACAATGTCTTTTTCAATCCATTCTACAAGACTGCCATTGCCGATACCTTGTTGACCACCAGTGATAATTTTATTACCAGGTTTTACCTCATTACCTTGTAATTGAGAATAAATGCCTTGGCGATCTTTAGTAAATACAGTGATTTGTTTTGCTCGATATAAACGATCTAATTTTTTATTCTCAGCCATTTTCTCTTTATCTTCATCAGATAATGGTGTGAGTAAGTAAGCAATTTCACCATACATATTGTAGCTAATGGCTACTTGTGGCACGACGACTTGATTTGTTTCTGTTGGAAGCGCAATGCGTAAGCGAGAGAACATACCTGAAAGCAATTTACGTCCATCTTCAGGATCAAATGTAGCTTGAACATCAACTAAACCTGTTGATGAATTAATGGCTGGTTCAATAGCCGTGATTCGAGCTGAAAATGTTTCGCCCAAGCGAGCATCTGTTGTCGCTGTGACGCGTTGACCGATATGCAATTTATCTAAATCATTTTGTGAAAGGGCAAAATCCACTTTCATTGAGCTAGTATCTTCTACACGCACAATTTCTGTTCCAACATTCACATATTGACCAACGTTTACTTTCACAATACCTGCTTTGCCATCAAATGGCGCAACAATTTTACGGCGCTCAATTGCTGCTTTTAAAGATTCAATATTGGCTAGTTGAGCGTCATAAGCCGCTTTTGCGTTATCTATTTCTTGTCGTGAAACGGCATTGCTTTTCAATAAATTCGCATAACGTTGATAAGTTTGACGAAGAGCTGGGAGTTGTGCTTGTGCAGCTTGAAGGCTAGCATGTTCTACTGAACTGTCGAGTTCAATGAGTAAATCGCCTTTTTTAACTTGTTGGCCATTTTGCACAAGTACTTGAGAAATTGTACCTGCATTTTGTGTACTAAGCATCGCGCCCTGATTTGGACGCACAAGACCTGTTGTGTTGATAACTGGCGTCCATTCACGCGGTTGAACTTCAAGTGCAGTCACCGGGCTTGAAGGTTCTGGCATTCCTGCAATTGCTCGGCTTATCATTACGCCTTTTATCATATTAAAACCGATGACACCGGCAAAAATTAAGACAAATACCACTAAAATTATTTTCATAAAGAAAATATGTGAGCGTTTTGGTCTTTGATGTTGAGTTTGACTCATGTTTAAAGCTCCGTTATAAAAATAACAACAATTATTTCTGAATCGCACGCCAAGAGCGTTCAATCACAGATTCTAAAATTTCAGGCTTAAGATCGAAATCGATAAATTTTGCATGAGAGGCTAAATTTATCGCCGTTTTCAAACTTAATAAAAATAGAATATCTTCAGATAATTCTGCTAATAAGCCAGCCTTTTGTACTTGATGACAAAATAAATCCCAGCGACTATTTTTAACGTTTTTACAGATCTCCGTGAAATTAGGCAAAGATTCATATTGTTTTAAATTGGATAGAATGGTGGGACTTTCTTGTAAGAAATACCAAATGTTTTTCCACATTTGTCGATACTGTTCGAAAAAAGGCTTAGATTCATCAAAATCTTTTTCAAGTGTTGCCATAAACATTGAAAACACTCTGTGTGCAAATTGTTCAAGCAACTCATCTTTGTTTTTGAAATAAAGGTAAATCGTTCCTGCGGCTACATTCGCTTCTTTCGCAAGTTTGTGCATAGACAGCTGATTCAACCCTTCTTTTGCCATTAAACGATCTGTCGCTGAAAAAATTTGTTCAGCTAAGTCTGTTTTAGCTTGTCGCATAAGATCCTTGAGTAAAATAAGGAGCAATAATTGCTCAAAAATGAATGAATGTTCATTTTATTTATTTTTTGTTTTTTGGCAAGTTAAAAAACACAAAAGCACAACAAAATGGGCAACATTTAAAAGCTAGATTTTGTAATCAACTTTTAAATGTTGCCCATTTTGACCGCACTTTTGATTAGTGAGAATAAAAAGTTAAATTGGCTCTAGTCCTAACACTTTACGACCGTTAATACTTGCGATGTTGACCATTTCATCCAAGTGTGGGAAACGGCAACCTGCAGCCAATAGGCTTAATTCTTGCCATAAATCGCCTTCACATAGAGGAACCATGTAATCACAAATATTATCTGTGCCTAGGGCAACAGTGATACCTTCGGGGATCATTTCATCAGCTGGCGTGAGTGCATTATGGAATGGCATAAGATCTTCTTTGCGATTACTGTCAATCCAGGCCATCGGACAGGCTATCATCATCATTTTGGCTTTACGCATTTTTTCGTAAAGTTTGTAGCGATATTCTTTTGAATGTGAGCCAATGGAAATACCGTGGATACCCACAACTCGCCCCTCCATTCCGTGTTCAATGGTTTTGTCGCAAAGTTGCTCAGTTTCTTTTTCACTTGGATTATTGAATTGGTCTACATGTACATGACACATAATCCCAAGAGATTTGGCCTTATCTAACAAAATATCCATCGCCTCTAGGCCGCGTCCATAATCCAATTCATCACGATATGGTAACCCGCCAATCATATCTACCATTTCTGCACCAATATCAAACCATTTACGCGCAGTGGGTTCGATTACCCCTTTTAAAGTTTGATTGGCAAATTTCAAAATAATGTCATGTTTATACACTTCGCGGGCTTTGTGGGCGGCAATAATTGCACGATCTTCACAAATTGGGTCTATATCGACAAAAGTACCAAATGCGGTTACTCCTTGGGATATCATTAATTCAATAGATTGGCAAAAACGTGCGTAATAATCATCAACACTGGAAGTGCGTTTTACTTCATCCACTAAATCCCATTTTTGTTGCAAATTACTACTATGATAAATCCCAATTTTCTCTGGCGTCATCGTAAAAGCGCGGTCAGCATGTGCATGGGCATTTACCCATCCGCCTTTTTTGATAATTTCATCTCGAATATAGGTTTTAAAACTACGAACGTGGCTTTTCATACAAACTCCGTAAAAAAGAAAGGATAAAAAGACGAGAATGTATATTAATTGAAAGGTACTGTAAGTACGACGAGAAGCATTATGATAATGTTATGAAAAACTCACGGATTTTCATTAATAACATTTTTCAGTCTTAAACTGAGACGTGAGTATAAAGGCTTAAGGGCAAAAAATCTATTCTTTTATGCCCTTACAGATTATTTTTCAAAGAAGAAATTTTGTAATTGGAAGGCTTCTAAGAAGATCCCAAGTGGCGGTCTGTCTGAAGATTGCTCGATATAATCTTTATCAAATTTTTTGTAATTACCTTTGCGATCAATATGGTATTGCGTTCCATCAGGTTGAATCACCACATTCCAGTGAAAATTAGAGGCAAGCACCCAGTCATCCCCTTTAAGATCAAAGAGATTACGTCCCTGACTATAATCCATCAACGGGTTTTCTACGCTGAACACTGTTTGCATTAATGCCGAGAAAATATCTGCATGATTGCTTAATCCATTCTGTTTGCCTACGGGTAAATCTTTCCAATACACAAGCAATGGCACTTGAATTTTATCGCGCCCAAAGTAGTTTTCTCGCTCTTTTTCATTCATTTCACTAAAGCTTAAACCATGCTCTGACGTGATGATGACTAATGCATTTTCAAGCGGTGTACTTTCTAACGCTTTTGCTAAAAGAGAATCAATATCCTGCAAAGTGCGGTTATAATCTGATGGGTTTTTAGCTTCCAAGGCTAAATCCAAATAAGCAAACCAAGGTGAGTCTGTTTTTTGCACTTTAATAAAATCATTGAGATTTTTTACCGCACTTTCATTATTTGGTTTGTTGGTTTTATTCGATGAAAGTTTTATTTCACGAAATAATGCTTGGCGGAAGACGCTATCTTTGAAATTCGTAGCAGAAAATAAACCCAATTGATAATTTTCAGCACGTAATTTTTCGATTAAAACAGATTGGGTATGATTGCTTAAAATGCTATCGGTGTAATTTGCATTTAGCCCGTAAAATAACCCAATCAAGCCTGCATTATTACTATTGCCTGTGCTGTAATGATTAGTGAATTCCGTTGAACTTGTTGCAAATTCAGCAAGTTTTGGCATCTTTTCATTAGAAATCGCATCATGGCGTAAACCTGAAACCGTTACGATCAGAATATTAGGTTTGTGCGTAATTGGTGCGTAAGTGAGTTCTTTTTTCGGATAATCAATTTTTAAGGCATCTAAACGACCTTCTTGCGCCAATTTTTGCGTATATTCTTCTCCATCCAAGAAACCGTGTTTTTCTAAAAAAGAACGAGCTGTCATTGGATAAGATAAAGGGAAATTAGAGCGTTGCATGGTGATAGGACGATACAAATAAGCATCTGCCCAAGCATAAATTAAATGCGTCGCAATGAACGTTGTGGTTAAGAATATACCGGTGCCTTTTAGCCATTTTTGGCGTTCAAGACTACGTAATTTTTCCCAACTCCAGCGAGAAAATAACATTTGTGCCAGTAAAATTATTGGCATTGGTGCAAAGAATATTTGCCAATCGCGTGACATTTCACCATTTTCTGGATTGACCAGCAAATTCCATACAACAGAGGATAAATGCAGATTAAAACGATTGAAAACGGCTGTATCAAATAATAATAAGGTTGTACAAATCGTGGAAAATATCACGGTTAATCCGCGAAAAGTGCGGTGATTTTTAACAATGAAACTCAGTGGAAAGACCACGAGTAAGTACAACGCAAAAACGTTGAAACTGAAATGCCCGAGCAAACTCACAAAGAAATAAAGTTTTCCTGCTAGAGTATCTGGCCAGTCAATGATAAAGGCATAACGAGTTCCAATAAGAATAGCAACAATAATATTAAAAAAGGCAAACCAATGGCCCCACGAAATTTTTCGTGAAACGTCATCGCGGTATTGTTTGCCGCTGAAGGTGCCTTTTTTAATCCATTTCATATTAACGTGCTTTTACCGCATTAATTAAGGAATTAGAAAACGCTTGAGCTAATGCTTCGCGTTGAGTTTGTGGCACACTGGTGGTTAATAAATTACTTGCCATGTTCCCAAGTGCGATTAAGGAGAGATCTACAGGGGCTTTATGCTTTTCTAGCACTGCGATCATATCGTTTACAATCGCACTTAATTGAGCATCAGAATATTTAGAATGTTGAGCCATAATATTAAAAATAAAACAAAAAATTTAGCTTATGATACCCGATTATTTGGTAGAACCTAAATAATTTCTTTTTTCTTGCTTAAAAAGTGCGGTTATAATTTGCGACAAATTTTTCAAAGGTGACAAAAATGAGTATTACCGTTAATCAAATTGTTTTGCATCAGTTAGTCAAAAATGTGGATGGCGACATCATAAAAATGGAAAGTGTATTACGCGATGAGTTGCTGTCCATTACGCCAGAAGTAGAACAAATGATGTTGCAACTTCATCAAGGCTATCAAAATAAATCGAAGGCTTTTGGCGTATTTCAGGAAAAGTCTATCTTTGCACAACATTTAAATCGTTTATTAGAACAAGAAATTGAGTTTTTAGGTTTTAGTCAATATTCAACAAAATTGCTTGCAGATGAGTTAGGTAAATATAACTTTGCAGAAAGTGGTACTTTGATTTTATGTCAATATAATTTCTTAGCGACAGATTATTTGTTTATTGCATTGCTTGATAGTCGTCATAGCATGTTAGTTGATGAGCATTTAGAGATTCGTCGTACAGAATATCTTGATATAACTCAGTTTGATATTGCGGCAAGAGTGAATTTGACGGATTTGCAGGTGAATGCAAACTCTAATCGTTATTTAACTTTCATAAGAGGCCGAGTTGGTCGAAAAATTAGTGATTTTTTCATGGATTTTTTAGGTGCCGAAGAAGGATTAAATCCACAAGTTCAAAATCAATGTTTATTGCAAGCTGTGAGTGATTATTGTGATCAAGGTGAACTCAACAAAGAGCAAACTCAAGCGGTGAAAAAACAAGTGTTTGAATATTGCAAAGCTCAACTTGCTGGCGGTGATGAAATTGAATTGCAGGAACTTTCTGATTCCTTACCCACTCTAAATGAACAGCCTTTTGTTACTTTTGCGGAAGAACAAAACTATGGCTTGGAAGATAGCATTCCGCCAGTACGTTCAACTTTAAAATCCCTAACGAAATTCACTGGTTCAGGAAAGGGGGTGAGTATTAGTTTCGATGCTGATTTATTAAATACTCGAATTCAATGGGAACCGATGACGGATACGCTTACAATCAAAGGTTTGCCACCAAATTTAAAAGATCAATTACAAAAGGCTTTAAAATCAGAGAATTAATTTGGAAATATGCTCAAACTTGGGTATTATTTAACAGTACTTTTGCACAAATAAGGTAAAGAAAATGCAAGTTAAAACACTTTTAGGCGCAACCTTCTTAGCATTAAGCGTCGTTTCTTGTTCGACCGTTGAAAAAGTTGTATATCGAATTGATGTGCCACAAGGCAACTATTTAGAAGCGACTACCGTTGCTCAAGTTAAAGAAGGCATGACAGCTCAACAAGTACAATATTTGTTGGGTACGCCTGTATTAATTGATCCTTATAATAGTCAGACTTGGTACTATGTGTTCTTACAACAACGTGCTTATGAAACACCTGTTCAACACACTTTCACTGTAAAATTTGATCAACGTGGTATTGTGACTGAAACCAATCTTGATAAACCTTTGCCAGAAGTTTCGCAACAAGGCGAGAACAACACCATTATTCAAACTGGTGAGAAACAAAAATCAAGCTGGTGGAAATTCTGGAAATAAGCTGTACATATATAGTGACAGTATAAACACAGAAGTTTGATAAAAAGGACTGTGCCCATGTCGAAGCTCTTGCTCGTTGATGACGATGTTGAATTGACGGAATTACTTTCGTCCCTTTTAGCGTTAGAAGGGTTTGATGTTCAAACAGCAAATAATGGATTAGAGGCATTACAAAAACTGAATGAAAGCCACGAGTTGGTTTTGCTTGATGTCATGATGCCTAAGCTAAGTGGTTTTGAGACATTAAAAGAAATTCGTAAAGTCTCTAATGTACCAGTGATGATGCTTACTGCAAGAGGAGATGACCTTGATCGTATACTCGGTTTAGAATTAGGCGCTGATGATTATTTACCCAAGCCATTTAATGACCGTGAACTTATTGCTAGAATAAAAGCTATTTTACGTCGTAGCATACTTGTTAAAACAGAAAGCATAGAATCAGATGAAAATGAAGAGCTGGTAACACATTTTCGTGGTATTGAATTACACCCTATTGCTCAACGAGCTATTTACCAAGGACAAGATTTAAATTTAACTAGCTCTGAATTTTTACTATTTTATCAACTAACTCAATCTCCAAATGGTATTGCTACTAAAGAAGAACTCAGTGAAAAAGCATTAGGGAAACCACTTGCTCCTTTTGATCGTTCTGTTGACATGCATATGTCAAATATTCGTAAAAAACTTCCTCTCCGAGAAAATGATCTACCTTGGTTTAGAACATTACGTGGACGAGGATATCTTTTAGTTCCCTAGAATAATGAGACTCTCTAGAATCTTTAATATCAATCAATTAGCTATACGTACATTTTCAATTTTTTGGATAGCGTTTTTTTTCATGATGACACTTGTTGTTATAATACCTTACTTCGATCTTCGTATTTATACCCCTTTAAAAGAATCGGAAGTGATCAGCTATCAAAAAAAGATTATGGATACAATACGAAATAAACAACTTAGCGATCTACTTGCCAAAGCGCCAGTCTTGCCAACAGATAAATATAATCCATCTCGCCCTGTTTTAGTCAATTTACAGACTAAAAATATATTAGGTGAATTACCAGAAGAACATAATGCGATTTTATCCTTTACCATTGTATCTGATGATTTTTCTCATCCTAAGCGTAAAATATTCGGTGACTTGGAAATTATAGGCCCCTTCCAAATTTATCTTAGTGATAAATCTGATGAATATGCTTTATTTTTCATCAACCATATAAATCCACAACAAGAAATTTTAAATTATTTATTTGATAACCCAGCAGTGACTGCTTTCTTAATTTTACTAATTACTACACCATTACTCTGGTGGTTCACAAAAACTATTGTCAACCCAATATCTCGTTTACAAGAAGCTGCAAATTCCGTTGCCCTGGGGAACTTTAAAATTGACAATAACCTATCTTTATCGGGCCCTCTTGAACTCCGACAAGTCGGGAGAAGTTTTAATAGAATGTCAATAGCGATTGATAATCTTATCTCCAATCAACAATCTTTACTTTCATCTATTTCACATGAGCTTAAAACACCACTTACACGTTTACAATTAGCTACAGCGCTTATTCGCCACCAATATGGTGAAACAGATAGTATAAAACGTATTGAGAAAGAAATAGGGCGAATGGACAAAATGATTAGCGAATTACTCTTGCTCTCTCGTCAAAAGATGAACAGCCAAGTTGAACGAGAGATCTTTCATGTTGAAGCACTTTGGACGGAGAGTATAAAAGATGCATTATTTGAAGCTGAACAACGAGGTATAACGTTTCTCACAAATATTCGTTTACCTAAAAATAAATTACAACTTAACGGCAATTTTAGATTGCTGGAAAGTGCGGTTGAAAATATCGTGACAAATGCACTCAAATACACCAAGGATAAGATCGAACTTCATATTTTTATACAAGAAGAATTTCTCAGAATCCGTATAGATGACAACGGATCTGGAGTCCATCCAGATGAATTTGAAAAAATCTTCAAACCGTTTTATCGTGTGGATGAAACACGAACTAGAACGACTGGCGGCACAGGATTAGGATTAGCGATTGTATCTAATGTTATTAAAGAACATCAGGGTAAAGTTTGGGCGGAAAAAAGTCCAATGGGTGGACTTGCTGTCACTATACAATTGCCATTATGGATCAGTCACTAAAAATCAAAAGTGCGGTAGATTTTTTACCGCACTTTTCGTCTAGGCATTATCTACGGCAAAAGAAATCACTTCATTAATTTTCTCACAACCTAACGCAACCATAATTAGGCGATCGACTCCCAGCGCGACGCCAGATGCGTTTGGTAAGCCAGCTTCTAATGCAGCCAGAAAACGTTCGTCAATGTCTCGAGTAGGTAATCCATGTTTCTTTCTTTGTTGATTATCCAATTCAAAACGATGTCTTTGTTCTCGTGCATCTGTCAATTCATGGAAACCATTTGCCAGTTCTAACCCTTTGTAATAAAACTCAAAGCGTTCTGCAACCCGCTGATCTTCTGGGCTCACTTGTGCTAGGGCAGCTTGTGTTGAAGGGAAATGATAAACCGCAACAGGTCTCTCTTTTCCTATTTGAGGTTCAACGACTTCACTAAATAAGAACTGTAATAAAGTATCGCGCTCTTCATCATCTTCAGCCATAAAGTTATGTTTACGCGCCGCTTCGATTAATTCTGAACGTTCTGCTGATAAGGGATCTAGACCTACATATTCTTGAAAAACAAATTGGTAGCTTAAACTTTCTGCAGGTGGGCAATCTAAAATTTGTTGGAGTAAATCATCTACTTCATTAATTAAACGATGCATACTAAAGTGCGGTCGATACCATTCCAACATGGTAAATTCTGGATTGTGGCGATTACCAGCCTCTTCATTACGGAATACTTTGCTGATTTGGAATATCGGTCCACTGCCTGCAGCAAGCAAGCGTTTCATATGATATTCAGGGCTTGTAGAAAGCCAAAGTGTTTTGGATTGTTCACCAAAAGGCGCAATAAATTCTGTGCTGAATGTGGAAAGGTGCAAATCAGTGACGCCAAATTCACTTAGAACAGGCGTTTCAACTTCAAGCAAGCCTCGCTCTGTAAAAAATTGACGAATTTCAGCAATAATTTTTGCACGTTTAAGCAGACTTTTTATATCGGCAGAAGGTTGCCAATGAGTAAGTGCGGTCATTTTTATTCCCATTTTTAAATTTACATCATTGTAAACGAGAGCCCTTCTCAACTCAATCTAAGCTTTTTTGAGGTAGATCACAAAATCATCCTTTTCCTCTTACCCTGCATAAAAAACGTTATTAATTTGTAACAAAAAATGGCAGAATGAACTCACTAGATTACCCTTTTAGGGTGATTTCTATTTTTTACTTTCTACATTTATTGGAGGATATCGTGCAAACAGTTAATGTCGATATTGCGATTGTTGGCGCTGGTGGCGGCGGTTTACGTGCAGCAATTGCAGCAGCAGAAGCAAACCCTAACTTAAAGATCGCATTAGTTTCTAAGGTTTATCCTATGCGTAGCCATACGGTTGCAGCAGAAGGTGGTGCGGCCGCAGTAATTAAAGAGGAAGATTCCTACGATAAACACTTCCACGATACCGTTGCCGGTGGTGACTGGTTATGTGAACAAGATGTGGTGGAATACTTCGTTGAACATTCTCCAGTGGAAATGACTCAACTTGAACGTTGGGGTTGCCCTTGGAGCCGTAAAGCAGATGGCGATGTGAACGTGCGTCGTTTCGGTGGGATGAAAATCGAGCGTACTTGGTTCGCGGCAGATAAAACTGGTTTCCACTTATTACATACTCTTTTCCAAACATCCATTCAATATCCACAAATTCAACGCTTTGACGAGCACTTCGTTTTAGACATCTTAGTTGATGATGGTCATGCTCGCGGTATGGTTGCGATGAATATGATGGAAGGCTCACTTGTTCAAATCAACGCAAATGCGGTTGTAATTGCAACTGGTGGTGGTTGTCGTGCATTTAAATTCAACACCAACGGCGGTATCGTAACTGGTGATGGTTTATCAATGGCATATCGTCACGGTGTTCCTCTTCGTGATATGGAATTCGTCCAATATCACCCAACCGGCTTACCAAACACCGGTATCTTAATGACTGAAGGTTGTCGTGGTGAAGGCGGTATCTTAGTGAATAAAAACGGCTACCGTTATTTACAAGATTATGGTCTAGGCCCTGAAACCCCAATCGGTAAACCTGAAAACAAATATATGGAACTTGGTCCACGTGATAAAGTTTCACAAGCATTCTGGCAAGAATGGAAAAAAGGCAACACCTTAAAAACTGCAAAAGGTGGTGATGTGGTTCACCTTGACTTACGTCACTTAGGTGAAAAATATTTACATGAACGTCTTCCATTCATTTGTGAATTAGCAAGTGCTTATGAAGGTGTAAACCCAGTTAATGAACCAATTCCAGTTCGCCCGGTTGTTCACTACACCATGGGGGGTATCGAAGTGGATTTCAACAGCGAAACTCGCATTAAAGGTTTATTTGCTGTGGGTGAATGTGCGTCTTCTGGTTTACATGGCGCAAACCGTTTAGGTTCTAACTCGCTTGCAGAATTAGTGGTTTTAGGCCGTGTTGCAGGTGAATATGCAGCACAACGTGCAGCAGAAGCACAACCTGCAAACCGTGCAGCAGTTGATGCACAAGCTCAAGATGTTGTGGCTCGCCTTGAAGCACTTTATAACCAAGAAGGTAATGAGTCTTGGTCTGAAATCCGTGACGAAATGGGTACTGTGATGGAAGAAGGTTGTGGTATCTACCGTGACCAAGAAAGCATGCAAAAAGCAGTAGATAAAATTGCTGAGCTTAAAGAACGTTATAAACGTATTCGTGTTGCAGACCGTTCAAGCGTATTCAATACCGATGTGCTTTACACTGTAGAATTAGGTTACATCCTTGATGTGGCACAATCTATTGCCAACTCTGCAATTGAACGTAAAGAGTCTCGTGGTGCACACCAACGCTTAGACTACACTGAACGTGATGATGTGAATTATTTAAAACACACCCTTGCTTACTACAATGGCGATGATGCACCGCGTATTGAATACAGTCCGGTGAAAATCACTAAATCTCAACCAGCAAAACGTGTTTATGGTGCTGAAGCAGAAGCGGCAGAAGCGGCTGCGAAAGCTAAGGAGCAAGCAAATGGCTAATTCACCGGTAATGACTGTAGAAGTATTACGCTACAACCCAGAAAACGATCAAGAGCCACATTTAAGCTCTTATCAAGTACCTTATGATAACCAAACCTCTCTTTTAGATGCGTTAGGTTACATTAAAGATAAACTTGAACCGTCTCTTTCTTATCGTTGGTCTTGCCGTATGGCAATCTGCGGTTCTTGTGGGATGATGGTCAATAACAAACCAAAATTGGCTTGTAAAACGTTCTTACGTGATTACAGCGGCTATATGCGTATTGAACCATTAGCAAACTTCCCTATTGAACGCGACTTAGTGGTTGATTTAAGCCACTTCATCGAAAGTTTAGAAGCAATTAAACCTTACATTATTGGCAACGAAGCGCCAGCATTAGATGGTAAACCACATCCATCGAAAGAATTGCAAGTAAGCCGTACTAAACAAACCCCAGCACAGCTTGAAAAATATCGTCAATTCTCAATGTGTATCAACTGTGGCTTATGCTATGCCGCTTGTCCGCAATTTGGTTTAAACCCTGAATTCTTAGGCCCTGCAGCAATTACAATGGCGCACCGTTACAACCTTGATAACCGTGACCATGGTAAAGCACAACGTATGCCATTATTAAATGGTAAAAACGGTGTTTGGAGCTGTACTTTTGTGGGTTATTGTTCTGAAGTGTGTCCAAAACACGTGGATCCAGCTTCAGCAATCAACCAAGGCAAAGTGGAAAGTGCCAAAGATTATGTTATCTCAATGCTAAAACCAAAAGGCTAAGGGGAAGAATATGTCAGTAACAGTAAGTAAACGCAAAAAATATGTTCGCTCAATGACGGCTACTTGGTGGCAAAAATTGGATTTCTACAAAGCATATATGGTGCGCGAAGCAACCTCTATCTTTGCTGTATGGTTCTGCATTGTATTGCTTTATGGCGTACTTTGCCTTGCAAGCAATCCTGTACCTGGCTTAGGTATTGTTGATTTCATTGGCTTCTTAAGAAATCCAATTGTGGTGTTCTTAAATATCATCACATTAATTGCGACTTTGTATCACACTGCAACTTATTTCGTGATGACCCCAAAAGTGATGAACATCATTGTTAAAAATGAGCGTTTACCACATCACGTGTTAAGAAATGCACTTTGGGCAGTTACAGCTGTGATTAGTGTTATCGCATTAATTTTAGTTTATATGTAGGGAGAGAAAAAAATGGTCGAACAAAATCCAAAACGCTCTGGTGAACCACCAGTATGGTTGATGTTTGGTGCTGGCGGGACTGTCAGTGCGATTTTCTTCCCTGTGGTAATCTTGATCCTTGGTTTATTGTTACCATTCGGATTAATTGATCCACATAACTTAATTACATTCGCTTATTCTTGGATCGGAAAATTAGTTATCTTAGTTTTAACCATTTTCCCAATGTGGTGTGGTTTACACCGTATTCACCACGGTATGCACGATCTTAAAGTGCATGTGCCAGCTGGTGGATTTATCTTTTATGGTTTAGCCACAATTTATACTGTTTGGGTATTATTTGCGGTAATAAACCTGTAAT
>NZ_LCTK01000005.1:0-104109 GCF_001008205.1 Haemophilus haemolyticus | reverse complement strand
GATGGAAATATAAACATTTCATCAAAAAGTGCGGTTAGAATGCTCAAATTTTTATCGCTATAATTTCTTACGTAATGAAACTTCACCACCATTAAACATCTGAATTTTATTGCCACATAATACTTTTAAATAACCGTGTTCATCTATGCCTTGTTCAATACCTGAAATAACGCCTTGTTCAGTCAGCACATTTACTTCACTATTTGAAAATGCATTATATAATTGCCATGCTTGTTGAAATTCCGTATTAATACCATTTTTCTCAAAGATATTTAAACGTGTATATAAATGTTGTGTGAGTTTGGGTAATAAGGTTTGTCGGTCTACATCAGGATCTATTTCACATACTTCCGCATAAGGCTGACTAATTTCTGTTTGTTTTGGCAACAACACATTAATACCTACGCCAATCACTAAATTGAGCATACCATTTTTATGGTTAGCGATTTCAACCAAAATTCCACCTAACTTTCGCCCATCAAACAAAATATCATTAGGCCATTTCACTTGCACGTTTAACACTTCAGCAATCGCCAAACCAATGACCAAACTCAGGCCTTCGATAGGTTTTCTCGGATCAAACGTCCAATAAAAACTAAAAATGATTTGCCCGGCAAAAGGCGATAACCATTGGCGACCACGTCGACCGCGTCCTGCAGTTTGATATTCAGCCACACAAAGATCGCCTTTTTTTAAGGAAGGAATATTTTGTAGTATCCATTCATTTGTAGAGGAAATAATCGGCTGATAATGGATACTATAAGGAAAAAGTGCGGTTGAAATTTGCTGAGGATTTAATAAAGGAAGACTAGGCACTAAGCAATAATTTTGGCCATCAACGACAATTTCCAAGCCTAGCTCACGTAGTTGTTTAATGTCCTCTTCAATATCCAGAGAAAACTTTTCCAATTCAAACCGCACTTTCGGCTGACAGTCAGCTAAATATGTCAATAAAGCGAAATTCATCATTTATTCCTTGTGGCAAACGGAGCGAAAATCATAGCATAAATCCAAAAATTTCGTTTTCAAAATCAAGCAAAATCTGTATAATCCCGCCGCAATATTTTTTAACTTCAACTTAGCGAGAATATTGCAATGTCATTACGCATTAAACAAGAAGCTCTGACTTTTGACGACGTTCTACTCGTCCCCGCTCATTCAACTGTTCTTCCGAACACAGCTAACCTCTCAACTCAACTCACCAAAGAAATTCGCTTAAATATTCCTATGCTTTCTGCCGCGATGGATACTGTCACAGAAACCAAATTAGCGATCTCTTTAGCACAAGAAGGTGGCATCGGCTTTATTCACAAAAATATGACGATCGAACGCCAAGCGGATCGTGTTCGTAAAGTGAAAAAATTTGAAAGTGGTATCGTATCTGAACCTGTAACTGTTTCGCCTGATTTAACCCTTGCAGCACTTGCTGAAATGGTAAAGAAAAACGGCTTCGCAGGCTACCCTGTTGTGGACAGTGAAAATAACTTAATCGGTATCATCACTGGCCGTGACACGCGTTTCGTAAAAGATTTAAGCAAAACTGTTTCACAATTAATGACGAAAAAAGAAGACTTAGTCACCGTAAAAGAAGGTGCAAGCCGTGAAACAATTTTAGAATTAATGCATCAAAACCGTGTAGAGAAAGTACTTGTAGTAGATGATGCATTCAAATTAAAAGGCATGATCACCGTTAAAGACTTCCAAAAAGCGGAACAAAAACCAAATGCATGTAAAGATGAATTCGGTCGTTTACGCGTAGGTGCAGCAGTAGGTGCTGGCCCAGGCAACGAAGAACGTATCGACGCATTAGTAAAAGCGGGCGTAGATGTATTGTTAATCGACTCTTCCCACGGTCATTCCGAAGGCGTATTACAACGCGTTCGTGAAACTCGCGCAAAATATCCAAACTTGCCTATCGTTGCGGGTAACGTAGCAACAGCTGAAGGTGCAATCGCACTTGCAGACGCAGGCGCAAGCGCAGTGAAAGTAGGTATCGGCCCTGGCTCTATTTGTACCACTCGTATCGTGACGGGTGTTGGTGTTCCACAAATCACGGCTATCGCAGATGCCGCTGCGGCATTAAAAGATCGTGGTATTCCAGTTATTGCTGACGGCGGTATCCGTTTCTCTGGTGATATTGCAAAAGCTATCGCTGCAGGCGCAAGCTGTGTAATGGTTGGTTCTATGTTTGCCGGTACTGAAGAAGCGCCAGGTGAAATCGAACTTTATCAAGGTCGTGCATTTAAATCTTACCGTGGTATGGGTTCATTAGGTGCAATGGCGAAAGGCTCTTCAGACCGTTACTTCCAATCTGATAACGCAGCAGACAAACTCGTACCAGAAGGTATCGAAGGCCGTATTCCATACAAAGGTTACTTAAAAGAAATCATCCACCAACAAATGGGTGGCTTACGTTCTTGCATGGGCTTAACTGGCTGTGCAACCATCGAAGAATTACGTACAAAAGCAGAATTCGTTCGCATCAGTGGTGCAGGTATTAAAGAAAGCCACGTTCATGACGTAACCATTACTAAAGAAGCGCCAAACTATCGTATGGGCTAATCCGTAAGGTGGGCTTTAGCCCACCTTTTGTTGTTTTAAAGTGCGGTTGATTTTTGCAAAATTTTGGAGAAAATTGACCGTCTATACTATCAATAATAAGAGCATTATAAATGACAAATATCCACAACCATAAAATTCTGATCCTCGACTTTGGTTCACAATATACTCAGCTGATTGCGCGTCGTGTGCGTGAAATCGGTGTGTACTGCGAACTTTGGGCGTGGGATGTGACTGAAGAACAAATCCGTGAATTTAATCCAGACGGTATTATTCTTTCTGGTGGTCCTGAAAGCACCACTGAAGAAAACAGCCCACGAGCGCCTGAATATGTATTTAACGCAGGCGTGCCTGTATTAGGTATTTGTTACGGCATGCAAACCATGGCGATGCAACTTGGTGGTTTAACTGAAACCTCTGAACATCGTGAATTCGGCTATGCTTCTGTTTTAATGGATAATCCGACCGCACTTTTCGCTCATTTAAATGATGGCGATAGCAAATTGGATGTATGGATGAGCCATGGCGATAAAGTAACGCGTTTACCTGAAAACTTCCAAGTTACTGGTACGACTCCAACCTGCCCAATTGCGGCAATGTCTGACGAAAATCGTCGTTTCTACGGCGTACAATTCCACCCTGAAGTAACCCATACCAAAAAAGGTTTGGAATTATTGATGAATTTCGTGGTGAACATTTGTGGTTGCGAAACCAAATGGACTGCAGAAAACATTATCGAAGATGCCGTTGCTCGCATTAAAGAGCAAGTGGGCGATGATGAAGTGATTTTAGGTTTATCTGGTGGTGTGGACTCTTCTGTGGTTGCATTACTTTTACACCGTGCTATCGGCAAAAACTTACACTGTGTATTCGTGGATAACGGTTTACTCCGCTTACACGAAGGCGATCAAGTCATGGAAATGTTTGGCGATAAATTCGGCTTGAACATTACCCGTGTTGATGCAGAAAGCCGTTTCTTAGGTGAACTTGCAGGCGTATCAGATCCTGAAGCGAAACGTAAAATTATTGGTAAAGTATTCGTAGATGTATTTGATGATGAATCGAAAAAACTCACTAATGTGAAATGGTTGGCACAAGGTACGATCTACCCTGACGTGATCGAATCTGCAGCAAGCAAAACCGGTAAAGCACATGTGATTAAATCACACCACAACGTAGGTGGCTTACCAGACTATATGAAACTTGGCTTAGTTGAACCTTTACGTGAATTATTTAAAGATGAAGTACGTAAAATCGGTTTAGCATTAGGCTTACCGGCTGAAATGATCAACCGCCACCCATTCCCTGGTCCAGGTTTAGGCGTCCGTGTATTAGGCGAAGTGAAAAAAGAATACTGCGATTTATTACGCCGTGCAGATGCAATCTTTATCGAAGAATTGCGCAATAGCGGTTGGTATAAAAAAACCAGCCAAGCCTTCAGCGTATTCTTACCTGTGAAATCTGTAGGTGTGATGGGCGATGGCCGTAAATACGATTGGGTTATCTCACTACGTGCAGTAGAAACCATCGATTTTATGACCGCACATTGGGCGCACCTGCCTTATGATTTATTAGGCAAAGTGTCTAACCGCATCATCAACGAAGTGAACGGCATTTCCCGCGTGGTGTATGACATTAGCGGAAAACCACCAGCCACTATCGAGTGGGAGTAAAAAAGCACTTTTTCAGATACGTTCTAATTATTTCAGTAACTTTAATAAGTGCGGTTAATTTTCACCGCACTTTATTTTTGTTTAAAAGCCCTTCTATGCCAATCACAATGAGACTTAACCAAATAGGCACATAGGTAAAATAGTCGCTTGTGGTTATTTGATTATCCAGCACAAAGACAGCTATTAAAAAAAGCAATATGGGTTCGATATAACTCAACACCGCAAAAATACTGACTGGAATTTGTTGGCTTGATTTTAAGTTGGCTGAAAGCGAAATCGCACTCACCATGCCAAGTGCTGGTAGCAATAACCAATAACGATATTCTTGCGTAACTAAAGAAAGCGTCGTACTTTGATAAAGAATATGAATAACGCAAGGAATCGAAATTAAAATAATATCCAATGTAATCCCTTGTAGGGCAGGGATTTTCATCAATTTACGGCTTAGATAATAAAATGGATAAACCGTACAAACCCACAAGCTTGTCCATGAAAAACTTTGAGTGTGCCATAATTCATGTGCAACACCGCAGGCAGCCAGTAAAAGTGCGATTTTCTGAATAAGTGATAAGCGTTCTTTTAACCAAACCCATCCTAAAACAGCCATAATCAGCGGAAAAAGGAAATATCCCATCGCAATATTTACCCCTTCGCCATTGAGCGGAGCCCACATAAAGAGCCAGAATTGACTTCCCGCATCTAATGTCCCCAGTAAAAATAAAACCCAACGCATCCAACTTTTTCCTAAAGTTGTCGTAATAAGAGACAAAAGAGAGCGGCAACCAATAGTCGGGAATAAAATTAAAAGTAACCCAAAGATCATGGTTAACATACGCCACGCAAAAACATCCGTTCCGCTAAGTGGTTGGAGCCATATGCTAAATAAATACAATATGCCAAATAAACATTGTGAAAAAATGCACAATAATACGCCTTGAGTGACTACTTTCATCTTGGACCTCATCTCATCAATATGATTATTATAAAATCCCAAGACAATAAAAAATCTCAACTTTATTTTTATTGTGATAATATTTTTCCCAATTATTACATTTTTGAGAAATTATCTTATGCAAACACTGGATAAATTAGATCGTCATATTTTGAATGTATTACAACAAGATGCCATGATTCCGTTAAAAGAATTGTCAGAAAAAGTGAATAGTTCTGTTGCAACCTGTCAACGACGTGTACAAGCATTAACTGATTCGGGAGTTATTACAAAACGAGTTGCGGTAGTTTCCCCAAAAGCCGTTGGGCGTACGATTAGCGTGTTTGTTATGGTTGAAATGGACAATCAACACTCTTATTATCAAGAGCAATTTGAACGAAAAATGCGCCAAGAAGACGAAGTGGTGAGCTGTTACGAAATCTCAGGTGACTATGATTTTATGTTGCTACTCCATGCAAAAGATATGGAAAGCTATCACGCATTCAC
Source organism: Haemophilus haemolyticus (assembly GCF_001008205.1). GTDB lineage: Bacteria > Pseudomonadota > Gammaproteobacteria > Enterobacterales > Pasteurellaceae > Haemophilus > Haemophilus haemolyticus_Q. The sequence goes on along the minus strand of NZ_LCTK01000005.1, from coordinate 98,439 downwards.
ACGTCGAGTATTGACTGGCGAATTTCATGTAAGAACTTATAAAAGTTTATTTGTAATGAATTTTACCAAAGCAGATAGTGGAATTATCTTATAGAACAAGTGCGGTAAATTTTGCTCTTCTCCCACAAAGTGGAGCTAAATAATTACCGATAAATTTAACTGAAATTAAAAGGACTGGGTTCGATACAATATCGTCATCAGTCCTCAAGTAAATAATTTAGTTTTTGAGGTCAAAGCAAATTTACCGCACTCTTCTTATGAACCTAAACGCTGACGCACAATTTCAAATAAACATACCCCTGTTGCGACAGATACATTTAATGATGAAACTGAACCAGCCATTGGAATGCTAATCAGTTGATCGCAATGTTCACGCGTTAAACGACGCATTCCTTCGCCTTCAGCTCCCATAACAAGTGCTAGTGGCCCTGTCAGTTTGCTTTGATAAATGGTTTCAGTGGCTTCGCCAGCAGTGCCAACCACCCAAATATTATGATTTTGCTGTAAATCGCGTAGTGTGCGAGAAAGATTGGTTACACGAATTAACGGCACGGTTTCTGCTGCACCACAAGCAACTTTACGCGCGATAGATGTTAATTGTGCCGATTTATCTTTTGGTACGATCACGGCTGCTGCGCCCGCTGCATCAGCTGTTCGCAAACATGCTCCCAAGTTGTGTGGATCCGTCACGCCATCTAAAACTAATAAAAGCGAATTTTGTTTATTCGCAAGAACTTCATCAAGATCATTTTCATTAAGTTCTTTTGCCGCTTGTACTCGAGCAATGACACCTTGATGAACCTCTCCATCGGCTTTTTTATCAAGGGTTTGTCGATTAACGAATTGCACACCAATTCCTAGGGAATAAAGCTCGTTTAAGAGTGGCTGTAGACGTTTATCTTCACGGCCTTTAAGTACGAAGACTTCAATTAAACGTTCTGGTGAATGAGTTAAAATACTATTAACAGCATGAATGCCGTAGATTTGTTCTGACATAAATTTCTCTTTTTCTTATTTGAATTTTTAATTCATTCCATAATGGGAAGTGAATTATTTTCGTTTTCTAGATGTTTTCTTCGAAACTTCTTTCTTTTTTACCGCACTTTTTCGTTTTTTGGATGCTTTAGACGGTAGTTCTTTAAAGACTTTCTTGGCTTTTTCTTTCGCGGTTTTTCCAGCACGACGAGGCTTACGTTCACTCCCTATCAGCGAGAAATCGACCATTTTATTTTCTAAATGTACTGCTTCAACTTTGATGCGAACTTTATCGCCTAAGCGATATTGCATTCCGCTATTCTCACCGATTAGACGCTGTTTTGCCGCATCGAATTGGTAATAATCATTTTCTAAGGTAGAAATATGGACTAAACCATCGATGAATAAATCATCTAAGCGTACAAATAAACCAAATCCCGTCACAGATGAAATAACACCGCTAAATTCACCGCCGACATGATCTTGCATATATTCACATTTTAGCCAATCTGCCACTTCACGCGTTGCGTCGTCAGCACGGCGTTCGGTCATTGAACAGTGATTGCCAAGTAAATCCATTTCATCAAAAGAGTAATGATAACCGCCAGTATCAGTTGTTTTACGTTTTGCGCCTTGTTCTTTAGCGAGTAAATACTTGATGCCTCGATGAAGTGTTAAGTCTGGATAACGGCGAATTGGTGAAGTAAAGTGTGCATACTCTTCCAAAGCCAAACCAAAGTGCCCGATATTATCAGCGTGATAGACAGCTTGGCTTAATGAACGTAGCAACATTGTTTGAATAAGTTCATGATCAGGTCGTTCTTTAACTTTTTCTAAGAGAGCAGCATAATCTTTTGTGGTTGGTTTTAAGCCACCTTCTAAAGTTAAACCAAACTCACTTAAGAAAGTGCGGAAAGATGTTAATTTTTCTTCGCTCGGGGTGGCATGAATACGATATAACGCTGGCTCTTTATGTTTTTCCATAAAATTGGCTGCTGCGATATTCGCAAGAATCATACATTCCTCAATGATTTTGTGGGCATCATTACGAACAACTGGTTCAATACGGTCAATTCTCCCCATTGCATTGAAAATAAACTTAGTTTCAATGGTTTCAAAATCGATCGCACCACGTTGATGACGCGCACCAAGCAACGCTTGATAGAGTTTATAAAGTTCTTCTAAATGAGGCACCAGCGTAGAATAACGAGTGCGTAATTCTTCATCGCCTTCAAGCATTTGGGCTACTTTGGTATAAGTGAGGCGGGCGTGAGAATTCATCACCGCTTCATAAAAGCGATAATCTGTGAGCTTACCTTTGGCTGAAATTTGCATCTCACACACCATACACAAACGATCCACTTGAGGGTTAAGAGAGCATAAGCCATTCGATAAAATTTCAGGTAGCATTGGTACAACTCTGTTCGGAAAATAGACCGAGTTACCACGATTATGCGCTTCTACATCCAAAGCGGAACGTAAACGTACGTAATAACTGACATCCGCAATCGCTACCCAAAGTTTCCAGCCCTTGCCGTGTTTTTCACAATAAACGGCATCGTCAAAATCGCGAGCATCTTCACCATCAATGGTCACAAGCGGTAAATTGCGTAAATCCACACGGCCTTTTTTGGCTTCTTCAGGGACTTCTTCAGTGAATTTTTTTACGTATTTTTCCACCGCACTTGGAAACTTATGGGGAATATCGTGGTTACGCAAGGCGATTTCCACTTCCATTCCTTTCGCCATGTTATCGCCTAGAATTTCAGTGATCACGCCAATTGGCTGGTTAAAACTGGCAGAACGTTCTTGCAATTCGACAACGACAACTTGTCCCATTCGAGCACCATTACGATGTTCATTTGGCACGAGAATATCTCGGCCAATTCTACTGTCATCAGGCACGACATAGCTAAAACCGTTTTCTAAGAAAAACCGACCCACAATTTGTTTTTTACGACTTTCTAATACGCGTACAATTCTCACTTCACGGCGACCACGACGATCTAATCCAGCAGGCTGAGCTAAGACAAAATCTCCATGCATGACTCTTTGCATTTGATGGTTTGGAATGAATAAATCATCCTTTTTGCCATCGACCTGTAAAAAACCAAAACCTTCGCGATGACCAATTACAGTGCCTTTAAATAAATCTAATTTTTCTGGCAAGGCATAGCGTTTACGTTTGGTGAACACTAATTGGCCGTCATTTTCCATCGCTCGTAACCGGCGACGCATCGCTTCTATTTGATCTTCATTTCGAATGGAAAGTGCGGTCAAAATTTCATCCCGATTCATCGGTGTATTATTGTCTCGAATAACGCTTAAAATAAATTCACGGCTCGGGATTGGATTGCTGTATTTTTCCAATTCTCGTTTGTAATGCGGATCTTGGTTAATTAAGTTTTTACGTTTTTTTGTCATTATTTTTTACAGTTTTAAAAAGTGCGGAGAGTTTGACACTGTAAGGGGGATAATGCAAGGAAAAGAAAATCTGCACTCGTGATGAGTGCAGATAGAAAGTGAATTAAGCCGATTTTTTGGTAAAGCCAATATAGGCGCAGAATATAAATCCAAGAACTAAAGCGTAAGGCGTGAATTCACCAATGCCAGAGCCTGAAGCAGCAAGGCTTAAACGATGTGCAGCGGCTGCACCTAAAATCATACCAAGCACAAAAATGGCGGAGTCGTTATCGCCTTCACCAAGATGAACTAAATGTTTGCCTGGGCAACCACCGCCAAGGGCGAAGCATAATCCGCAAAGTGCCATGCCGAGGAAGTTCCAAAGATATTGATTATGTGCACCAGGTTGTTGTTCAAACCCTAAATGGAATTGGCCAAGTAAAGCATTGGTAATAGCAGCAAATACCACTAAAGCGATGACCCCATTCAATAATGAAGAATCACGGAATAGAATGAAATTGCGAAATGCGCCAATTGAGCAGAAACGTGATTTTTGCATTAATACGCCTATGATTAACCCGCCTGCTAAAGATAATGCCCAAAATGCATGTTGTGCGCCGGGGCCTTTTTGTGAGAAATAAAGGGGTAAGCCTTCGCCAAAACTAAATTGTGTGATAACGCCAATAAGTAATAAACCCGCGATAATCACAGAAATCCAGCCTGTAATAGGAGCTTGTTCTTTTGCTTTGCCGAGCGAAAATCCTCGATTGCTAAAGAAAATTCCGACTAGTACGCCGACAAATAAACCGACTATACCTGCAATCGCAGATAAATCTCCGCCTCCTAAACGCAAATATGCACGCCATGGACAACCTAAGAATGTTAGGGCACCAATCATGGCAAATGCCCCTAAAATTAAACGAATAAATGGTGATGAACCACCACGAGCTCGGAATTCTTTTGCAAATAACGCACTCACTAATGCACCGAATATTAATCCGATGAGTTCTGGGCGAATATATTGAAGTGGAGCGGCTTGATGTAAGCCAATGGAGCCAGCTGTATCGCGTAAGAAACAGGCCGCGCAAAATCCCATATTGCCAGGATTTCCGCTATAAGTAAGTAGTGGAGCGATGATACCAAGTGCAGCACCTGCAACCACAGGCCATTTTGATCCTTTCATAATGAAACCCTTGTGATATCTAAAGTTAAACTAAATTGTGTACTCTCGAATACTCGAAAAGCATGTTCATTTTAATCTAAGAAGTTAAATGGTAAAGAATGTTTTGATGAAAAGATGAGATAAATCAAAAATTTGGTAGGAAGAAAGTGCGGTAAAATTTTTATTGATTGTCGTAATGAAAATAAAAGATCTATACTAACTCCGTTTATTTTTTACTCGGAAGATACGATGACAGAACGTTCAGCCAATATCATTACCCACGATCCTTTTGGTAGCTTACTTGGATATGCGCCTGGTGGCGTGGCAATTTATTCCTCAGATTACAATACTGCGGATGATAAAGAGTTCCCAAATGATGCTGCATTTCGGAGTTATCTAGGGCGAGAATATATGGGCTATAAATGGCAGTGTGTGGAATTTGCACGTCGTTATCTATATCTCAATCATGGCGTCGTGTTTGCTGATGTCGGTATGGCGTATGAGATCTTTTCTTTACGTTTTTTACGCCAAGTAGTGAACGATGCCTTGTTGCCCTTGCAGGCATTTGCTAATGGTTGCAAACGTAAACCTCAAGCAGGTTCCTTATTAATTTGGCAAGAAGGGGGCGAATTTAAACACACGGGGCATGTGGCAATTATCACTGAGGTATTGGCTGATAGAATTCGAATCGCCGAGCAAAATGTGATTCATTCCCGCTTGCCAAGTGGTCAGCAATGGACGCGTGAATTGCCGATGATTGTTTCAGAACAAGGATATTTTTTACAGGATACTTTTAATGATACTAAAATTCTTGGTTGGATGATTCAAACGAACGATACTGAATTTTCAGAACCTCAACCTTTTCCAAAATCAACCGCACTTCGGTTACAAGCTCATCATGTTGATAATCATGGGCAATTTAGTGGGAAATGGTTAAATGAAAATGAACCATTTGATACGGCTTATATCAAGGCGATGGGCGGACATAAAGTAAGTCATTCTGATCAATATCGCTATTTCGCTATGTCTGAAAGTGCTCAACAGGAATTAATTCACGCCACGAACGAACTGCATTTAATGTATTTACATGCGACAGATAAGGTACTCAAAGATGATAACCTATTGCAGTATTTCAATATTCCGAAGCTCCTTTGGCCACGCTTAAGACTTTCTTGGCAAAATCGCCGTTATCAGACGATTACTGGTCGTTTAGATTTCTGTATGAGTGAACGAGGTTTGAAAGTCTATGAATATAATGCCGACTCAGCTTCTTGCCATGCTGAAGCAGGCGATATTATGAATCGCTGGGCAAAACAAGCTGATTGTGTATTGGGGGAAAATCCATCCGATGGTTTGCGTAATGCATTGGCTGATTGTTGGCAACATAGTCAAGCCTCAAAATTAGTTCATATTCTGCAAGATCACGATGATGAAGAAGATTATCATGCCATGTTTATGCAACAAGCATTGGTACAAGCGGGATTTCAAGCCAAAATTATTCATGGAACAGAAGGCTTACATTGGGATAATCGTGGCCGCCTGATTGATGATGAAAATAACCAAGTTCAAACCGTTTGGAAAACCTGGGCATGGGAGACCATGCTAGAACAACTTCGTGAAGATACAACAGGAATGGAAGTCGCTCCACCTATTCGCACAGGTTATCCTGAAGATAAAGTGCGGTTAATTGACGTACTACTTCGCCCTGAAGTGTTGGTTTATGAACCGCTTTGGACGGCAATTCCAAGCAATAAAGCAATTTTACCGGTGCTTTGGTCTTTATTCCCTAATCATCGTTATTTGTTAGAGGCAAGTTTTCATCTCACACCAAACTTAATTCAAAATGGCTATGCACAAAAACCAATTGCAGGTCGCCGAGGTGATAACGTTAAATTGATTGGTGAAAATAATTCGATGCTAGACACAACCGATGGACAGTTTGGTCAGCAAGATAGTATTTATCAACAACTTTGGTGCTTACCACAAGTGGAAGAGCAATATTTGCAAGTCTGCACTTTTACCGTGGGGGGGCATTATGGTGGAACTTGCCTACGTTCTGATTCGAGTCGAGTGATTGTAGGCAATAGTGATATGCAACCATTGAGAGTGTTGAAGGATAAATAAAACACCTTGTGATATTAAGAATGGGTTTTACGCAATGCTTTTCCAATTAAAATGCTTGCAACTAACATCACTAAAGTCGGAACCAACCAAGCCATTCCTTCAGATGAAAGAGGGAAGTGTTCCAATAATGAATTAATGCTTTCTGGTAACATTTTAACGTTATTTAAGCTGTCACATAAACTAAAACAAACAGTTACGATTAATGTGCTGTTGTATGTAAATTTTATTGATGGAAGTTTTTTGCGTAAGAATTGCAATAATACAAGCACAATAGCTACTGGATAAATTAATAACAAAGCTGGGATCGTTATGCGAAGTAGATCCGTTAAACCATATTGTGAAACAGTGATTGTCATTGCGGTAAAAAGTGCGACCCAAAACGGATAAGAAAAACGCACAGAGAATTTTGAAAAATAGTCAGCGGCAGCACTCGTTACACCAACAAGGGTTGTTAAGCTCGCTAATACAATAATACCCGCCATAATCCAAGTCCCAGCAGAACCGAATAAGACATTTACATAACGAGAGAAAATTTGTCCGCCATTAGTTGCACCTTCTGCAACTGCAGCACTAGTCGCACCTAGATAGAAAAGCGAAAAATATAAACCCGCAAGTAGAATGACTGAAACAAATCCGGCTGAGATAGTGTATTTAACGATATCTTTGGGTTCAGTTACATTTTTTGCGGCAAGTGCGCGAGCGACGATTCCACCGAAAGCAATGGCTGCGAGTACATCCATGGTTTGATAACCACTGATTAAGCCGATTAATAAAGAATGGCCATTTTCATACGCTTTACTTGGCGCTTGAATTTCAGATAAAGGTGAAATGAAGACAGTGACGGCTACAGCAACTAATAACACAAGCAATGCAGGTGTCATGAATTTACCAACACTTGAAATAATGGTATTTGGGCGAATCATAAAGCCCATCGCAATTAAGTTGAAAATTAATGAAAAGAGGAAACGAACACTCTTATTATCTTCCACTAATCCTAAAGGTAACCACGCCATTTCGTAAGCAACATTCGTGATACGTGGCATTGCAAAGGTAGAGCCAATGGTTAGATAAAGTATAACAAGAAAACCTGCGCCCGCCCATTTAGGTAAATCTTTCGTGAGTTCTTCACCACGACCTAAAATAGATACAATAACAAGTGTAATAAAAGGCATTAAAACGCCAGTTAATACAAAACCAAAGGAGGCTCCTGCCCAATGTTGTCCAGAAGTAAAGCCTTCCATTGGTGGAAAAATGATATTACCTGCACCTAAAAATAAGGCGAAGATCATCATTCCTAAAACGATAATATCTTTACGTGAAAACATAATTTTTTAACTCTAAAAATAAAAAGGCCTGCATTCTACTACAAAGTGTAGAAAATCCCTATTCTGTAAAACTAAAAATGTGAATTTCGTCACAATATGAAGAATCTTATCGACAATTCGATAAAAATCCCTGCAAAATCGACCGCACTTTTCCCTTTGAGGGCAAAAATATGCTAGGATTCAGCCTCTGTTAATTTTTTGTTATTTATTTTTGGAAGGAGTTTGCGTGGTACAACTGATTCAACGTTTTTTAAAATTAGAATCCGCTGGTGGTATTTTGTTGCTTTTTTCTGCTGCAGTAGCGATGTTGCTGGCTAATTCGCCATTAAGCAGTCAATATCATGATTTTTTGAATTTGCCAGTCAGTTTGCAAATTGGCAGTTTCTCTATTAATAAAACCTTAATCCACTGGATTAACGATGGTTTTATGGCGGTGTTTTTTGTGTTAGTGGGAATGGAAGTTAAAAAAGAATTATTTGAAGGTGCACTTTCTTCCTACCAACAAGCTATTTTCCCTGCCATTGCTGCAGTGGGTGGAATGATCGTGCCCGCATTGGTTTATTGGTTTATTGCAAAACAGGATCCTAGCCTTGCAAATGGCTGGGCTATTCCTATGGCGACAGATATCGCTTTTGCACTTGGCATCATGGCATTATTGAGCAAGCAAGTGCCATTGCCTCTAAAGATTTTTTTACTCGCACTCGCTATTATTGATGACTTAGGCGCGATTGTTGTAATTGCGCTGTTCTTCTCTCATGAATTAAGTGTGCAGGCTCTAATTTTCTCAGGTATTTCTATTTTGACTTTGGTTTTATTAAACCGCTTTAGAGTTAGCGCGCTTTGCGCCTATATGGTGGTTGGAGCAATTTTATGGGCGTCTGTTTTAAAATCTGGTGTTCATGCGACGTTGGCTGGCGTGATTATTGGTTTTTGCATTCCATTAAAAGGTAAAAAAGGTGAACGACCATTACACGATTTTGAGCACATTCTAGCGCCTTGGTCATCCTTCGTTATTTTACCGCTCTTTGCATTTGCCAATGCAGGCGTTAGTTTTGACGGTATTGATGTGAGTATGATTTCATCGCCATTATTATTGGCTATTGCGTGCGGTTTAATTATAGGTAAACCAGTCGGCGTTTTCGGATTTAGTTATATTTCCGTTAAGTTGGGATTAGCTAAATTACCGGATGGAATCAATTTTAAACAAATTTTTGCCGTCGCAGTTTTATGTGGTATCGGCTTTACGATGTCAATGTTCTTAGCAAGCCTTGCTTTTAATGCGGATGCTGGAGAAAGTGTCAATACGCTTTCTCGTTTAGGAATCTTACTCGGTTCAACGGTTTCGGCAACTCTTGGGTATTTATTCTTAAAACAAACGACAAAACTAAACTAATCATACACAAAGTGAGGTAAATTGATCTGCAGCCCTAAAAGTTGGACTAAATAAGCGACCGATGACATACAAACTATGTCAAGAAAAGAAAACTATCTAAACAATGCGGAAATGGAAAGTTTATTTGGTCGATTAAAAACGGAATGTTTTTATAGTTGAGAATTTAACTGTAGCGAGGAAATAATTGATACAGTAAGATATTACTATCATTACTACTCCTTAAATAAACATTCCTTTTTAGCAGATCAATTTACAGAACTTTTGTTTTATAAATTCAAGCAAAATGAGATAATGCAATTTCTAATTTATTAGTTGCAATTATTTCGTTGGTTCGAGAATTTTAGTCACCACTTTCAAATACTCAATCGCCAAGCTATGTTGCGCAACACTGGCATTAAAAACTAAGTCTTCGGAAAGTACGCCACAAGGTTGCTCTTTCGGTACCTCGCCATTTTCGTAAGCCTCGAAATCCTCTCGCCAATCCCCTTCGAAGTAATAATGTTCTAAGCTTTTCATCTTGGGTAAAAACGCCTGCCATTTTTCCAAAAACTGCTCCGCCTCTGCAAGAAAACCATTTGCCTCATCTAAAATACTTTCCATTTCGACAAGTTGAGATAATCGTTCTTTTGATAGCATGTTTTTCTCCCATTCAATTAAAGTGCGGTTAAATTTTACCGCACTTTTCCCATATTAATATCTTACTAACTCTCGGAAAGCATAGCATAAATAATCTATATTGAATGTAAAGATTGTAAAGTTTGGTAAAGTGATCCCTCCAAAAGTTGGACTAAACAAACCAACAATTTAGGTGCAGATTTTATTATGGGCAAACAAGATAATTGAGTCATTTTATATCCAGACCAAGACTGGCGTATCTGATAATAGCTTATCGTCTAATTTTGGCTACAAATCGCATCATTCCAAAGTATGTCTAGAAAAGGAGATAGTTAATACAGTAAAGGATTATTGGGATTACTATAATCACTAACGAATTCAACTGAAATTAAAAAGGACTGAATACGATACAATATCGTCATCAGTCCTTAAGTAAATATCCCAGTTTTTTTGAACTCAGTTCAAATTTACCGCACTTTTTAACACCTATTGTCTATCTTGAACTTCTGCGTTGGCGTAATCAATAGTAACAACCTTACCAGGTAATAACGCACCAGATAGAATTTGTTGTGCCAAGCTATTTTCGATCTCTTGTTGAATTGCACGTTTCAATGGACGCGCGCCATAAATTGGGTCGTAACCCACTTCACCAATGAAATCTAATAAAGCATCGGTAAACACCAATTCGTAACCACGAGTTTCCATACGTTTTGCTAAGCGCTCTAATTGAATATTTGCAATCGCACGAATATTCTCTTTACCAAGCGGATGGAATACCACTGTCTCATCAATACGGTTGATAAATTCCGGACGGAAATGCTGGCTCACCACAGACATCACTAAGGCCTTCATTTCGCTATAACTTTCGTCTTTGCTGCCCTGAATTAAATCAGAACCCAAGTTAGAGGTCATAATCACCACGGTGTTACGGAAGTCCACAGTACGACCTTGCCCGTCAGTTAAACGACCATCATCCAACACCTGTAATAAGATATTGAACACATCCGCATGGGCTTTTTCAACTTCATCTAATAAGATCACTGAATACGGACGACGACGAACAGCTTCAGTTAAATAACCGCCTTCTTCATAACCAACATAACCCGGAGGTGCCCCAACTAAGCGAGAGACACTGTGTTTTTCCATAAACTCTGACATATCAATGCGTACCATCGCATCTTCACTATCAAACAAGAATTTAGCCAAAGTTTTGCAAAGCTCTGTTTTACCTACGCCTGTTGGCCCTAGGAACAAGAAAGAACCAATTGGGCGATTAGGATCGGAAAGACCAGCACGACTACGACGAATTGCATTTGAGACGGCATCAACTGCTTCTTCTTGGCCAATCACTCGTTTATGTAGTTCATTTTCCATGCGCAAGAGTTTTTCTTTCTCGCCTTCCATCATTTTTGATACTGGAATGCCAGTGGCTTTAGAAAGCACTTCTGCGATTTCTTCATCTGTGACGCGATAGCGCAAAAGCGTCATTTCTTTTCCTTCGCTGGTTTCAGCTTGCTCAAGTTGCTTTTCAAGAGCAGGGATACGGCCATATTGCAACTCAGACATTTTAGCTAAATCACCCGCACGACGAGCTTGTTCTAGTTCGGTTTTTGCAGTATCTAACTCTTGTTTAATATGTTGAGAGCCAGAAAGCGTTGCTTTTTCAGATTTCCACACTTCTTCAAGTTCGACATATTCACGTTCTTTGTCAGCCAATTCTTTCTCTAACATTTCTAAACGTTTGCGACTTGCTTCGTCTTCTTCTTTTTGTAACGCCTGTTGTTCCAATTTTAATTGGATAATACGACGTTCAAGGCGATCAAGCGGTTCAGGTTTAGAATCTATTTCCATACGAATGCTAGACGCTGCTTCATCGATCAAATCAATCGCTTTATCTGGTAACTGACGATCGGAAATATAACGATGTGAAAGCGTTGCTGCAGCGACAATCGCAGGGTCAGTAATATCTACATGGTGGTGAATTTCATAGCGTTCTTTCAAACCACGTAAGATCGCAATCGTATCTTCGACACTTGGTTCATCCACAAAGACTTTTTGGAAACGACGTTCAAGTGCGGCATCTTTCTCGATATATTGACGATATTCGTCTAGTGTTGTTGCGCCCACACAGTGCAATTCACCGCGAGCTAAACTTGGTTTTAACAAGTTACTGGCATCCATCGCACCATCGGTTTTACCTGCGCCAACCATAGTATGAATTTCATCAATAAAGAGGATAACGCGACCTTCTTCTTTCGAAAGTTCATTGAGTACCGCTTTTAAACGTTCTTCAAATTCACCACGATATTTCGCCCCAGCAATTAATGCGCCCATATCTAATGAAAGTACGCGTTTATTTTTCAAACCTTCTGGCACTTCGCCATTTACAATACGTTGTGCTAAACCTTCTACAATCGCCGTTTTCCCCACACCGGGCTCACCAATTAATACTGGGTTGTTTTTGGTACGACGTTGTAATACTTGAATCGCTCGACGAATTTCTTCATCACGTCCAATCACAGGATCAAGTTTGCCACTTTCGGCACGAGCGGTTAAATCAATCGTATATTTTTCTAATGCTTGTCTGCTTTCTTCTGCATTTTGATCGTTCACGTTTTGTCCCCCTCTAATTTGCTGAATGGCTTGCGAAATTTGCTCTTTTTTCGCACCGCACTTTTTCAGAATATCGCTGATCATTCCACGTTCTTCTAAAGCTGCCAGCAAAAACAATTCGCTTGAAATAAATTTATCTTGGTTTTGCTGTGCAAATTTATCACATAGATTAAGTAAATTAATGAGCTGGCGTGAAAGTTGTACATCACCGCCATTGCCAATAACCTGTGGCAATTTATTTAGTTCAGTTTTTAATTCATTACGCAATAAAGTTACATTTACGCCACTTGCAGTTAAAATTGGTGCAATGGACCCGCCCTGTTGATTTAAAAGTGCGGTCAATAAATGCACTGGTTCAATAAATTGATTATCTTTTCCGATAGCAAGTGATTGTGCTTCGCTTAAAGCGTCTTGGAATTTTGTCGTAAATTTTTCAATGTTCATACACTTTCCTCAATTTAGTTTTGGCTTTCGCCGTTTGCCTAAATTAAGTAAGATCGTTTGAAAAGATTTCAAGAGAAAAAATGAAATATTTTTGATTTTATCTATCAATAAAAATCTAATGATAGGTTTCAGCCCACCAAAATATCGAATAGTGAGACATCCCAATGCTCAGTGGGAAGATTTTCTACTTGCTGACATTGATGCGCTAAACCTACAGGAATAAAAGACTTATTTTGCCAATTCTGCAATGTGCGATCATAAAATCCACCGCCCATGCCAAGGCGATTTCCCTGTTTATCAAAAGCCACTAACGGCGTAAATAAAATATCCAGTTCATCTAATGGTAAAACATTTTGAACATTCAGCTTTGGCTCCCAAATACCAAACTGATTTTGTTCCATTGGCGTATCAGGTAAATAGCGTAAAAACAATAAATGATGTTTAGTAAAAGGGTGTAAAATAGGCAAATACACATTTTTATTTTGCATCCAAAGGGACTGGATTAAGGCCTTTGTAGAAATTTCACCATCAAAAGAAAAATATAATGCAATATTTTTGGCTTGTCGTTGGTCGATAAGATTTAACGCCTGTTGAGTCACTGATTGTTCAGCTTTTTGCTGTTGAAGTGCGGTTAAATTTGCGCGTATTTTTCGAATTTCAGCGCGGATTTGCTGGCGTTTTTGAGTATTCATAGACATGAAAAGAGAAGATAGGACCCAGAGTGCCGCTGCGGGCGGTAGTCCTTGAACCCGACGGTTCAAGGAAATCAGTTGATACCGTTTTCAGGTTTCTCAGCCCAATGAACGAGTCAAAGGTTAAGCCTACACACCAACGATAGGAAACCAATTTATAAGATTTAAAGTATCGGCTCAGGGACATAGCCTACTGACGAACACTCCAGGTAATTCTTATGGGTTTATACTAGCCCAAATTCTCAGTATTGACTAGCATTTATTTATCAATTTTGATGAGTTGATTATAAAACGACAAAACAGGTGTGATAACACAAATTAGTTTTAGGTATTTATTGATCTTGGAGAGGAGAATCTAAAGAATATGGCGGTGACTTAAGTAATTTTTAACTAATTGCGCTGAATTAGCTACATCTTTTAATTTGAAAAAATCTCAGCTCTATTTCACCGCACTTTACAATTTAATATTGTTCTTTATTTACACGAATATTTTCTAACGAATGGTCTAATTGTTGGATACCCGTTCTCAATACCTCTTCAATTTTAGCTGCTTTATTTTTTTCTTGGCTTAATTCAAAACTCAAATTGAGCGCCACAATCGAAAGCACACGCTCAAGCTGAATAAGGCCTGTCTTTTCTTTCATTTCGGAAACCAATATATCTAAATTACGCGCAGCTTGGCGCAATAATTCTTCTTGTTCAATGGGCACGTTTAAACGCAAGACCTGACCCAAAACTAAAATTTCGACCAATTTTAACGACATTTGATTTCCTTAAATTAAATATTTGAGTGGCTGATATTATGCCATAGCAAAAAACGTTCGTCACAAATTTTACATTGAATCCGCCGTTCGCTCATCACCATAAATTACGCTATAATGCCCGCATTTTTCAGTTTAAAACGAGATTTTTATGGCCCAAATTGCAACAAATCCACTTGTATTAGTAGATGGTTCTTCTTATTTATATCGTGCATTTCATGCCTTTCCTCCTTTAACTAATGCCGCAGGTGAGCCAACGGGTGCGATGTACGGCGTGTTAAATATGCTAAAAAGCCTCATCTCACAAGTACAACCCACTCATATAGCTGTTGTTTTTGATGCAAAAGGAAAAACTTTCCGTGATGAAATGTTTGAACAATATAAATCTCACCGTCCACCAATGCCTGATGATTTACGCAAACAAATTCAGCCTTTGCACGATATGATTCGCGCATTGGGGATTCCACTTTTAGTGGTGGAAGGGGTTGAAGCTGATGATGTGATCGGTACGCTCGCACTACAAGCATCTAGTTTGGGTAAAAAAGTGCTCATTAGTACTGGCGATAAAGATATGGCACAGTTAGTTGATGACAATATTATGCTCATCAACACCATGAATAATAGCTTATTGGATCGCGAGGGTGTGATTGAAAAATACGGTATTCCACCTGAACTCATCATTGATTATCTAGCACTCATGGGCGATAGTGCAGATAACATTCCGGGCGTTGCTGGCGTTGGAGAAAAAACCGCACTTGGTTTACTACAAGGCATCGGAAGTATGGCTGAAATTTATGCCAATCTTGAAAAAGTAGCTGAATTGCCAATTCGTGGTGCAAAAAAACTAGGTGAAAAATTACTGGCTGAAAAATCCAATGCAGATCTTTCTTATACATTAGCAACCATCAAAACAGATGTTGAACTTAACGTGACAACAGATGAATTGTTGCTTGGAGAAAGTCAAAACGATCAACTCATTGAATATTTTGGTCGCTACGAATTTAAACGCTGGCTTAATGAAGTGATGAATGGCGCAGACTCCATTACCCAAACCACTGAACAGCCTATGAAAATGAACCAGTATCAGGCGACCTCACCAGCTAAAAATTCTGTGGAAAATAGTGCGGTGGAAAATACGCCTAAAATTCAAATCGATCGTACAAAATATGAAACCTTGCTCACTCAAGCGGATTTAACCCGCTGGATTGAAAAACTCAATGCAGCAAAACTCATTGCAGTGGATACTGAAACAGACAGTCTTGATTATATGTCTGCAAATTTAGTAGGTATCTCTTTTGCTCTTGAAAATGGCGAAGCCGCTTATTTACCATTGCAATTGGATTATTTGGATGCACCAAAAACACTCGAAAAATCGACCGCACTTGTGGCTATCAAACCCGTTTTAGAAAATCCTGATATTCACAAAATTGGACAAAACATTAAATTTGATGAAAGTATTTTTGCCCGTCATGGCATTGAATTACGAGGTGTTGAATTTGATACGATGTTGCTTTCTTATACGCTAAATAGTACGGGTCGTCATAATATGGATGATTTAGCTAAACGTTATTTAGGGCATGAGACTATCGCATTTGAAAGCATTGCAGGAAAAGGAAAAGGCCAGCTGACATTTAATCAAATTCCATTAGAACAAGCCACAGAATACGCGGCAGAAGATGCAGATGTGACAATGAAGTTACAACAAGCGCTATGGTTAAAATTGCAAGAAGAACCAACGCTTGTTGAATTGTATAAAACAATGGAATTACCATTACTCCATGTGCTTTCTCGCATGGAACGTACGGGCGTTTTGATTGATAGTGATGCCCTCTTTATACAATCTAACGAAATTGCCACAAGATTAACCGCACTTGAAGAACAAGCTTACGCATTAGCGGGTCAGCCATTTAATTTGGCCTCCACAAAACAATTACAAGAAATTTTGTTCGATAAACTTGGGCTACCTGTTTTACAAAAAACACCAAAAGGTGCGCCATCAACGAATGAAGAAGTATTGGAAGAATTAGCTTATAGCCACGAATTACCAAAAATTTTGGTCGAACATCGTGGCTTGAGTAAACTTAAATCCACTTACACGGATAAACTGCCTCAAATGGTCAATTCACAAACAGGCCGAGTGCATACCTCTTATCATCAAGCGGTGACGGCGACAGGACGTTTATCATCAAGTGATCCAAACTTACAAAATATTCCAATTCGGAATGAAGAAGGTCGTCGTATTCGACAAGCATTTATCGCGCGTGAGGGTTATTCTATTGTCGCCGCTGACTATTCTCAAATTGAGTTACGCATTATGGCGCATCTTTCGGGCGATCAAGGCTTAATTAATTCCTTCTCTCAAGGCAAGGATATTCACCGATCCACGGCTGCTGAAATCTTCGGTGTATCATTAGATGAAGCCACCAGCGAGCAACGTCGCAATGCTAAAGCAATTAATTTCGGCTTAATTTATGGAATGTCCGCCTTTGGACTTTCACGCCAGCTTGGTATTTCCCGTCTTGATGCACAAAAATACATGGATTTATATTTCCAACGCTACCCTGGCGTACAGCAATTTATGACCGATATCCGTGAAAAAGCGAAAGAACAAGGCTATGTGGAAACGTTATTTGGTCGCCGTTTATATTTACCTGATATTAATTCTAGCAATGCCATGCGTCGTAAAGGAGCAGAACGCGTAGCGATAAATGCACCGATGCAAGGCACGGCTGCGGATATTATTAAACGAGCGATGATTAAGCTTGACGAAGTAATCCGTCACGATCCAGATATTGAAATGATTATGCAAGTACACGATGAATTAGTGTTTGAAGTGCGGTCAGAAAAAGTAGAATTTTTCCGTGAGCAAATTAAACAACACATGGAAGCCGCTGCGAAATTAGTTGTTCCGTTGATTGTGGAAGTGGGTGTTGGACAAAATTGGGATGAAGCGCACTAAGGAATTTAGCCATGAATAAAGTTATTCAAAGTCGCCACTTTACGGCAGAACGTGCCTGGGGAGCCCTTGATATTACCAATATGAATGGTATTTCGGTGCGTCTTCACTGGACAAATAAACCTTACAAATGGCATATCAATGACGGTGAAGAAGTCTTTGCGGTGATGGATGGTACGGTGGAAATGCGCTACAAAGAAGAGGGCCTAAAGAAAGCCGTATTGCTCCATACGGGTGATATTTTTTATGCGAGTATCGGTACCGAACATGTTGCTCATCCACAAGGTGAAGCGCGCATATTAGTCATAGAGAAAGAAGACAGTATTTAAAAAGAATTTTATGAATCAAGAAAGACTCAACGAAATCGAAAAACCATTAATTCAAATTGTAGAACGCGATGTTGTTCCTGCACTTGGATGTACAGAGCCTATTTCTCTGGCACTTGCATCTGCAACAGCGGCTAAACATTTAGGAAAAACACCTGAACGCATTGAAGCCAAAGTGTCTCCTAACTTAATGAAAAATGGATTAGGCGTTGCAGTACCAGGAACGGGCATGGTGGGCTTACCAATTGCCGCAGCGATTGGTGCTTTGGGCGGTGACCCTGAAGGTGAGTTAGAAGTGTTAAAGCACATCACGCCAGAGCAAGTTTCCCAAGCTAAAGCGATGCTTGATAAAAAGCTCGTTAATGTGGATATTCATCAAACCGAGCATATTTTATATTCAGAAGCTGTGTTGTTTACGGATAATGACCGAGTGAAAGTCGCCATTCAAGATCAACACACTAACATCATTTTGATTGAAAAAAATGGCGAGATCATTTTTGAGAAAGAGCATGATGAATGCGCTGATTGTGATCCTTATGATATTTTCAAGCAGGTGAGCGCACGTGAAATTTTTGAATTTTCTTGTGAAGTTGATCTCGATAAAATTCGCTTTATCGAACAAGCTGCCACACTCAATCGAGCACTATCTAACGAAGGATTGAGCGAAAATTACGGCCTACATATTGGTAGAACGCTACGCAAACAAGTTGGTAGTGGCTTAATGTCAGATGATTTACTCAGTAAAATTATAATCGAAACCACTGCAGCCTCCGATGCCCGTATGGGCGGGGCTACATTGCCAGCAATGAGTAATTCAGGCTCTGGCAACCAAGGTATTGCCGCGACTATGCCTGTGGTTGTGGTCGCCGATTATTTAAACGTGAGTGAAGAAAAACGTCTCCGAGCGCTCTTCTTATCACACTTAATGGCCATTTATATCCACAGTAAATTGCCCAAACTCTCTGCCCTTTGCGCAGTAACAACTGCATCAATGGGAAGCTGTGCAGGTATCGCCTATTTGCTTACAGGGAAATTTGAAACCATGAGCATGGGGATTTGTAGTATGATTGGTGACATCAGCGGAATCATCTGCGATGGTGCATCTAATAGCTGTGCAATGAAAGTCTCCACCAGCGTGGCTTCAGGCTATAAATCAGTACTTATGGCAATGGATGAGACCCATGTTACTGGCAATGAAGGTATTGTCGAACACGATCTTGATCGAACCATTGATAATCTCTGCGCTATTGCATCAAAAAGTATGCAACATATCGACAGACAGGTTATTGAAATTATGGTGAGTAAACCTTGTCCTTAATGAAAATAAAGTGCGGTGAAAAATAAAGAAATTTCAATTTCACTCGAATTTATCGTAAACAAAAGGGTTGAGTATAAATTTATACTCAACCCTTTATCTTCATTAAGAGACGATATTATTTATCGCTTTCTTTTTCGTGTGGATTTCCTTTAACACCAATATGAGAAATTTCCCCATTAGCATCAATCAAATAAGCTTGGCCAAAACCTCTCACAAAACGACCTGTTCCAAGTGTAAGTTCAAATAAATCAAAATCAGTAAATTCACGAATCGTTTTAATTCCGCCCACATCATTCATCGTTTCCGCTAATTTATCTAAAACTTTTTCAACAATTGGATCTTCACGAGGAATAAAACGTGCACTTGCTTTATAACGTAAGCGAGTACGCACAATAATTGATTTCGCTTTATTTTCATCTTCTAAAAACATCACTTCCACTTGATTTGGATTGCGTTTTAAATTGTCATAATGCTCTGCAATGGCACTGATATAAATATAATATTTTCCATCAAGCGAAATAATTGGCGCATAAGATGCCATCGGTAAGCCATCTTTATCTAAAGTGGCAAGCACACAGCTTTTAAATTCTTGACGAAATTCATCAATTTTAGCTTTGATACGATCGTAATTTGCAACTGGTTTATTTTCTACACAAAGATTGATGATTGCTTGTTTAATTGAACCTTCGTCAGCTTGTTGTGGAAATTCCACGCGTAATGTTTTTCCACCATTATATTTAAAATCTAAACCACCAAAATCTACATTAACTAATGTCACATCCGTGATTTCCTTTTCGCCACCAAATTTTTTACAAAGAGCAACCATATCATCTTGGTGATGATCATTCATGTGAGTAATAATTCTATTGAAATCCATTTTTGTTCCTTATATTTACGATTAATCTCATTATTCTACAGATTATCTTCCGTAGGGAATAATGCTGAGCATTATACTCAAGTAAAATATATTTAACATATTTTTTACAAAATAATAATATTTCAAATAAAAAGGCCCTTACGAAATAAGGGCCCAAAAAGAACTGAAATAGTATTAATTATTTACCGTCTACACTCACGCCATAGAAAGCATCATAGCCAAATGGGCTTTGTACATAGCCTTTTACGCGTGGACTAAGTGGTGCAAAACCTACAGAGTGCGCAACTGGAATCCAAGGTGCCTGATTATGAATGATGACTTGCGCTTGTTTATAAAGTGTGGTGCGTTCTTCCTTATTTGTTAATCCGATTGCTTTATCTAGTAATGCATCAAATTCTGGATTTTTAAAACGAGCCATATTGGAATTACCCGCATTTGAACTTGCCAATAATGGAGATAAGAAGTTATCAGGGTCACCATTATCACCAGACCAGCCAAAGATACCAGCAGTTAACTCACCTGCTTTCGCACGTTTTTGGTAATCCGCCCATTCATAGGTAACAGGGTTGGTTTTTACACCAACTTTAGCCCAGTCCGCCATGATAAGTTCAGCCATACGTTTTGGATTTGGGTTAGAAGCTCGTACAACAGGTTGAATCCAAAAATCAGTTTCAAAACCATTTGGGTAACCCGCTTCTGCTAAAAGTTGTTTTGCTTTTTCTGGATCATACGGATAATCTTGAACTTCATCGTTGTAACTCCAAATTGTTGGAGGAAGTGGATTTTTAGCTGGTGTACCCGCGCCTTGGTAAACTGCTTCAATAATCGCTTTTTTATCCACTGCGTAGTTCAGTGCTTGACGAACTTTGACATTATCAAACGGTGCTTTTTCGGTATTGAATGCGATATACGCCACGTTCAAACCTTTTTGTTCCAAAAGTTGTACTTTTGGATCTGTTTTCATTTTGACTAAATCCGCTACATTCGGGAATAAAATTAAATCACAAGATCCAGCCTGTAATTTTGCATAACGTGTTGTCGCATCTGGCACAATATTGATAACTAAACGATCCAATGGTGTTCTACCTTTCCAATAGTTTTCGTTTGCTACATACTGGGCTGCCTGATCTGTTTTGTAATCAACAAAAACAAATGGGCCAGTCCCTACTGGGCGATTATCAATTGTTTCTGGCTTACCTGCTTTCAGCATTGCATCAGCATATTCTGCGGAATAAATAGAAATAAAATCCATACCTAAACTTGCCAAGAAAGTCGCATCTTTTTTGTTCAAGGTAATACGAATTGTGTTGTCATCTAGTTTTTCCACTGATTTTAACAATTCAGGGAATTTCATTGCTTTGAAATATGGATAAGTCCCCTTAGATACATTGTGATATGGATGATTTGGATCTAACTGACGTTGGAATGAAAATACAACATCATCTGCATTAAAATCACGTGTTGGGGTAAATTCTTTTGTTGTATGGAATTTAACACCTTTTCTTAGATGAAATGTGTAAGTTAAACCATCATCGCTAATTTCCCAGCTTTCTGCTAAAGCCGGTTCAATATCCGTTGAGCCTTTTTTAAATTCAACTAAGCGGTTATACACTTGTTGTGAGCTGGCATTATAAGATGTTCCCTCCATTACAAGTGCAGGGCTAAATCCTAAAGGTGCTTTTGCTGTACAGTAAACGAAAGTGTTGTTAGATGCAGATTTGGTTTCAGATTGTGCGGTCGGTTTATTTGCTGAACCTGATTGATCGCAAGCTGCTAATACAAGCGTTGCAGCCGCAAGAGTTAGTGTTGCTTTTAGCTTCATGATAGTTCCTCACTTTGTTGGCAAAGATTTATTCGAGCATAGTGATATACCAAAGATGCTAGATAAATCCTATCTAAAATAAATGTTTAATAAGATATAAGCAAATGTCGCTTTTTTTAAATAAAAAAATTCTATGGATTATAACAAATTAATCTAAGGATTCTTCCGTAAATGATCACCATCATTTTTATGTAATTTCATAAGTGACCAAACTAAGGCGATTGCAAAAAGTGATGAGGTTAAGAAAGTATAGCTAAATGCCTGTTGTAAGCCATCACTTGCGCTAAAGAAATGTCTATAAAGATTTAGAATTATCGATGAAATGGCAATACCAAATCCAATCCCAACTTGCTGCACAATACTTAATACTGTAGAACCTGTGCCTGCCTGTTGTTTTGAAAGATCGCCTACAGTCAACGTATTAATTGAAGTGAAAATTATCGACATGCAAGCACCGTACCACATAAGATTACAAATAATCCAAGTCAGAGAACTTTGTTTATCCAACCAAGCCATGGAAATCACAGATCCCGCCATCAAAAGTGCTGATGAAATTAACGTTGTTTTATAGCCCCAACGATTTAAAATTCGTCCAATTAATATTTTCAAAATTACAGAAATTAACGCAATCGGTGCTAATAGCCAGCCTGACATTTCAGCACTGTAACCGAAAGATAATTGAAACATCAAAGGCAATAAAAAGGGAACGCCAGATGCAGATAATCGGATAAAAATATTGGCAATAATGCCTAATCTAAATGTACGAGTACGGAAAAGGGATAAAGGTAAAATGGCATCTTCATTGTTTTTGGCATAGCTACAATAAGCCACGAGTAACAGAATACCGACAACTAATACGCTATAGGTTGCAATTGGGCTATGCTGGCTTTCACCGAGTAAATCCAAATCAAGCGTGATGCCAACTAACCCTAATGCAAACAGTAAAAAACCTGTCCAATCTAGTTTCTCTGCTTCGCCTTTGATGTTACTCATCACTCTGCCCGATGCCAAAATCCCTAGTGCACCAATTGGAATATTAATTAAAAAAATCCAGTGCCAACTGGCGTGAATGACTAACCATCCACCTAAAATAGGCCCTAGAATTGGCCCAATCAAACCTGCAGTTGCCATTAAATTCCAAGCATTAACTAATTGTTGTTTAGGGACAGCTTGAATAATAGCTAAACGCGCCACTGGCATCATAAAAGCACCGCCTATCCCCTGAATCACTCTGGCTAAGATTAAACTTTCTAAATTAGGGGCCGCGGCACAAGCAACTGAACCTAAAATAAACGTGAAAACTGCACCGCGAAAAACGGTTAATGTCCCAAATTTTGCCGCGGACCACGCGGTTAGAGGAATAAATAATGCAACGGCTAAAGAATAAGCAATAATCGCCATTTGCATTTCAAAGGCGGGCTTATGTAAATCGGAGGATATCGCCGGTAAGGCAGTATTAAGAATGGTGGCATCTAGGCTCTGCATAAAAAGCGCCATTGCTGCTACCCAAGCTAAACCGCGATAAGCATTGGATTCAGTCATCGTGCTCCGTGAAAATGGTGCAACCAATTTTCAATAAAATCGGCAATTTTCGGAATGCGGTTAATATCCAACAAAGTGCGGTCAATTTCAAGGAGATAATTAGTAGCAACCGCCACAACATATTCGTCAATTTCGGGTAAAGGTTTTGCCATTTCTTGACGGTGAAGCAAAATCTTTGGAATAGGCTCTTGTTTAAAGCCTTCCACCAACACTAAATCCGTTAAAGTGTGGTCAAATTGTTGCGCTAAATAATCCAATGAAACAGGTTTTGGCGTTTCCGTCATGATCGCCCAGCGTTCATCATTCGCTAAAATGACTTGAGAAGAACCCACCTCTTTCATACGCCAACTATCTTTGCCTTCTTTATCAACTTGCATATTGTGATGGCTATGTTTAATCACTGAAACGCGAATGTGACGAGCGATAAGCTCTGGGATAAGTTTTTCTAATAATGTTGTTTTACCACTACCGCTATAACCGGTAATTCCAAATAAAGGAATCTGATTGTTCATAAAAATAACCTTAAAAATAACCGCACTTTAGATACCGAAAACCCCGAAAGATCGGGGTTAATAAATTAAGAATGTTTTGCTGCATAATTGGCAAAAATAAGTCCGCCAATAGCAAGAAGAGCAACAATGTCAAGCCCTATAGCAAGCCACATATTATTTTCCCTCCACTAATTGACGAAATTTACGCCCCATCACAAGGCAAGCATAAGCAATAATGAGCAAAAAACTAATATTTAATCCTTTTAGGAAAAGCGGTTGCTCGCCATAAAGTATAACAGGCATTGCTAGAATAGCAACTTTTGCCACATCATCACTAAGTTTTGACCAAGCCTCTAAAGAACTTTTCTCAATGGGTAATTTAAATAAATTCGGCATAGTTTCTCCGATAAATAAAAAAGAAATTTTGCTTAAATAAAAATAGAATTACTCAACTAGCTTTATAGCTTGCGATCTAGATCCAGCAATAATAAAAAGCGAATAAAAACTTAAGATAATATGCGCAATAAAACAGGCTGAAATTCTGTTTGTTGCCCTAATTTTCTGCTATAAGATTTTACAAAAATGAAAGAAAGTGCGGTTAATCCAAAGATTAAAATTGCACGCAAGATTTCATTGTGGCTGATGTAATCAGATAACATCGTCGCAATCAATAAGGTCAAAAGCGGTACAACATACATCAATAATGCCGATAACAACATCGACTTTTCTTCTAATCCAATTTCAACAATTTGACCTTCTCGTAATGGCATTAATGTGTCCACATAAAAAATATGCTCGCCACGTTTACCGTTTAATTCGGAAAGACTTGATGTTCCACAACTGTTTTTAGCTGCACATTGGCCACAGGCACTTTGGGATTGGCATTTCACTTTGGCAATGCCATTTTCATAGCTAATAACAACGGCACTTTCTCTTAGCATTGGGATTCTCCCATATAAATATCAAAGCGATGATTTTTCGTTTCACGGCTAAAGTGTGGTTGTTTTCCACAAAGAAATTCTGCATAGTCAGGACGCTTCACGACCACACGTTTTTTAGCGAGTTGTAGTGCAGGTAAAAGTAATTCATCGGCATCTAAATCAGCCCCGACTAAATGCTGGAATACACGCATTTCTTTTTTTACTAGTGCAGATTTTTGTTTATGTGGATACATTGGATCGAGATAAACCACATCGGCATAATCGCTATTAGGATCAAGTTCATTAATATGGTGAACATTCAGCAAGCGCAAATTTTGTTGCAACATCTCACCGATTTCCTCATCTTGATAAGCACGATTTAGACCATCTTGCAGAAGTAAAAAAACAACAGGATGACGTTCTACTAAACAAACTTGGCAACCAATAGAGGCTAGCACAAAGGCGTCACGTCCTAGACCAGCTGTGGCATCAATAATCGTTGGCAATTCCGAACCTTTAATCCCTACTGCTTTCGCTACAGCTTCACCGCGACCACCACCAAATTTACGACGGTGAGCCATTGTCCCACCTACAAAATCAACATAAACCGCCCCGAGTTTAGGTTCGTCTAATTTACGAAGTTCTAAACGTTCATCGGTTTGAACAAGTGCAAGTGGGCTTTGTTCATCATGAATAATGTTATGTTCAGCACAAAGTGCGGTCAATTCTGCTAATGTTTTTTCTGGAGATTCAGAAATTAGTTGAATACCTACTTGCGAATGAGCCATACGCCGCTTTCCATGTGGTCAGTGTAAGGGAATTGGTCAAATAACGCTGCTTTTTCAATACGGTGCGTTTTTGATAGTTCAATAAGATTATCGCACAGCGTATGTGGATTACAGGAAATATACAAAATGCGATCGTAATTTTGTACAAGTTTCACTGTATCAGGATCAAGCCCTGCGCGAGGTGGATCGACAAAAATGGTATTACATTCGTAAGATTTTAAATCAATCCCTTTCAAGCGGTTAAAGGCTCGAACCCCATTCATTGCCTGCGTAAATTCCTCTGCCGACATACGGATAATTTGTAAATTATCAACTTTATTTTCAGCGATATTAAACTGTGCGGCGGCTACGGAAGGTTTGGCGATTTCTGTTGCCAATACCTTGCGGAAATTCTGTGCAAGTGCAATAGAAAAATTACCGTTTCCGCAGTAAAGTTCTAATAAATCGCCTTCGCTATTTTGGGTACAATCAATTGCCCATTCAAGCATTTTACAGTTTACCATTGGGTTTGGCTGGGTAAAACTATTCTCGACTTGGCGATAAACATAATTTCTGCCATTCACAGGTAAAACTTCATCCACATAATCTTGCTCAAAACAGATTTTTTGTTTACTTGCACGCCCGATTATTTGCACATCAAAATCTTGCTTTTCGAGTAAATCTTTTAGATTTTTAGCCGCACTTTCCCATTCTTCAGTGAGTGTTTTATGATAAAGCAAGCTCACAATAATCTTATTACTCAAAGTGCTAAGGTAATCAATTTGGAATAATTTTTTGTGTAGCACTTCTTGTTGTTTTAACAAAGGTAATAAGGTTTGCATCATGCGATTTATCAGCGTGCTAGCGATTGGAAATTCATCCACGCGATAACGCTGCAACGTCGCTTGATCAAACATAATATGGTAAAAATCATCTTGCTCGTGCCAAATACGGAACTCCGCACGCATGCGATAATGACTTGTTGGAGAGTCAAAAACTTGAATATCAGGCGCATTGAAAGGGCACAAAAGTGCGGTTAATTTTTCAAGTTTTTTTTGTAGCAGTTCGTTGTATTGAGAAATCGGTAATTGCATAGAAATTAGTATTCATAGGGCGTATGAAGACGAATCGTTCATACAAAGATAGGAGAATAAAGTTATCAGCCGTGAATTACGCGAGATTTCACAAGCTATCAAAAACAAAAGGCAGACTTCCGCCTGCCTTATTTAACGTCTCTTATTCGCCGGAATAATCTTCACCGCCAGAGGCAGCTTCACTCACATCACCAGATAAGGTGTAAACACGTTTTTTAGTGTTAATACGAGTACGATATTTATTCCAAGTTTTTTCAAAGAAAGTCTCTGCTGCGCGCTCACCACGGCAAAAAGCGACGAAATCTTTTTCTTCTTTAGTCGCTGGCTCACGTTCCCCTAAGTCTAATGCTTTGAACGCTTGGCCATATTGCTCAAGCACCTGTGATTCCTTGATTGTGTAATCACCGTGACGGGAAAAACCACGTGGGTAGTTTTTATCGTCAAAGAAACGACGCGTTACGCTAAAACTTGCAGCCATAATATTCTCTCTTCTTTCATTAATATTTACAAAATAGGGCAGGCATTAAACCAATTTTTCGTTATTTTTGCAATAAACCTTTTACGGTTTGCACATAATCTTTCACGAAATCATCGTAATTTAACCCTTCAGGGTTTACGCGGAATTTTCCATTTACATAAAAATCAGGTACGCCACGCACCTTAAATTGTTCTGCGGCATTTACTTGTTTATTGACCAAACCATTCACGGCAAAACTATTAATGCCGCCATCAAATTGCTCGGCGGTTACACCATTCGATAAGAAAATGGCTCGAATATCATCCATTGATTTCAAGGCATCCTTTTGAGCCGCTTCAAATAATGGTGCCTTTACTTTACTTTCTGCACCTAATGCCATTGCTAACGCCCAAGCACGCGTTAAATTTTCAGACTGGCGACCTAAGAAATTCACATGATATTGTTTAAATTTCACGTCTTTTGGTAAAGTATCTGCGACTTGTTGTGGAATTTTATATTCCATTTCAAAGGCATAACAATGCGGGCAATAGAATGAGAAAAACTCAATCACTTCTTTTTGCTGTGAAGCCTGTTGACTCACTTGAACATATTGTTTGCCTTCTTGTAAATCTGCGGCAAAACTATTTACAGACATAAGCGTGCTGATACCTAAACCTAACGCAAGTAATACTTTTTTCATTTGCTTTCCTCTTATTTAATGATACCGCGAGCACGGAGCAATGCGGTTTTAAAATCTTCTTCGTAATCTTTTTTGAGACCAGGAATTGGCTCATGTTTATCTGTACCATCCATTTTTAACTGATAAATAATCACTTCATCAGTTAATTCATTTAATGGCTTTTGAAAACCTGATTCATGGGCAATTTTTTGCAAAATTTCCATTAAGCTCAAATCTGGGTCTTTAGACCAATAAGGCTGTAAAAGTTCCAAAACTTCATTTAAACGCTTACATTTCATTGCTATTTCCTTTTTAATCGTAAAAAATAGGCAAATGATACTTGAAATAACGATAGATTAAAATATGACAATTACAATAAGCGCGGTAATTTTGGCTGGTGGCAAAGCACGCAGAATGGGCGGGCAAGATAAAGGATTACAGATTTTAGGTAAACAATCTTTAATTCAACATGTTATTCATCGCTTGCAACCACAAGTTCATGATATTTCGATTAACGCTAACCGAAATCAAACAGAATATGCAAAATTTGGCTTTCCTATTTTTTCCGATGAACTACCCGATTTTCAAGGGCCATTGAGCGGCATGCTAACAGCCCTAGAAAAAACAAAAAGCGACTTCATCCTTTTTACGCCTTGCGATACGCCTTTTTTCCCTACTAATCTTTTAGATAAACTCAAAAGTACGGTTAAAAATGACCGCACTTTAATTACCTATGCTTGCGATGAAGAACGTGAACATCCCGTTTTTTGTTTGATGTCTGTTCAGCTAAAAGAAAAATTACGACACTATTTAGCATCGGGTGAACGACGCCTTTTGCAGTTTATGAAAGAAAATGGCGGGATTTCAGTAAAATTTACGAAAGAAGAAGGCAACTTCGAGAATTTTAATACGCTGGATGATTTAAAGAAAAACAGTCATCTAACCGAAGACTAACAAAAGTGCGGTTTATTTTTATTATTTACGCGCACCAAATATCGCAATCAATTCTTTCACTTTTATGCGTTTTTCTGAATTCTGACTAATAGAACGTTGAACTTTTACCCGTTTAAATTTAGCACCATTGTAAATTTCACGCGTAAATTTAGTATCGTGATTAGAGATCAATATCGGAATTTGTTTTTCTTTTTGTATAGATTTCGCTAAATCTGCCAAAACACGTTGCTGTATCAAACCAAACTCATTGCCCGCATAACCAGTAAAATTAGTCTCTTGTTGTAGCGGAGCATAAGGCGGATCGCAATAAATCACCGAATCTTTATCTGCCAGTTCAAAAGTCTTTTGAAAATCACAGCATAAAAATACCGCACTTTGCGCTTTATGAGCGAAATAACGTAATTCATCTTCTGGGAAATAATGAGTTTTATAAGCCCCAAAAGGCACATTAAATTCATTTTTGCTGTTATAACGGCATAATCCGTTAAACCCAAAACGGTTCAAATATAAAAAAATAATCGAACGTTCAAAAGGATCCGTTGAAGCATTAAATTGACGACGTTTGGTATAGTAATAATCGGGTGTATTGGCATCATCAGCGAAGAAAATAGGCTTACAAGCTTCGATATAACCCTCTACATTTTCTTTCACAATATTGAATAGATTGATTAAATCAGGGTTGATATCTGCCAAAATATAGCGTTCAAAATTAGAATTAAGAAATACTGCTCCAGCGCCCACAAATGGCTCAATTAAGCAGTTTTTTTTGTTTGGGAAGGCTTTATTTATATCGTCCGTTAAACGAAATTTCCCCCCCGCCCATTTTAAAAATGGACGGTGTTTTAACTTAGGTTTTAAAGATTGTTTTTTCGGACGTAACATCTTAATCCGTTTGAGTACAACGACGAATTGCGTTTAACACGAGGGTATGATCGGTATCATTCGCCACATAAGCTTGGCCTAGAGATTTGAGTAGCACCAGACGCAATTTACCCGCTAGAACTTTTTTATCACGCATCATATGCGGTAAATAGTCTTCCGGCTGCATCGTATCCGGTGATACGGTGGGCAAATTGGCACGAGCAAGTAATTTTTCAAGGCGAGACACATCTGCAATAGAAATATCGCCAAGTTCTTCCGAAAGCGCCGCTGCCATCATCATTCCCGTCGAAACAGCTTCACCATGAAGCCAGTTTCCATAACCTAAGTGAGTTTCAATGGCATGACCAAAAGTGTGCCCAAGATTGAGCAATGCACGGTCACCCTTTTCTGTTTCATCTCTCGCGACCACATCCGCTTTAATTTGACAACAACGAGAAATACAATGTTGAAGCGCCTCAGGATGCAAAGCGACAAGTTCATCAATATGTTGTTCTAGCCATTCAAAAAATTCGTAATCTAAAATGGCGCCATATTTGATAACTTCGGCAAGACCCGCGTTTACTTCACGTTTAGGAAGGGTATTAAGCGTGAGCGTATCAATAATAACCATTGATGGCTGATAGAACGCGCCAATCATATTTTTGCCTAATTCATGATTAACCGCCGTTTTACCGCCCACTGAAGAATCCACTTGGGAAAGCAATGTGGTTGGAATTTGAATTAAACGCACACCGCGCTGGTAACTTGCCGCAGCAAAGCCAGCAACATCGCCAATTACACCGCCACCCAATGCAATGATCGTGGTATCTCGGCCATGATTACCTTGCAAAAGTGCGGTGAAAATTAAGTTTAAAGATTCAAGCGTTTTGTATTTTTCGCCATCTGGCAATAAAACATGATCGACCACGCAACCACGTTTTTCTAACGCATAGATGACTGTATCAAGATAAAACTGTGCAACCGTGGGATTCGTTACAATCATCACGCGATCCCCACGCTTAATCGGGTAACTACGTTCATCTTGTAACAATCCGCTACCAATTAAAATAGGATAGCGACGCTCTTGCAATTCCACGTTGACGCACAGCATAATTTATCCTTAGGTGTGTTTAAAGTGCACCATTCAATCCATTCATATTATCAATTAAATCAACAATTTGATTTACCATTACTTTGGCATTTTGCTCATCGGTTGGCAAAGTGATGTCCGCAATTTCTTCATAAAGTGGGTTGCGAATTTTTGCTAAATCTTCCAATACTTGACGAGGATTCTCTGCATCTTGGAGCAATGGACGTTTTTTATCACGTTGAGTACGTTGGAATTGTTTTTCCACTGTTGTTTCTAAATAAATCACGATACCGCGTGCAGATAAATAATTACGACTCTCTTTAGAAAGCACAGCGCCACCACCAGTTGAAAGCACAATGCCTTGCATTTGAGTAAGCTCATTAATAATGCGTTCTTCACGCTTACGGAAGCCTTCTTCACCTTCCAAATCAAAAATCCAGCTAATGTCCGCGCCAGTACGCTCTTCAATCACGGCATCGGAATCAATAAAATCCATATTAAGCTGTTGTGCTAACTGACGACCGATAGTGCTTTTACCCGCACCCATTGGTCCCACTAAAAAAATATTACGTTTTTCCGCCATTGTTCTTTTCTAATTAAATTAAAGGTGAAATAAAAAATTGATCTTTCTAACAAAAATACACAGTCTAAAACAAATTTGACTACTTGAAAGATCTCCCCAAAAATGGTCTAGATTATCGCAATAAACCACCCTATTTTTCAACCTTTCTAGGGAATTTATTTTCCACGAGAAAGCATTCAGTTGTGGAATAATCAAGATTCTCAATCATCTACGGCATCTTAAAGCAGCAAACTCATAACAAAAATAGCGCGTTAAATACGCGCTATTTTTAGTCTATTTTTCAATTTTATTTTTTAGGTAATGCATCAGTTGAAGCATTAAATTTCACATTTGATGAAGTGTAAGCCTCAAAGTGCGGATGTTTTTTCATAAATTTAATGAAACTTTCCGCATCAGGCAAGTATGTATCAACGCCTTCATATTTAGGATCGTTAAATAATTTACCAAAAGTTTTGTACCCATCTTTACCGCTAGCTACATAAGCATTGGTACCAACGAGATAACGTTTATTATCATCAATCGGTTCCCATTGCTGGGTTTGTTTATTCAATACTTCCACGCTCACTAAGCGTTTACCTTCCGCATTTGGTGTTTCATTCGCTTCGTAACGAATGCCTGCGCCATAAGGGAATGCTCCTGTAGAGCCATCGACTAAAGCAAATTGCATCGCATCTTCAAGCACTTGTTTCACTAACGAACCTTCCATTTTATAGGTATATAACGTATTCCCGAAAGGTAAGAAAGTATAAGCATCATTAAAGGTTACATTGCCCGGTAAAATATCCGCACGCACACCGCCTGCATTTTGAATAGTTAAATCCACTGTTTTGAGTTCGTTATACATTGTTTCTGCAATAAAGCGTGTCGCGATAGAACCTTCTGGATTAGAGCCTGCTTTATTTGGGATACGGTTCGCTGAACCACCCGGCATTGCAGAACCAGTGATGACTCCAACAATTTCTTGTGCTAAACGATCTTTTTCACTTTTATATTTTGAAATAAGCATGTCTGTTTTTGCATCATGATCATCAAGTGAAATACTCTTCATTGATTTTAAAGTATCAAGTGCTTTTTTACGTTCATCGCCTGTTAATTCAGTCCATTTACCTTCCGCATTTTTCACTTGAAGTTTATGAGAACTCATTAACACATGAGGAATTTTACGAGTAATAGACGCAATACCTTCAGGACTGAATTTCACGCCTAAGTCACCCACTACAGCAGAATAAGCCCAACCTTCCATTACAAATACCGGTTCACCATTCGGGTTTTTAAATTCAAGCGGATATTCATAGATTACTGGCAATTTTAAACCACGTAATTCATCGTTTCCGTATAAATAATGTGAATCGCCAGTAACGATCACATCAATATCATTCACTTTTTGAGCGATTTCGATATTTTTTTCACTACCTGCGTGTGAAAGTAAGATGATTTTATTAATACCTTGTTGTTTTAGCGCATTTGCCATAATTTGTGCAGTAGCAATTTCATCATAGAACTTCACATCCTTACCTGGTGAAGATGAATTAACCGTTTTATTCACGGTATCTAAACCGATAATGGCAATTTTTTCTCCATCCACAGTGAAAATATCGTAAGGTTTCCATTTGTTATATAAAATTGAATTTTTATCAGGAATAACATTGGCTGAAAGTACTGGAATTTTTAATGGCTCGAGTAGTTTTAATAAACCTTCATTGCCCGCGTCAAATTCATGATTACCCAAAGTAAAATAATGGAAATTACCAGCATTCATGACAGCCGCATCAGCGGAACCGCCAAAAAGGGTGAAATACAGCGTACCGGTAATCGCATCACCAGCATGTAGCACTAATGGATTTTTATACTTTTTACGTAACTCATAAAGTTTTCCATTCACAGCAGAAAAACCGCCAATATCAACCTTTGTTTGTTGACCATTTAAATTAATTCTCGCTTCGTGCGGTTCCAAATAAGAATGGTGGTCGTTAATATGTAAGATACTTAACTCCACAGCTTTATGTGCTTGCGGCGCTTCTTTAGCAAAGGTTGCACCTGAGCAAAGCATTGCTAACGCACTAACTGCAAAGGTAACTGATTTTTTAGATAAAAACATAATGGCTCCTTGTGAGTAAACGGATTAATTTAAGCCTTCAAGCATTGCTTGGAAAGTCTTATAACGAATAGTATAGTTATTGTGTTGAAGATTTTCACGTGCTTGATCTAAATACGAAAAATCATCAACCTCCACACCTTTAAATTGGCGAGCAAACATCATATTAGCTAGAGCGAGGCGGGGCTTAATTTCTGAAGAAGGGGTTATCAAACTCACTCGATTCTCGGTAATAGAAAAAGTTGTTTGATTAGGAAAATCTTGACGTATCTGTTCAATAATTTTTTGAAATATGCCTTTAGCATCCAAAGACAATAATATGATTTGATCTGGTTTTGCCCCTCGTTCTATTAAAGCCTGAACAAATTGCTCCGAATTATCTGTTTGACGAATATAAATTTTTGCCTGCTCATTCGCTAAAAAAGACACCAATAAGTTTTTCTTCATCTCCTGAATTAAATTAGCATCACCAGTATTTATCGGCTCAAAGTATAAATAATCGAGAAATTTAGGAGTGAGATTTTTATCTGTTTTAAAAATACGAGTGAGGATTTTTTCGCTTATTTGGATCTGATTATCTAGGAATTGAGGAGGTAAAGAAAAAAGTGCGGTAAGTTTTTTCTGTAAAATCGAAATTTGTTGCTTTTCTTGCTTAGCCAAAGCGATTGAAAATTGTTGCTTTAAAGCCTCAGCTGAATCAGTAGATATTGATTGGTGAGAAGACGAAGGTGGACTCGCTATCACAGATTGTTGAATGCCAATA
Source organism: Haemophilus haemolyticus (assembly GCF_001008205.1). GTDB lineage: Bacteria > Pseudomonadota > Gammaproteobacteria > Enterobacterales > Pasteurellaceae > Haemophilus > Haemophilus haemolyticus_Q. The sequence goes on along the minus strand of NZ_LCTK01000005.1, from coordinate 64,337 downwards.
CATGACGCTAATCCAAGTAACACAGAATGAAAACCGATTTTCATAATAAACCTCATTTAACTGATATTTTATCAATGTAAAATACCGCTTAACGCTTAAACTTGACCTAAAACTGCTTGAGAGTTTCTTAGATTATACGTAAAACAAAATTGTATGTGAATGATAATGTTTACCTTTTCAAGAGAATATAACGTATATATTAGAATGCTCATCCAAAACTTGCAATTTTGCTCAAAAAGTATAAAATTTGCAGGCTTTTTGTCTATATATACAGAGAAAAAAGTAAGCTATATTCTTAAATCACTTTCGAGTTTGAGAATATTCTTTTAGTAATTAAACATTTAGAGGAAGGTTATGGTAACCATTCGTTTATCTCGTGGCGGAGCTAAAAAACGCCCATTTTATCAAATCGTAGTAGCTGACAGCCGTTCACCACGTGATGGTCGTTTCATTGAGCGTGTAGGTTTCTTCAACCCAATCGCACAAGGTAACGCAGAACGTGTTCGTATCGACCTAGACCGTGTTAACCACTGGGTTGGTCAAGGTGCATCACTTTCTGATCGTGTTGCGAGCTTGGTAAAAGAAGCTCAAAAAGCAGCATAATTTTGCTTTTTGATTTAGTTCTTAAACTAAGATAGGTGAGAAATATGGAACAACAACGTATTGAAGTTGTGGGCAAATTAGGCTCAACCTACGGTATTCGTGGGTGGTTACGTATTTATTCATCAACAGAACAAGCTGAAAGCATTTTTGAGTATCAACCTTGGTTTTTGAAAATTAAAGGTGAATGGCAGCCAACGGAATTAGAAAACTGGCGTCATCATAATCACGAAATCATCGTTAAATTAAAAGGCGTTGATGACCGTGAAGCCGCACAAATTTTAGCAAATGTTGAAATTGGTGTAGATCTATCTGTTTTCCCAGAACTGGAAGAAGGCGATTATTACTGGCACGATTTAATTGGTTGCTCAGTCGTAAACCTAGAAGGTTATACAATGGGAACGGTGACAGAGATGATGGAAACAGGTTCTAATGATGTATTAGTGGTGAAAGCCAATACGAAAGATGCTTTTGGAAAACAAGAGCGGTTAATTCCGTTTTTGTATGAACAAGTAGTTAAAAGAGTCGATCTCACCACGAAAACTATTGAAGTGGATTGGGACGCTGGTTTCTAATCTCAAGTATGCACAAACGTAATGTAGTAGGCTTTTTATGTGGATAGGGGTGATTTCATTATTCCCCGAAATGTTTAAAGCGATTACGGAATTTGGGGTTACAGGTAGAGCCGTAAAACATAATCTTCTGCAAGTGGAATGTTGGAATCCAAGAGATTTTACATTCGACAAGCATAAAACCGTGGATGACCGCCCTTATGGTGGTGGTCCGGGAATGCTGATGATGGTGCAACCTTTACGGGATGCGATTCATGCTGCGAAAGCAGAGGCAGGAGAAGGTGCAAAGGTGGTTTACCTTTCGCCACAAGGACGTAAACTCGATCAAGGTGGCGTAACCGAGCTTGCTCAAAATCAAAAATTGATTTTGGTATGTGGACGTTACGAAGGTATTGATGAACGATTGATTCAAACTGAAATTGATGAAGAATGGTCAATTGGCGATTACGTTCTGACCGGTGGGGAATTGCCGGCAATGACATTAATTGATGCTGTTGCGCGTTTTATTCCCGGTGTATTAGGCAAGCAAGCCTCCGCAGAAGAAGATTCTTTTGCAGATGGTTTATTAGATTGCCCGCATTACACCAGACCAGAAGTGTTAGAAGGATTAACTGTACCACCCGTGCTGATGTCGGGACATCACGAAGAAATTCGGAAATGGCGATTAAAACAATCGCTACAAAGAACGTGGCTCCGACGCCCTGAGCTCTTAGAAGGCCTAGCTCTGACTGACGAACAACGTAAACTGTTAAAAGAGGCGCAAGCCGAGCATAACAGTTAGTTTCAGTTACATCTAGGATCAATAAAGGATCAAACAATGTCTAACATTATCAAACAACTTGAACAAGAACAATTAAAACAAAACGTACCTAGCTTCCGCCCAGGTGATACTTTAGAAGTTAAAGTATGGGTAGTTGAAGGTAGCAAACGTCGTTTGCAAGCATTCGAAGGCGTGGTTATTGCAATTCGTAACCGTGGCTTGCACTCAGCATTTACTTTACGTAAAGTATCTAACGGCGCAGGAGTTGAGCGTGTATTCCAAACTCACTCTCCAGCAGTAGATTCTATCGCAGTTAAACGTAAAGGTGCGGTACGTAAAGCTAAACTTTACTACTTACGTGAACGTTCAGGTAAATCTGCTCGTATTAAAGAGCGTTTAGGCGAATAATTTCGCAAAGAAAAGGCTTGGGAATTCCAAGCCTTTTTTGTGTTCATCATATTAATCTGCACTATAATACAATTTTCCGATTTCAATTTTTTGACGACCAGTCTCTTCTCGCCATTTATTACTATCACGTAAAGAATACACACAACCGCAATATTCCTGTTGATAAAACCGCTCACGCTTACTAATTTCAATCATACGTTGCGAGCCACCTTCTTTACGCCAGTTATAATCCCAATAAATAACATCATCATATTTTTCCGCAGCACGATGCCCACAGCCATTTATTTGATTCATATCCTTCCAGCGAGAAATACCCAAGCAACTAGTAAATACAGGGAAACCATGTTCATGAGCATATTCAGCAGCTTTTTCAAAGCGCATATCAAAACACATAGTACAACGAATTCCCCTCTCAGGCTCCCATTCCATTCCTTTGGCTCGATCAAACCAATTTTGACGATCGTAATCTGCATCAATAAATGGAATGCCAAATTTTTGGGCAAAACGAATATTTTCTTCTTTACGAATTAAATATTCTTTGAGTGGATGAATGTTTGGATTGTAAAAATAAATCGTAAATTCAATGCCAGATGCAAGGATTGCTTCCATCACTTCACCCGAACAAGGCGCACAGCATGAATGTAAAAGAAGTTTATTATGCCCATCTGGCAACTCAAGTTTTTCACGAATAAAAGGTGCACTCGGATCTTTACGAACCTTTTGTTTACGAGTTTTACCTTGAAAATTAACCGCACTTTGCTCAGGTTTAGATTGAAGTTCTGTATTCATAAAGTTTAATTAAAATTAATTGGTATTAAGTATATAAGCTAAATTAAGGGCTAATAATTTCTATCCACAGACAAATAAGCCAAAGAAATCAACGCCTTCTTATAATCACTGTCTGGCAACATTACAATCGCATCTACTGCTTTTTGAGCTTCTTCTTTTGCACGATTCATCGCATAATCTAAAGACTTATGCTCAGCCATAATAGCTAATACTTCATCAATAGCTTCACGTTTACCACCTTGCTCAATCGCTTCGCGAATTAAAGCAGCCTGTTGAGCATTACCATAACGCATAGCATGTAGCAGAGGAAGAGTTGGTTTGCCTTCAGCTAAATCATCTCCTACATTTTTACCTAGAGCTTGTGTATTTGCACTATAATCCAATACATCATCCACAAGCTGAAATGCAGTTCCAATATAACGCCCATAATCTTGTAAAGCCTTTTCTTGCACTTCTGTTCCGCCCGCAACAATTGCCGCAGCTTGACCAGCCACTTCAAACAAACGCGCAGTTTTACTATAAATTACACGCATATAATTAGCTTCGCTCGTTTCAGGATCATTAACATTCATTAGCTGCTGAACTTCGCCTTCCGCTAAAACGTTAGTCGCATCGGCCATGATTCCTAAAATCTTCAATGACTCTAATTGTGCAACTAATTGAAATGCACGCGTATAAATAAAGTCTCCTACAAGTACACTTGCAGCATTCCCAAATTCTGAATTCGCCGTAGCGCGCCCACGACGCATATCGGACTCATCCACCACATCATCATGTAATAAAGAGGCAGTATGAATAAATTCAACAAAAGTAGCACAAGTAATTGAACTAGCTCCTTCGAACCCTAAAGATCGAGCTGCGAGAACTGCGATCAATGGTCGGATCCGCTTACCACCGCCTTGAACAATATAAAAACCTAACTGTCCTATTAATGGAACATCTGAATTAAGCTGAGCAAAAATATTTTGATTCACTTTTTGCATGTCGGGATCTGCAAGTTTCTGGATCTCGTCTATGCTCATAAGATCTTGTTTCTTCATTTTTTCATCAATTATTAGCCAAAAGTGCGGTGCATTTTACCCGAATTTTCAGACTTTCTGAAATCAATCCGCAAATGAAGGGAATTTTTTTATTTTATTGTAAATAAATTCTTGCCATAGGTAGGATTTTTCCGTAGAATTTGCGACCTATTTATATGAATTTTTAAGTGTGGACTGCTAAAGAGCAGGGAAACACAATTAAGCGGAGTATTTATGTACGCAGTTTTCCAAAGTGGCGGTAAACAACACCGTGTGAGCGAAGGTCAAGTTGTTCGTTTAGAAAAACTTGAACTTGCAACTGGAGCAACAGTTGAGTTCGATTCTGTGTTGATGGTCGTTAATGGTGAAGATGTTAAAATCGGTGCACCAGTAGTTGCTGGCGCAAAAGTAGTGGCTGAAGTAGTTGCACAAGGTCGTGGCGAGAAAGTTAAAATCGTTAAATTCCGTCGTCGCAAACACAGCCGTAAACAACAAGGTCATCGTCAGTGGTTCACAGAAGTGAAAATCACTGGGATTCAAGCATAATTTCAGAGGAGATCAAGTAGATGGCAACTAAAAAAGCTGGTGGTTCAACTCGTAACGGTCGCGATTCTGAAGCTAAACGCCTTGGTGTTAAACGTTTCGGTGGCGAATCTGTATTAGCAGGTAGCATCATTGTTCGTCAACGTGGTACTAAGTTCCACGCGGGTAGCAACGTAGGTATGGGTAAAGACCACACCTTATTCGCAACTGCAGATGGCAAAGTTAAATTTGAAGTAAAAGGCGAGAAAAGCCGTAAATACGTAAGTATTGTTACTGAATAATTTAAAATCTATTCGATTGAAACGCCCTACAATTTTGTGGGGCGTTTTGTCTTTTTTAATTTCACATAAGCGAGCACGCAATGAAACAACAACCTTTATTAGGCTTTACCTTTGCGCTTATTACCGCTATGGCTTGGGGCTCCTTACCTATCGCTCTCAAACAAGCTTTATCTGTAATGAATGCGCAAACTATCGTATGGTATCGTTTTATTGTAGCGGCGATCTCATTATTAGCCCTACTTGCTTATAAAAAGAAATTACCTGAACTAATGAAAGTCGGCCAATATGCTTGGCTTGCTCTTATTGGGGTAATTGGTCTTACCGGCAATTTTCTATTATTTAGTAGCTCGCTGAATTATATTGAACCTTCGGTTGCACAAATTTTTATTCATTTATCCTCTTTTGGAATGCTTATCTGTGGTGTACTAATCTTCAAAGAAAAATTAGGGCTACACCAAAAGATCGGACTTTTCTTATTATTAATTGGTTTGGGTTTATTCTTTAATGATCGTTTTGATGTATTTGCCGGACTAAATCAGTATTCAACAGGTGTCATCTTAAGCGTAGCAGGATCCCTTATCTGGGTCGCTTATGGAATGGCACAAAAATTAATGTTGCGTAAATTTAATTCACAACAAATCTTGCTAATGATGTATTTAGGTTGTGCCATAGCTTTTATGCCGATGGCTGAATTCTCACAAGTACAAGAACTCACACCTTTAGCTCTGATTTGTTTTATTTACTGCTGTTTAAATACCTTAATTGGATACGGCTCTTATGCGGAAGCACTTAATCGTTGGGATGTATCAAAAGTCAGTGTTGTTATCACACTTGTACCTCTTTTCACGATCCTATTTTCTCATATTGCGCATTATTTTAGGCCAGCAGATTTCGCAGCACCAGAATTGAATAATATTAGCTATATTGGTGCATTTGTTGTAGTATGCGGGGCAATTTTATCCGCAATTGGACATAAATTATTACCGCATAAAACTCATTAAAGTGCGGTTTATTTTGGAGAAGTTTTAATGAAATTTATTGATGAATCCCTTATTCGAATTGAGGCTGGGGATGGTGGCAACGGTTGCGTAAGTTTCCGTCGAGAGAAATTTATTCCGAAAGGCGGCCCTGATGGTGGTGACGGTGGCGATGGTGGCGATGTATATTTACAAGCTGATGAAAATCTCAATACCTTAATCGATTACCGTTTTAATAAACGCTTTGCCGCAGAGCGTGGAGAGAATGGACGGAGTTCAGATTGTACAGGACGTCGCGGTAAAGATATTATTTTACCTGTTCCCGTAGGAACTCGCGCTATTGATAACGACACCAAAGAAACCTTGGGAGATTTAACCCAACACGGTCAAAAAATGTTAGTAGCTAAAGGTGGTTATCACGGTTTAGGGAATACCCGTTTCAAATCATCGGTAAACCGTGCACCGCGTCAAAAAACAATGGGAACACCAGGCGAAAAACGAGATTTATTATTGGAATTAATGCTACTTGCTGATGTGGGAATGCTCGGTTTACCTAATGCGGGTAAATCTACTTTTATTCGTGCCGTTTCAGCAGCTAAACCAAAAGTTGCAGATTATCCGTTTACTACCTTAGTACCAAGTCTCGGTGTTGTGAAAGTGGACGACTCACATAGTTTCGTAGTCGCCGATATTCCAGGATTAATTGAGGGCGCAGCAGATGGTGCTGGGCTAGGAATTCGCTTTTTAAAACATTTAGAACGTTGCAGAGTGCTTATTCATTTGGTCGATATTGCTCCAATTGATGGCTCTAATCCAGTAGATAATGTCGCTATTATTGAATCTGAACTTTTCCAATACAGTGAAAAATTATCAGAAAAACCACGTTGGTTAGTATTTAATAAAATTGATACGATGAGCGATGAAGAAGCTGAAGAGAGAGCTCGAGAAATTGCTGAACAATTAGGTTGGGAAGAAGACTATTACCTGATTTCAGCGGCAACAAGGAAAAATGTTCCACCACTTTGTCGTGATATTATGGACTTTATCATAGCAAATCCACGCGAAGCTGAAACACAACAAGTTGCGCCTGAAGAAGTGAAATTCAAATGGGAAGATTATCATCAAGAACAACTAGCGGAGCATCAATTTGATGATGACGAAGATTGGGATGATGATTGGACCGAAGAAGATGATGAAGGAATTGAGTTCATCTATAAACCTTAAGAAGGTCTGATTTTATAAGCATTAAAAATTCAAAAGCACCTAAACTATTGTTTAGGTGCTTTTATTATATAAAGGAAATACCTTAGATGAAAACTTCTAGTGTTTTACCCGCACTTTAACACTTGATTTATTATTTTTTACCAATTGTAAGTGGAGACCTCGTATAGGTTTGACTATTGGTTTCACACTCTCTGGAAGTTTGCTTTCTACACGTTGTTTAATTTGTGTTGTAGCATCTACTTTAAAATGAAGTTGACGGCTATGAGCATTCTTCATTTCAGTACGGGTTTTGACACCTTTTACTACAACCTGATTATGCTTAGCATTCACCCCAGCATTAGTTGCAGTTTGTTGTTTTTTCGCATTAACTTCAACTTTTGCGTCTGCTTTCACACCAGCAATAGTCCCATTATCCCAATCTTTTTTAGCACTTTCGGCCCATTTATCTACTGTTGGAACAGCGAGTTTTCCACTGCCATTAGCAGAGAGATTGACACTCACTTCATTCACTTTATTTGCTAGTTGTTCAGTGTGAGAATCCCCAGAAATTGTACCGCTTACATGATTTGCATTAACAGAACCACCCACAAATTTAGCGTTACCACCAGCATTAATTGTCGCTGTATTGGTATTCATAGCGGTTTCCGTATGAGTTTCATTACGAATAACATTTACCGATAAATTTCCGCTACCAGATGATGGCGTCCATTTTTGATCATTAACGCTGCCGCCTAATTTTAATCCTACGGATACATCGGTTTTGTTCACATTATCTTTTGCTGCTGTAAGTGATAAATTACCTTTACCTGCATTTAAATTAAGATTTTGAGATTGAGAGTTTACGCCTTGTAAATTCACCCCATTCTGTGCGGTAATATTGACATTCTCGCCGTTTACTGAAACACCAGTATGAGTTTTGCTATTACTAACATTTACGCCAACATTCGCATTAAAGTTAACATTAGATACATCAGCACCAATATTTACACCTAATCCTACGGTAGCTGCCGTATTTTGATTATGATTATTTCCTGCCGTGATATTTACTCGCTTACCCGATAAATTTGCATTTTCTGTAGCCTGTACATTAGTTCCTTGCAAATTTAACACGCCTTGAGTTTGGACATTCACATTTTTACCAGAAATAGAGCCTGTTACTGCTTGGCTTTGATTACCTTGGTTACCATTTGCAGACACACTTACATCAATAGATGGTACTGCAGCTCCCGCCGATGGTACAACCATTGCACCGACACCTAACTTAGCATCAAAACCACCACCAGATTGGTTCTTACTGTTTGTTGCTTGATTAAATTGTGCAGTTTGAGCATTAATATTCACATTTTCTTTTCCATGAATATTTGCTTGGCTATTTAATTTACCTGTGTTGATGTTTATATTTTTAGCGTTAATAGAACCTTGCACTGAATTGCTTTCATGATTGCTTGATTGACTATAATTTGCGCCTACATTAGCGGATACATTAAAACGTTGGAAATCACTCGTATTCGCAGAAACACCCACACTTGCTCCCGCATTCATTTTGTCTGTTGAAGTCTGATTAAAGACAGCAACAAGTTGATGATTTTGTGAGTTAAATTGAGCCGTTTCACCCACATTATATTTCGTTGCATTATCTTGAATATGATTTGCCGTTACATCCACATTTTTACCCGCTTGCAATGCTGAAGCATGATGAGTAACACTTGAGGATGTTTCACGCCCACCTTTTGCAGAAAGATCTGCTTGAACGCTAAATACTTTTTTATTATCAATGCTGGCTGAAACTGTTACTCCTACATTTACATTATTACCAAAACCATTATGGCTATCCTGTGCGGTAGAATGAACAATCTGTTTGGCATTTTCTTGAATATTTCCATTAGCCTGTACTTGTGTACCTTGATGCTCAATACGATTTGCATTAAGTTGAACATTATTTGCAGCGGAAAGCTTACTCACTTGTGCTTTATTATCTACAGATGAATTAAGTGAATGATTCACGCTTGTACCTAAAGTAGCACTGACTTTACTTTCTGTTACTGTACCAGTTAAACCGATATTCACCTCGTTTTTCACACTATTTTGGATAGATTCGTTAGAATCTGCTTTCGTAGAGATGTGATCAGCTTGAATAGTCAAATTACCTTTTGTTGCAGCAACTTCACTACCAGAAATCACCACTTTTTTTCCAGTTAAAGAGACGTCCCCACCTTTTAATGTTGAGGCAGTATGCGTCGTAGCTTGGCTATTTTGACTATTGTTATAGGCATGTAAACCCACATGGAATTTACCTTCTGCTTTTCTCGCATCGGGCTTTTTATCAATACTGATTTCAGCATCAGAATTAATACTTGGTTTACCTTTACTGTTATCTATATTTAAGTTAGCTGTTAAATGCTCATGCTGGAATGTATTTTTTAAGCCATCAAATCTCCCAAAAAGACTAAAGCCCACTTCATTTGAAGATTTTTCAATATGGTTAGTCGCACCTTTAATCTCAATACCGCTTTTCGCAGCAATATCCAGTAAACCAGCAGATTGAACATTTGAGCCTATAATACTGACATTTTTATTAGTAGAAAGCTGTAGGTTTGACTCTGATTTAAGCGTTGAACCATGCGCAGTGGAAGTATGTTCATAACTGCTTTTACGAGCTTTAGTTATATCAAAAATCGTCCCCTGACGAGCATAATCGTTCGAAGTTTTATCGGCATGAGCACTATCAATAGTTAAAAAACCCTCATTTCCTTTTACAACACCATTACCACCAGTCACCACTCGACTACCAGTAATATGGACGCCTCTTTTAGCATCTAATACAGCATCACCTCTTACGGTGAGATCTGAGCCATGAATAATCTCAGCGTTTCTCCCTGTTCCCACAGTTTTAGAACCAGCCAATCCCCCCCAAAAACGCATATGATCATTTAAACTATAATGCTCCGTTGTTTTTTCTGCGTTAAAAGTTAAATCTCCTTCATTTTTAGCTAACAAGTCTCCATCAACCTTAGCAACCACGCCGATAAGATTAACATCACCTTTGCCACCTAAAACAAGATCATTTTTCGTTGAAATTTCAGTTGCAGTATAACGTTGAATATGACTATCTTGATTGCTCGTGCCCGTTTTTAAACGAGCCGTTTCATTTTTGAAATCAGCATAAGCTGATTGAGATTGAGTCGCACTTGTGCCACGTAAAGTTATGCCTTGTTCGCCATAAAGTGCGGTTGTTTTTGCTGAAATATTTGCACCTTCAGTGGTCACTTTACCTTTTGTAGCAACTATATTGATATTGTCGCCTTCGATAGTCGTACGGTGAGTAATTTCTGTTTTGTTGCTATCCAATTCATTACGATACCAACTACCTTTGTTTTGAAACTTGCTGGATTTATTGGCAACAACCGTTTTTTCTGAACCTAAATGAACGCCACCACCATTGATTTGACTACTTTTAGCTTGAATATCGGCACCATTAATATTCAATTGATTAATAACATTAATATTGAGTTTATCTGCTTTAATATGTGTCGCTTGATAATTTTCAGAGGTACCACTACGTTCTTCACGAACATTTACGGTTCCTACTTTGCCAGATTTACCTGAACTATAACCATCTCCACGACTTACTTTTCCATTTATATTCGCTTTACCAGCAGTAATGCTAATTTCTTTTGCACTTAGCTCTGTTGCTTGAGCTGTAATTGTGGCTCGATCATCAGCGGAATGAATACGAATTCTACCAGCCTGAATACTACCAACCACTCGCCCATCTAATACTTGCCCTGTTTTTTCTGTTGTGGTGATTTTTAGTGTACCGTTATCTTCTCGAGTAATTTTATTTTTACCCGCAATAACATTTACCCCTTCACTTGTTGAGATTTGACCAGCAACATTTACTTGCGGTGCAATTAAATCAATATCACCACTTGTTGTAATTTTGCCATTGGTATTCAATCCCTTATCCCCGGTAACATCATAACCATTTAAATTACCAGCTGATACTTGAGGTTTACCAACAACTAAAGAAGCTCTAGGTGTATTTATAAAATCACCACCTTCAACGCTAATACCATTTGGGTTAGCTAATACATAATCAGCCTTATCCCCAAAAACTTCTTGTTTACCTGCAATTTTAGAAGGATTACGACTAATCACTTCATTAAGGATAACTTTTGCAGATTGAGTTTTAAGATTTGGGTTAGCATTAAGATCACCAGCAAGCTGAGATTTTCCATTTTGACGGGAATTATTTAAAACAGCACCCGCTTGCTCTACGTTAAATTTATTATATCGGTTATGGGAAAGCCCAGAATTACTTGGATTAGCAATATTGATGATTTCAATATTTTGTTTTTTACTAACTTGAGTATTACTGTCTGCAGCATTGATCTCAGCAAAAGCTGACTGCCCTGCAATACTTAGTGTAATGGCGAGAGAAATTTTACTTAATGAGTAAGATTTAGACATATTATTACCTCTAAGATGAAAAAGAATTCAGAGACACTCACTATGTAGCTATAGTGCCTCTTAATAGTTATTAAAAGTTTTTGTATTAAAACAAAATCAGAGAAGTTCGACCAGTATTTAAAATCTAGAAAACGTGATCTATATCACAAGATTAAGATTTTTTATTAATTACACTAGAACAAATAGACAAAATTCGTTGAAATAAAACGTTCTTGCTTTACTCCATCTGATTTATCAAATAATCGTCCTGTTGCCCATTCAAGATTTGCTTGAAATGCTTTATAAGACCAATTTAATCCTATCGCATAAGCAAGTGCTTTTTCACGTTGATCTTCATTAACAGATTTCTGTACTCCTAAATCAAAACCTAAATAAGGCGAAAATGTTCCTATTTTCGTTTGCTTGATCCAAGCAATATCGTTATGTGATACAAGATTTTTTTCAGCCGATAGGTTTAAATCATTTAGCCCACGAACACGATTATACCCTGTTAAATCCTCTTGTTTTACCGATGGTAAATAATGTGAAGCATATTGCCCGGTGAGCTGATGAGAGTGACGGAAAAGCTCACTACCTAACGCTTGATAACGATTAAATTTCAAATCCAAATTCCAACGTTTAAATTGAGATTCAGGTTGCTCTTCCCCCCTATTGTTTCCCTGTTCGTAACGAAGATCGACCACTAAGTTTCCATTTTCAAATAATTGAAGATGATTGATACCAACAGAAATACTAGAAAGCTTTGGACTTTGTAATGCCAACACTACGTCTTCAAGACTGTTCTTACTGTTAAGTTTTTCAAATTGGGTAGAAAATGTAGATATATGATTCCCTCCCCGGTGGAAAACATATTCAGCTGAAATTCCAGTTTGGACAGTACGACCATTTTGCTGTAAAGAAAAGTTTTCCAGTATTAAAGGTGATTTAAATTGTGAGAAAGATGCAAAACTACTAAATGTCCAATATCCATATGGTAAAGAATAATGCAGTAACAAAGAGCGGTTAAATTGATAACGGGATTTTAAAGTATGTGCTCCACTTAAATATAACGTATCGGATAAACCAAACGGATTTCCAATGTTCACAGCAGCACGTGCTTGCCAACGTCCATAATTTTTTGACGCTCGATCATCTATACCAACAGAGCCTGAAATACGAGAAGTTGGCTCATTACTAAAAGACAATCTTATTTCACCATTTTTAGCAGGCAAAACATCAACGGTCACATTGTTTCCAGATATGCGATTCGCTTGGTCAAGTGCTTGATCAAGATCTTGCACTTTAAGAGGTTTACCCAAAACATTTGGTAACAACTGATTTAAATTAAGTTGCTTATCATCACTTTCTAATGCTGTAGTTTTTCCTTCAAAAACATGCAAAGTTAATAAACCTGAGTGATCATCTTCAAATTGGAATGGATTATGAATATATCCCTTATCAATATATTCCTGTGTAAGCTGCCGACTAAGTTGGTTTAGTCTTTCTTCATTTATGCACTCTTCTTTCTTTGGTAATAAGTGTTCCACCTTAACAAGTGTCACGCCCTTAAATTGAATGCCTTGATAATTTAAACAAGCTTTTGAAAGAGAATCATTTTTTGGTTGTTGAGTAGCTGATTGAAAAGAATGTTGTTGAATCCAACGATTTTGATTCAAAGATTGAAATTCATTGAATTGCTGTTTAGATTGTTGAAATGATTGAGTCAAATTATCTGCTAAAACCATAGGTGAAATAGCAAATAAAAAAAATGAGAAAGAAAAGTATTTCATATGAGAAAGCTTAATAACAATTACAGTTTATATTCAGTATATCGGAATCTACTTCTTAGTTTAATAAGGGAAGTGCTTATAACTATAATCAAAACTAACGTTCTAATAATACTAAAACGCCATTTATACATTTATGAGTTCAAGATACTGAATCCGATAAACTTTATATAAATGGCGCGTAGTGAGACTAAATCAATTTAGTCACTATCAATAATAAAAATGGCAATTAGCCTTTAATGTATATCACTTCTTGCAAGTTAAGCATTAACGCTCAAAAATTTCAGAATCAGTAAAGAAATAGGCGATTTCACGATTTGCACTTTCCACACTATCCGAACCATGAACCGAGTTCTCACGCTGACTTAATGCAAAATCTTTACGAATTGTACCTTCTGCTGCAGTTTCTGGATTCGTTGTACCAATCAAAGTGCGGTAATCTTTCACTGCATTTTCTTTTTCAAGAACAGAAACCACTATCGGTGAAGACATCATATAATCAACTAAAGGAGCAAAAAATTCTTTGCCTTGATGCTCGGCATAAAAGCCTTCAGCCTGCTCACTCGTTAAGCGAACCATTTTAGAGGCTATAATTTTAAAACCATTTTGCTCAAAACGAGTTAAGATCGCCCCAATTAGATTACGATTTACCGCATCAGGTTTAATAATCGAAAAAGTTCTTTCTGTCATCATATCTCCTTACTTCAATGATTTTGATAACATTAAATTTGCTAAAGTTTGCACACCAATCCCTGTGGCTCCAACAGCCCATAAATCACTACCAGATCTACGATAAGTAGCGGAACAATCAATATGCAACCAATTTTGCTGATAATTTTTCACAAAATACGATAAAAATGCCGTTGCAGTACTAGCGCCCGCTCCAACAGGAACCGAACCGATATTAGCAATATCTGCAAAAGATGAATTAATTTGTGATCGATGAAAATCTTCAAATGGTAAACGCCAGAAAGGTTCATTTTCTTCTTGTGCTGATTGGAAAAGATTATTCACGAGATCATCATCCATAGATAATACCGAATGATAGTCATTTCCTACAGCCACTTTTGCAGCCCCAGTTAAAGTCGCACAATCAATAATAAAACCTGGATTTTGGTTATCAGCTTCAATCAATCCATCAGCCAACACCAAACGCCCTTCAGCGTCAGTATTGAGCACTTCTGCTGTCACCCCATTTTTATAAGTAATAAAATCACCCAGTTTAAATGCATTATTGCTTACCAAATTTTCTGCACAACATAAATACAGTTTAACGCGTTGATTTAATCCGAGAGCGATAGCGAAACCTAAAGCCCCCGTTAATAATGCTGCCCCACCCATATCGGTTCGCATTGTACTCATTCCATCACTTGGTTTAATGCTGTAGCCGCCACTGTCAAAAGTAATCCCCTTACCAACTAAACAAGATAACACTGGCGCATTCGGATCTTGCGTTGGATTGAAATCGAGTTGCAACATAGCGGGCAAGTTAGCAGATCCTTTACCCACCGTCCAAATTCCATGATAACCTTGTTGCTCAAGATCCTCACCAGAAATAATCTTAAAACTTACCGCACTTTTTTCATTATAAATGTCCGCTTGGTTTAAGATAAATTCCGCCGCTCGCTCCGCTAATTTCACAGGCGTTAAACTTTGTGCTGGCTCATTAATAATCCCACGCACAAAATCACTACATTCGATACGCGCTAATAGTTCATCTTGTAGCTCATGATCCAAATGAGGAAACTCAATCCCGTAATCTTGTTTTGCGGTATAAAAACCTTGATAAAACGCCCAGCAAAATTCTAAATCCCATTCTTCACCGACTAATTCCACATCTTTAATTCCCTGCCCACGCAATTTTCGGGCAGCTTGTTGAACTAAAGTGCGGTCAGTTTTTTCATTATTTTTTAAATGAATCATAGCTTTATTAGAGTCAAAGCTCAAAATAGCATTTTTTCCCCAAGCGTCAGAGGCTAACGCATTTGAAATCGTGATTTGCATATATTCCCCACACATCATACATAAAACAAAAAAAGATTAAAAACTATACCAAATTTTATACCTAATTTCACATCATTCCATCATTAATAACAAGCATTTTACAAATATTTAAGGTAGAATCTACTCAATTTAAGTCTGTACATACTTTTATTCGTATGATTCAAGAAAAACATCTAACATTTACAATTAACCTCTTAGTTTCCCTATTTTTCTTAACCGTTTTGATCATTCCAAAGGGTTATAACTACGCGCCAATAATATTAAGCGCAATTGGATTGATTTATTTCATACCATTAAAGAAAAAACTATCTTTTAGCACTGAAGATAAAAAACTGATTTTTTCTTTTTTATTTTATTTCTGCACATTCTTATTATCCATCATTATCAACAAAGATGGGATTAGAGAAATAGACAATCCAAGCCGACTTCTTTTATTCATCCCCCTACTACTTTTATTCAAAAACTTTCCAATAAAAAGGAAGACAATTTTATATGCAATTCCTTCTAGTGCATTAATTACAGGATTTGTTGCGTTATTTCAGAAGTTTGCATTAGGATATGAAAAACCATTCCCCGAAACAATGCATATACAAATGGGTGATATCTCCATATCTTTAGCAATATCAAGTCTTATTATTAGTATCTATTTTTCTATAAAAAAAGAATATAAATCAGCACTATTCGGAATGATTGGTCTGATACTAGCTGTAAGTACTAGTGCGCTATCTGGAGCTAGAGGTGGATGGGTTGGCTTCCCTATTGTATTTTTTATTGTTTTAGTTCTATATAGAAAATATATTAATAAAAAATTAATTCTATCTTTATTTATAATAACCACCCTGGGATTTTCCACATTACTTTCAAGCTCTAAATTTGGAATTGAGCAACGTTATAATGAAGCAAAATCAGATATCATTAATTACTTTGAAGAAAGTAATAAAGATACATCCTTAGGGGCTCGCTTTGATATGTGGGAAAATGCCTTAATTGCTATAAAGGAAGCACCTATCTTTGGTCATGGAAGTAATGGATACGAGTCATTTAAACATAAACAAGTAGAATCTAAACAAATGGCTAAAACCACTTTAGGATTTAACAGTTTACATAACCAATATTTAGAGTCTTGGGTGAAACGGGGGATAATTGGATTTATAGGATTGATTCTTGTTATTCTAACACCATTATTTTTCTTTATTAGAAATTTAAATACCCATAATTTAGAAACAAAATGTATTTGTATTTTAGGAATTATACATATTGTTTCCCATATATTTTATTTCACAAGCCAGTCATTCTTGGCTCATAACTCAGGCAATATTTTTTACTTCTTCAACTATCTTATATTTTATTGTCTAATAAAAAGAGAAAAAATCACAAAATAGATAAACATTCTTATCGTTTACTCTATTTAATAAGAGGAACCATTAAACAAATACCATTTTACCGTCTGACGAAGTCCTTGTTCAAAGGTTGTTTGCGGTTGCCAACCTAATTCTGCATGAATTTTAGAACAATCCAATGAATATCGCACATCGTGACCAGGTCGGTCTTTTACAAAAGTCATTAAATCTTCGTAATACTTAATGTGATTAGGCTTATTTGGTGCAAGTTCTTCGAGTAATTGGCAAATTGTTTTAACCACTTCAAGGTTTGTTTTTTCACAATTTCCACCGATATTATAGTTTTCCCCGACTCGACCTTTTGTCAAAACTAAATATAAAGCTTGAACATGATCTTCCACAAATAACCAATCACGTATCTGCTGCCCATCACCATAAATTGGCAAAGGCTTTCCCATCAGCGCATTTGAAATCATTAAAGGGATAAGCTTTTCAGCATGCTGATAAGCCCCATAGTTATTGGAACTGTTTGTGATAATCACCGGCAAACCATAAGTGCGATGCCAAGCGTGCACCAAATGGTCACTCGCTGCTTTTGAGGCTGAATAAGGGCTACTCGGATGATAAGGGGAATGTTCAGTAAAGGCAGGCTCAGAAAGGGATAAATCCCCATATACTTCATCTGTAGAAATATGGTGGAATCGAAAAGTCGTTTTTTTAGCTTCGTCTAAGGTATGCCAATAATTCTTAGCAACTTCTAACAACATATAAGTGCCAACAATATTGGTTTGAATAAAATCAGCTGCTCCCGTAATAGAACGATCAACATGGCTTTCTGCCGCCAAATGCATCACTGCATCAGGCTGATATTTCTCGAAAACGCTTTCTATCGCCTTAAGAGCACAGATATCAATTTGCTCAAAAGCATAGCGAGGATTATTTTCTACTTCTCTCAAGGCTAATTGATTTGCCGCATAGGTCAATTTATCAATATTGACAACAGAATCTTGAGTGTGATTAATGATATACCGAATAAGGGCAGAACCGATGAAGCCGGAACCGCCGGTGATGAGGATTCGCGTCATTAATAGGCTCCTGTTTTCTTACACACTACTTTAGCAGTTTTAAGTAAGATCACAATATCATTCCATAGAGACCAGTTTTTAGCATACCAGGTATCGAAATAAACTCGCGTATCATAGCTCACATTATTTCGCCCACTGACCTGCCATAAGCCTGTCATTCCAGGTTTTGCCATAAGGTAATAATCAACGTCCTCTTGATAATAAGACAATTCCTTTTTCACTATTGGACGAGGTCCGACTAAACTCATTTCACCTTTAAGTACATTCCAAAGTTGTGGTAGTTCATCTAGGCTTCTCGCTCTTAACCATCTGCCTATTGGTGTAATGCGTGGATCATCTTTAAGTTTGAAGTCTTTTTCCCATTCTAATCTAGCACTTTCATCCGTTGCCAAAATCTTTTCTAACACTTCATCTGAATTATTCACCATTGTTCGAAACTTCAAACATTTGAATTTCTTTTTATGCTGACCAATTCTTGAATGCTCGTATATGAAATTACCGCCATCTCTTGTGATTATAAAATATAAAGGAATACAAAACGGTAACAATAAAAGTAAGAGAAAAGATGAACCTAAGATATCAAAGGTTCTTTTAACAATCTTAGATGAACGTTTTGCTAAATTATTATTTACTCTAAAAAGCACCATTTCTTGGCTAAATAAAAAAGACATATCCGTGCCATAAAGTGGAATACCTCGAAAATCAGGAATCACAGAAATAGAACGGCATCCCTTGCGAATTAAATAACGCAACCAAAAATCTTGTTTGGCTTTATTTTCTTCATCAATTGCAAGAATAAACTGAGTAAATTCTGGCGACACTAATTTCATTAGCAGCTCAGGGTTATGGCGCATGACGGGAACACCCTCAATAAACTCTGAATGATAATCTTCCGTTGTCACAAATAATTTTATGTCGAATCCTAAATACGATTCATTATTTAAGGCGTTAAATACTTCTTTAGCATTTTTTCCATTACCAATAATGATCGTTTCTTTCAAATATATTCCACTTTTTATCAAAAGCTTTTTTACAATAATCCTGAAAAAAGGAAGCCCTACAAAGATACAAATCCAAGTTACAGACCAGAAATAACGAGAAACATATAGACGAGAAAAGGCAACAATCGCCAATTCAATAATGAAAAGAATCAATAAGGTACGGATAATTTCTTTTAATTCAAACCAAAACGGTTTGCGGTAAGTATAGTGCCGTAATCGTATCCAAAACCATAACACACCAACGAAAGATACACAGGCATGAATCAACACATAGGCATTAAATTCCTCCAAAGGAAAATAAAAACGGCCGCCACGAGTGATATCTAACACTTCATAGGCAATAAACAATGAGCTAAAAAGTGCTAGAAAATCAGTGACTAATAAAATAAATTTACACCACGTAATTTTATGCATAGTGAAATCCTTATCTTAAAAATTTCCGTTTTAATAAATTAATCGCTTTTTTAAACAAATTCTCGCCTTCCAAATTAACTACCGGAATTTCACAAAACTTTAACTGATGATGAACCAACCAAACATTGAATAGGCGCTCGGCAATAAAACCAAATACTCTTTTTTGGTAGCTATCATACTGGGTTATATCTATTCGCTTTTCTAATTCAAACAAAATAGGGAAAAGCCACCTACAGTATTCTGATGCTTTCTCTGATGAGATGACAAACATATTATAAATATGAATCTTTCGGCCTTGCATAATTGCATCAAAGCTCGTTATGTACTCAGGATGCAATTCAGAAATAATTTCCCTTGTACAATTCAGATCCTTAACATGATGGGCATGTTGGTAGTGAGAATAAATTGATTCAATAAAATAATTTCGTTTTTTCGGTAAAATCGCATCATATTTTTCTAGAAGAGATAGCAACTCTCTTTCTGATGCAATATGCTGTTTCTTCAAACATAACTTTTTACCTGCGAAATAACGGCGATAGTGTACTAACCCAACATATTGGTTATTTTTAAAGATACCATTTTGCCAAGCCCAATAAAGCCCTGTTAATTCACAAAAACTACTATTTTTTTCAGCAATATTTACACCTGAATTATCTTGGTAAAAGCCCTCATTTTTTAGAGGGCTTGCAATCTTTCCTCCTACAAACAGCGGGCGATAGCATGCAGAATCTGGAAACTCATAGTCTTTATGCGTAATCACTAATACAGTAAGCTTTTGCATGTTATTTTAAGTAATCCTTATGATGAGAGAAGTCACCCATTATGCCATGAAAGATTCCTCTGACCGCAATGCTTAATTTAGAAAAACTCGGTTGGGTCAATGAATAGAACCATAAAGTTTTAAATATAAATGCCAAAACATGCAAATAACTACTGTATTTTTTGTGATTAGAAATAGCATTTCTACACATGCAATAAAGCTTCAACTTCGATGGTGTATCATTAAAATGTAGTTTGTTAAAAAACATCGGCGTACCTAATGATTCATCTTTAGGGTGATAAAAATAAGCATCCACGATAGAAGCAATGTCTACACCATATTTTTTCATTCTTGCCGTGTATTCCATATCATCACCCCAAATAAAATACTCTTTTAAAGGGAAACCAACCTTTTCAACCACTTTAGATGAAAGCAGAATACCGTTAAATGGAATAACTATACCGTCTATCTTTTCTTTAATTTCTAGTGCTTTCAGATCTTCTAATGTATCTAATCTTTTCAAAGTTGAAGGTAATCTCATTGGAAAACAAAAATTATTTGGTTGTTTAATATCAAGCACTAATGGGCCTAAATAATTATTTTCTGTCGCAAAGGGGAATAAACTCGCTAAACAGTCATTCGCAGGTACACCATCATCATCCATTAACCAAATATAATCAAAACCTTGTTCAAACGCATACTTGATCCCTTCATGGAATCCACCTGCACCGCCCATATTCTCGGGCAAAGTGAGCAAAGTAAAAGCATCATTATTTGTCCAACCATGCTCACCTAAAAAATCAGCTGTGCCATCAGTACTGGCATTATCAATTACTACAATATGAGATAATGAATATGTTTGGGCTTTCAGTGCATTTAAGCAATTTAATAATAATGCTTTGCGGTTAAACGTCACAACCGCTGCACAAATTGATTTTTCAGTATGCATAATTGACTCAATTTTATTTAAACAAAAGCCATACACAAAATCGTATATGGCTTGATTCTAGGCTCGCTATACTTAATCCATATTCACATAGAATGGTTTAAGTGCGGTCTGTTTTTCTAACGATTCTTTCACAACATCCGCTGTTTCTAAGGCCTCTTTAATCGTCACATCCATATCTAAATAACGATAAGTACCTAAACGACCAACGAAAGTCACTTGTGTCTCTTTATTTGCCTTTTCAACATATTGTTGCAAGAGTGCTTTATCTTTCACTAAACGAATCGGGTAATACGGAATATCATTTTCACCACATAGACGGCTAAATTCACGATAACAAATTGTTTTCTCGTGTTGTTCCCATGGTGCAAAGTGTTTGTGTTCTGAAATACGAGTATAGGGTACTTCTTCATCACCATAGTTAATTACCGCATTACCTTGGAAATCGCCTTCATCACGGAATGCTTCGAAATCTAAGGTACGATAACCTAAGCGACCCAATTCAAATCCAAAGTATGCATCTAACGGACCTGACCAGAAAATGTGATCAAATTCTGCTTTCATAGACTCCGCAAATGGCGTATTTAAACGCACTTCAATATTTTCATGATCTAAAATCGCTTCCACAATTTGTGTATAACCGTTTTTTGGCATACCTTGGAATTTATGCGCAAAGTAGTTATCGTCATAATTAAAACGCACAGGTAAACGTTTTAAAATGCTTGCCGGTAACTCTTTTGGCTCAACACCCCATTGTTTTTTAGTGTAACCATAGAAAAAAGCTTTATACAAATCCTTACCTACAAAACGCATTGCTTGCTCTTCAAAGGTTTGCGGATCAGTAATAGACAAATCTGCTTGCGCCTCAATTAAAGCTTTTGCTTCTTTCGGTGAACACGTTTTACCAAAGAATTGGTTAATCGTATGCAAGTTAATTGGAAGAGAATACACCGCACCTTGGCTAATCGTTTTTACACGATTAACAAACGGCATAAACTCACCAAAATTGTTCACATAAGTCCATACTCTTTCATTATCTGTATGGAAAATATGTGGACCATAAACATGAACCATCACATTTGTTTCAGCATCACGTTCAGAGTGACAGTTACCTGCCACATGGCTACGAGAATCAATAACAACGGTTTTATAACCATTTTCCGCTAATTCGCGAGCGATAACAGCATTAGAGAAGCCAGCGCCAATTAAGAGAAATTTCATGTTTTATAGACAAAATTACGTAATTTATTTAATAATTTATATGTTCTATTAAACTTATGACGAAGATAAAAAGCCAAATAGAATGATTGAGGATAATTATAAAACATATAGAATTTTCTCCATGTCTTAGGATCTCTACGCATTTCTTTCTTCAGAAGATCCATATCTACTAAATTGGAATATTTGAAATTATCCACAAATAAAGGATAAAGCTCTTTAGGATCCAATTCAACATTAGATAACGTATCTCCACATGCCCATGTAAAAATAGATAAGTTAAAAATTGAATGCTCTAAAGCAATATCCTTTGGAATAGTACCATACCTATTTTTGAATTCATCTGTTACTGTTCTAAGAGCAGAAGATAGATCTAGAATATTTTTTCTATTCTTTACCTTCATAATGCTACCATCTCTTTGACGATAAAGAATACATTTTATTGGCAAATAGAAAATTGTTTCACATTCATCAATATGTAACGTTGTAGTTCTCACATCTTCATAGTTAAATCCAACTGGACTCAATGTTTTATTTAAAATAGATTTTTTAAAAATATGACGCCAAGCATACACTTGAGCGTTATGATAAACAGCTGAAACAATATTATTTTCTTTTACATTTAATAATTTTCGTTCAGGCAATTTCTTATATTTATGAGTTCCCCAAGTGCCACCATCATCCCAGTAATACTGAAAATCAATCACTAAACAATCTGGTTTATTTTCTGATAAACAATATTTAATGTATGGTAATGTCCTTTTACTAAATAAATCATCACCATCCAAAAAAGCCACATACTCTCCCTGAGCGATTGCCAACCCTGCATTTCTTGCAGAACTTAGGCCACCATTTTCTTTATTTACGACTACAAATCTTTGAGAGTTAATTTTTGCTTTATATTTTTCTAATAAAGAAAATGTCCCATCTGTTGAACCATCATTAACAACAATTAACTCCCAATCATCATCCCATTGTCTAATTACAGAATCTATCGCCTCAGATAAATATTCCACAACATTATATGCAGCTATAACAACACTAATTAAAGGCTTATCCATTTAAAAAACCCTCTACCCCTTAAATTCAATAATATATAATTATTTACTTTCATTAAGAATACTGATGTCAAATAAGAAATAATCAACAACTCAAGAAAAATAAATAATGATACCTTAGGATAATACACAGTATCCTTAGCAAGGGGATAACAATAAAATTAATGAGTTAGCCAAATAAATAGGCTTTTATTACCAATATCCTCAACAATCACTTTAAATATATTTAGCAAATAAATATAAGCAATCATTATAATTAATATTAAGAAAACAACCATAAACGGCATGCTATCCCAACCATAACTTAAGAATGTAATCCTTAATATTAATAAACCACCTATCAAAATAAAGATCTTATAATAATTACTACAAGTAAATTTAGAAATTTTTTCTCTAATTTTTAAATCAGAAAAAAGAAAACCTAAAATATAAGATGGTTGCCAATACAAGAAACTTTGAGCTTTAGAAGGAAATGAAGATAAACACCAGAGAACATATGATAAAGCTAATAGTGCAATATAATTATGTTTCATCTTATGAAGAAAAGGGGTTAATCCCATTAATAATTTAGATAACAGTAACACCTTCTGGATATCGCTCTTCATAGGCAAACAGATGGTGAAGTAACATCAATATGATTGCAACTCCTTTAATAAAAGCACTAAGTCTTTTACTAATTAACCCTTTCTCGATATCTGTACTCACTTTACATTCCTTCATATAGCGGAATGATATCTTTAGCTTTACCGCTAGCCCTTACGTTTCCTTTGTCAATCCAAATTACATTCTGACAAAGCTCTTTTACTTGATCGATTGAATGTGAAACGAATAATAAAGTTGTCCCTCCAGAAAGCATTTCTTCCATACGCTTTTTACATTTTTCTTGGAATGATGCATCTCCAACAGCTAATACTTCATCGACAATCAAAATCTCAGGCTTAATGATCGTGGCAACTGCAAAACCTAAACGAGCAGACATACCTGATGAAAAATTTTTCAAGGGTACATCGACAAAATCTTGAAGCTCTGAAAATTCAATAATTTCATCAAAATGACGATCCATGAACGCTTTATTATGTCCGAGCAAAGCACCGTTCAGATAAATATTCTCTCTTGCCGTAAGCTCACCATCAAACCCCGCACCTAATTCTATAAGTGGTGCAATATTACCATGAACTTCTACACTTCCTTTATAAGGCCGCAATATTCCGCAGATAAGCTTCAATAGCGTTGATTTACCAGAACCATTTGTACCAATCAATCCCCATGACTCTCCTTTTCTAACCTCAAGACTCACATCTTTTAATGCTAAAAACTCTTGGAACATAAGTTCACCTTTTAGCATCTTAATGACATATTCTTTTAAACCATTATAACTTTCAGTCGCTTTATTAAAACGAACAGTGGCGTTAGTTACCTTAATTACAATTTCTTTATTCATTAGATATATAAAATAAATTCATCTTGTTTCTTATTAAAATACCAAGTTCCTAGCAATAAAATAACAAAAGCTAGGGCTGTTCCCATATAAATCGAATTAGAGTTCGGGAAATGAGCATAAAGCACAATATCTCTGAACTGTTCTACATACCAATACATTGGATTGACAGTTTTATAAAGCTCCTGATATTCATTAGGAATGATCGAGGCTGGATAGAAAAGTGGAGTTAAATACATCCACATTGAAACAAAAACCCCCCAAAGATATTGAATATCTCGGAAAAAAACTGTTGCAGCTGATAAAAACAACCCTAATCCCAAACTAAATACACAGACTTGTAAAATAATCACCGGGAAGAAAAGTAAATTCCAAGTAAACTCAGCCCCGGTAATAATCATAACAAATACTAAGGCACCTAAAGAAAATACAAGATTGACTAATGAACTCCCCACTTTCGATATTGTAAATATATACTTCGGAACATATGTTTTCTTGAGCAGAGATGCATTCCCGGTTACTGACCATACAGCAGAATTAGTTGCTTCTACCATGAAATTAAAAATTATCTGACCTGATATTAAATACAATGGATAGTTAGGAGTATCAAATCTAAAAATACTGGAAAACACGATTACTTGTACAACCATTAACATTAATGGGTTCAAAATACTCCATAGATACCCCAAATAACTGCGACGATACTTGAGTTTTACATCTCTTATGATAAGTTGTTTTAAAAGTTCATCGAATGCATAAAATCGGCGAAATTTGCCTACAAATTTATTTAGCATAATCTAGTCCTATCTATAATCGGGCTTTGATTATACAGGAATTCAATGTAATATACATACAAAAAGTGCGGTCAAAAATGATCTGCACCCCAAAAGTTGGACTAACCAAACCAACAATTGAGGTGCAGATTTTTTATGGGTAAACACTACACAATCGAATTTAAATTACAGGTTCTTCAACCTATTTTAAATGGGAAAATAAGTATTAGAGAAACTGCGCGTTTTTACAATATTCCTTCCCACGCCTTAGTCGGGACATGGTTGAAACGGTTTGAAAAAAGTGGCATAAAAGGACTGATTCCCCGTAAACCATCAGGACGACCGCCGATGAAACCCAAATATGCAAAAATGCCACCGCCACCCAAAACTGAAGAAGACCGTTTACGTTTGAGAATTTTACAGCTTGAAGCGGAGGTAGCCTACCTAAAGGAATTGAGAAGGCTCAGACTTCAGGACGAAGCCGAGCAACAGAAATTATCCAAAGGTTAAGAACTTGCTATCCGTTAAAATGGCTTTTAGGCTTTGCACAGTTAGCGCGTAGTACGTTTTTTGCTAAACTTCAGATTAAACTAGATAAGGATGAGCAGCTGAAAAAGGCCATTAAAGGCATCAAAGCCAATCATCCTGATTATGGCTATCGACGCGTTCATGCCTGTCTGCCAGGCGTAAATCATAAAAATTTAGTGCAACGGCCCCGAAACAAAAATGGGTAACTGATATCACCGAGTTTAAGGCGAAAGATGGAAGTAAAGCCTATTTATCCCCAATTTTAGACTTATTTAACAATGAGGTAGTCTCCTATAACCTTAGCTATTCCCCAAACTGGGCGCAAGTAGAGGACATGTTAATGCAAGCCGTCAAAGAATTAAATAAAGCTTGTGGTGTCATTTTACATTCAAACCAAGGCTAGCAATATCAAATGGTGGCTTATCGTCGAATCTTGGCTGAACATGGCGTCATTCAAAGTATGTCGAGAAAAGGGAATTGCTTGGACAATGCCGCGATGGAAAGTTTCTTTGGGCGATTAAAAACGGAATGTTTTTATGGTCGGGAATTTAACAGTAGAGAGGAGATAGTTGATGCCGTCAGGGATTATTTGGATTACTATAACCACCGACGGATTCAACTAAAATTAAAAGGACTGAGTCCGATACAATATCTAAAACAATCCTTTAAATAACAGTCTAACTTTTTGGGGTCAGATCAAATTTCACCGCACTTTTCTTGTTCAACAACTTGAATTCTGTTGTTTATCATTATGCATAATACATCTCAAACTCAACCGGATGTGGTGTCATATTTAAACGTTCTACTTCTTTACGTTTAATACTAATAAATGCTTCGATAAAGTCTTTCGCAAACACACCACCTTGAGTTAAGAACTCATAGTCTTTTTCTAATGAATTCAACGCTTCTTCTAATGAGCTTGCTACCGCTGGAATATCTTTTAATTCTTCAGGTGGAAGATCGTAGAGATTTTTATCCATTGCATCACCTGGGTGGATTTTGTTTACCACACCATCAAGACCTGCCATTAATAATGCTGCGAATGCAAGATATGGGTTTGCCATTGGATCTGGGAAACGCGCTTCAATACGAATTGCTTTCGGATTGGTTACTGCTGGGATACGAATTGAAGCAGAACGGTTGCTTGCAGAGTAAGCCAACAATACTGGTGCTTCAAAACCTGGTACTAAACGTTTATATGAGTTAGTACTTGGGTTGGTGAAAGCATTTAATGCTTTAGCATGCTTAATGATACCGCCGATGTAATAAAGTGCGGTTTCAGAAAGACCTGCATATTTATCACCTTGGAAAATATTTTTACCGTCTTTGCTTAATGACATATTGCAGTGCATGCCTGAACCATTGTCACCCGTGATTGGTTTTGGCATAAAGCAAGCGGTTTTGCCATGTTCTAATGCAACGTTTTGTACCACATATTTATAGATTTGTGTTTCATCCGCTTTCAAGGTTAAGCTGTTGAATTTCGTTGCAATTTCATTTTGACCCGCAGTTGCCACTTCATGGTGATGAGCTTCAATGACTAAGCCCATTTCTTCTAAAATCAAACACATTTCAGAGCGAATATCATGTGCTGTATCAATTGGAGCAACCGCACAGTAACCGCCTTTTTTCAATGGACGATAAGCGTTGTTACCATCTTCGTATTTTTTGTTGGTGTTCCAAGCCGCTTCAATGTCATCAACTGCAAAAGAAGCGCGATTCATTGATACATCAAAACGTACATCATCAAATAAGAAGAACTCTGGTTCAGGACCAAAGAATGCTTGATCCGCAATACCGATTGAACGCATATAGTTTTCAGCACGAATAGCAATTGAACGCGGGTCACGATCATAGCTTTGCATAGTCGTTGGTTCATAAATACTACAACGAATAGAGAGGGTTGGGATCTGCGCAAATGGATCGACTACCGCAGTTTCAGCGATTGGCATTAAAAGCATATCGGCTTTGTTAATGGTTTTCCAACCTTCAACAGAAGAGCCATCGAACATTTTGCCATCTTCAAACATATCTTCATCGACAAGGCTAACCGGGATAGAAACGCCGTGTTCTTTACCTTTGATGTCGGTGAAACGAAGTAGCGCGAACTTAATATCGTTCTCTTCGATCAGTTTGAATACGTTGGCAATTGCATTTGCATTTGGCATAAGGAGTCCTCTATTTTGCTATGTATATAATCTTTATAAAAATTAAAAGAGCATTATAACGCAACCGCTTACTTTTTTCATGGGATTTATTTTAAACACTGGCATAGCAGAGTAACGAAATATCGTGTATAATTTTTGCCCTTTCGAGATTCTCGTAGGGTGAGTTTGACTCGCCAATTTAAACTACTTGGACTATTCGGTGGCATAAAAACTCCACCCTACAAAACTTAAACTTTAAGAACGTAATAAATGAAAAACGACATTGATATTAATAAATTGCGCAATATCGCAATTATCGCCCACGTTGACCATGGTAAAACCACCCTCGTTGACAAACTTCTTCAACAATCCGGTACATTTGAATCCACTCGTGGTGATGTTGATGAGCGCGTAATGGACTCAAACGATCTTGAAAAAGAACGTGGTATTACCATTCTTGCAAAAAATACCGCAATTAACTGGAATGGCTATCGCATTAACATCGTAGATACTCCAGGACATGCCGACTTCGGTGGTGAAGTAGAACGTGTGCTTTCTATGGTGGACTCTGTACTTTTAGTGGTAGATGCTTTTGATGGCCCAATGCCACAAACACGTTTCGTAACCCAAAAAGCCTTTGCTCATGGTTTAAAACCAATCGTAGTTATCAACAAAGTTGACCGTCCAGGCGCACGTCCTGATTGGGTGGTGGATCAAGTATTCGATTTATTCGTTAACCTTGGTGCAACCGATGAGCAATTAGACTTCCCAATTATCTATGCTTCAGCATTAAATGGTGTCGCAGGGCTTGAACACGAAGAATTAGCGGAAGATATGACTCCGTTATTTGAAGCGATCGTTCAACACGTTGAACCACCAAAAGTGGAACTTGATGCCCCATTCCAAATGCAAATCTCACAATTAGACTATAACAGCTATGTGGGTGTTATCGGTATCGGTCGTATCAAACGTGGTGCAATCAAACCAAATCAACCTGTAACGATTATTGATGGTGAAGGCAAAACTCGCCAAGGTCGTGTGGGTCAAGTATTAGGTCATCTTGGTTTACAACGTTATGAAGAAGATGTTGCTTACGCAGGCGATATCATTGCGATTACTGGTTTAGGTGAATTAAATATCTCGGATACCATTTGTGATATCAATGCGGTTGAAGCACTACCTTCATTAACCGTTGATGAACCAACCGTAACCATGTTCTTCTGTGTAAATACTTCACCGTTTGCGGGTCAAGAAGGTAAATATGTGACTTCTCGTCAAATTCTTGAACGTTTAAACAAAGAATTAGTTCACAACGTGGCATTACGCGTAGAAGAAACACCAAACCCAGATGAATTCCGTGTTTCTGGTCGTGGTGAATTACACCTTTCTGTATTAATTGAAAATATGCGTCGTGAAGGTTATGAGCTTGCGGTTTCTCGTCCTAAAGTAATCTACCGTGAAATCAACGGCAAAAAACAAGAGCCTTACGAGCAAGTTACCATCGACGTAGAAGAACAACACCAAGGCTCTGTCATGGAAGCATTAGGTATCCGTAAAGGTGAAGTTCGTGACATGATGCCAGATGGCAAAGGTCGCGTACGTTTAGAATACATCATCCCTAGCCGTGGCTTGATCGGTTTCCGTGGTGAATTCATGACGATGACATCCGGTACAGGTTTACTTTACTCCAGTTTCGATCACTACGATGACATCAAACCAGGTGAAATCGGCCAACGTAAAAACGGTGTGTTAATTTCTAACGCGACAGGTAAAGCATTAGCTTATGCGCTATTCGGTTTACAAGAGCGTGGTAAATTAATGATCGAAGCCAACGTAGAAGTTTACGAAGGCCAAATCATCGGTATTCACAGCCGTACAAATGACTTAACCGTAAACTGCTTACAAGGTAAAAAACTCACCAATATGCGTGCGTCAGGTAAAGACGATGCAATTGTGCTCACTACACCTGTAAAATTCAGTCTTGAACAAGCGATTGAATTTATCGATGACGATGAGTTAGTGGAAGTAACACCTGAGTCAATTCGTATCCGTAAAAAACTCTTAACGGAAAACGATCGTAAACGTGCAAACCGTACAACGACAAGTACTAGCACGCATTAATAAACAACGCTAGCACGAAAATTTGTAAAAAATTAACCGCACTTTTGGAATATAACTAAAGTGCGGTTATTTTTATGCTCAATTTATTAAGGAGAAAGTCTTTCTCTAATCCAATTATTGCTTTCTTTACGATAACGAATGCGATCATGTAAACGGCTTGGTCGCCCTTGCCAAAACTCCACTGTTTCTGGCAAGACTAAATAGCCACCCCAATAATCTGGTCGAGGCACATTTAACGGATGTTTAGCGGCAACTAATGTGGCTTTTGCTAACAAAGATTTATAATTAGAAATCACCGCACTTTGCTCACTTGCCCAAGCCCCTATACGACTGGTGTAAGGTCGGGTAGCAAAATATTTATCGGATTGTTCCGCTGGGATTTTCACCGTCTTACCTTCAATTCGCACTTGGCGCTCCAATTCTGGCCAAAAGAAAGTCAGCGCGACATAAGGATTGCGTTCAATACAGCTGCCTTTTCGGCTAAGATAATTGGTAAAAAAGACAAAACCTTGCTCATTGACTTCTTTTAGCAAAACCATTCGGCTATTTGGGCGACCTTGTTCATCAACAGTCGCAATATTCATTGCTGTTGGCTCATTAACTTGAGCATGAATAGCCTCTTTCTGCCACTGTTCAAATTGCAAGATTGGATTTTCATGGCAATCATGTTGTGAAAGCACTCGTTTAGTATATTCATCGCGAATATTGTGTAACTCCATTTTCTTCCCTTTCAAATTTGATGAAAAATGCAAATAGAATAAAGTCTGTAAAATCGTTCGTCAATTTTCATAAAATAAAACTCAAATGACATCGAATCTTGCAATTATTTGAAATATGCGTATTATCTAGCCCCCTATATTCAACCTCGGGTTCCCTAACCCCGATTTATTTAAACTAAAAAGGTACAACATGAAATTAAACTCTCCGATCTTTAATGATCAACAAAAACGTCGTGCAATCTTCTGGCTCAGCTTTTTCCACATATTCATCATTGCAGCGAGCAATTACTTTGTACAAATTCCTTTTGAAATCACGCTAAAATTGACCGCACTTGGTGCAGCAAACGATTTTTCTTTCCACAGCACTTGGGGAACGCTCACATTCCCATTTATCTTTTTGGCTACTGATTTGACTGTGCGTATTTTTGGTGCGGAAGATGCGAGAAAAATCATCTTCGTGGTGATGTTTCCTGCACTTATTGTAAGTTACGTCATATCTGTTTTATTCTCTGAAAGCAAATTCCAAGGTTTCGAATCATTAACGCATTTCGATCTGTTTGTATTCCGTATTGCTATTGCGAGCTTTGCCGCTTACGTTGTAGGACAATTACTGGATGTGATCGTATTTAACCGCTTACGCCAGTTAAAAACATGGTGGGTAGCGCCAACTAGCTCAATGACATTCGGCTCAATGGCGGATACGTTTGTTTTCTTCAGTGTCGCCTTCTACCAAAGTGCAGATCCGTTCATGGCTGAACACTGGGCACAACTCGGCTTTGTAGATTATCTATTTAAATTATTTATAGGAATTATCTTGTTCGTCCCAGCCTATGGCGTAGTATTAAATGTCATTTTACGAAAACTACAAATGCTCGTAGCAGAAGGCGTTCCTGCATAAACCAAATTTCTGGCGCATATAAAACAATTAACCCCGCTCTTTTGAGTGGGGTTAATTATTATTACTTTGCTAAAACAGTGTTGTAAAAAAGTATAAATTTATAACCGCACTTTTTTTATATCAAAAAAATATATTTTCTAGCTAAAAGTTATTGGCGCTACCTTCTTATTTTTTTAGAAAATACCGACCTACTTAGTTCTAAAAGAGAAGGAATATTTATGCTTTTAACCGGATTACTTTGCGGAATCTTACTCGGATTTGTGATGCAGCGTGGGCGCTTTTGTATTACTGGCGCATTTCGCGATATGTATGTCACCAAAAATAACAAAATGTTTGTAGCCCTTTTATTGGCGATTACCGTGCAATCTATTGGTTTCTTCCTCTTAAAAGAAATCGGTGTATTAAATGTCGATCCGGCTGAAAACTTTGCCTTTTTAGCGGTGATTATCGGTGCCTTTGTGTTTGGTGTCGGCATTGTTCTCGCTGGCGGTTGTGCAACAGGCACATGGTACCGAGCTGCAGAAGGCTTAGTCGGCAGTTGGGTTGCTTTATTCACTTATATGTTATTAAGTGCCATCATGCGCACCGGCCCGTTAGGCGAACTCAATAAAACCTTACGCAGCATCAATATTGAACAACGCAACATTTACGATACATTCGGTATATCACCTTGGTGGTTAGTCGCATTATTAACTTTAGTGACGGCTTTCTATGTATACAAACATCTCAGCAAACCAAGCGTAAAAGTCGCAGCATTAAAACCGAAGAAAACGGGGCTTTCTCACTTATTATTTGAAAAACGCTGGCACCCATTTTTCTCAGCAGTGCTAATCGGATTAATTGCTCTTGCAGCTTGGCCACTCAGTGTCGCTACAGGTCGTGAGTTTGGACTTGGGATCACTGGCCCATCAGCTAATATTATGCAATTCCTTGTTACTGGCGACGGTAAATTTATTAACTGGGGCGTATTCTTAGTTTTAGGGATTTTTATTGGATCATTCATCGGCGCGAAAGCGAGCAATGAATTTCGTGTCCGCGTACCAGATGCCACCACTATTCTACGCAGCGGACTCGGCGGTATTCTCATGGGTATTGGGGCAACGCTTGCAGGTGGCTGCTCTATCGGTAATGGCTTAGTCGAAACAGCCTTTTTCTCTTGGCAAGGTTGGGTCTCATTGCCACTGATGATTCTCGGTACTTGGGTGGCTGCCTACTTTACCATTATCCGTCCACAACGTTTAAAATTAACAAAAACATCATAAGGAGTTTATATGATAGTTAAATTACCAACACTCGGCCTTGTTTGCCCCTTTCCTCTCGTTGAAGCCAAAGAAGCAATGGCTAAGTTAAACAAAGGAGATGGCCTAGAAATTGAATTCGACTGTACCCAAGCCACCGAAGCTATTCCTGCTTGGGCTGCTGAAGAAGGTTATGAAGTGACAAACTTCGAACAAATTGACAATGCCAAATGGTCAATTACAGTGGTTAAATAACACACAAATCAAATCCTAAATATCTTTTCTATTAGCTTGGTCAGAATAGCTGGCCAAGCACTAAAAAAAGCAAGCAAGCAAGCAAGCAAGCAAGCAAGCAAGCAAGCAAAATAATAAAATCAATGAGTTAAAATTACATTGTAAATAAAGTGTAAATTTCTTAATTTTCTCTTCCTTTATTTTAAATTTCAGTTAAAATGCGCCACCTTATCGCCCTGTGCGTACGATTTTCAAACAACAACATCGAGTTTGATTAGAACATATAGATATATTTTAAAGGAGTTTATTATGCGACTTTCCAAACTTTTTACTGCAGCGATTGCAGCTTTCATGCTATCTGCTTGCTCATTAAACAACGAAAAATGGTCAAATTTTGATAATCAATCAACGAGTCTGACACCACAAGAAAATCATGCTGGCTTAGTGTTCTATCGCACTGATGCTGGAGCAAACCCAATCGCAGTAAATATCAAAGTAAATGGCGAATACCTGTCTTCTCTTCAAGTCGGGGGATTCACCAAAACAGAAATTTGTGCAAAACCAACCGCACTTGAAACCCACTATGTTGCAATGAAACCTGCAACAAACTTAAATGTAAACCTAGCGAAACAATCTGTTCATTATTTCTACGTCGATACCTCTAATGCATCAAAACCACAATTAAAAGAGGTGGATGCAGCAACAGCACAAGAAGCTTTAAAAATGCTTAAGCATCAAGCTAATACTATTTCTCGTGTAAACCACACAACTTGTGCAACTCATTAATCAATTAAGGGATATTATTTATGTCAAAAAATATTAGCGTAAAGATTAATAACGGTAATAAAACTATTGAAACCGTCAAATTAAATGCAGCAAATCAAAAAGTTATCATCAAAGCACAACCTCATGTGAACTATGAATTAGTTGATGATGCAACTCAATATGCACCAGAAATGATTGATACCAAGCGAGTTGGTAATGATCTTTACATTGCATTTGAAGATACAGATATCAATAAAGATGTTGATTTAGTGTTAGAAGGCTATTATGAACATGATAATACTGAATTAGTATTAGGTATGGCTGAAGATGGTCAATACTATGCTTACGTTCCACAAAGTGGTGTAGAAAGCGATGCGGTGACATTGCTTGCCGATCAAATTTTTGCTCCACAAGCATTAGGCGGAAACAGCGTAGCTGCACCATTCTGGGCATTCAATCCAAACTGGTTATGGGTAGCTGCTGGTGTGGCTGCTGTAGGGGGTATTATCGCAGCAGCCAGTGGCAGTCATGGTGGTGGCTCGTCAAATAATGCTACTGACAAGCCATCTGATAATAGTGATGCTAATAACAATAGCAATACCGCTAAAGACACTACTGCACCGGCTAAACCGACCGTTGAAGCGAAAGACAATGGCTCAGTAGACGTCACGCCTCCTGTAGATGCGGATACCAAGTCTGTAGAAGTAAACTACACTGATGAAGCGGGTACACCAAAAACTGCCACCTTGACTAAAGGTAACGACGGCAACTGGACTTCAAACAACCCAGATGTTGCAGTAGACCCAGCGACTGGCAAAGCAACCATCCCAGCAGACAAAGTGAAAGATGGCTCTCCAGTGACGGCGAAAGCAACTGACACTGCAGGTAACACTGGTGAAGAAGGTACAGCGAATGCGGGTGATAATCCTGATACTACCGCACCAGCTAAACCAACTATTGAAGCGAAAACGAATGGTTTTGTTTATATTACTCCACCTGCAGATGCTAAATCGGTTGAAGTACACTACATTGATGAAAAAGGAAATCCGCAAACAGTCACGATTACTAAAGATGCTGATAAGGGTTGGGTATCATCTAATCTAGAGAACATCTGGCTTAATTCAGAAACTGGCAAAATAACACTTCTGGCACATAAAGTGAAAGGTGGTTCTCTAGTGAAAGCCTCAGCAACGGATAATAAAGGTAACACAGGTGAAGAAGCAACAAGTGAACAAGCAACGGCAAATGCGGTTGACATTCCGGATACTTATGGGCCAAGTATGCCAGAAACAAGGGCTTTAGAAGATCGTTCTGTAAGCGTAACAATGCCAAAAGAGGCCGAGGTTGGTGATTTTGTTGTAATTAAACGAGCTATTTATAAAGAGCACGGTGATTTGTTGGATTGGTCAGATGATATTGATACTGCTGAAACTTTAGCTACCTTGACTAAACAACAGGATGGTAGTTGGATTTCAGATAAACCAGAGAACGTGCCAAATGTTAAGGCCGGCAACGATAGTACGATTATTCCAGCGAATAAACTTAAAGGATTCGAGAATGTATATGTGGGGGCGATGGATCCTGCAGGTAATTCCAGCGGAGTACCGCAAACTTTTCTTCCTAACGAAATGGATGCTCCAAAGGTAACCGTAGAAACAGGTGGTTTTGTGGAAATCACCCCTCCTGCAGCTCAAGACCTTAAGTCTATGAAGGTAAGATATACCGATAAAGCAGGGACACAAAAAATCACAATCTTAACAAAAGGTGAGGACGGTAATTGGACTTCGGACAACCTGGATGTGACGGTAGAGCCAACGACGGGTAAAGCGATGATTTCAGCGGATAAAATACAAGCTGGTTCGAAAGTAACTGCGAAAGCGTTTGCTAATTCGGGTATAATTAGTCGTGAGGATTACCAGACAGTAGGTGAAGCCCCTAAGACTCCTGCACCAAGCGCACCTGAAATCATTCCATCGACTACAGATGGTTCAGTCACCGTGAAAGTACCAGATGATGCAAAAGTAGGCGATAAGGTTGACGTAAGCATAGTTCCTGAAAAGTCTGACATATTTTTAAACCCAGAGGATTCTAATATAGGTGTCGGAGTGACTTTAACCAAAAATGCAGATGGTAGCTGGACTTCAGACTATCCTATAATGTTACCAAATATTGCAGCGGGTCAGAACAGCACAACCATTCCACAAGATCAAGTAAAAGATGGTTCTAATGTGACCGCTCAGGCGAGAAATCCTGATTACAACTATAGCGCAAAAGTAACAGCTCAAGCGGGTGAAGATACTGGAGATGCTAAAGATCCTGATGAGGCTGGGGTATCATCTAATACTATAGATAGTAACGGTATGGGCAGTAGTGGTGATGACTATGCAAGCTTTGATCAAATTGCGGGCACCATTAATATGGGCGCGGGTAATGATATTCTTGAAGCACGCTCTACAGAAATGCCGTTCAGCTATTTCTACACATTCTCCAATGCAAAAGTAGATATGGGCTCTGGCGATGATATCATAAGAACATCTGGTTCTATATACTCAAGAGAATCTATTAATGGTGGCGATGATTTCGATACACTTGAGTTTGTGAATCGAGACGGCAAAGAGATTAGAACCTCTATTTCAGAGATCTCTAACTTTGAGAAAATTGATATTAAAGGTACGTTAAACAACACACTTAATATCCAAAAAGATGATGTTGAGAGAAACCACAGTGCTAAACCAACGGTTGATGACAGTGGTAAATCTCACAACAACGTATTAATTGTTGATGGTGATGAAGGTGATAAAGTGAATTTAAG
This sequence comes from Haemophilus haemolyticus, assembly GCF_001008205.1. Lineage (GTDB taxonomy): Bacteria > Pseudomonadota > Gammaproteobacteria > Enterobacterales > Pasteurellaceae > Haemophilus > Haemophilus haemolyticus_Q. The sequence continues at coordinate 27,429 of NZ_LCTK01000005.1, read as the reverse complement.
TGAGATTAGTAAAGTTGCAAGCTCACAAGTTGATTATAAAGGCAATACTTATCATGTTTACCTCACTGGTTCTAACGAACTCTGGGTTGATTCAGATATTGCTGTTGGTTAATTTGTAACCTCCATTAGAAAAACGCACCTTCGGGTGCGTTTTTTGTAAAAATCTAGAAAATTACATTTGTAAATAAAGTGTAAATTTTTTTAACTTCCCTTCCTTTATTTAAAATTTGAGTTAAAATGCGCCACCTTATCGCCCTGTGCGTACGATTTTCAAACAACAACATCGCGTTTGATTAGAACATATAGATATATTTTAAAGGACTTTATTATGAGACTTTCCAAACTTTTTACTGCAGCAATTGCAGCTTTCATCCTATCTGCTTGCTCATTAAACAATGAAAAATGGTCAAATTTTGATAATCAATCAACAAGTGTGACACCACAAGAAAATCATGCTGGCTTAGTTTTCTATCGCACTGATGCTGGAGCAAACCCGATCGCAGTCAATATCAAAGTAAATGGCGAATACCTGTCTTCTCTTCAAGTCGGGGGATTCGCTAAAACTGAAATTTGTGCAAAACCAACTGCACTTGAAGCGCACTATGTTGCAATGAAACCTGCAACAAACTTAACTGTCAATCTCGCGAAGCAATCTGTTCATTATTTCTACGTCGATACCTCTAATGCATCAAAACCTCAATTAAAAGAGGTAGACGCAGCAACAGCACAAGAAGCTTTAAAAATGCTTAAGCATCAAGCGCACACTATCTCTCGTGTAAACAACACCGCTTGTGCAACTCATTAATCAATTAAGGGAGATTATTTATGTCAAAAAATATTAGTGTAAAGATTAATAACGGCAATAAAACCATTGAAACCGTCAAATTAAATTCAGCAAATCAAAAAGTTATCATCAAAGCACAACCTCATGTGAACTATGAATTGGTTGATGAAGCAACACAGTATGCCCCTGAAATGATCGACACCAAACGTGTTGGCAACGATCTTTATATTGCGTTTGAAGGCACCGATATCAATAAAGAAAGCGATTTAGTCTTAGAAGGCTATTATGAACATGATAATACTGAATTAGTATTAGGTATGGCCGAAGATGGGCAATACTATGCTTACGTTCCACAAAGTGGGGTGGAAAGCGATGCGGTGACTTTACTTGCAGATCAAGTTTTTGCACCACAAGCATTAGGCGGAAACAGCGTAACTGCACCATTCTGGGCATTTAATCCAAGCTGGTTATGGGTAGCGGCAGGTGTGGCTGCTGTAGGTGGTATTATCGCGGCAGCAAGTGGCAGTCATGGTAGCGGCTCATCAAATAACACTGCTGACAAACCATCTGATAATAGTGATAAAAATAATGAGGCTGTACTAGATAACGCTAATAATAATGGCAATACCGCTAAAGACACCACTGCACCGGCTAAACCAACTGTTGAAGAAGGTTCAGCAAATGCGGGGAATAATCCTGACACCACGGCACCAAGTGCACCACAAGTAACGCCATCAACCACTAATGGCTCAGTAACCGTGAAAGTACCAGGTGATGCCCAAGTAGATGATACTGTAGAAGTAACCGTAATTAGCGAAACCTCTGATACCCCTGAAAAAGTCACCTTAACGAAGAATGCAGACGGCAGCTGGACTTCTGATAAACCAGAAATCTTACCGAATGTTGATGCGGGTAAAGACAGCTCCACTATTCCACAAGATAAAGTGAAAGATGCTTCTGATGTAACTGCAGTAGCGAAAGACCCAGCGGGCAATAATAGTGCACTAGTAACGGCTCAAGCGGGTGAAAATGTAGATAAAACGGCACCAGCCAAACCAACTATTGAAGCGAAAATGAATGGCTTTGTTTATATTACTCCTCCAGCAGATGAAGATACTAAATCAGTTGAAGTGCACTACATTGATGAAGAGGGAAATCCACAAACAGTCACGATTACTAAAGATGCTGATAAAGGTTGGGTATCATCTAATCCAGATAATGATATCTGGGTAACTCCAGAGAGTGGACTAATGGTACTTAGAGCAGATAAAGTGAAAGATGGATCTCTAGTGAGGGCCTCTGCAACGGATAATCAAGGTAACACAGGTGAAGCAGCAACGGAAAATGCGGTTAGCATTCCGGATATTTATGGGCCAAGCATGCCAGAAGTAGTTGGATTAGAAGGTCGTTCTGCAAGAGTAACAATGCCAAAGGATGCCGACGTTGGAGATTTTGTTGTAATTAAACGAGGTATTTATCATTATGAGTCTTTTTGGGCTTTCGGTGCTTTGATTCCTGATGATGATAATGATGAAATTTTAGCTACGTTAACTAAACAACAGGATGGTAGTTGGATTTCAGATAAACCAGAGAATGTGCCAAATATTGATGCCGGCAACAATAGTACTATTGTTCCAGCGAATAAACTTAAAGGATTCGGTACTGTATATGCTCGTGCAATGGATCATGCAGAGAATTTCTCTGCACCAGGATATACTAATCTTGCTAACGAAATTGACCGTCCAACAATCACCGTAAAAACAGATGGTTTTGTGGAAATTACCCCTCCTGCAGTTAAAAACCTTAAATCTATGGCTGTAAGATATTTGGATAAATCAGGTACACGAAAAACTACAATGTTAACGAAAGATGAGGACGGTAATTGGACTTCAGACAACCCGGATATTATTGTAGAGCCAGCGACTGGAAAAGCAATAATTTCATCAGATAAAATAGAAGGGGGGTCACAATTAGCAGCGAATGCCTTTGATACTTCGGGTATAATCAGTTATCCAGCTCTCGATATAATAGGTAAAAAAACTGATACTACAGCACCAAGCGCACCGGAAGTCATTCCATCGACTACGGATGGATCAGTCACCGTGAAAGTACCAGATGATGCAAACGTGGGCGATTATGTTTCAATATCGGTAATCCCTAACCGCCCTGGTATATTTTTAAACCCAGAGAATTCTAATATTTCTACTGACATAACTTTAATCAAAAATGCAGATGGTAGCTGGTCTTCAAGCTATTATTCAATAGTACCAGAGATTGAAGCAGGTCAGAACAGCACAACCATTCCACAAGACCAAGTAAAAGATGGTTCTTATGTGAGAGCTACGTCGAGAGATAATGCTGGCAACGCGAGCGCAGATGTAAGGGCCCAAGCGGGTAAAGATACTGGAGATGCTAAAAATCCTGATGAGGCTGGGGTATCATCTAATACTATAGATAGTAACGGTATGGGCAGTAGCGCTAATGACTATGCAAGCTTTGAGACTATTGCGGGCACCATTAATATGGGCGAAGGTAATGATATTCTTGAAGCGCGTTCTACAGATTTTCCGTTCACCTATAGTACCGCCTATGGATCCTTACAAGCTAGGATAGATATGGGCTCAGGTGATGATATTGTAAAAACATCAGGTGCTATTGATGCGCCTTACTATTTTGACAAAAAACCATCTATTGATGGTGGTGATGATTTCGACACACTTGAGTTTGTGAATCGAGGCGGCGAAACGATTATAACCAAGATTTCAGCGCTCTCTAACTTTGAGAAAATTGATATTAAAGGTACGTTAAACAACTCAGTTTTTATCCACAAAGATGATGTTGAGAGAAACCACAGTGCTAAACCAACGGTTGATGACAGTGGTAAATCTCACAACAACGTGTTAATTGTTGATGGTGATGAAGGTGATAAAGTGGATTTAAGTGAGATTAGTAGAGCTGCTAGCTCACAAGTTAATTATAAAGGCAATACTTATCATGTTTACCACACCGGTTCTAATGAACTCTGGATTGATTCAGATATTGCTGTTGCTTAATTTGTAACGTCTATTAGAAAAACGCACCTTCGGGTGCGTTTTTGTAAAAACCGAGAAAGTTTGATCGCTTGATGATGAATAAAAAAGAGGTATGACTGGGATGTTTTTAGCCAGCTTTATGCAATATTTATCTTGAACACTGCCTTTACAAGCGGTTGAATTTTACGAGTAGTTTGCATCTTTAATTATTACTCTTAACTGATTTGAGCTATAATTAAACAGTTAAGAAATTTTATTTTGATTACTCTATAAGAGAGCCTTTCCATGAAACTTGTACATCATAAAATCATTGCATTGCTACTCCTTAGTGCATTGCAATCTCCATCGGCTTTTGCAGAAGAACTTGCTGATATTCTTCGCAATGCTTTGCGAAATGATCCTGCATTACTTGAGGCGAGCGCTAATACAGAAGGCGCTTATAATGAAATGGAAGCATCTAAAGCTGGGCACTATCCAACATTTTCGTTAACAGGACAAAATGTTGTCGCCCAGCAAAATACTTCTAATAATGCCAGAATGCGTGATGATGTTGGCATTAAATCCCGTTTAAATTTATATGCTTGGGGTGGAATTCAAGCTGCTGTTGAGCGTGATAAACATAAAATGGAATATTATCAACATAAATATTATGAAACGCGCGAAGAGTTAGCCAACACGATTAGCACTCTTTATTTAACCGCACTTCGTGCAAAAGAATCCATTGCAGTTGCGAAAAAAAATATTAAACGCCATGAGAAATTCTTAGCAGATTTGCGAGTAATTAGTGAATATGATTCTGGTCGTCGTTCAGAGATGACACAGGCACAATCCCGTTATTTACAAGCACAATCAACAGAAGCGAGTTTACAGAAAACGTTATCCGTTACTTTGAGTAAATTAAACAAATATAGCTCAAAACGTTTAACTGAAAAAGATATTGTCGATCCATTTAATAAACAGAATTCAGCACAGCTTATTGCACTATTCGATAAAGTGCCAATCACTGAACATCCAAGTGTGAAAGCGCAAGAATCAGAATACAGTAGTGCATTATCGGATGCTGAAGTTGCAAAAGCTTCAAAATATCCGTCTATTAATTTAGAAGGAAGTGCAACTCGCCATGATAGAAGTGTTGCGGTAACGATGACTTGGGATCTTTATAATAAATCTGCTGATTATACACTGGAGAAGAGCCACGCAGTAATACGCTCAGCTAGAGCGCGCTCAGATGAGTTATTACGTGATATCCAGGAACGAGCAGAAACAGCAAAAGTGGATATGAAGCAAAGTGAGCAGCGCGCTAAAATTGTAAAATCACTGATTTCGACACAATCTCAAGTTGCTCAAGACTATGAGCAACAATTCTATATTTCTCACCGCACTTTGCTAGAAGTATTAGATTCTTATGCAGAATTAGCCGCAACGGAGACAAATTATGTGGAAGCACAAAATGATTACCGCGATGCAGCTGTGGCATATTTATTGGCGAAAGCAAGTTTAGCAAAATGGGCTAAAATCCCAGATTTTAATGCAAATAGTCAGTTCTAAGTAGAAGGCATTTTGTAGATAAATTTTATGAATTCAATTATTAAACATTTAGCTATTGCAACAAAGCTACTCAATCAACCTGTTGCAGAAGAGGCTTTAGCCGCAAATGTCGCAAGGGATCGAAATTTAAATGCGAATATTCAATCACTTAGCGAAGTATTGCGTAGTTATGGATTTGAAAACCATATTTCTCGCCGTAAGTTAGTTGAGATTCCTTCACTTGCGATGCCAGTTATTATTATTTTACATAATGACGAAGCTGCTGTTGTGAGTGAGGTAAAAGGGCGTGGCGAAGAGCGTGTTTATGTTGTTCGCCAAGGTGATGCGCCAGCACATGAGGTTAGCCATAAAGATCTTGAAGCACAATATTTGGGATTCTGCTGGTTTATTAAGCCAAAATTAACTGCGGATCACCGTTCTGAATTACCAGAATATCATTTACCAAAAGCCTGGTTCTGGAAGGTTATTGGTCGCTTTAAAAAATATTACTACCAAGTCATTTTAGCCTCTTTTTTAATCAACATTTTGGCATTGGTGAGTTCACTTTATGTGATGAATGTGTACGATCGAGTGATTCCAAACCAAGCATATTCAACATTATGGGTGTTAAGTATAGGCGTATTCTTAGCTATTACCTTTGAATTTATTGCTAAAATGATACGTTCGCATTTAACTGATATTGCTGGTAAAAAAGCAGATTTAATTGTCAGTTCGGCGCTTTTTAGGCGGGTTATGGCATTACGTTTAATTGAACGTCCAATTTCTTCAGGCTCTTATGCGAATAATTTACGCGATTTTGAGGCTGTGCGTGAATTTATGACAAGTGCTAGCTTATTGGTATTAGTTGATGCACCATTCTTATTGCTTTTCTTATTTGTCATGTTTGTTATTGGTGGAAAATTGGTGATTGTACCTGCAGTGACTTGTGCTTTAGTACTATTAGTTTCTTTTGCAGTGCAGCCAACATTAGCAAAACGTATCAATGAAAGTATGAAAGAGGGCTCCCAACGTCAGGGGCTAGCAGTTGAAGCGGTAGAAGGCATTGAAACATTAAAGGTTAATAATGCAACTAACTGGGCTCAGCAGCGTTGGGATAGACTCAATGCTTTAACAGCTATCAGTTCAATGAAAGTTAAACAGATCAATGAATTTGTTTCTAACTTTACAGTGGGGCTACAGCAATTAAATACCGTAGGTTTAGTTGTATTAGGGACTTATTTAATTCACGATGATGTCGTTGAAGCTCGTATTACAATGGGTGCGGTAATTGCTTCGGTAATCCTTTCTGGCCGCGCACTTTCATCTCTTGGGAAAATTGCAGGATTAGCCATTCGATATCAACAAGCTAAGAATGCACTCAAAGGTGTAAACTCCATTGTTGAAAGACCAATTGAACGAGATCCAGAACGTTCTTATGTAACACTTGATCAAGTACAAGGTCAGATAACCTTTAACAATGTCGTATTTAAATATAATAAAGATTCGCAACCTGCTATTGCAAACCTTAATTTAACCATTCGTCCTGGTGAAAAAGTTGCAATTTTAGGACGAATCGGTAGTGGTAAAAGTACATTATTGAAATTAGCGAGTGGGCTATATGAGCCAACGGGCGGAAATATCTTGTTAGATAATGTAGATATTCGCCAAATTGATCCGAATTTCCTACGTGATAAAGTCACTTTACTTAATCAATCCCCACGTTTATTCCTTGGGACATTACGTGAGAACTTAGATTTAGCTCGAATGGATGGTTATTCAACAGACCAGGAATTGCTTGGTGCATTGCGTAATTTCCATTTAGATCAGTTGGTTCGTAACCATCCTAAAGGTTTGGATATGCCACTCGGTGAAGATGGTTTGGGGCTTTCTGGTGGACAAAAACAAATTGTTTCATTAGCACGTTTGACTTTACGCCATCCGCGTGTTGTTTTATTAGATGAACCCACAACAGGTTTAGATGAGCAAACTGAACAACAAGCGCTAGGCGTGTTAGCTCAATGGGCTAGAGATAAAACCGTTGTAGTGGTGACGCATCGTTTACAAGTGTTACCAATGGTTAATCGTGTCGTTGTTGTTGATAATGGCCGTGTTGTGATTGATGGCCCTCGAGATGCAGTTATTGCAAAATTGCGTGAAAATGAAGAGCGACAAGCACAAGCAGCACAGGCAAAAGCTCAAAATGTTGCACAGGTTGCCGCTGAGAAAAAAGAAGAAAAAGGTGAGTAATATGTCAAATCAGCAAAGAGAAAACGTCAATCAAGAGGATTTAAAGCTGATTAACGATCTAAATGCAGCCTTACAATCGGAAAAACATACGGGTTATTTTTCAATAATTAGTTTATTTTTGTCTTTTATCATTGCTTTTATCATTTGGGCATATTTTAGTCCGCTCGAAGAAGTTGCCCAAGGACAAGGACGAATTATTCCAAGTAGCCGTGAGCAAATCGTACAAAGCCTCGATCCAGGAACGATTCAAGAAATGTTAGTCAAGGAAGGGGATACCGTTGAAAAAGGGCAAATTCTCTTAAAACTAGATGATACTCGTAGTTCTGCTATTTTACGTGAAAGCCAAGCAAAAGTAGAAAACTTAGAAGCTATGGTAGCTCGTTTACAGGCAGAGGCCTACAACACAAATCTTGTTTTCCCTGACCATATTTCAGATGAATTAAAAAAGCGTGAAGAAGCAGCTTACGTTTCTCGTCGTAGAGCGATGGAAGAACAAGTTTCGGGCTTGAGACAAAGTAAAGATGCGCTTGAACAGCAAATAGCTATAGCAGAACCAATGGTAAAGCGTGGCGTTATGTCACAAGTTGATCTTTTACGTATGCAACGTGATTCACATGATTTAGCAGCACAAATTACAGAACGTCAAAACCGTTATACAACAGATGCAAGTAATGAGTTAGTAAAAACAGAATCGGAACTCGCACAGGCTAAGGAAAATATGGCAATGCGAGCTGACCCCGTTGAACGTTCACAAATTCGTGCACCAATGAAAGGGATTGTAAAAAATATTCGAATTAATACGATTGGTGGGGTTGTTAATGCTGGGCAGGATATTCTTGAAATTGTACCGATTGAAGATAATCTTCTAGTTGAGGCTTATATTCGCCCGAATGATGTTGCATTTATCCGCCCAGGTTTGCCTGCAGTTGTAAAACTCACCGCTTATGATTATGCGATTTATGGTGGTTTACAAGGCGAGGTGACGTTAATCAGCCCAGATACATTAAGTGATGAAAAACATAATGCTAGTGAATTAAAGCTAAATATGAATAACGTGTATTATCGCATATTAGTGAAAACGTCAGGGAGCCATCTTGTTGATAAAAACGGGAACGAAATGCCAATTATTCCTGGGATGGTTGCAACAGTAGATGTTAAAACTGGTGAGAAAACAGTGTTTCAATATTTAATAAAACCAATTACGCGAATGAAACAAGCATTAAGAGAGAGATAAATTTAAAAGTGCGGTCAGAAAAATATATAAATTTCTAACCGCACTTTTTCTTTAATGAATCGAAATAATTAAATCAATTCTACCGGTACTTTCACCACCAGTTTTTTCACAATAGTTGATTTACCGTCTACGGTGCAACCCGGTTTATGGGGTTCATAAGGGAAAAAGACAGCGAACATTTTTGGTAAAAGTGTCACGGTGATTTTATCTTCAATTTGTGGGGTGAGTTGATAATCATCTGCTTCACGATATTCATCGTATAAGCTAAGATTTGGATAAGTCGCGCTTACTTCAACATTTTCTTCACCACGAATAAGTAATTGAATATCTAGATATTTGTGGTGAAGTTCAGCCTGTTTGCTATCCGCTTCAACGGTATCAAATTCCATGACGTTCATATAGACTTGCTCGCTTAAATCATGACGACCATTTTCTAATGCTTCAAGATCTAACGTGTTGAGATGATCGCAAATATCTGCGATAACTTTTGGTAACCCCACTTTAAAATTTGGATTATTTAATGCACTGATAATCATAGTATCTCCTTACGTATGTATTTGTATGAGAATATGATAACAAGTCGGTTAAATGAAATAAAGTTACCAATCACACAAAAACCCCTGTATAATGCTTAAGCTTTATTTTCTACATTAGCGTGCGGCTATCAAAAGCAATTTTACTCACTCGAAGTGCGGTTATTTTTACAAAAGATTTCTTTTGCTAGTCGCAATCTGGAAAATAAGGCATTGTTTTTAATATAAATTTTAAGGAAAACATTGTGAATCCAATTGTTAAGCAATTTAAATACGGTCAACATACCGTTACTCTAGAAACCGGCGCGATTGCACGTCAAGCAACTGCTGCGGTCATGGCAAGCATGGACGATACCACGGTATTCGTGACTGTTGTTGCTAAAAAAGATGTGAAAGAAGGTCAAGACTTCTTCCCATTAACCGTAAACTACCAAGAGCGTACTTATGCAGCGGGTAAAATCCCTGGTGGTTTCTTCAAACGTGAAGGTCGTCCATCTGAAGGTGAAACTTTAATTGCACGTTTAATCGACCGTCCAATTCGTCCATTATTCCCAGAAGGTTTCTTCAACGAAATCCAAGTTGTGGCAACTGTAGTTTCTGTAAACCCACAAATCAGCCCAGACTTAGTGGCTATGATTGGTGCTTCTGCAGCATTAACCTTATCTGGCGTACCTTTCAATGGCCCTATCGGTGCAGCACGTGTTGGTTTTATTGACAACCAATTCGTATTAAACCCAACTATGGCTGAACAAAAACAAAGTCGTTTGGACTTAGTGGTTGCAGGTACAGACAAAGCCGTATTAATGGTTGAATCTGAAGCAGACATTTTAACTGAAGAACAAATGTTAGCGGCAGTCGTATTCGGTCATCAACAACAACAAGTCGTGGTTGAAGCGATCAAAGAATTTGCGAAAGAAGCAGGCAAACCACGTTGGGATTGGGTTGCACCACAACCAAACACAGATTTAATCAATAAAGTAAAAGCGATTGCTGAAGCACGTTTAGGTGATGCATACCGCATTACTGAAAAACAAGCTCGTTACGAACAAATCGATGCGATTAAAGCGGATGTGATTGCACAAATCACAGCAGAAGATGAAGAGATCAGCGAAGGTAAAATCGTGGATATTTTCACCGCACTTGAAAGCCAAATCGTTCGCGGCCGTATCATTGCAGGTGAGCCACGTATTGATGGCCGTACCGTTGATACCGTTCGTGCATTAGACATTTGCACTGGTGTATTACCACGTACTCACGGTTCTGCAATTTTCACCCGTGGTGAAACACAAGCATTAGCCGTTGCAACGTTAGGTACTGAACGTGATGCACAAATCATTGATGAATTAACAGGTGAACGTCAAGATCACTTCTTATTCCACTACAACTTCCCTCCATATTCTGTAGGTGAAACCGGTATGATCGGCTCGCCAAAACGTCGTGAGATCGGTCACGGTCGTTTAGCAAAACGCGGTGTAGCGGCAGTTATGCCTAGCCTTGCTGAATTCCCGTATGTCGTGCGTGTTGTATCTGAAATCACTGAATCTAACGGTTCTTCTTCTATGGCATCTGTATGTGGTGCGTCTTTAGCATTAATGGATGCGGGTGTACCAATTAAAGCAGCAGTTGCGGGTATCGCAATGGGCTTAGTAAAAGAAGAAGAAAAATTTGTGGTACTTTCAGATATTTTAGGTGATGAAGACCACTTAGGTGATATGGACTTTAAAGTAGCGGGTACACGCGAAGGTGTAACAGCACTTCAAATGGACATCAAAATTGAAGGTATCACCCCTGAAATTATGCAAATTGCATTAAACCAAGCGAAGAGTGCGCGTATGCACATTCTTGGTGTAATGGAACAAGCAATCCCAGCTCCACGTGCGGATATTTCTGACTACGCGCCGCGTATTCACACCATGAAAATTGATCCGAAGAAAATTAAAGATGTTATCGGTAAAGGTGGTGCAACTATCCGTGCATTAACTGAAGAAACTGGTACGTCTATCGATATCGATGATGATGGTACAGTGAAAATCGCCGCAGTAGATAGCAGTGCAGCGAAAAACGTGATGGCTCGTATTGAAGAAATCGTTGCTGAAGTTGAAGCAGGCGCAATTTACAAAGGTAAAGTAACTCGCCTTGCTGACTTCGGGGCATTCGTTGCTATCGTTGGAAATAAAGAAGGTTTAGTTCATATTTCTCAAATTGCTGAAGAGCGTGTAGAGAAAGTGAGTGATTACCTTCAAGTTGGTCAAGAAGTAACCGTTAAAGTGGTTGAAATCGATCGTCAAGGTCGTATCCGCTTAACCATGAAAGATCTTGCACCAAAACAAGAAACTGAAATTAACCAAGAAGATTTTGTAGAAGAACAGGAATAATCTTGGAATATAGAATCAAAACTTGGTAGCGTTCGCTGCCAAGTTTTGTTGTTTTCCCAACTTTTAGGCATAAAAAAAGCAAATGCGGTGTTTTCGCTTATCTCGCCATTTTATAGTCTATTTATTTAGCTTATGTGCGATCTTACTCCTTGCAGGCTGTGTTCAGTCTAGGGGCGGTTTTGTGTCTAAAAATCATGTTGTGTTGGCTGAACAAAATCCGAATACTCACTTTGAACAAGAAGTGATGATCGTGCGATTAAGCCAAGTACTACTCGTTGGAAAAATGAGTAATGAAGAACGTGCATCGCTACATTTTGAACGTGGCGTACTCTATGATTCCCTTGGATTATGGGGACTTGCTCGTTACGATTTTACTCAAGCCCTTGCATTACAGCCTAAAATGGCATCTGTGTACAATTACTTAGGGCTTTATTTATTGCTTGAAGAAGATTACGACGGCGCATTGGAAGCATTCAATACGGTGTTTGAATTAGATTCAAGTTATGACTATACCCACCTTAATCGTGGTTTAAATTTTTATTATGTAGGGCGCTACCATCTTGCTCAGCAAGATTTCTTACAGTTCTACCAAGCCGATACAAAAGATCCCTATCGTGTCTTATGGCTATATTTGAACGAACAAAAATTAAAACCACAAGAAGCCCAAACAAACCTTGTTGAACGAGCAAAAGGGCTATCAGAGGACTTCTGGGGTACACATATCGTTCAATATTACTTAGGACGCATCTCTGTAGAAGAATTACAACAACGTGCGAGTGAATTTGCTGAAAATTCACAACAATATGCTGAAATTCTCACAGAAACCTATTTTTATCTAGCAAAACAAAAACTCAATGTAGGGCTAGTAGATGAAGCGGCAGCTTTATTTAAACTAGCTATGGCAAATCAGGTTTATAACTTTGTTGAGTATCGTTTTGCCGCGTTTGAACTAATGAAATTAAAACCGGTTCAAACAGAAGACGAAAAAGAAGAGAAAAGTGCGGTAACAAAAGCGATTGTTTTCTAAAAATCAATCAAAAAAACTTACCGCTCTTTGTAGTAGAACGAATAGAAAAATTCATTCGCTCTGCTCAACTTAATAAACCGAAGGCCTCTTTGAGCTTTCCTTATTTATATTCGAGTATTTTAATGACTGACAAAATTACTTTTAATGACTTAGGCTTACCTGAGTTCATCTTAAAAGCTGTTTCTGACTTAGGTTTTGAAACCCCTTCTCCAATTCAACAAGCTTGTATCCCACATTTGCTCAGTGGCAATGATGTGCTAGGTATGGCACAAACGGGTAGTGGTAAAACCGCTGCCTTTGCACTGCCTTTATTAGCGCAAATCGATCCAAGTGAAAAACATCCACAAATGTTAGTAATGGCGCCTACTCGCGAACTTGCTATTCAAGTTGCCGATGCATGCGAACAATTTGTTAAATATGCTCATGGCTCCCGCATTGTTACCTTATATGGTGGCCAACGTTATGACATTCAGCTTCGTGCATTAAAACAAGGCGCACAAGTGGTTGTGGGTACACCAGGCCGTATTCTTGACCATATTCGCCGTGGAACATTAAATCTTTCAGAACTTCGTTTTATCGTATTAGATGAAGCAGATGAAATGCTACGTATGGGTTTCATTGATGATGTAGAAACCGTCATGGCAGAATTACCAGAAAATCACCAAACAGCGTTATTCTCTGCAACAATGCCTGAACCGATCCGTCGTATTACGAAACGTTTTATGAATGATCCGAAAGAAGTGAAGATCAAAGTTAATAACGAAAATGCCCCAGATATCGACCAAAGTTGTTGGTATGTGCACGGCGTGCGTAAAAATGAAGCCCTTCTTCGTTTCTTAGAAGTAGAAGATTTTGATGCAGCGATTATCTTTGCTCGCACTAAAACTGGTACTTTAGACATTACAGAACTACTTGAAAAAAATGGTTTCCGTTCCGCCGCACTTAATGGTGATATGACACAACAATTGCGTGAACAAACCCTCGATCGCTTACGTAACGGCAGTTTAGATATTGTTGTGGCAACCGATGTAGCCGCACGCGGTATTGATATTGAACGTATCAGCCTTGTGGTGAACTACGACATTCCGCTTGATGCAGAATCTTATGTACACCGAATTGGCCGTACTGGTCGTGCTGGTCGTTCTGGTCGTGCTTTATTGTTCGTTGAACCTCGCGAACGTCGTTTACTTCGTAATATTGAACACCTAATGAAAAAAGGTATCAATGAAGTGGAATTACCAAATCATCTTGTGTTACAAGAATGCCGCCGCAGAAAATTCGTCGCAAAAATTACGAAACAATTAGAACATCACGATTTAGAACAATATCGTAGTTTATTAGAAGACTTATTCACAGCCGATCAGGATCAAGAAGATATTGCTGCAGCAATGTTAATGTTGCTACAAGGAAAACAAAAACTCATTCTTCCACCTGATCCACCAATGGATAAACGTCGTCGTGACCGTAATGAACGAGATGATCGACGCGAAAACCCACGTTCAGCTGAACGTCGTGGCGAACGTAAAGGCTATGGAAATCCACAACCAATGGATTTATATCGTATCGAAGTCGGTCGTGCGGATGGTGTAGAAGTTCGCCATATCGTTGGTGCGATTGCTAACGAAGGTGATATCAATAGCCGCTATATTGGTCATATCAAACTTTATGATGACTACACTACCATTGAATTGCCACAAGGTATGCCGAAAGAATTATTGCAACAATTCGGTAAAACACGCGTATTGAATAAACAAATGCAAATGTCATTCTTAGGTGCGGTGAAGTCTGATAGTTCGCGTGGCGGCGATGATTTTAACGGTAAACGTAAAGGCCGTGGTGGCGATTTCCGTGGAGAACGCGGACGTAATGAACGCACTGGTGACAATCGTGGAAATCGTAAATTTAATGAAAAAAGTAACCGCACTTTTAGCGATAAACCACGCCGTGATCGCCGAGGATAATATCCTTGTGATATAAAGAATAGCGCTATTTCCTAATGTTTTGCCATCATTTAAAATTTAGCACTATTGATAAAGTAGAATTAGCCCCTTGCACCTCAAGGGGCTTTTTATTGTCTATTGCTTAAATTCTAGCTACAATCCTGCAAAATTTTTATATAGGAAAAATCATTGAAAGGTCTCTTTTTACGTATTATTACTGCCTTGGCTTTATTGCTTTGGGCTATTGATATGGTATTCCCATGGCAATTTTTACGCCATGCTGAAGAAAACCACTATACAGCAATTCAAGAACGAGGCTCACTCATTGTTGGAACAATGAATAACCCTATTTCTTATTTTATCAATAAAGACGGCGAACGAGGCTTTGAATATGAGTTGGCTAAAGCATTTTCTGATTCACTCGGTGTAGAACTCGAAATTAAAACTTTCGATAATCAAGAACAATTATTTAATGAGTTAGATAAGCATAATATTGATTTAGCTGCGGCTCACCTTTTATATCATCCTAATAATGCAGAGCGTTTCCAAATTGGCCCAGCATATCATTCAGCTTCATGGCAATTAGCTTATCGAAAAAATGAACAACGCCCTAAAAATCTAGGTGATATCAAGAAAGAAATTTATATCGCTAACAATTCATCATTGGAAGAAACACTAAAAGAATTACAAAAACAATATCCACAATTAACTTGGAAAAGAAATCAAGCGTTTACTCAAGAAGAACTATTGCTGCAGCTGTCTGAAGGAAAAATTCCTTATGTTATTGCAAATTCTATTGATATCGCTGCGATCCAACAAATCAAACCTGAATTAGCCATTGCCTTTGATATTACTGATGAAGCAAACATTCACTGGTATTTACCAAATAATGCCTACAATGATCTGCAAGCTGCCTTACTCAATTTTATGAATAACGCACAAGAAACAGGGCTAGTAGATAATTTAAAAGAAAAATATTTAGGGCATATTTCACAATTTGATTACGTGGATACGCGCTCTTATATGAACGCAATTGAAAATACACTGCCACAATTCTCACCGCTCTTTGAAAAATATAAAGGTGAATTAGATTGGCGATTACTCGCAGCAGTCGCTTATCAAGAGTCTCATTGGAATCCAGATGCAACATCATCTACGGGCGTGCGTGGCATAATGATGCTGACGAAAGATACCGCACAACATATGAAAATCAGCGATAGAACAGATCCTGAACAAAGCATTAAAGCGGGATCAGAATATTTACACTGGCTGATTAGTCAAATTCCAGAAACCATTCAAAAAGAAGAAAAAATTTGGTTTGCCTTAGCTGCCTATAACATGGGGCTGGGACACCTAATTGATGCACGTCGTTTAACTAAAAATCTTGGTGGAAATCCAGATAATTGGCTCGATGTGAAAAAAAATCTGCCTTTATTAGCAGAAAAACGCTATTATTCCCAACTCAAATACGGCTATGCGCGAGGCTATGAAGCCCATCAATATGTAGAAAATATTCGCCGCTATATGAATAGCATTGTGAATTATCATCGAGTCCAAGAAAATCAAACAACGAATGATAATGCAAACAACGAAAGTGCGGTCAAGAATTCAGAAGAAATAAAAGAAAAAAAGGATAAATAAAATGTTAAAACGCAAAACTTTTCTTAAAAAGAAAACCAATTTACAACAAACCTCTTTATCACGTAATCTACGTTTGAGACGCTTGAAACACCGTAAACAACAGCAATTTGCGAGACATTCATTACAATTTGTCGTACAAGAAATTTGTTGTTAATTAAAGCATCTCTATCCAACAAAAAAATGGATGCTCTGCGCCCCATTTAACAAAAGCAGAAATAATCCCAACAAATACTGCCACGCCACAACGACGACGGTTTGCTGGACTTTGAGTAAAAATACCTGACATATTTTGCTCTCCAATAAAAGTAAAGAAAAAATAACCGCACTTTTACGTCATTGT
Source organism: Haemophilus haemolyticus (assembly GCF_001008205.1). Taxonomy (GTDB): domain Bacteria; phylum Pseudomonadota; class Gammaproteobacteria; order Enterobacterales; family Pasteurellaceae; genus Haemophilus; species Haemophilus haemolyticus_Q. Next base: position 10,749 of record NZ_LCTK01000005.1, on the reverse strand, counting down.
TTATACAATTTAAAATGCGAGCCACATTTTGTCGATATAACAAAATATAGGTAGAATACTAGAATGTTTTGTGGATTGGTCAAGTTATTATTCTGATTTAACACCAAGGTTCCCAATTTTCACGCCTAATAATCCAATAAAAACGGGATCGAAATAATCACCAAGAAATTTGAATAACTCATTCAGTTCTGTAAAAGAGCGTTGAATTTTTATTTGATCTTCTACTTTGCGAACGAACTCATAACGTACTCTATTTTTTTCAAAATATGCAGTTAAAGTTAGGTAGATAGTTTCAAAAAAATGGCTTTTAGCCCCCTCTTCACCAGGATCGCTAATGCGTACATTCCATGTATTATTAAATAGGACTTGAGGCTGATTTGACATTTTTATACTCCTTTTTACTATTTTGAGCCTAAGAAAAACCCGATTATAAAGTTTCTGTAATCAAAAAATTTATAATCGGGCTTTTCAAACATTTTCCCTGCGTGTTTCGCTTTACGTTGGTAACTACCTTTCCCTTTACGTTTTTTCTCAATACGCTGACGAAATAGTTTGTCATGTAATAATGCCATCACTGCATTATCTTTTATCACTCCTCGAGTGTGCAAATAAACGGTTTCATTTTCAACCGCACTTTTTTGTTTCTTTCCCATAATTTTTCCTTAAAAAATCCGCGGAAGGATTTCCACGGCTGGAGTATTATACGCGCAAACGTTTAAATTACAAAATCTCAAGTACACTTTCTGGCGGACGCCCAATTTTAGCTTGATTACCATTGATCACAATTGGGCGTTCAATAAGCGCTGAATGTTCACTCATGGCTTTTAATAATTCAACTTGAGAGAGCTCTAAATTATCTAAATTTAAGATTTTATATAAATCATCTTTCGTACGCATCATTTGACGCACATCATCAATCCCTAATTTTTGGGCAATGCTTTGTAATTCATCAATGGAATATTGCTTTTGCAAATACAATTCAACTATTGGCTGAACTCCTTGATTTTCTAATAATGCTAGCGTTTCACGACTTTTTGAACAACGAGGGTTGTGATAAATCACGACAGACATAGGATTTCCTCTTAGTAGCTATAAAGACTATAAATTTTAACTTATAATGGCGGAAAATACTTATAGGAAAAGAAATTATGCTAGAAATGTTGAAAAGCTGGTACTCGCGTCGCTTAAGCGATCCACAAGCGATGGGGCTATTAGCAATATTATTATTTGGCTTTATCTCCATTTATTTTTTTGGAGATTTAATCGCGCCGTTGTTGATTGCTCTAGTACTATCCTATTTACTAGAAATGCCGATCAATTTTTTGCATCAACATTTAAAATGCCCAAGAATGTTAGCGACAATCATCATTTTTGGTGGCTTTATTGGACTAGCGACAATCTTCTTTTTGATCCTCATGCCAATGCTATGGAATCAAACTATTTCCTTATTAAGTGATTTGCCTGCAATGTTTAATAAGCTCAATGAATGGTTACTAAACTTACCTGAGCATTATCCTGAACTCATCGACTATTCAATGGTAGATTCTATTTTCAATTCTGTGCGAGAAAAAATCCTTGGTTTTGGTGAATCTGCGGTAAAACTTTCTTTAGCCTCTATTATGAACTTGGTTTCCTTAGGGATTTATGCCTTTTTAGTGCCATTAATGATGTTTTTTATGTTGAAGGATAAATCAGAACTTTTACAAGGCATGAGCCGTTTCTTACCAAAAAATAGAAACTTAGCCTTCAAAGTATGGAAAGAAATGCAGCAGCAAATTTCCAACTACATTCATGGAAAATTATTAGAAATACTGATTGTCACGCTCATCACTTACATTATTTTCTTAATATTCGGGCTAAATTACCCGCTCTTATTAGCTTTTGCTGTGGGACTTTCAGTTCTCGTCCCTTATATTGGCGCGGTAATTGTCACGATTCCAGTTGCATTGGTTGCTTTATTCCAATTTGGAATCAGCCCAACATTTTGGTATATCATCATCGCTTTTGCTGTGAGCCAGCTCTTAGATGGAAACTTACTCGTCCCTTATTTATTTTCTGAAGCAGTGAATTTACATCCATTGATTATTATCATTTCAGTATTAATTTTTGGCGGTTTATGGGGATTTTGGGGCGTATTCTTTGCCATTCCCTTAGCGACTTTAGTGAAAGCCGTTATAAATGCCTTACCTCAAGATTAAAAATCTAAATTAAAAAGTGATACAAATAAAAAAATAGTTAACCATGAATTTTTGGTTAACTATTTTTTATTGAAGTTTATTCTAAGAATAGAATTTAACTAAGGTAATTCATCAATTTCCTTATCTACTTTAGGCGGGATCATATGCTCACGGCGTAATCCAACATCGTATGCAATTGCGATTGCAATAAAGATTGAAGAATATGTACCAAATCCAATCCCCACAAGTAACGCTAAAGAGAAGTTATGAATTGACGGACCACCAAAAAAGAACAATGCAATAACAACAATTAATGTTGTCGCAGAGGTCATGATGGTTCTTGATAAAGTTTGCGTTAAAGAAACATCAATAATATCAATCGTATCTAGACGTCTTATTTTTCTGAAGTTTTCACGCACACGGTCAAAGACCACGATACTATCGTTAATAGAATAACCCACAACAGATAAAATCGCTGCAACGAAGGTTAAATCAATTTCGATTTGTAACGCTGAAAACACACCAAGAGTAATAATTACGTCATGCGCAAGGGATGCGATACCACCGAAACCTAAACGCCATTCAAAACGAGAACCTACATAAACTAGCATCATCGCTAATGTCGCTAATGTCGCATACACCGCACCTTGTGCCAATTCTTCCCCTACGTTTGGTCCAACGAATTCAACACTACGAATCTTAATGCCAGAATCTACTTCTTGGAGCATTCCTTTTACGCGATCGCCAATGCCTGAATCATTGTCCGTAGCTGGTAAACGAATCATGACATCTTGAACAGAACCGGTTGTCTGCACAATTGGGCTTTCAATACCATTTTCATGGAGCTTACCACGGATTTTTTCTAAGTCTGCAGATTGTGAAAAATGGGTATCAAAAACAACCCCACCGGTAAAATCCAATCCCCAGTTAAAGCCTTTTGATACGATAAAAAATAGCGAAACGGCCATTAAAAGTGCGGAAAAAACATAGCCCCATTTACGCATTTTCATAAATTCGGTCAATGGGAACGGGAGTTTAATCCCATTGATTTCACGGATAAAATGTCCGTCTTTATCTTTTGCAAAAATTTTCATCGTTCCCTACCTAAATTGATAATTTCTTAAGTTGTTTGCCGCCATAAAGCGCATTAACTAATGCACGTGTTCCTGTAATTGCGGTAAACATTGAAATTGCGACACCAAGTGAAAGCGTAATCGCAAATCCTTGAATTGGGCCTGTCCCCACAGCATACAAGATAATTGCAGTTAAAATTGTCGTTAAATTCGCATCAAAAATAGAGGTAAACGCCCCGTTGTAACCTTCGTTGATTGCTTGTTGAATTGGGCGGCCATTGCGAATTTCTTCTTTAATACGTTCAAAAATCAATACGTTGGCATCCACCGACATACCTAAGGTTAATACAATACCGGCAATCCCTGGCATAGAAAGTGTCGCACCAGGTAAAATAGACATTAAACCGACTAACAACACAATATTAATGACCAAAGCAAAACTTGCGATAATACCGAACATTTTGTAGTAGAACAGCATAAAGACAATTACAGCAATGAGTCCCCAGAAACTTGCATTAATCCCTTGTTCTACATTTTGTGCGCCCAAAGATGGGCCAATTGTACGTTCTTCAACAATTTGAATTGGTGCAATTAATGCCCCAGATTTCAATAAGGTAGAAAGATTGTGCGCTTCCGCGATACTATCAACACCGGTAATTTGGAAATTAGAACTGAAACGACCTTGGATCGTCGCCACATTAATGACTTCCTCATGTTTTTCTAAAATAGTTTTACCATTTTCGTCTTTTTTACCGTTATCTTTATATTCAACATAAAGCGTCGCCATTGGTTTCTTGTAATATTTTTTGGTGGTTTGAGACATAATCTCACCACCTTCACCATCCAAGGTTACGCTCACTTGCGGGGTGCTTGAATGCTGATCTAAACCAGAACTTGAATTAATGATATGCTCACCACCTAATACCGCGCGTTTAAATAATGCAACAGGATGACCTTGGCGATCATATTTAACTTCCGAATCAGCTGGCAACATATTACGAGAAATTGCATCGGCCGTAACATTTTGATTTACGATACGAAACTCAAGCGTTGCAGTTGCCCCTAAAATTTCTTTTGCGCGAGCAGTATCTTGAACACCTGGTAATTCAATTACAATACGTTCAGCGCCTTGACGTTGAATGACCGCCTCAGATACCCCTAGTTCAGCAACACGTTTACGCAAAATCGTTAAGTTTTGCTCAATTGCTAAGTCGCGTGCTTCATTTAATGCTGAAGTTGAAAGACCTAAATTGATACTATCATTATCCAACTCTGTGATATCTAAGGTTGGATGCAACTGATGAATAATACGTTCCGCTTTAGAGCGTTGACTTGCATCGGCCAATGTGAGCGATGTACCAAAATGCTCAGTATTTTTAATTGCCGTATATTGAATTTTTTCTTTACGAAGTTCGTTACGTAAACTGTCTTGTAATTGTTCTTGGCGTTTTACAAGTGCAGCATTCATATCAACTTCCATCAAAAAACGAACCCCACCTCGTAAGTCCAACCCCCATTTCATTGGGTTAGCACCAAACATGCTTAACCAAGCTGGAGTGGCTGGAGCAAGATTTAATGCGGTGGTGTAATTATTGCCAAGACGTTCAGCAATTTTATCTTTAGCGAGGAGTTGATCATCGGTATTAGTAAAACGAGCTAGAATTGAGCCGTTCTCAAGCACGATAGATTTGGTTGGAAGATTGTTGGTTTTAAGCACATCTTGAACTTGTCCAAGCACGCTAGTATTCGCTTCTTGACCGCGCGTACCAGAAATTTGAACCGCAGGATCTTCACCATAAATATTTGGAAGAGAATATAAAATCCCGATGGCCACAATAAAAATCACCATCAAATTCTTCCATAATGGATAACGGTTTAACATAGTTTTCCTTTTCTTTTCTAACGCACAGAGCCACAATTCGTGGCTCTGGAAAATAATTTAACGTTACTCTTAAAGTGATTTTAATGAACCTTTAGGAAGAACGCTCACAATGTAGTTACGATTAATCGTAATTTCTGTCGTGTCGTTTAACGCAATCACGATGCTATCGCTACCTTCGGTTACTTTAGTAATTTTGCCGATTAAACCACCAGCAGTTAAAACTTCAGTACCTTTTACAAGCTCAGACATCAATTTTTTATGTTCTTTATTGCGTTTAGCTTGCGGGCGATAAATCATAAAGTAAAAAATTAAACCAAAGATCACGAAAATAAATAACGTGGACATCGGGTTTTGTGCTTCCATTGTATGTTTTCCTTGTTAATTTAAGTTAAAAATTGCGCTTAAAATACCATAAATTGGCTCATTGGGAAAGGTGAACCACGCCCAATATCCTAAGTTATGGCGATTAATTTTATTTTTTCAAGATAACGATAAATTCTTTTTCCGAAGCGTAATATTGCTCGACCAAAGCAACCGAATTTTCTTCGGCAAAAATAGAAAAATTTTCCACCGCACTTTCAAGGTTTAAGATCAACATTAGCTCATCATTTTTATCCAAATTTTTTAAGGCTTTTTGGGCACTTAAAAGAGGAATCGGACATCGAAGTGCGGTTAAATTGAGCTTATATTTCATTCTTTAACTTGACGACGAGCACTCATGTTCTTGCCCATTTCAGTCAAAATATCCGCACTTAAGCACTCACGCCCCATTTCAAATAGCGGTTCTTCTAACGCAATATGACGATCATAACCTTGAATAAAGCGTTCAATTAAATGTTCATCAATATTTTGACGTTGTTCAGAAATAAGCTCTTCTAACTGCGCAGATAGTGCATTCCAATTTTCATGCAAATATTCGTGCTGTTTTTCTAATTCATCAATAGAGCTTTGTGCTTGCGGAGCCACTTTGACTAATTGAGGGAAAAAATCTAATTCTTCATCCTCATGATGTAGGGGGGCGGCACGATTAAAATAAGTTAAAATTTGCTCAACATCATTTAATACAGCCTGAGTATAGCCGTGTTTTTCTAGATAATCAGGCAAAATGCTTAACTGACGACAAAAACGTTTTACCTTACTATGACAGGCATAAAGCATTTCAATAGGTTCATTCCATGTGGCGAATTGTTGAGGTTCAAGAATTTGCATAAGGTTTCCTTTGTTAAAAAGTGCGGTCAAAAAACATTGGATTTTTCTACCGCACTTTCATCAATTATGATTTATCCGCTAATTGTAATGGTGGAACAGGTTTGCCCATGCGAGCATAAAATTCCACCACAAAATCATCAAAACGATCGTCTTCGATAGCTTGACGAATTTCTGCCATTAAACGTTGATAATAGCGTAAATTGTGAATGGTATTTAAGCGTGCACCTAAAATTTCACCGCATTTATCTAAATGATATAAATACGCTTTGGTGTAGTTTTTACAGGTGTAGCAATCACATTCAGGATCCAATGGGCTGGTATCATCACGGTATTTTGCATTACGGATTTTAACAATACCGTCTGTCACGAATAAATGACCGTTACGTGCGTTACGGGTTGGCATCACGCAGTCAAACATATCAATACCACGACGTACGCCTTCCACTAAATCTTCCGGTTTACCCACGCCCATTAAATAGCGTGGTTTATCAGCCGGAATTTGTGGGCAGATGTATTCTAAAATACGGTGCATATCTTCTTTCGGTTCGCCTACCGCTAAACCGCCCACCGCGTAACCGTCAAAGCCAATATTCACTAAACCTTCTAGTGATACTTTGCGTAATTCTTCAAATACGCCGCCTTGAATAATACCGAATAGCGCATTTTTATTGCCTAATTCATCAAAGCGATCTCGGCTGCGTTTTGCCCAACGAAGAGACATTTCCATGGATTTTTTCGCATAATCGAAAGTCGCTGGATAAGGCGTACATTCATCGAAAATCATTACGATGTCAGACCCTAAATCATATTGAATTTCCATGGATTTTTCAGGCGAAAGGAAAATGCGCTCACCATTAATTGGGTTTTGGAATTTCACGCCTTCTTCGGTGATTTTACGTAATTTACCTAAACTAAATACTTGGAAACCGCCACTGTCAGTCAAAATCGGGCGATGCCATTGCATAAAGTCGTGTAAATCACCGTGTTTACGCATCACTTCTTGTCCAGGACGAAGCCATAAATGGAAGGTGTTACCAAGTAAAATTTCTGCACCTGTCGCACGCACTTCTTCTGGTGTCATGCCTTTTACGGTGCCATAAGTACCCACTGGCATAAATGCAGGGGTTTCTACGCTGAACGTGCCTTGTGGACGTTCAAATACCAAGCGACCACGACGAGCATTGCCGCTTGTTTTATCTAATTCATACTTCATTTTTGCTCCAACGAATAAACAGTTCGAAGATTTTCTTGAACAAAAAAGCCTGTTAAAAAATACAGGCTTTGTGATATCATATTTACAATGCTCTTTGAGCAGAGGCGGATCTGCTAAAATCAGTCCGCCAGTATGCACCTGACGGGCTGTTTGAGTAGATCCTTCATTTGTAATCAAATTGAGGATAAAAACTATGATTAATCTCATTATTAAACTAATCATTGTTATTCTACTTTGCCTACTATTGAAAGGTAGCGCTGGCTAGGTAGATTCTCCGACAAGGGATGGTTACCGCCATCTCTTGTTCTTTATTGTAGGTGCTGACTAATTACAAGTCAAACAACTTATTCCAATCCTCTCAAATTAGAATTTTTATTAATAAACATCGCATCTCCATAACTAAAGAAACGATATTTTTCTTGTACTGCATGCTTGTACGCATTCATGGTATTTTTATAACCAGCAAAAGCTGAAACTAACATAATCAGTGTGCTTTCAGGTAAGTGGAAATTAGTAATTAAGCAATCCACCACTCGGAATTTTTTACCAGGATAAATAAAAATAGAGGTATCAGAAAAATAAGGCTCAATTAAATCTGGATTACTAAATTCTTCCGCAGAAAGCGCCGCACTTTCAATAGAACGAACAGAAGTAGTTCCCACTGCAATAACACGTTTACCCGCTTTCTTTGTTGCAATAATAGCATTGCAAACTTCTTGAGAAACTTCTACATATTCTGCATGCATCACATGATCTTCAATATTTTCGACACGAACTGGCTGAAATGTTCCAGCGCCTACATGCAATGTGACAAATTCAAAATTCACACCTTTCTTTTTAAGTTTTTCAAGCAAGGGATCATCAAAATGTAAGCCTGCTGTTGGTGCAGCTACAGCACCGGGTACTTTATTATAAACCGTTTGATAACATTCTTGATCGGCTTCTTCATCTGGACGGTCGATATAAGGCGGCAATGGCATATGTCCAATGGTTTGCAACACATCTAAAAGAGCGGTTGATTTATCACTTAATTCCACTTCAAACAATGCACCATAACGCGCTGTCATTACCGCTTTAATTCCATTATTTTCGCCTAATTTATCTTCACCTAAAAATAATTCAGCCCCTTCTTTTGGTGATTTTGATGAACGGATATGCGCTAAGAAACGATGCTCATCTAACATGCGTTCAACTAAAACTTCAATTTTTCCACCGCTGGCTTTACGCCCGAACATCCGTGCAGGAATGACGCGAGTATTATTGAAAATCAATAAATCGCCTTCATCAATTAAATCCAATACATCTGAAAAAGTGCGGTCAATTACCGCGCCATTTTCTCCATTCAAATGCAATAAACGGCAAGATGCTCTATCCTCTTTTGGATAGCGAGCAATAAGTTCATCAGGTAAATCGAAATTAAAATCTGAAACACGCATAATAAAATTTAGGTTAAATAAAATAGGCGGTAAGTCTAGTTTGAATCGGGGATGATCTCAAGAAAAAATAAAAATCTTATCTTCTATTCATAGTTAAAATTTTTTATTTATCTATTGAGGTGATGCAAGTTAAGAAGTATTTAAGATAGAAAAATGGCTAGCAATTACGCTAGCCATTTTGATGAATTATAAATTTGCTTTTTTAGTTGCTTTTGCGTTTACATCACAATTTTTAATGATGATCTTATCGCTAGTTTTGCCTTTTTGAATTAAATTCACTGGCACAACAGAATCAAATTTATCTAAAGTTAAACCACTATCTACATTCCAAACATAGTCACCAGAAGTGAAACTTGTAAAATCGTTTTGTGATTTATCACGAGCAAAATCTTTTGCAATAATTTTGTTACCTAAACTAACCATTGCCGCAACTGGCTCTTGGTTTTCAAATTGATACACTGCAGTCACAGTTTTTTTATTGCAAGAATAAACTACTGTTTTGTCAGTAATAGTTGACGCAGTTTGAGCAGCCATTTGAGTCGATGCATTTTCCATTATTGGCGCATCTTTTGCACATGCAGATAATACAACAGCGGCAGCAAATGCTGGTAAAACTTTAGTAAAGTTCATTATTAAATCCTCTTAATTAAGCCCCAATCTGAGGCGCTACTTAGATACGTTAAATAAAATAAAGTTCTATTTTAAAGTAAAAATTTGTTGAGATAAAAACTAAACAACTCGTCAAACAAATCAACCTATCTACGAATAATGTTTTACCAACGATAACCTAATTTCAAGCCTATATTTTGCTGTTTATCTAATTGCGAACCTTGTGATTGTGAGATAGCAGCAGAAAATTGGAAATGTAAAATTTCCGTACTTAATCCAACCTCTTTTTGCCAATAACGTCCAAATGGCTGTTGTAATGTAGCACTATTCACTTTGATTTGCATATTGGCATTAGATGCATCAACATAATTCACTGAGAAATAAGGCTTAATCGTGATGTTATTAGTTGGTGTAAAAGTATAATCGAACCGTACACCTGTATTATAGCGATTAAATACAAGGCTAGGTGTTTGAATTCTCACGCCTTCCGATTGATAGTTTTCACGTTCAATAAAATAGCGATTCCCCCCCAAATAAGGCTGAATACCTAATTGCCCTAAGCGGAACTGATAACTTGCATTTACACCATAATTTACCACTTTACGATAAACTTTTCGACTTTGTTCTCCTGCGGTTTTACTTACACTGCTCCCCATTCCTACGCTTACACCGAACTGGAAATCCTTCCATTGATATTGAGCAAATCCCGATAGCATCATCAGTGTAGTATAATTTTTAACTTGCTCATCAAAGGTATTATCCGAACGGCTATGTGAGAAAACTGCCCCAATTCGTCCATTACCTAACACTTTTTGCATCCCAATTTGACGCAAGTTAGTTTTCTGCTTATAAGCACGGAACGCATCAGAATCATAGCGTCTTTTATCCTGTGCGATATTTGTCCACACCATAGGCTGCGTTTGCCCCACAAAAAGACGATCCAATTCATCTTGAACGGAAAGCATACTATTTACGGTAGCAGACAATTCCGATAACGCATTGTTTGAGTATTTGCTAATTAAATTTTTTTGTTTGAGCTGTTTTTTAGCTTCTATTCTTGCTTGCTCTTCTTGAGCTCTACGTTTCTCGGCTTCAATACGCTCTGCTTCTTCTTGAGCTTTACGTTTCTCAGCTTCAATACGTTCTTGCT
>NZ_LCTK01000004.1:0-8818 GCF_001008205.1 Haemophilus haemolyticus | reverse complement strand
CATTGTTAAAGAGCAAAATAAAGTGGTCGGCGAGATAGGATTTGAACCTACGACCCACTGGTCCCAAACCAGTTGCGCTACCAAGCTGCGCTACTCGCCGTCAGATCTTATAAAGATAAGATGGGGTGGCTAATGGGATTCGAACCCACGACAACTGGAATCACAATCCAGGGCTCTACCAACTGAGCTATAGCCACCATTAAAAGTTGTTATTGCACTGACCTGGCGCGCTCGACAAGATTCGAACTTGCGACCTTTGGCTCCGGAGGCCAACGCTCTATCCAACTGAGCTACGAACGCGTTATTGCGTCGTTGCGGAGGCGTATATTAATGATTTAATAAAACCTTGTCTAGCACTTTTTGAAAAAAAATGTTTGAGCGATAGTTTTTTATTCAGTTTGTTTAAAATTCACTATTTTTTCGACTATTTTTACAACTTAGCAAATCATTATATATGTTGAATCATCCAACAATTATGAATTTGTTTATTACGTTCAAAATCTAGTGGTAACGTTTTATGCGAAATTTCTGCCGCACTTAAACCTAATTCTTCCAACTCAACTAAATTCATTTTGAATCCACGTTTATTATTCGAAAAAACAATTGTGCCATTATTCGACAAAACTCGTTTTAGATTGCTCATCAATTTCACATGATCTCGTTGAACATCCCAACTCTCTTCCATACGTTTAGAATTTGAAAACGTTGGTGGATCCACAAATATCAAATCAAATTGACGATCACATTTTTCTAACCATTGAAGGCAATCTGCTTGAATTAATTTATGTTGTTTACCTTCAATATCATTCAAAATAAGATTTTGCTCCGCCCAATTAAGATAAGTATTGGACATATCAACGGTAGTTGTCGATTTAGCGCCACCAAGTGCTGCATGAACAGTGGCAGAACCTGTATAAGCAAATAAGTTCAAGAAATCTTTACCCTTTGCCAACTCACCAATCATTTTTCTTGTTAAACGGTGATCTAAGAATAATCCAGTGTCTAAATAATCTGTCAAATTTACCCAAAGTTGCGCGCCATATTCATTCACATAAAAGTATTCACCTTTATTGGCTAATTTCTCATATTGGTTGGTACCTTTTTGTTTCTGACGAACTTTGAGGATCAACTTATTCGTTTCGACACCTGTAACGTGCAAAGTTGCAGTAACAGCATCTAATAAACGTTGACGCGCTTTATTTTCATCAATATTTTTCGGCGCGGCATATTCTTGCACAACAATGTAATCTGCGTAACGATCGACGGCTAAATTATATTCAGGCAAATCAGCATCATATAAACGATAAGCGTCTAATCCTTGTTGCTTTGCCCATTTGCTAATTTTCTTAATATTTTTTTGTAATCGATTAGCAAAATCGGTTGCCACCTCCGAAGTGCGGTTAAATTCTAGTGCCTTTTCATCTGTAATTGCGTCAGATTTTCGTTCTGAAACTTGATAATTCTTCTGCACACAATCTAGTGGGCCATTTTTTGCTTTAAACTGTCGGCTGGCACGCATTCTCAAACAATCAAGCAATGTGGATTCGCTACTAAAAACAGAAACATTCCAACTGCAAAATTCTTTTTTAAGTCTTTGCCCAAATACAGAATAGAGCGCGATTAAAGCTGGGGTTGTGCCTAAACGTTCCCCATAAGGTGGATTACAGATAACCGTACCGACTTCATTTAAACGAGGATTTTTCAACGCTGCAACATCACCTTGTTGCCATTTAATTAAATGTGAAACACCTGCATTTTGTGCATTCTTCTGCGCCTTTTTTAATACGCGGTGATCGAGGTCAAATCCATAAAAGTGCGGTTGAATTTCACTTTGTTTTTCTTCTGCTAATTCAATCGCTTCATTTTTTACTTTTTCCCAAGCCGATTGATTATGCGCTTTCCAAAAATCAAATCCCCAATGTAAACGATAAAGTTGCGGTGCAATTTTGGCTTCCATTTGTGCCGCTTCAATTAAAAGCGTGCCTGACCCACACATTGGATCTACTAATGGAGAACCCGCTTGCCAACCTGAACGCATAACAATTGCCGCAGCTAGAGTTTCACGTAAAGGCGCTTGACCTGCATCTTCACGATAGCCTCGCAAATGTAATGCTTCCCCACTTAAATCTAAAGAAATCACTAAATTTTCACGATTCAAATAAGCATGAATACGTACGTCCGGCTGAATTTTATCTACATAAGGACGAGTTTTACCTTGACGTTCAAAGTAATCGACAATTCCATCTTTAACGCGCATCGCACCAAATTGAGTATGACGAATTTCTTGGTTGGTTCCATTAAAATCTACAAAGAATGTAACTCGTTCATCAAATTGCGCTAACCAATTAAAGCCCGAAACAGCCGCATAAAGATCCAAATCACTGTAAATTTTGGTTTCAATCAAAGGAAATAAAATGCGTGAAGCAAGGCGTGACCAAAGCAAAGTGCGGTATAAAGTTTCGTTATCTGCTTGATAATGAACGCCCCCTTGAACTACTTTTGCCTCTTGCGCGCCAAGTTCAGTGAGTTCAACTTTTAATAATTCTTCAAAGCCACGAGAAGTCGTTGCAAATAATTGTTTCATTTAGGTACCGATTTTAAAAATTTTGAGGGATTATAGCATAGAAAAAGATGATCTAATTGAGATCATCATAGCGAGTTAAACTGTAAAAAGAAAAGCCCTGATTTTCTTAAATCAGGGCTTTATAATTTGTTGGTTGCGGGGGCCGGATTTGAACCGACGGCCTTCGGGTTATGAGCCCGACGAGCTACCAAGCTGCTCCACCCCGCGTCTGATGTGGTGCACTATACGCTATTAATATTTTTTTGCAAGAATTAAACAAAAGTTTATGTTTCATTTGTTAATAAAATGTTCAATGTGCGTTTTTATTAATCAGCTTGACTAAATAACACTGGTCGTTTTGAAGGATTTTTGATAGCGTATGCAGCCTTATTTAAGCTTATTTAGGATTAAAAATGTCAGTTCGAAAATTTTTCTCATTAAAAACATTTTCTATTGCAGTGACAACCGCACTTTTAGTTGCCTGTGGTTCTTCTAATACAACAAAAACTCAAATTCCAACCACCTCAAATGGCAGCGATCCTCGACAATTTGGTGCTAAATATTCGGGTCGTAATTATCAACAAGCTGTGTTTATGCCAGTTTCTCAAGTTGAAAACCAAAGTGCGGTCATTAATCAGGGTGATTTTTTAACGCAACTTTCAAATGTACAAAGTTATTCAAGCAAACTATCTGATCGTTTCTATGGCAACTATGAAAAAATTACGAACTGGGTACTTTCTGGCGCCAATGTCAGTGAGCTTTCTAAATTTGGTATTAACCCGCAAATTATGCGTGGGTTCGATGGATATCAAAATGTTTTGATGACAGGCTACTACTCGCCTGTCCTTCATGCACGCCGTTCACCGCAAGGTCAATTCCAAAATCCAATTTATCGTATGCCAGCAAATAAACGTTTTAGCCGTGCGCAAATCTACGCCGGTGCATTAGCGGGTCAAGGATTAGAATTAGCATATAGTGATTCCATGTTAGAGAACTTTTTACTTGGGGTACAAGGCAGCGGCTATGTAGATTTTGGTGATGGCAACCTTAATTACTTCGCTTATGCAGGACAAAATGGCTTTCCTTATACCGCTGTTGGCCGTTTATTAGTTGAAGATGGTGAAGTACCAAAAGAGAAAATGTCTATTCAAGCAATTCATGAATGGGGCAATCGTAATCCCTCTCGCGTACAAAGTTTGTTAGAACGTAATTCTTCTTATGTATTCTTTAAAAATGATCCGAGTGGCAAAGTAAAAGGTTCTGCTGGCGTACCACTTGTACCAATGGCTTCAGTAGCATCAGATCGTAGCGTTGTACCATCTGGTACTGTTCTTTTAGTCGAAGTGCCTGACATTGATAATAACGGAAACTGGCTTGGTACACACAAATTGCATTTAATGGTTGCACTTGATGTGGGCGGTGCGGTGAAAGGCCACCACTTTGACTTATATCGTGGCATTGGTGATCAAGCAGGCCATATTGCGGGATTATCAAAACACTATGGCCGAGTATGGGTGTTACAATAATGGCGCCAGTGGACAATTATGAACAGCGATTTGGCGGTATTGGTCGACTTTATACACCTGATGGACTCGCGCGCTTACGCAAAGCCCATATTTGCGTAATAGGCATTGGTGGCGTGGGTTCTTGGGTCGTAGAGGCCTTAGCACGTTCAGGCGTTGGTGAACTCACATTAATTGATATGGATGATATTTGCGTCACGAATATCAATCGCCAACTTCCTGCAATGAGCGGCACAATCGGCAAACTAAAAACTGAAGTGATGTCAGAACGAGTAAAGCTGATTAATCCTGAATGTACCATCAATATTATTGATGATTTTATCTCGCCAGAAAATCAATCGGATTACCTCAATCGAGGCTATGACTATGTCATTGATGCTATTGACAATGTGAAAACTAAAGCGTCGCTGATTGCTTATTGTAAACGCAACAAAATTAATGTGATTACTATTGGTGGGGCTGGCGGTCAAACTGATCCAACCCAAATTCAAATTGCCGATCTTAGTAAAACTATTCAAGATCCGCTGCTCGCTAAAGTGCGGTCAGTTTTACGCAAAGATTACAATTTTAGCCAAAATCCAAAACGCAAATTTAGTATCGATGCGGTATTTTCAACACAACCTCTAATATTCCCACAAATGACTGAAGGTTGTGCAATTTCTGCCACAATGAATTGCGCAAACGGATTTGGCGCAGCCACGATGATTACGGCAACCTTTGGTTTTTTTGCTGTTTCTCGTGTAATAGATAAATTACTAAAGAAAAAATCTTAATCTCCTCTTGAAAATGCACATTGACCATAAATGTGCATTTTTTATCGAATGAAACCTATTTACTTTGAAAATGAAAAATTTTCCCTCAGGTTCTCTATAAAATCGTTGCAATTTATATAAAAAGGCGTAGTCTTTTTCCCTTTGAGAATTATTACTAACAAGTAAGGAAACAGAAATATGAAAAAACTTTTAAAAATTAGCGCCGTTTCTGCCGCACTTTTAAGTGCGCCAATGATGGCGAATGCCGATGTATTGGCATCAGTAAAACCTTTAGGTTTTATTGTTTCATCTATTGCAGATGGCGTAACTGGCACACAAGTCCTTGTTCCTGCAGGCGCCTCTCCGCATGACTACAATTTGAAATTATCTGATATTCAAAAAGTAAAATCTGCAGATTTAGTTGTATGGATTGGTGAGGATGTTGATTCATTTTTAGACAAACCAATTAGCCAAATTGAACGTAAAAAAGTGATTACCATTGCAGATCTTGCTGATGTAGAACCTTTATTAAGTCAAGCTCACCACGAGCATTTCCATGAAGATGGCGATCACGATCATAAACATGAACATGAGCACAAACACGAACATAAACACGATCACGAACATGAACACGACCATGATCATAAGCACAAGCATGAACACCACGACCATGATCACGATCACCATGATCATGACGAAGGTTTAACAACAAATTGGCACGTTTGGTATTCTCCAGCCATCAGCAAAATTGTTGCACAAAAAGTAGCGGATAAATTAACTGCACAATTCCCAGATAAAAAAGATTTAATTGCACAAAATCTTTCAGATTTTAACCGCACTTTGGCAGAACAAGGTGAAAAAATTACGGCACAACTTGCGAATGTTAAAGATAAAGGTTTCTACGTTTTCCACGATGCTTATGGTTATTTCAACGATGCTTATGGTTTAAAACAAACCGGTTACTTCACCATCAATCCATTAGTTGCACCGGGGGCAAAAACTTTAGCGCACATTAAAGAAGAAATCGCAGAACATAAAGTAAATTGCTTATTCGCAGAACCACAATTTACGCCAAAAGTGATTGAATCTTTAGCTCAAAATACTAAAGTCAATGTAGGACAACTCGACCCAATTGGCGATAAAGTCAATTTAGGCAAAAATTCTTATGCAACATTCTTGCAATCTACCGCAGATAGTTACATGGAATGTTTAGCTAAATAAACCTTTCTAAAAACAATGACCGCACATAAAAGTGCGGTCATTTTCTTTTCTAAATTTGATATTTAGTTTTATCTCCAATGTCAAAATGCAAAGGCATTCGCCATTTTTGTATCGCTAAAACTAAAAGTAATACGCCAGAAATAATAGAAAAAATTCGTAGCGCAATAAGATTATTTAACACCCACGAAACCCACAAGCAAGCCACAAATATCGGCTGTAAATTTAGCAGAGGTACGCGGAAACAAAAATATTCTTTAAAACACAAACCACCTAAAGTAAGTAACGCACCGCCAAGAGCCAAAGCGGGATAATGATTAATATAAAAAAGTAATCCTATCCAAGTAGCAAATTGAAAAAGCAATCGGAAGGATTTGAGATAAATGTGTAATGAAGAGGCACAGCAAGTTGCCGCAATTAATATAAATGTAAGCGATAAATCTGGATACCAAGTCATAGCAAGAATAGCCAAGGCCGCTATCACAAAGCCAGAGCGATAAATAATGACGGTCAGATTATCTAAAAAATCCATCGGTGATTTAATATGTGGATCAGCCATTCTACAAAGATTCCTTTTATAAATTACAAATTAAAAATAAATGTTACGTTAACTCAATAAAAAGTGCGGTCAACTTAAAAACATTTTCTAAATTAACCGCACTTTGATTATTTCTGTTTAAGCTTATCAAGAATTTTTTGATGAATGCCACCAAAACTGCCGTTAGACATCACCAAAATATGATCTGTAGGTTGGGCCTCAGCGACAATCATATCGACTAATCGATCTAAATTTGCATTCCAATAGGCAGGTTGTACACATTGGTTTGCAATATCTGCCACTTCCCAAGGAAGCTGTTCTGGTTGAAGCATAAACACTTCATCAGCTCGGCCAAGTGCAGGCGCAATTTCATCTTTATGAACACCCATTTTCATTGTGTTAGAACGAGGTTCAAGCACTGCAAGAATTCGCACGCCACCACCTACTTTATCTCGTAAAGCCGTTAGCGTAGCAAGAATAGCCTCTGGATGATGAGCAAAATCATCATAAACAGTGATACCATTAACTTCACCTTTCACTTCTAAACGACGTTTAGCATTTACAAAAGATCCTAATGCTTTACATGCATCTTCAATAGACACACCCGCATGATGAGCAGCCGCTATTGCCATTAAAGCATTATGCATATTATGTTGTCCCACTACATTCCATTTTACTTCTGCCACTTTTTCACCATGATGGAAGACCGAAAAATGTGAGGCATCATTTGTAATACGTTCAGCAAACCACTCATTATCTTTGCCTAAAAATTGTTGTTGTGACCAACATCCCAATGCCAAAGTTTCTTTTGCACTTTGTTCACTCGCCGAACTTAATACCAAGCCACTTGCCGGAATAGTTCGAATCATATGATGAAATTGGCGTTGGATCGCTTTGAGATCATCAAAAATATCTGCATGGTCAAAACTAATGTTATTTACGATAAGTGTACGAGGATTGTAATGGACAAATTTCGAACGTTTATCAAAGAAAGCTGTATCATATTCATCAGCCTCAATAACAAAATAAGGACTGTCTCCTAAACGAGCTGAAATGCCAAAATTACCTGCAATTCCACCGATTAAAAAGCCTGGTTTTAAGCCATTTTGTTCTAAAATCCACGTTAGCATGCCTGTTGTAGTTGTCTTTCCATGCGTACCAGAAACTGCCAATACCCAACGATCGCGTAATAAATGATCATGTAGCCATTGAGGACCAGATGTGTATTTCAAATTATTTTCCAACACATATTCGACGCAAGGATTACCGCGTTTCATCGCATTACCAATGATTACCATGTCAGGCGCAGGTTGTAATTGTGCAACATCATAATTTGGAATAATCTGGATGCCTTGCTCTTCTAAAAAAGTGCTCATTGGAGGGTAAACATTAGTATCAGAACCCGTCACGTGATAGCCCATTTGTTTAGCAATCATCGCCACACCGCCCATAAAGGTGCCACAAATACCTAAGATATGAATATGTTTCATTATACTTCTCTACTTAGTCAAGGAAAATGAAAAGTATAATAAAACAACTTCTAGAACTTTCAAAATAAAAGACAGCAGTAAGAGGTTACATGGACTATAATTGAACCCTTAAAAAATAAGTACAACTCAGCTAACAAAATATAATGAAGGAATTTACAATGAAATTTAATAAATCTTTTCTCTTTGCAAGTATCATCGCCGGTTCAATTGCATTAACCGCTTGTAACGATAAAGAAGAAAAAGTAGCAGAAAAACCAGCAGCTAACAGAAACTACTCAATCGGTTCAACAAGCAGTACAACAACCTCAAGTAAAAACGGATGATTTAGTCACTCAAGCAAATGCAGAATTCCTAAAAGTTGCGAATGTAAAAGTAACAAATGTTTCTGTAACAGATGATTTAAAATCGTTTTCTATCACTTATGAAATCACAAACTTAAGTGATAAAGCTATTTTAGAAGCGCAATGGTTAACTGTTTATAAAGAAAATAACCAACCATTCTATGTAACAAATCTTCCAGCATTACAATTTGGAAAAACAATTGCACCAAAAGCTAGCGAAACAGTAACATTATCAACAACTGAAGAAGCTGTGCTTTCGCAAATTCGTCCACACTTACAGTAAGGAAAAAATATCCAAGTAGATATTATCGGGACTTCAGTACATTTTGCTGACGGTTCAAAAGTTGGCTTAGTGTCAGAGCAAAAATAATCCTATAAAAAATGCCTGTAAAA
>NZ_LCTK01000003.1:0-140376 GCF_001008205.1 Haemophilus haemolyticus | reverse complement strand
GTCACTGGCTTGCTTATCGGCACAATTATTGGTGTAGCATTTTTAGGTGGAATCCCTGTCGGCCCACTTATTGCTGCCGGTATATTAGCTTTACTTTTAGGGAAAATTTAAATGAAAAACAAATGCCTCACTCTTGCCGCTTTAAGCGGATTCTTCTGTGTCGCACTAGGCGCATTTGCAGCACATGGCTTAAGTCATATATTAGAAGCCAAAGCATTATCATGGATTGATACGGGTTTAAAATATCAAATGTTCCATACTATTGCAGTGCTTGCCGTTGCATTATCTGCTTTACATGACAACAAATTCGCCCGATTATCTATGTCTTCTTGGTTAATTGGAACCTTATTATTTAGTGGAAGTTTATACGCACTCGCTTTCGGAGCAAGCAATGTAATTGTGTGGATTACGCCTATTGGCGGAACTTTATTTTTAATCGGATGGATTAGCTTAGCTTACGGAAGTTTCAAAAGTAAATCGCTATGAAAAACAGATCGGTAAAACACACATTAACTCCCTTACAACAATCTCTTTTTTCTCAATTAAATGACATCATGCTGGTGGATCAACGTCGCTTATCCGCCCGCATTCATGGTATTGGAAAAATTAAAAGCCTAGAGGCACAACAAGCCGTTGCAGATGAAATCCAACAGAAAATTGAACAAGCAAGATTACGTGTAGAACAACGGAAAAGTGCGGTACAAAATCCCATCGTTTTTCCAGAAAGCCTACCTGTTAGCCAACGCAAAGCTGAAATTCAAAAACTGCTTTCTGAACATCAGGTTATTGTGGTGGCAGGGGAAACCGGTTCAGGTAAAACCACCCAATTGCCGAAAATGTGTTTGGAATTAGGTTTCGGCAATTTGGGCATGATTGGTCATACTCAACCTCGTCGTATTGCTGCACGCTCTGTGGCGGCGCGTATTGCGGAAGAACTGGAAACAGAATTTGGCGGTTTAGTCGGTTATAAGGTTCGTTTTAACGATCAAATCAGTGATGATACACAAATCAAATTAATGACTGACGGGATCCTGTTAGCAGAAATTCAAAACGATCGTTTTCTCAATCAATATTCTTGTTTGATTATCGATGAAGCTCACGAACGCAGTCTGAACAACGATTTTATTCTCGGTTATCTGAAACAGCTTTTACCACGTCGTCGTGATTTAAAACTCATCATCACATCCGCGACCATTGATGTGGAACGCTTTTCCAAACATTTCAACAATGCCCCGATTATTGAAGTCTCGGGCAGAACCTATCCTGTTGAAGTGCGTTATCGTCCCGTAGTGGAAGAAGACGATCAAGATCAGCTACAAGGCATTCTCAATGCGGTGGATGAACTGCAAGCGGAAGGCCGTGGTGATATTTTGATTTTTATGAACGGTGAGCGTGAAATTCGCGACACTGCCGAAGCTTTGCAAAAGCAAAATTTAAAACACACGGAAATTCTACCGCTCTTTGCTCGCTTGTCTGCGCAAGAACAGAATAAAATTTTCCATCCGAGCGGATTAAATCGCATCGTGTTGGCGACCAACGTCGCGGAAACTTCATTGACCGTGCCAGGCATTAAATATGTGATTGACCCAGGTACTGCGCGAATTTCCCGTTATAGCTATCGCACCAAAGTACAACGTTTACCGATTGAACCCATTTCACAGGCATCTGCTAATCAGCGTAAAGGTCGTTGTGGTCGTGTGAGTGAAGGGATTTGTATTCGTTTATATTCGGAAGAGGATTTTAATTCTCGTCCAGAGTTTACCGATCCTGAAATTTTACGCACCAATTTAGCCTCCGTTATTTTGCAAATGACAGCATTGGGTTTGGATGATATTGAAGCGTTCCCATTTGTTGATGCACCGGATAAACGCCATATTCAAGATGGGATAAAACTGTTGGAAGAATTGGGCGCGTTTGAAATCGTTCGCACCAAAGCGGGCGAGAAGCGTCAATTAACGGCTGCAGGTCGTCAATTAGCTCAACTCCCAGTGGATCCACGCTTGGCGATAATGTTGTTGAGTGCTGTCTCACAAGGTGCGTTGCATGAAGTGATGATTATTGTCGCTGCATTGTCTATTCAAGATCCGCGTGAACGCCCACAAGAAAAACAGCAAGCTTCCGATGAAAAACATCGTCGTTTTGCCGATAAAAAATCAGATTTCTTGGCTTTCCTCAATCTTTGGCATTATCTACAAGAACAACAAAAAGAATTGAGTAAAAACCAATTCCGTCGTCAATGCCAAAAGGATTTCTTAAATTATTTACGTATTCGTGAATGGCAAGATATTTATCATCAAATTCGTTTAACCGTCCGTGAAATGGGCTTGCCGATTAATTCCGAAAAAGCAGAATATCAGCAAATTCATACCGCACTTTTAAGTGGCTTGCTTTCTCATATCGGTTTAAAAGAAGCGGAGAAACAACAATATCTTGGCGCACGTAATGCCCATTTTGCAATTTTCCCCAATTCTGTACTTTTCAAAAAACAACCGAAATGGGTGATGGCGGCAGAGTTAGTGGAAACCTCCAAACTTTGGGGGCGTATGGTAGCGGAAATCGAGCCAGAATGGATTGAGCCACTAGCCGAGCATCTAATTAAAAAATCCTATTCTGAACCGCGTTGGTCTAAATCTCGTGGGGCGGTGATTGCCGATGAGAAAGTCACGCTTTACGGAGTGCCGATTGTAGCAGCGCGACCAGTGAATTACGGTACTATTGATCCAACGGTAAGCCGTGAGATCTTTATTCAATCTGCCTTAGTAGAAGGGGATTGGAATACCAAACATAAATTCTTCAAAGAAAATCAACGACTCGTTCGAGAAGTGGAAGAGTTGGAACACAAAAGTCGCCGCCGTGATATTTTGGTGGATGATCGCACGCTTTTTGAATTTTACGATCAGCGTATTGGCACGGAAGTGGTTTCCCAAAAACATTTTGATACCTGGTGGAAAAAGGCGCAGCAAAAAGATCCAGAATTGCTTAATTTTGAACGTTCATTCTTGATTAATGATGATGCGGAACAAGTGAGCAAGCTCGATTTCCCGAATTTCTGGCATCAAGGCAATTTAAAACTCAAATTAACTTATCAATTTGAACCAGGTACCGATGCGGACGGCGTGACCGTGCATATTTCGTTGCCATTGCTCAACCAAGTGGAAATGACCGGCTTTGACTGGCAAATTCCAGGCTTGCGTGAAGAATTGGTGATTGCGTTGATTAAATCGCTGCCGAAATCTTATCGCCGTAACTTCGTGCCTGCACCTAATTATGCTCAAGCTTTTTTAAGTCGAGCCGTGCCGTTGGAAAAACCGTTATTAGATACGCTGATTTATGAATTGCGTCGTATGACGGGCGTCACCGTAGAAGCGGAACATTGGAATTGGAAACAAATCCCAAGCCATTTGAAAATGACGTTCCGTGTGGTGGATGAAAACGGCAAAAAAATTGCCGAATCCATGAATTTGGATGAGCTGAAATTCAATTTAAAAGATCGTGTGCAGGAAAGTATTTCTGCTGTGGCAGATGATGGTATTGAACAAAGCGGACTGCATATTTGGAGTTTTGCAGATTTACCACAATGTTACGAACAAAAACAACGTGGTTTCAGCGTCAAAGCGTTCCCAGCCATTGTAGATGAAAAAGATGCCGTAGGTATTAAACTATTTGAAACAGAATTTGAGCAAGCGGTGGCGATGCAACAAGGTTTGCGCCGCTTGTTGTTGCTCAATGTGCCGTCACCGATTAAATATCTGCATGAAAAATTGCCGAATAAAGCCAAATTGGGGCTGTATTTTACCCCGTTCGGTCGTGTATTGGATTTGATTGACGACTGTATTGCTTGTGCGGTGGATAAACTGATTGCTGATTTTGGCGGGTTTGTATGGGATGAAGCAGGCTTTGAAAAATTACGAGATTTCGTGCGAGAAAACCTTAACGAAGTGACCGTGGATATTGCGCAGAAAGTGGAACAAATCCTATCCCTTAACCATGCCTTAAACCAACGTTTAAAAGGCAAAATGGATTTCACCATGGCCTTTGCCTTTTCTGATATTAAGGCACAACTAAGCGGGCTGATTTATCCAGGTTTTGTGCAAAAGAGCGGTTATGATCGCCTACCGGATTTATTCCGCTATCTGCAAGCCGTTGATAAACGTATCGATAAACTGGCTCAAGATGTGAATCGTGATCGTGCGGCTATGCTACGCGTAGAACAAGTACAACAAGCTTACCAACAATTGCTCGCTAAACTGCCGAAATCTAAACCGATCTCTGATGAAGTGGCGGAGATTCGTTATATGATTGAGGAACTACGCGTGAGCTTATTTGCGCAGCAGTTGGGAACGAAATATCAGGTATCTGATAAGCGGGTTTTGAATTTGATTGTAAAGTGATAGAAGATCTTCGTAGAAATACAATAAAATAGTTTCTAAAAGTCATTTATTTATTCCTGAAATTGTATAAATTTTAATTTGATATTTAGAATATAGACAGGGGGCTTAGAGCTTTGCTAGACTAAAAAAAGTCTAAGGATATCATACTAAAAAGGGTGAGTAATGTATAAAAAATTTAATTTAAATTTAGATGTATTAAGAAAAATTAAATCTTCTTATGATAGAGATTGGATAGATTTAGTTTGTATTGGACGTTCAGACTTTGAGAGTCGTCAAAAATTAGTGGAATGTGATTTAAATAAATTTGCTAATCCTGATGGTTCCTTGCAGGCTGAGGAGATTATAAATAGCTGGTTCCCATCTATAGATGCGGATATATTTGTATCTCATTCTCATAAAGATGAAGAACTCGTGCTTGGATTAGCGGGGTGGCTAAAGAAAAATTTTGGACTTACTACATTCATCGATTCTGTAGTTTGGGGATATTCAGATACTTTATTAAAAGTAATTGATGATAATTATTGCCAAAATGAAGACCATAGTGCGTATGATTATAAAAAGAGAAATCGTTCAACTAGTCATGTGCATATGATGTTATCCACAGCATTGATGCATATGATTGATCGATGTGAAATGTTTCTTTTTATAAAAACACAGAATTCATTTAAGCCTTTAGAATACTTTAATTCTAGTGGGGAAACAGAATCCCCATGGATATATTCCGAATTATCTTTAGTAGATAAACTTAGAGAAAATGAACCAAAACGTATTCAGGAAATAACTGAAGCTAGAAATTTAGATTTTTCAATGGAGAGTTTAAAAATAAAATACCCAGTCGATGATTTTGGTTTTATTCCTTTAACATTTGATAATTTGATTGAATGGAAAAGTATAGGAGTTGAATCGTATAAGTCTAGAAATTTAGATAAATTATATAATATGATTAAAGGTTAAAATATCATGAATGAATATAAAATAGCTCATTTGGAAATGATTCAAGGGGTAATTAATCGTATGGGAAATAATTCTTTCATAATTAAAGGTTGGGCAGTTACATTAGTATCAGGGCTGTTTGCGGTGTCTATTGAAAATTATAAGATTGCATTTATATCCTTAGTGCCTATATTTTTATTTTGGTGGTTAGACACATTCTTTCTATATCAAGAGAGATTGTTTAGAGAATTATATAAAGATATAATTTTAAAAGATGATTCAAATTTTAAATTTTCGATGGAAGTTAGTGGTTATTATTCTAATATAGACTCATTTTGTAAAACATTATTTAGTAAAACACTTTGCTACTTTTATGGAAGTATATTGTTAATTGCAATTATTTTTATTATTTATTTAAATCCTATTTTTGAGCATATAAATATATTTTTTCTTGATAATTTTTATCTTTGTATTAAAACTAATTAGAATTTCTCCAAGATAGCGCAAGCGTCCACGCTTGTGCTTATTTGGTCCAAGCGAGGACGCTTGAACCGTCGTTCTGTTTTTAAAAAGTGCGGTCATTTGTTCAAACGTTTTTTAACCTCAAAAACACGTTCAAAATCTACCGCACTTTTTCTTATCGAAACTCCACATAAATCTTCTTTCCTAATCCTTCTGCAATACGTTGTAAAAAGGCAAGTGACGGGTTGTGGTTACCTGACTCAATACGGTTAATAGCACTTTGGTCAATGCCGTTTTTTCTGCTAAACCTTTTTGGGTGATTTGCTACTCTTGGCGTAATTTAATGATTTAACGAATAAATTTAATACGTGACAGAAAAATTACGAGTCAGTTTATTTGCTCAACAGCTAAGAACAAAATATCAAATATAAAAGAATAGCAAATATTATTAGTCAATATTAATGATAATAATACTCAAAATTAAGGCGGTATAAACCGCCTTAATTTATTCCAAATAACACATACCTCTTTGTAAGTATTTTGAGAAATAAAGTTGATCAATCTCACATTTTTTAGTTATACGAGTGGAAAAACTTTTTTCTTTTGGTATCTTACGCGCGAATGAAACTATATACCTACGTTTCATGTGGATATTAAGAATAATTCTCAACTTTCTACTTAACCTAACCTTTTTATTACAACAAATGGAGTGATTATCGTGAACGCATTCAAAAAAAGCCTTATTGTGGCAGCGTCTTTCGCGAGTTTAAGCTTATTTAACTCAGCGGTAGCTGATATGGTTTATAAGCCATTAGAACAACCTGTTGAACCAGTAAAACCAGATTTGAAAATTGAATCTGTAAATGAAAAATTTGCAGAAAAATATCCAAATCAATATAACAGCTGGCGTTCAACTGCAAACGGCAACGGCGAAAAAATTATTTATGCTGATGAAGAAAATCCACGCTTAATCGTTCTTTGGGGCGGTTATGCATTTGCAAAAGAATATAACGCGCCACGCGGCCACTTTTATGCAGTCACTGATGTTCGTAACATTCTACGAACAGGTGCGCCAAAAACAGCAAATGATGGTCCACAACCAATGGCATGTTGGACATGTAAAGGTCCTGATGTTCCACGTTTAATCGCGGAATGGGGCGAAAAAGATTATTTCAATGCGAAATGGGCAAAAGGCGGTCCAGAAATCGTGAACACAATCGGTTGTGCTGACTGTCACGATACTACCTCTAAAGATTTTGCAGAAGGCAAACCAGCATTACGTATTGCTCGTCCACACGTATTACGCGCGCTTGATGCTTTAGAAAAAGCAACTGCTGAAAAAGATAAAGCAGAAGGTCGCCCACATAACAATTTAAGCTTCAATACTGCTGCTCGTACTGAAAAACGCGCTGAAGTTTGTGCAAACTGTCACGTTGAATATTACTTCGCAGGCGATATCAAACAAGTCACCTTCCCTTGGGATAAAGGTCAAACCGTTGATGATATTGAAAAATATTACGATGAAATCGGCTTCAGCGACTGGACTCATAGTCTTTCTAAAGCGCCAATGTTAAAAGCGCAACATCCTGATTTTGAAATTTGGTCTTTAGGTATGCACGGTAAAAACGGTGTAACTTGTGTAGACTGTCACATGCCAAAAGTACAAGGTAAAGACGGTAAAGTTTATACTGATCACCAAATCCAAAATCCATTCGATGCATTTGACCGCACTTGTGCAAACTGTCACGATCAAAGCAAAGAAAAATTACGCGATATCGTCACTTCACGTAAAAAAGAAGTGAAAGATGTAATGGGTCGTTTAGAAGAGCAAGTTGTTAAAGCTCACTTTGAAGCGAAAGCAGCTTGGGATGCAGGTGCAACTAAAGAAGAAATGGAAGCGGCATTAATGGATATTCGTCATGCTCAATGGCGTTGGGATTATGCTGCAGCCAGCCACGGCGGCCATATGCACGCACCTGAAGTAATGCTTCGTGTATTAGGATCTGGCTTAGATAAAGCGGCTGATGCTCGTACTAAACTTGCAGCTATCTTAACTAAACACGGTGTGAAAACTCCAGTTCAAATCCCAGATATTTCAACAGCTGATAAAGCGTGGAAAGTAATGGGTATTGATATTGAAAAAGAACGCAAAGCTAAAGAAGAATTCTTAAAAACTGTGGTACCACAATGGGAACAACAAGCTAAAGAAAAAGGCTTATTAGTTGATCCACCAGCACAAAAATAAATGAAAAATCCACCGCACTTTTAAGTGCAAACTGGAAAGTGCGGTGATTTTCAAGGTCAAATTTGAGGTAACCCAAATGAATTTAACTTCTTTAATCAACAAATCTGCAAAAGCGTTAGCGTTAAGTGCGGCATTTGTAGCAACGCCATTTTTGGCTCATGCTGATGATGCACAAAAACCTGCGGATCATTTTACTTATGAACCGCAATTAGATAACCAACGCGATCCTAATCAATATTGTGCTAAATGCCATAAATTCGACAAAGTAGATAAAAACCAAACTGTAGATCAGTCTGGCGGCGAACTCCACTTTGGTAAATTCCATGGCGCACACTTAGATAAGAAAAATCCAAATAACGGTAAAGCAATTACTTGTGTAAGCTGTCATGGTAACGTTTCTGAAAATCACCGTCGTGGTGCTAAAGATGTCATGCGTTTTGAAGGGGATATTTTCGGTAATAAAAAACCGATGTATTCAGTTCAAGAACAAAACCAAGTTTGTTTTGCTTGTCACCAACCTGACAAACTTCGTGAAAAACTATGGGCGCATGATGTACACGCAATGAAATTACCTTGTGCAAGTTGCCATACGCTTCACCCGAAAGAAGACGCAATGAAAGGTATTCAACCAAAACAACGCGTTAAACTTTGCGTAGATTGCCATGGTGAACAACAAAAACGTAAAGCAGAACAAGATAAACTAACCGAACAAAAGGATAAAAAATGACAGCCTGCTCACGCCGAAACTTTGTTTCCGGCATGGGGGCAGTGATCCTTATGACGGGAACATCTTTACCTTCTTTTGCGAAAGAAGACAAGGCGGATAAACCTAAACGTTACGCAATGATACACGATGAAAATTCGTGTATTGGCTGTACAGCCTGTATGGATGCATGCCGTGATGTAAACCAAGTGCCAGAAGGCGTTTCTCGCTTAGAGATTCTACGCAGTGAACCTTACGGTGAATTTCCAAATCAGGAATATGAGTTCTTCCGTCAATCTTGCCAACATTGTACAAATGCACCTTGCGTAGCAGTTTGTCCAACTGGTGCATCTTTTATTGATAAAGAGACTGGCATTGTAGATGTACATAAAGATTTATGCGTAGGCTGTCAATACTGTATCGCAGTTTGCCCATATCGTGTACGTTTTATTCATCCAGCACATCGTACCGCAGATAAATGTAACTTCTGCCGAGATACAAATTTAGCCAATGGTAAACAACCGGCTTGTGTGGAAGCGTGCCCAACCAAAGCATTAATCTTTGGGGATATGAATGATCCGATGAGTGCAGTTTCACGTAAAGTGAAAGAAAAACCGGTTTATCGCACTAAAGTGGAGTTAGGTACACAACCAAACTTGTACCACATTCCATTCCAACATGGGGAGCCTAGAAGATGACATTAGATTATCCAGTTCCATTTCATACGCCTAATCTAGTGTGGGATTCTACCATTGCGATCTACTTGTTCTTATTGGGGATCTCATCTGGTGCGGTACAGTTAGCAATTGCGTATAAACGCAGTAATAAAATAGAAAATCTAAGCCAAAACTGGATTATTCGATCTGGGGTAATTTTAGGCTCTGTACCAACATTAATTGGTTTAACGCTATTAATTTTCCACTTGGCTCGACCTTGGACATTCTGGAAATTGATGTTTAACTATCAATTTAATTCCGTAATGTCGATGGGTGTCATGCTATTCCAAATCTATATGTTGTTTTTAGTGATTTGGGGAGTGGTGATTTTCAAAAAAGAAATCGAAGCATTAATTAATCGCTTTATGCCAAAACTGCAATTTGTGATGAAACTCATCGGTATTGCAGAACGTATTGCAAGTCCAGTCGAAGTTATTCTTTTCGTATTGGCTGCAGTGCTTGGAGCATACACAGGGTTCTTACTTTCTGCATTGATCAGCTATCCAATGTTGAATAACCCAGTATTACCAGCATTATTCTTAGCTTCTGGTACATCATCTGGTATTGCTGC
Organism: Haemophilus haemolyticus; assembly: GCF_001008205.1. GTDB lineage: Bacteria > Pseudomonadota > Gammaproteobacteria > Enterobacterales > Pasteurellaceae > Haemophilus > Haemophilus haemolyticus_Q. The sequence goes on along the minus strand of NZ_LCTK01000003.1, from coordinate 130,355 downwards.
AACCTTCTTAATTATCTTGATTGCAGGAAAATTAAAAGGTGATTCTCACGAATCACACTTCATCCACAAATTTGAAGTACCAATTATGGTGACAGAGCTTGGTTTGCTTGTGTGTTTCTTCGTTGGCTTACATTTTGGCGGCGGCCAAAAAACAGTTGCCTTACATAATGCATTATCTGGTTTCTGGGGTGCGATATTCTGGATTGGGGTATTCTTTATTGGTATCTTGATCCCATTAATCGCCAATATGTTTGTTAATGACCGTTTAAAATACAACCGTAACTTTATTATCTTAGTGTCAATTTTTGACTTAATTGGGGTATTCTGTTTACGTTTCTTTGTTTTATATGCGGGACAATTAACAGTGGCATAAATCAAGGTGAGGTTGTAAGTAGGTTATTAATAGATTCTCTAACTTAAAAACTACCATAATTTAACTCAGGGACTAAATTATGTAATTCACATAATTTAGTCCTTTTAATTTGAATATATACCTGCCAAGGAATAAATAATTTTTTAGTTATGTAGAATATGCTACTTATACAAAACATTACTTATATTTAAGCTCGTATATGAATTTGGTTTTAAAAACTAAATGGTGATTATTTTTTATTAACATATTGAATTTATTTTATTCTTTTAACTCACCTAAAACTTCAGATAATTGCGCCCCGACCAACACAACTAGCCAACTAATCTGAATCCACAATAACATAATCGGTAATGTTGCCATTGCACCATAGATTAGTTGATAAGAAGGGAATGTGGTGATATACCAAGTAAAGGCTTGTTTACCGAGTGTAAAGAAAATAGCGGCAATAAGCGCACCACAAGCAGAATATCTGATATCCACTTTCTTATTTGGCACGATGGTATAAATTAATGTGAAAATAAACCATGTGAAAAAGAATGGGAGTAAACTGAGCAATTTTACACCGAGTGAAAGCGTTTCCGATTGTTCAAACATGACTTTTATATAAGAGCTAATCCCTATACTTGTACCTATAACGAGAGGTCCAAAAGTCAGAATCATCCAGTAAATCGCGAAAGAGGTAAAAATAGGGCGAACACTTGTATCATGCCAAATGCTGTTGAGGGTTCGGTCGATGTTATTAATTAGTATCAAGGCAACGGCAATTAAACTCACAATTCCCACAGCACTCATTTTCTTTGAGTTCGAGACGAATTGATCGATATATTCACCCACCATATCACTTGCTGATGGCGCAAAATTGGTGAAAATCATTTCTTTCAATTCTCCAGTGACTTCATTGAATACAGGAAATGCAGAGAATATAGAAAAAATTACCATCACCATTGGTACGATAGCAAGCATCGTGCTGTAAGTTAGTGCGCCAGCAGCTTGGTTGAGTTTATTTTCTGAAAAACGTTTACAAAAGAGCAGGCTAAATTGTTTCAATGAAATCATAAAAATCCCCCACAGCAATGTTTAAATTTTTTACCAGAACCACATACACAAGGTTGTTTCATTGTAGGCAAGGATACGGTCGGATCCACAAAATACCAACTGTTTTCAATTTTTACAAAAATTGACCGTTCTTGATGGGCTAGTTCTCCCTCTTCGCCCTGAAAAATAGCTTTAAATTCCACCGCACTTTGAGTTTTTGTGAGGTTTTCTGTTTTTAGGATTTTTAATCCTAGCCATGTCGTGTTGTCAGCCCATTCTTGCAATAAATGAGTCTCTAATAAAGTTTGTTGGCTTGGCACAGTTGTTGCAACAATATAAGGTATATTTTTTAAAACATAAGCCGTATAACGTGAACGCATGAGTTGTTCTGCCGTTTCGGGAAATGCTTGTCTCAAATGAAATTTGCCACAACAATCTGCGTAATGATGACCAGATTGACATGGACAGTCTTCTGAAAGAGCGGTTGAAATTTCTGACATATTTATCCCTATTGTTTGAATTTCGATACTTGCGATCGAATTGAGCGTTTAAAGGCTTCAGCTAATACTTCAATATCTAATGCTGCTTCTAGTTCAGCTTCATTTTCGGGTGCGGATAACAAGCGATTTAAATGGCGAATTGTTACTTGCGGATAAGGACGAGTGAGCAATTTTAGTTCATCACCTTGTCTAATTTCTCCCGTTTCAATGACGCGAACATACCATCCACTGAGCCCAGTTTGATAAACAATATCGCGAGTCTCTTCGTTTTCCGTATTTTTTGATAAACGCTCACAAGGTTTACGTGGCTGAGATACTTCTAAAATGGTTGAGCCAATTTGATAGCGATCACCAATACAGACATTGTCTTCATTCAAGCCTGACACGACAAAATTTTCTCCGTAAGTGGCGGTTTCCATGTAAGAAAAATTTTTATTTAATAAAGCATTTAATTCATTAAAAGAATCTGCCGACATAAAAAAGAGAGATTTATCTACACCACCATGATGTTTTTTTAAACCCACATCGTTTCCTTCTGCACCAAGAGAATGAATTTTTACCGATGGTACGGTTTTCTTACGAATTGCGCTTTCGTATGTGCTTCCATCTGAAAAGGTTAGGGTTTGAACTTGTCCCACTTTTATGACTAAAATTTTTGCATCCATTTTGCTTTTTTATTGTTCTAGAAAAAATTTTCGTGGAATTATAACCGAAAACGTTTAACTTTTTGACCGCACTTCTTTTTTTACTTATTATTCGTTACAACAAAAAACAAAAGGATATTCATTTATGCAATACGATCTCTCTCGCACAGAACAAGGTAAAATCCTAGGCATCACGGCCAAAATGGCTAACCGACATGGCCTTATTGCTGGCGCAACAGGTACGGGTAAAACTGTTACATTACGTAAAATAGCAGAAGCCTTCAGTGATGATGGGGTACCGGTATTTTTAGTGGACGTGAAAGGCGATCTTTCTGGCTTAGTAAAGAGCGGTCAATTTCAGGGCAAAATTGCAGAACGAATTGAGAAGTTCGGGTTAGGCGATGAAAGTTATCTCAATGGCTATCCTGTTTCTTTTTGGGATGTTTTTGGTCAAACGGGCATTCCCCTTCGAACAACTATTTCTGAAATGGGCCCATTGTTGCTTTCTCGTTTATTGAATCTAAATGCTACGCAAGAAGGATTATTAAACCTGGTATTTCGTGTGGCAGATGATAAAGGTTTATTGCTCATTGATTTAAAAGATCTTCGTGCAATTCTGAAATATGTTGCAGAGAATGCGAAAACCTTCCAAGTTGAGTATGGCAATGTTTCGACCGCAAGTGTTGGTGCAATCCAACGGGCATTGCTGACACTTGAAAATGAAGGTGCCACAAATTTATTTGGTGAGCCCGCATTGAATCTAGATGATTGGATGCAAACTCGCAATGGGCGAGGGGTGATTAATGTCCTCAATTCTGAAAAATTGATTAATTCCCCAAGAATGTATAGTGCATTTCTATTATGGTTGATGGCAGAACTCTTTGAACAACTGCCAGAAGTAGGGGATCCTGATAAACCTAAATTTGTTATGTTTTTTGATGAGGCACACTTATTGTTTGATGGTGCACCGAGCGTACTAGTGGAAAAAGTAGAACAAGTTGTGCGTTTGATTCGTTCTAAAGGTGTGGGAATCTATTTTGTCACGCAAAACCCACTAGATTTGCCAGATACAGTATTAGGCCAGTTAGGTAATCGTGTTCAACACGCTCTTCGTGCATTTACTCCGCGCGATCAAAAAACCGTAAAATCGGCTGCAGAAACTTTCCGAGCAAACCCTTCAGTAAATGTCGTCGAGACCATTTCAACCCTTGGAGTGGGCCAAGCATTGGTATCATTTTTAGATGAAAAAGGCATGCCTACGCCAGTTGAGGTTGCCTATATCTATCCGCCAAAAAGTCAGCTTTCACCATTAACGACAGACGAACGTAATGCTTGGGTGAAAGATGATGATCTTTATGAGTATTATAAAGAATATGTAGATAATGAATCTGCCTTTGAAGTATTAACTGCTCAAGCGGATTTAGCTGCGGTACAACAAAAACAAGCAGAGCAAGCCCAAGCGGAAGAAGAAAACGGCTTCTTAGGTAGTTTGAGCCGAATGATTTTTGGTACGCAAAAGCGCGGTGAAAAATTATCGCCAACTGAGCAAATAGTAAATAGTGTTGCGCAGTCTGTAGGGCGAAATATTCGAAATCAAATTACCAAGCAAATTATGAGAGGCATTATGGGCGCGCTTAAGAGATAAAGTTGTATTTTCGAAAAATACTCTCGTGCTTTTATTTATTCAAAAATCTGATTTCGCCTCAGGGTAAAATCATCACGTTAAATGGCAACAAGGAGATTTATTATGTCAGACGTATTCCACCTAAACCTCACAAAATCCCAATTGAAAGGGGCAACACTCGCTATTGTTCCTGGCGATCCTGCGCGTAGTGAACGTATTGCTAAACAACTTGATAATCCCGAGTTCCTTGCTAGCACGCGTGAATTTACTTCATGGTTAGGCTACCTCAATGGACAATCTGTTGTGGTATGTTCTACGGGTATTGGTGGGCCATCAACATCAATTTGTGTAGAAGAACTTGCTCAACTTGGTGTTCGCACTTTCTTGCGTATTGGCACAACGGGTGCAATTCAACCACATATTAATGTAGGCGATGTTCTTATCACAACCGCTTCTGTTCGCTTAGATGGCGCAAGCCGTCATTTCGCACCATTAGAATATCCAGCTGTAGCAAACTTTGAATGTACAACCGCACTTTATAATGCAGCGAAAGCAAAAGGTATTGAGCCTTATGTAGGCGTAACCGCATCATCTGATACATTCTATCCAGGTCAAGAACGTTATGATACCTATAGCGGAAAAGTGTATCGTGATTACCAAGGTCTGCTTAAACAATGGCAAGATTTGAATGTGATGAACTACGAAATGGAATCGTCAACACTGTTTACCATGTGTAGCGCATTAGGTTTGCGTGCTGGGATGGTTGCGGGCGTGATTGTAAACCGCACTCAACAAGAAATTCCAAATGAAGCAACAATGAAACAAACGGAAGAAAAAGCTGTGTCTGTTGTGATCGCAGCCGCGCAGGCGTTGTTAAGTTAAGTTTTTAATTAAAAGAATAAATCTGCGCACCAAAAGTCTGGATTATCCATCACTGATTAAGGCGCAGATTTTTGCAACTGAATATAACTAGCCTTTTTAAACAACTCAAACTATCTATTTTTTATTAACAATAAAAACTGTTCAGTCCGAAATATGTTTTCTTTTTTAAATAAAACACATTAATTGTGAATGATTGCTAAGCCTAAATTAGGCTCAAACCTAAAGAGATTTTTAAGAAAAACCTTGAGTCAACATACAAAATCAAGAAAAATAGCCACAAATTTTGATAAATAATAATTTCACATTATGGCTATATTAATAATTTCAAATAACTGGAAAGCCTAGCTAATAATTATATTAAAAAAGGCTTAAAAATATTAACCCAATTAAAATTACAGAATCTATTCCTTAAATTAATTTTTATTAAAAGAATGCTGAGTTTTTACTTATCTTGCAATCAAGTTACTAATTGCTTGGTAAATTCTCGCAGCTGAATCGCCAGACAATGCCTTACCTTTTTCATCAGAAATGACAACGGAGCTTTGTCTACCATGATCAGATATTTGCATTTGGTAAGTACCGTTTTCAAGTTCTGGAAGCTCAGTTCCCATGCGCAACCAATCTTCTTTTTTTAATGCTGAATATTTTAATTCACGATAACCTTTACCCGCAGTTTCAGATTTGATCGCAAAACCTACTTTAGGTAAAGCTCCACCTAATTTTTCCCATGCTTGACCAAAATTAACATTCATCGCTAATGCAGTTTGACCATTCAAATCCTGAATAATTTGCGATGCTACCGCACCCACAGAAGCGCCAGATAAATCTTGTTGCTGTTTGTTATAAGCAGAAGTTAATGCAGACACAATGCGGTTTAAGCGTTCAGACGTATAACGTTGCTTATCAGATACACTTGGAGTGAAAATAACGCCATCACGACGCATTTGTAAAACAGATACTGCTAGTGCACTCGCATCTTGAGCCATAACTTGTTCTACTTGATATTTAATCTCAGTGCCCGATTTATCACCAATTCGTCCTGTTGGCGCCCAGTCCGTCGTTAAAATCGCACCATTCGTCGTTGATGAAATACCGTCTTCTTTTAATAATCGTTCAACTTGTTGAAGGTTATATACACTTGCTTGCTGTTCTGGATACACGATTAATGCACGTTCACCATCGAATTGAGTTAATGAATTTTCAATAATCGCTAATGGTGTTGATGGAGGACGAATATCAATATTTTCTCCCTTTTTCACAGCAATATTAGGTAACGCATAAGTATCGTCTGCTTTTGGTAGCATTACTCCCCCGCTCGCCAATGGTGAGAATCCAGGGATAGAAGCCTCTGATTTTTGGAAAGAATCATTAGCAGTCTTTAATGCTTCAGGATCAGACGAACAGCCAGCCAATACGATAACTGCTGCTAAACTCAACATTATTTTTTTCATATTTGAACCTTAACTAAATTGAAAACTTTATGAATTTTGACCGCACTTCGACAGCCTATAATGCAAAAAGTTTAGGGATAATGACTTACCCCTGATTTTTATAATAATCCTGCGATTTTCAATGCTTCTTCTACTTTTGGTTGAAGCTCTTCACTTAACACCGTCAATGGCAAGCGTAAATGTGCTGACTTAATTAAACCTAAACGATAAGCCGCCCATTTCACAGGAATTGGGTTTGATTCAACAAAGAGATCGTGATGTAAACGCATTAAGCGAGCATTAATTTCTTCGGCTTTAGCAAAATCTCCCGCAAGGGCATAGCGACACATATCAGCCATATCTTTTGGTGCTAAGTTATTCGTTACAGAAATCACCCCTTCTGCGCCGAGTTTCATCGCATCCAAACTCGTTGCATCATCACCACTTAAAACGATGAAATCCTTGCCTGCGAGTTCTTTAATTTTGGTGACACGACTGATATCTCCAGTTGCTTCTTTAATACCAACAATATTGTTGATTTTCGATAAACGAGCAACCGTTTCTGGCTTCATATCGCTACCAGTACGACCTGGTACGTTATAAAGAATTTGCGGTAAATCTGTACATTCAGCAATGGCTTTAAAATGCTGGAAGATTCCTTCTTGGGTTGGTTTGTTGTAGTAAGGTACAACAGATAGACAACCCGCAACGCCGCTATCGCGTAATAATTTTGTCATTGTAATTGCTTCGCTTGTCGCATTTGCGCCTGCGCCAGCAATCACAGGAATACGACCTTTGGCAAATTCAACCGTCTTCTCAATAACCTTTACATTTTCTTCAATACTTAATGTTGCTGATTCACCCGTTGTCCCCACAGAAACAAGCGCATTAGAGCCTGCCTCAACGTGATATTCCACCAATTTTTCTAAACAAGCGAAATCTACTTCGCCGTAATTATTCATAGGTGTAACAAGTGCAACAATACTGCCTGAAAATAAAGGATTTTGTGCTGACATAGAACCTCCGTTGGTTTTTTAATTTTATTATTTGGTATAGCTCATTATAGTCGCTAAAATGACTTGAATTTGCAAATATTTTTTCATCAAAGGAGCTTTTTATGAATCCATTATCCGTTGGTAGCCAAGCACCCATTTTTACGTTATTAAATCAGCAAGAACAACCCGTTTCTTTAAATGATTTTCGCGGTAAAAAAGTGTTAGTCTATTTTTACCCGAAAGCACTCACGCCTGGCTGTACAACGCAAGCATGCGGATTGCGTGATAGTAAATCAGAATTAGATGAATTAGGTTTAGTTGTACTTGGCATTAGCCCCGATACACCGAAAAAATTAGCTCAATTTATTGAGAAAAAAGCCCTTAATTTCACACTACTTTCCGATCCTGATCACAAAATTGCAGAACAATTTGGTGTATGGGGTGAGAAAAAATTCATGGGTAAAACTTACGATGGTATTCACCGAATTAGTTTTTTAATTGATGAAAACGGAAAAATTATTCACGTATTTGATAAATTCAAAACAACAGAACATCATCAAATTATCGTTGATTATCTTCGATCCCTATAACCTTCAAAAATTACCGCACTTTTCTATATAAAGTGCGGTAAAAATTCATTATTTTTTTCAGTTCGATATTTACGCGTTATTCCGCCTTTGCTAGAATTTAGCCTTGATTGAAATTCATTCTCAATTATATATCCCAAGATATTTCTCAAATAATAAGGACAGAAAAAAAATGATGCAGCTTTTTGATTTTTTACAACAGTACAGTGACTACTTTATCATCGGTTTATTATTACTGATGAGCATTATTATGCTAGCCATGGTAATTGAACGTTATCTTTTCTTAAGAAAGGTAAACGTCGCACATTACTCTACCATTCACGCATTAGATATCGATTTAAATCGCAATATGACCGTGATTTCTACTATTGGTGCAAACGCGCCATATGTTGGTTTGCTTGGTACAGTTATCGGGATTTTATTAACGTTTTATCAAATCGGTCATGGCGGTGGCGAAATCGATACTGGCGTGATTATGATGCACTTATCTTTAGCATTAAAAGCGACAGCATTAGGTATTCTTGTGGCTATTCCATCGATGGTGTTTTATAACGGTTTAGGTCGTAAAGTTGAAGTTAATCGTTTGAAATGGAAAGTGTTAAACGAACAAAAAGATAAGGAATAGTCCGTGAAAAAATTCGATGAAATCAACATTATCCCTTTCATTGATATTATGTTGGTGTTACTTGCTGTGGTACTTATCACTGCGTCTTTTATCTCTCAAGGTAAAATTCAAGTTAACGTACCTAAAGCCAGTACAGCCGTTGCATTTAAAGCTGATGAGCTTGCTAAATTATTGACTGTGACAGCGGATAAACAACTCTATTTCAATGATAAACCTATTACACAAGAAGCCCTAGAAGCAGAAATTGCCCAATGGAATAAAGATCAGAAAGTCACTTTAAAAATTGATGCTGAAGCCTCTTTCCAAGACTTTGTTACCATTACAGATATGCTCTCTAAAAATGAGATCAAAAATGTAGCTATTGTTTCTATGAAAGATAAGGGTAAAAGTGCGGGTAAAAATCCTCAAGAATCTGCACCCGCTCAATCTGTGCCAACTACGCCTTAAGGAATAATTATGCAGCAAACAAAACGTTCGCTATTAGGTTTGCTTATTTCTTTGATCGTGCACAGCATTGTTGTAGGGTTAATCTTATGGAGTTGGAATAAGCCAAGTGATAGCGCCAATAGCGCACCAGGCGACATATCCACAAGTATTTCCATGGAAATGGTGCAAGGCATGGTGATGGAAGAACCAGCTCCTGAGCCAGAAAATGTACAAAAAGAGCCAGAACCAGAAAAACAAGAGGTTGTGGAAGATCCAACGGTGAAACCTGAGCCACAAAAAATCAAAGAACCGGAAAAAGAAAAGCCAAAACCAAAAGAAAAACCTAAAGAAAAGCCAAAGGATAAACCGAAAAAAGACGTTAAACCACAGGAAAAACCAATCAATAAAGATCTACCAAAAGGTGATAAAAATATTGATTCAAGTGCAAACGTGAATGCTAAAGCGACCACAACTGGCGCCACCAATAGCAATGCACAAGTAGCAGGCAGTGGAACAGACACGAGCGAAATGGCAGCCTATCGCTCCGCAATTCGTCGTGAAATTGAACGTCATAAACGTTACCCTACTCGCGCAAAAATGATGCGTAAGCAAGGTAAAGTCAGCGTATCCTTCAATGTTGGCCCTGATGGCTCACTAAGTGGTGCTCGCGTCACTCAATCATCAGGTGATGAAAGCCTAGATAATGCAGCATTAGAAGCAGTTAACAGCGCAAGACCTGTCGGTGCAAGACCTTCAGGATTCCCTTCAGGGTTAAATGTGCCAATTAGTTTCACGCTTCAATAAAAAAAGTGCGGTTAATTCTCTTTGAGTTTAACCGCACTTTTCTTTGGCTAGATTTAATTAAGCTACTCGATTACCTAAGGTACCATCATCAATCGCTTCTTTCGGAGTACCTATCACTTCAGCAATTTTGTCCCCGTTTTTGAAAAATACAAATCCACCATTTTCCATTTTTGTCCAATTTTCATCTTTGGTTAATGGAAAGGTTGTAATGATATTCACTTTATCGCCTTCCTTTGCATAATCACTAAAATCAATGACACCATCATCATCAATTCTGTGTGCTTTACCAAAAGGCGCTTGTCGCATGACATAATGTAAATTCGTTGAACAATGAGCTATCATCCATTCGCCATTAGACAGAATAAAATTAAACGTGCCGTGTTGAGCAAGCTCTTTTGTTACTTTCTGAATAGCCTCAAAAATTTCCATTTCACTCGGTTTTTTACGAAAAGTATTTTTGAGATATTCCGCCATATAACAAAAAGCAGCTTCAGAATCTGTAGAACCTATTGGCTGCAAAAAATATTCTGTCATATCTGGTAGGTTTTTCAAATTACCATTATGCGCAAAAACCCAGTTTTGCCCCCAGATTTCACGAATAAACGGATGAGTATTTTCAATATTCACTTCACCCTGAGTCGCCTTACGAATATGTGCAATAACATTCAAAGACTTGATTTTATATTGCTTCACACAATCAGCGATGGGGGAAAGGCTAGCAGCTTGATTGTCGCGAAAAATACGTACTCCACGCCCTTCAAAAAAAGCAATTCCAAAGCCATCTGAATGACAATCAGTTAAACCAGCACGACGACGAAAACCTTCAAAAGAAAAGACAATATCCGTCGGCGTATTACAATTCATTCCGAGTAATTGACACATAATTTAAATAAGATATAACCTCACAATATATGAGTGATTTAACACCATTATGAAAGGAATATCAATAGAGATTCTATGGATTTTTCATGTCATGTTAGTATTAGGTCCCTTATAAATGATGTTTTTAGTTAACACAGTATTTTCCAGAAATCATTACCGATTATTTCTAATGAGAGTCCTATTCAAAAAATAAGATCTAGAATTAAAGTAATAAATATTGATAGAAGAAATTAATCTAAGGAAATTTAAAGGGTATAGAAAGGGAAAATGGTCCCCCCTACCGGACTTGAACCAGTGACCAAGCGATTATGAGTCGCCTGCTCTAACCGACTGAGCTAAGGGGGGAAAGTGTGGTGATTATAGAGAAATAATCACTTGAAGTCTATAAAAGAAGGGATGATTGATGAAAAATCAATCATCCCTTTTTAGCATTATTGAAGCACGGAAATATCCGCCACTTGTAAGAACAAGCCTTGTAACGTGTTTAAAATCGCTAAGCGGTTTTGGCGTAATGCTGGATCTTCAGCATTTACCATTACGTTATCAAAGAAGTTGTCTACTGGTGCGCGTAAGTTCGCTAATTTATCTAATACAGCGGTGTAATCGCCTTGTGCGATAAGCGGTTGTACTTCAGTGCGTAATGCAAGTACGGCTTCAGCAAGGGCTTTTTCTGCTGGTTCTACGCAAGCGGTTAAATTGATCTCGCCAATTGCAGCATCCGCTTTCGCTAAGATGTTGCTTACACGTTTGTTTGCTGCTGCTAGCGCTTCTGCTGAATCTAAAGTACGGAAGTGAGATACCGCACGCACGCGCGCATCAAAATCAGCAGGGCGAGTTGGACGACGCGCCAATACCGCTTGAATCACATCCACCGCAATGCCTTCATCTTGATACCATGCACGGAAACGACCGAGCATGAAGTCCACCACATCAGCAACCACATTTTGATTCGTGAGTTTATCACCGAAAAGTGCGGCTGATTTTTTCACTAAATCTTCTAAATCTAGTGGTAAATTTTTCTCTACGATAATACGCAATGCTCCAAGTGCTGCACGGCGAAGTGCGAACGGGTCTGCACTGCCTTTTGGTGCTTGGCCGATGCCGAAGATCCCTGTTAAAGTATCAAATTTATCCGCTAAAGCGACCGCACTTGCAACGAGAGATTTAGGTAATTCATCACCGGCAAAGCGTGGCATATATTGTTCGTTTAATGCCACTGCGACTTCTTCATCTTCACCGTCATGACGAGCGTAATGCATACCCATTACACCTTGCGTATCGGTGAATTCAAATACCATGTTCGTCATCAAGTCACATTTTGACAGTAAGCCAGCACGTTTTGCTTTCGCTTCGTCTGCGCCGATTTGTTTTGCAATTTCGCCTGCAAGCTGCTCAATGCGGTCTGTTTTGTCTTTCAATGTGCCCAGTTGTTGTTGGAACAACACGGTTTCTAAGCGTGGTAAACGATCGACCAGGTTTTGTTTTAAGTCAGTTTTAAAGAAGAATTCTGCATCGGTTAAACGAGGACGAACCACTTTTTCGTTCCCTTCAATAATCGCGGTTGGGTCTTCTGGGTTGATATTCGAAACAAAAATAAAGTGCGGTAATAATTTGCCGTCTTTGTCATAAATCGGGAAATATTTTTGGTCGCCCTTCATGGTGTAAACCAAAGCTTCCGCAGGCACCGCTAAGAAGCGTTCTTCAAATTTTGCTGCTAAAACGTTTGGATATTCCACCAACGAAGTCACTTCTTCAAGCAAGCTTTCTTCAATGTCAGCCACGCCGCCAAGTGCGGTCGCTTTTGCTTGAGATTTTGCAAGAATTTCTGCTTTACGCTCATTGAAATCTGCTACTACAGAACCTTTTTCACGTAATAATTGTGGATATTGGTCTGCATGTTGAATTTCAAATTCTTTCTCGCCTAAGAAACGGTGACCGCGAATGGTGCGTGCACTTGCCACCCCTAAAATTTCGCCTTCGATTAACTCATCACCTAACAACATAGTCACGGTGTGAACTGGACGAATAAATTGCACGGTTTTATCTGCCCAACGCATTGGTTTTGGAATTGGCAATTTCGCCAATGCATTTGCCACAATATCGTTCAGCAAGTTTTTGGTCGGTTGACCTTCAATTTTCGCACGATAAACTAACCATTCACCTTTATCGGTCGCAATACGTTCTGCTTGATCAACGGTAATGCCACAACCACGCGCCCAGCCTTCTGCCGCTTTAGTTGGCTTACCTTCTGCATCAAAGGCAGCTGACACTGCCGGACCACGTTTTTCGATTTCTTTACTTGGCTGTTGTGTGGCTAAGTTCAACACTTTCACCGCCAAACGACGCGGCGCCGCAAACCATTCGATTTTATCGAATGATAAACCCGCTTGGTTTAATTCCGCTTCAACGTTATCCGCAAAAGAGGTTGCTAATGTTTTGAGAGCTTTTGGTGGCAGCTCTTCTGTGCCGATTTCTACTAGGAAGTTTTGGGTTGTCATTTTGTTTTCTCTGGTAAGGTGCGCCTTGGCACCATTTTATTTTAATTTAATCTTTTTCAATAATAGCTTCACATTTCACCGGAAAATTAAGTGAATTTGCAATAAAACACGCGTGATGCGCATTTTCATGTAATGCCAATGCCTTAACGGCATCCGACTCGCTTGAAATTCTCACTCGAGGTTTTAATGTTGCCGAAATAAATCGGCCAGCATGCTCAGAACTGCCTTCATCCATAATCGCTATTGCTTCATCACGGTATTCTTGCACAATAATGTTATTAACTGCACAAAAATGTAAATACCATAATTTATGACAGGCAGAAATAGATGCCAGTAGCATATCTTCAGGATTCCAACGAGTTTTATCGCCACGAAAAGCAGGATCAGCAGAACCTAAAATATTAGGTTTATTCAATGCCGAAGCAATAAAATCCCGTTCGTATGCGATATAAGATGAAGTACCAGCTCCTAAATTTCCAACCCACTCTACCGTAGTTTGATAAGTATGTTGCTTCATTATATTTTCCGTTATCTCTTATAGCGCATGTAACTTAAGAAATTCATGTCCTATTTGATTATTTTCTTCGTTATCATTTCTGCCAAATCTCCCCTACCCCTCTTTGCTAAAGAGGGGATTGGAGCTTTGGAGAGTTAAATATTTATGTTCTACTTTAACGTTTTTTGAAAGCAGATAATTTAATCTCTATTGAACTTAAAATGTAAATGAGTCAGTTACTATCAATTTACTCAAGAATTCCCTTTTAAGTATTTTTCATAGGGTTGCATGAACGCTACTTCTTACCGTTTTCAATACTCCCTCTCAACACCTGTTGAAAACGCTCGTAATCACAAAAACCATTTGCATCTTTTTCACAGCCTTTGAGGGTTAATGCTGTTTGGTTTGGTGGTGTCGCTAAACTTAATGGCGTAATATTGATCAGCTGTTCAGTGGTTTGATAAACATAATCCAACTTAAATTTAAGCTTCCCACTTGGTTTGTGCTTCCATACTTCAAATAGCAACTTGCCTCCGATTGGGATATTTTCCAATGAATCATCCAAGTCATAAGGCTCAACGCCTAGTGCTGCAAGCAGAGCGACGATATTAGAATCATGTCCAACCAATAAGTTAATTTTGTTTTCACTATTTAGCTGTTGCTGAATAAATGCCAATAACGGGTATGAGGCATTTTGTGCCAGCGCTTCGTTGTTTTTAAATAACGTGCGGTAATATTCGTTTTTTATTTCGTTAATTGCACGCCATTTTTCTTGGCTATCCACTCGACCGTTGGCGATTTCTGAATCAGGCTTACCTACATAATGTGCAAGCAATAACGCACTGACAATTTTCTTCCCGGTGCTAATAGAACCCGTAATTTTGACCGACTTGCCGTCTTTAATACTGTATTCACCGACTTTTCCATCTAAATCACATTCGCCTTTTTGCAAACAGTTTGGTGAGTTTTTGTAATCAATGATTTCACTCAATAGCGCATAATTTGGCGCTAATTTTTGCTGCAAAGCGGTTAAATCAACGTTATTTTTTGCAGATTCAATCAAGGCTTTACTTGGATTATGCGCCTGTGTATTAAAAATCGGATCTTTTTCAGAACCAATTTTACCGTGATGTTGTAGTTGAACATTACAGCCTGCAAATGCACCAGAAACAATCGCCTGACCTGTTGCAATGGTGCGTTGTACCCCATTGGCATAAGCGAAGATACCTTCGCCTGATGCACAACGTTCTGTTGTTAATAACCCTTTATCCGCAAGCCATTGACCTAAATATTGTCCGAAGTAGGTTTCTAATACTGTACCTTTTGCCGTGAGATAACCTGATGGCACATCCCATTTCGCCCACGCATACGGGGAATATTTTGCCATTTCTTGTGGATCTTTTTCCACTGGCGAGCGTAATCCATGACGGCTGAAAATTAAGACTTTCTCAAGCTCATAATCTGAATTCTGTGTATTTTGGTGATTTTCTGTTGCAAACACACCACTTGCAAGCGATAAGCCAAGTAAAAGTGCGGTGAATTTTAGGACTGTTTTTTTCATATTCGAGACTTAACCTAACTTTCTATTATGTACCCTTAAGACCTAATTATTTAATGTTGAAATCGAGCTATAAAAATTCAATGCATATTTAGCGCCATAAACGAGCACCATAAATACAGCAACAATATTCACCACGGCGAAAAAGATTAATTGTTTGCTGCTACTTTCAATCCAAAGTATTTTAAATAATGCGAGCGTACCAATATTTTCATCAAGTTCACTCTCTCCGCTTAATGCTCTTAAGGTTTTCAGCATTTTGCTTACAAAAGCGACAGTATTGATTGCCATTACACTGAGTGCAATAAATCCAGAAGCGAGGCATAAAAATAGCACAAGCACATTACCCCACTCCCAATGCCGCCAATCCAGCTCAGAAAACATAAATAATGCCAGTGATAAAAATAACACTGCCGGCGTTAAGTTACGCAAAAACATTAAATAATCATCGCCAATTTTAAATAAAAATTGCCAAAACCCGACTTTCTTCATCACTTTAGAAAATCTCTTTTAATTTGGATTCATCTAAAATAACACGATCGTCATCTAACAATAATGCCGGAAAGCCCGCATAGCCTTGCGCTTTAGCATCATCAAATGCGGCGTGACGATCACGCAAGCGTAACCATTGTTTCAAATTCGGGATGGAGGATAGTACTTCCACTGACTCATAATCCACGCCCAAGCGTTTTAACTCTGCCACAAATGGCGCAGTATCAGGGCAATCTGCCGCATAATAAAGAATGGGTTTACTCATTTTGCTCTCCTAAAGTGCGGTCAAATTTCACCGCACTTTTGTGAATTACCTTTAAATGTTATTTTTTACAACCTGGGAAACCTAAGGCTTCACGGCTTGCATAATAGGCTTCCGCCACACCTTTAGTTAATGCACGAATACGTAAAATATAGCGTTGGCGTTCGGTTACCGAAATTGCTTTACGTGCATCTAACAAGTTAAAGCTGTGTGCTGCTTTCAAAATACGCTCATAAGCCGGCAATGGTAATGGTTTTTCTAAGGCTAATAACTCTTGTGCTTCTTTTTCGTATTGATCGAAGCAGTAGAATAAGAAATCTGTGTTTGCATGTTCAAAGTTATAGGTTGATTGCTCAACTTCATTTTGATGGAACACATCACCATAAGTGGTTTTTCCTAATGGACCATCAGACCAAACTAAGTCATACACAGAATCTACGCCTTGAATGTACATCGCTAAACGCTCTAAACCGTAAGTCACTTCGCCCGTTACAGGTTTACATTCTAAGCCGCCCACTTGTTGGAAATAGGTAAATTGGGTCACTTCCATACCATTTAGCCATACTTCCCAGCCCAAGCCCCATGCACCTAATGTTGGGTTTTCCCAGTTATCTTCTACGAAACGAATATCGTTTTTGGTCGGGTCGAAGCCGAGCATTTCAAGCGAGCCTAAATAAAGTTCTTGAATATTATCTGGAGACGGTTTAATCACCACTTGGAATTGATAGTAATGTTGTAAACGGTTTGGGTTTTCGCCATAACGACCATCGGTCGGGCGGCGTGAAGGTTGCACATAAGCAAATGCCATTGGCTCTGGGCCTAATGCGCGCAATGCAGTCATTGGGTGAGAAGTACCAGCGCCCACCTCCATATCAAAAGGTTGCACAATAGTGCAGCCTTGGTTTGCCCAATATTCTTGCAGGGCTAAAATCATACCTTGGAATGTTTTTACGTTAAATTTTGTGCTCATAATCGTTGATCTAATGTGATTAAAAATGCCCGCATTATACTTGAAAGCGTAAGGCGGATAAAGGCGAAAAAGTGCGGTTAAAAAACGAATTTTTTTACAAAATGAACAGAATTTGTAAAGTAAATTAAAATTCTCAACTAGGAAATGAATTTCTATTGTGCCAAAATAGCGCACTTTTAAAAAAGAGGAACCAACTTAATGAAAACTAACTTAATTACTACCGCACTTTTATTGAGTGCATCTGCTTTTGTGCAAGCTGAAACCAAAACCGAGCTTGAACCGATCAATGTGTATTCGGCATCCGCAACCCCTATCAGTCTTCACCAAACAGCGTCGTCTGTTACCGTATTAACCGAAAAAGATTTCGCACAACGTGGTGCGACTTATGTCAGCGACGTATTGAAAACCGTACCAAGTTTAGCTGTTAGCACTTCAGGCGGGCGTGGCACATTAACTAATGTATTCTTACGTGGTGCAGATGCAAACCACACTGCAGTGATTATTGATGGCGTGAAAGTGAACCCTGTTTCTGGTTATGGCTTTGATTTCGGTGGCTTAGCATTAAGCAACATTGACCGCATCGAAGTATTACGCGGGGAACAATCCGCTCTTTGGGGAAGTGATGCCATGGGTGGTGTGATTTATATCACCACGAAGAAAGGCTTAGAAAAAGGTAAAACCTTCAACGTTGATTACGATTTTGGCACAGGCTCTAATCGTACGGTAGATGGTTCATTAACCCTTTCAGGCTCAAATAACGGTTTCTATTACGCTTTACACGGTGATAGCCACCACACCAAAGGCATTTCGGCACTCAGCAAAAACCGCTTTAACTATACCGCACAAGATGGCACAGCAGTAAATACTGGTGGTTCAAGCGAACGCGATAAATTCCATCGTGATAATGCCTCTCTTCGTTTTGGCTATGACGATAATCAAAAAGGTTTTGATTTCTTAACCTCTCACAGCAGCCAAACCGCTAACTTTGATAACAGCGCAACAGATGAAAAAGGCCACTACACTCGCACACGTGAAACCTTGTTCAAATTAAGCGGTTTCTTAGGTAATGATGATCAATTGCTTAAACATAAGGTTGGTGTAAGCCATCTCAAAACTGACAGCGATACCGTTGGCTATACATCGGCTTACGATGCGAAAAAACTCAACGCAAACTATCAATTAGATGTCAATTTCGATCGTGAAGGCACTCTCACGCAAGGTTTAAGCTTCTTGACTGACTATCAAAAAACAGATTTCAACTCATCTTATTTCAACAATGCAGGCAATAAAAAACTTGTTGAGAAAAGCTTAGCGGCAGAATATCGCTTATTGCACGATGCAGATCATAGTTTAAATATTAGTGGTCGTTACACTGACAGCTCTGAATACGAAAACTCATGGACTGGCCGTATCGCAGGCGCTTACCGTTTACACAATAACGTGAAAGCACACGCAAGTTTCGGTTCAGCAATTCAAAACCCAACGATCACTGAATACTACGGTTACAACGCGCGCTATATCGGCAACCCTAATTTACAACCAGAGAAAAGTTTAGGTGGCGATGTTGGTTTCTTATTTGAAACCAATGATGGTCGTCACAGCTTTGATGTGACTTATTTCGCTCGCAACGTGAAAAACGCGATTAGCAGCGAAGTAATCAACTTTACCACTTATGCAAGCCGTGCAGTAAACCTTGAAGGTAAAAGCAAAGTGAAAGGTGTTGAAGTGGCTTACAACGGTAAAATCACCGATGCATTAACTGCTTATGCTAACTACACCTACACGCAAACCCGAGATAGCAAAGGCGCTGAATTGGCACGTCGTCCAAAACATTTGGCGAACGCGGGCTTAGCATACCAAATCACTGAAAAATTAGGTGCGGATGTAAATGTATCTTACACAGGCAAACGCATGGATACCTACTATTCACCGACCTACAGCACGCATAAAGTGAAATTACCATCTTACACCTTGGCAAACTTAGGCGTGAACTATAAAGTGGCGGATAGCTTGACGATTTATGCAAATCTTAACAACGTATTCAATAAAAAATATGAAAACGTACTTGGCTATGGCCAAGAAGGACGTAATGTTTACGTTGGGTTGAAAGGATCGTTCTAATTATTACCTACTAACAAGGGCGTGCTTAGCACGCCTTTTTACATTCTTGATGGCGTAGCGTATCATTATCTATATGCAAAAAACTCGCTTAATTTTAACCGCACTTTTCCTTCCGTTTACCGCTCAGGCTTCGGAACAATTTGTCTCGCTTACGCTTTGCAGTGACCGACTGCTTATCGAACTGGCTGAGCCTTCGCAAATTGCTGCTCAATCGCCTTATTCGAAAAAACCGTTGATGATGTTAGACAAAATCAATACCGACAAACCTGTACTAGAACCGCAATTAACGGAATTATTGCCCTATTTGGATAAAACTATTCTGATTAATGAAACCTTTTATCCCCAATTAGTCACAGAGCTGAAAAAACTCGGTGTGAAGATTATCCCGATTAACGACAGCCCACAAACGCCTGATGAATTATTTACTCTGATTCTAGAATTAGGCAAACAACTGGGGAATGAGCAAAAGGCGACTGATTTAGTAACAAAACTAAAATCACAAAACTTTCACTTAAATCGACCGCTTACTGACACACTGATTTTATCGGAAACAGGTGTGGTAGAAAGTTATTACCCACAATATCCTGTGCTGTTAAATTTACTCGGATTAACACCGTTAAAAACGCCACTTACCGCACAAAATTTCTCATTAGAAAAAGTGATTTTAAGTCAACCGAATGTGCTGATTTCACTGACTGACAAACAAGGTTACAATGCACAAGCCGAATTACTGCACCACCCTATGTTGCAAGATTTTTTCAAAAACCAACCGCTTGTAAGCATCCCGATGAAATATACCTATTGCTTTGATCACGGTGTGTGGCAAGGGGCGGAGAAAATTTATCAACAGTTAAAATAATATAGCTGACAAATCTCCCCTAACCCCTCTTTGCTAAAGAGGGGAATTCCATTATTAAATTAACTCTAGATGACATATTTATATGTCTTTATGTATAAATGATTAGAATAAAACATCAGATTATAAATCCCTACACTTATAACCCCCCCTCTTTACTAAATAGAGGAATTGTATGATTAGATTAGCCCAAGATAATGTATTTACAGCTTTTATGTATAAATGATTAAAATAAAACATCAGAATTATAAATCCCTACACTATAATCCCCCTCTTTAGCAAAGAGGGGTTAGGGGAGATTTGACAAAATCAAATTAACAAATGATATTTGGATTACATAGGAAATTGATCATTGACCAAAACACTAAAATTAAATACCGCACTTTTCTTCACGTTGCTGTTGATTAGCGGCTTTGCGATTTATCACCAGCTCGGCGATTTTGCTCATCTCAAAAATGCGGATGGTGTGCTCACGGATATGCGGTCACTCATATTGCTTGATATTCGCCTACCGCGCATAGGACTAGCCATTTTAACTGGCGCAAGCCTTGCTTTAGCAGGCAATGCAATGCAGGGGATATTTCAAAATCCACTGGCAAGCCCTGGATTATTGGGCAGTAGTGCCGGTGCAACCACCACCAGTGTCTTTTTGCTCTATTATTTTTCCGTGCCGTTAAGTCTGTTGCTTATTGGCGGTGTAGCTGGTGCATTATCTAGTTTTTTATTGGTTTATTTAATCGCTAAAAACCACGGTACAACGGCGATGATTTTAAGTGGTTTAGCTGTCAATATGTTGCTCTCCGCTGCCGTCGCATTGCTACTTTCTAATGCAGAAAGCCCATGGGCATTAGCTGAACTCTACCGCTGGCTACAAGGTTCTCTTGTGTGGGCAAAACTTGACACGCTGCTCATTTCATTTCCAATCATATTATTGGGATTATTCTGTTTGTATCGTGAACGCCGCTATATTGACTTGCTCACCTTCGGTGAAGAAACCGCGAGCACAATGGGCGTGAATCCTAAACGTAGCTTTTTCGTCACGACCTTTGGCGTGGCATTATTAGTTGGTGCAACGATTCCTCAAACAGGCACTATCGGTTTTGTTGGCTTAATCGCACCGCACTTTGCTCGCCTATTGCTAAAAAAACGCCCTTCGCAACTTTACATCACCAGTGCATTACTTGGCGCATTATTGCTACTTATTGCGGATCTTTGCGTGCAATATATTCCTGTCTTTTCACATATTTATATTGGCACGCTCATCGCAATCATTGGCGCACCTTGCTTAATTTGGATTTTAATTACGGAGCAACGCAAGTTGGCAAGATAATGATTAGAATCGAAAATCTTTCTCAGCCTTATGGCTTAAACAACATCTGCTGCACGCTTCCTAAAGGAAAACTTATCGGCATTATGGGCGCAAACGGCGCGGGTAAATCAACTTTGCTCAAAACGATTGCAGGAATTTTACCTATTGCAAAAGGTGAAATTTATTTTGGAAACAGCCCGTTAAGCAAAATGAGTACAACTGAAAAAAGCCAGCAACTCGCTTATCTTGCGCAAGATACCAATATCCATTGGGATTTATCGGTTTATGATGTCATTGCTCTCGGCTTAAATTCGCCATTATCATCGGCAAAAGAGCGCTCAAAAATCACGGAGATTTCAAAAAAATTTTCGATAGAACATTTGCTTAATAAATCCTTTCAGAAACTGTCAGGCGGAGAAAAAGCACGAGTGCAACTCGCTCGTTGTTGTATCAAAAATGCGCCACTATTGCTTGCCGATGAACCAATCGCACCACTCGATCCCTATTATCAAATAGACATGATGGAACAATTAAAATCGCTGACACCACAGCATACTTGTGTTGTAGCGATCCATCATTTATCCCTTGCATATAAATACTGTGATGAAGTGATTTTGCTCGATAAAGGCAAAATCATTGCGACTGGCAAAACACAAGTGGTGCTAAATTCAGCAAATCTTGCACAAGCCTTTGATATAAGTGTGAAATTTGATGTAGAAAGAAGAGAGATTTATGGAATAGAGAAATTGGAAACCTAATTCCAATTTCTCATTTTTCTGAAAGTAAAAAATTAATATTGCCAAGTGATGTTTTCCCTAAAAAAACTTATGCGAGAAATGAAAATATCTCTTAGATGTCCTATCTGAAATGTGATCCAAGTCAAATTTATTTTCTCTGTAAATTCCTATAATTACCTCAAATTAATTAACAACCAAAAAGGTGATTAAAATGACTCAATTTAGAAAAGAAGTAGATTTACTCGGTGAACGTGATGTACCAGCAGATGCGTACTGGGGTATTCATACATTAAGAGCGGTCGAAAACTTTAATATTTCTAATGTAACCATTTCTGATGTACCGGAATTTGTACGCGGCATGGTAATGGTAAAAAAAGCAACAGCCTTAGCAAACGGTGAATTAGGTGCTATTCCTGCTGATATTGCAAAAGCGATTGTCGCAGCTTGCGATGAAATCCTTACCACTGGAAAATGCTTAGATCAATTCCCATCTGATGTATATCAAGGTGGTGCTGGCACTTCTGTCAATATGAATACCAACGAAGTGGTCGCTAACCTCGCGCTTGAAAAAATTGGTCATAAAAAAGGTGAATATAATGTTATTAACCCAATGGATCACGTTAATGCAAGCCAATCAACCAATGATGCGTATCCTACCGGTTTCCGTATTGCAGTGTATAACAGCATCTTAAAATTAATCGATAAAATTCAATATTTACACGACGGTTTTGATAATAAAGCAAAAGAGTTTGCGAACATCTTAAAAATGGGTCGAACCCAATTACAAGATGCAGTTCCAATGACTGTTGGCCAAGAATTCAAAGCTTTCGCCGTATTACTTGAAGAAGAAGTACGTAACTTAAAACGTACAGCAGATTTACTCCTTGAAGTAAACCTCGGTGCGACTGCAATCGGTACTGGTTTAAATACTCCACAAGGCTATACAGAATTAGTTGTAAAACACCTTGCTCAAGTGACTGGATTAGCTTGCGTACCAGCAGAAAACTTAATTGAAGCAACATCTGACTGTGGCGCTTATGTCATGGTTCACGGTGCATTAAAACGTACTGCTGTTAAACTTTCTAAAGTATGTAATGACTTACGTTTACTTTCTTCTGGTCCACGTGCTGGTATTAAAGAAATTAACTTACCTGAATTACAAGCTGGCTCTTCTATTATGCCTGCAAAAGTAAACCCAGTTGTTCCAGAAGTAGTGAACCAAGTATGCTTTAAAGTAATTGGTAACGATACCACTGTGACTTTCGCATCTGAAGCAGGTCAATTACAATTAAACGTAATGGAACCCGTGATTGGTCAAGCAATGTTCGAATCTATTGATATCTTAACGAATGCTTGCGTAAACTTACGCGATAAATGTGTAGACGGTATTACTGTAAACAAAGAAATTTGTGAAAACTACGTATTTAACTCAATCGGTATCGTGACTTACTTAAATCCATTTATCGGTCACCATAATGGCGACTTAGTGGGTAAAATCTGTGCGCAAACAGGTAAAGGCGTACGTGAAGTTGTGTTAGAAAAAGGTTTATTAACAGAAGAACAATTAGATGACATTCTTTCTGTAGAAAACTTAATGAATCCAACTTACAAAGCGAAATTAAATAAATAAGTCTGAATTATTTATTTAGTCCTCGAATAGAAATAACCGCACTTTGATTACTCAAAAGTGCGGTCATTTTTAATATTGAATGATGGATTAAAGTTTTGCTGAAAGCATGGTTTCCAATTTTTCTTGGTCAACAGCAAATTTACGAATACCATCTGCTAATTTTTCAACAGCCATAGCATCGCTGTTATGTTGCCAGTAGAACTCAGCTTCTGTTAATGGTTGTGGTTTCGCTTTGACTTCGCCTTTGTATTCTAGTTTGCGTACAAGTGCGGTTGAATTTTCTTGTAATTCTTTCAGTAATGCAGGTGCAATAGTTAAGCGATCGCAACCTGCAAGTTCAGTAATTTCACCTACATTACGGAAGCTCGCGCCCATCACAACGGTGTTGTAGCCATATTCTTTGTAGTAATTATAGATTTTGGTGACAGAAATTACGCCTGGGTCTTCTGCTGGCGCATATTCTTTTTTGTCTGAGTTTGCTTTGTACCAGTCTAAAATACGACCTACAAATGGAGAAATTAAGTAAACGCCTGCTTCTGCACAAGCACGAGCTTGCGCTTCAGAGAATAATAAGGTTAGGTTACAGTTAATGCCTTCTTTTTCAAGGATTTCTGCAGCTCGGATACCTTGCCATGTTGAAGCAATTTTAATCAAAATACGGTCGTTTGAAATGCCTGCTGCATTATAAAGTGCGATTAATTTACGCGCTTTTTCAACCGTTGCTTGAGTGTTGTAAGAAAGACGTGCATCCACTTCAGTAGAAATACGTCCTGGAACGATTTTTAAAATTTCTAAACCAATATTTACCGCTAATTTATCTTCTGCATCAATAAGTTGTTGTGCTTTATCATTGCTTTGAGCTTTTGCATAAGCGACAGCTTCATCAATTAATGGCGCATATTGTGGAAGTGCAGATGCGCTTAGAATTAATGATGGGTTAGTAGTCGCATCTTGTGGTTGATATTTTTTAATCGCGTCGATATCGCCGGTGTCTGCGACCACAACGGTCATTTGACGAAGTGAATCTAATTGAGTTGTCATTTGTATCTCCTATTCGAGTGAAATGGAATGAATAATGTCGGCTACGATAGCATAAATTTAATCTTAAAAGGAAAAATTTTTCGATAGAAAAAATAGGCGCAGGCGTTGAACTGCGCCATTGTTTTAAAGTTTGAGGGTGTCTTTTATGGTGAAAGTTATTTCATCTAACATGGCATAGCGTTTACGATACATGGAGCGTTTTTTACTTGGAATATCATCCAGATTTCTATCTATTTCTAAAGACAATTCCCAGTAATCTTTTAATTCTCCGCCCGATTCACCAAAAATTGCATCATAATCCACCGTATATTGTTTGCTTTGGATGAAGCGAGATTTATTTTGGTATTTTTGCGGAATGCCAAGCAATTTATCGTAGCCTAGAATTTTCGTGAGTGATTTCATGGTTTCAACCATTAAATAGGCAGGGCGCAAACCGTGACATGATTTGGTTAATTGTTTCACCATTTCCTTTGAACCTTCAAAATTTGGTCCTTGTACAACAGCAATGAGTAGAGCATCGCCCAATTTGGCAAAGGTAAGCAAATAGACTAATTCATTTCTTGGTTTATGCCATAGCTCTAATACCCAATATCCTTCCATCGGTTGATGGGTTGTCATGCTTAATGTCATTTCAAAATCAGGAATGACTTCGCCAAAACTTAATGGTTTTTCCCATAATGGCGTAGAAAGTGCGGTAAGTTTTTTGGGTAAAAATAAAAGGTTATCACAAACAGCATTAAAACGTTGTGATGCGTTGAAGCGTTTATCCAGAAAACGACAAGCAACGGGATAACTATAATCCAAGTGCGTATTAAAAATACCGACGAGAAAAGGATGTTGATTGATAAATTGTTCAAAGCGACGAATTGAACCACGATTTAAAAAGCTACGTAAGTTATAACGCCAATGTTTTGGTGCATCAAAACGCCCTGGTCGATATGGATAAATATCCTTAGATTGAGGCCATTGGTAAGTTGTTTTTGTTGTCATCTGAATTGCCATGAATTGGTTATAATTTTGGCGCGAATTTTGACATAATTTCAGGAAATTTTCCATTTATGCTATTCTAAGCGCAATTTTAAAAGGAATCCTTATGTCTGAAATTAAACTTAATTACCATAAAACTCACTTTTTAACGAGTGCGCCGAATATTCGTTCTATTCCTGAAGATACTGGCATTGAAATTGCGTTTGCGGGGCGTTCAAATGCAGGAAAATCGACCGCACTTAATGCATTAACCAATCAAAAAAGCTTAGCCCGCACCTCAAAAACGCCGGGGCGCACACAATTAATCAACTTATTTGAAGTTGAACCAAATTGTAAATTGGTGGATTTACCGGGTTATGGTTATGCTGCCGTGCCAGAGCAAATGAAAATCCAATGGCAAAAATCCTTAGGTGAATATTTGCAAAAACGCGAATGTTTGGCAGGATTAGTTGTGTTGATGGATATTCGCCATCCACTTAAAGATCTTGACCAACAAATGATTGAATGGGCGGTTTCTGCAGATCTACCAGTACTTTTATTGCTTACTAAAGCCGATAAATTGAGCCAAAGCGCACGTAGTAAACAAGTAAAAATGGTGCGCGAAGCGATTCTTCCATTCCAAGGCGATATTCAAGTAGAAGCCTTTTCTGCACAAAATAAAATTGGTATTGATAAACTTGCAGCGAAATTAGATTTTTGGTTTTCGCCACTTTTTGCGGAATAAAATATAAATTTTGCGATCTAGATCGCAAAAAAAGCACATGATGAATGATTTCATTATGTGCTTTTTTTATAGTGCAAAAACTATCTTCATTTTTACCGCACTTTAAGGATTATCATGTCCCTTGCTATTGTTTACAGCCGTGCCTCTATGGGTGTACAAGCGCCGCTTGTCACCATTGAGGTGCATTTAAGCAACGGAAAACCAGGATTTACACTTGTTGGTTTGCCCGAAAAAACAGTGAAAGAGGCGCAAGATCGGGTGCGTAGTGCATTGATGAATGCACAATTTAAATACCCAGCCAAACGCATTACCGTGAATCTCGCACCTGCAGATTTACCGAAAGAAGGTGGACGATTTGATTTGCCTATTGCCATCGGAATTTTAGCCGCATCGGATCAGCTTGATGCGAGTCGATTAAAGCAATTTGAATTTGTGGCGGAGCTTGCGCTGACGGGGCAATTACGTGGGGTTCATGGTGTAATTCCCGCTATTCTTGCTGCGCAAAAGTCAAAACGAGAGTTAATTATCGCGAAGCAAAATGCGAATGAAGCCTCGCTCGTGTCTGATCAAAATACTTATTTTGCGCAAACGCTTTTAGACGTGGTGCAATTTCTTAATGGTCAAGAAAAATTACCCCTTGCCACTGAAATTGTGAAAGAAAGTGCGGTAAATTTTTCGGGCAAAAATATGTTAGATTTAACGGATATTATCGGACAACAACACGCCAAACGAGCATTGACCATTGCCGCAGCAGGGCAGCATAATTTGCTCTTTCTTGGTCCGCCAGGTACAGGGAAAACCATGCTAGCTAGCCGTTTGACGGGGCTTTTACCTGAAATGACAGATCTAGAAGCGATAGAAACGGCATCTGTAACGAGTTTAGTTCAAAATGAGTTAAATTTTCATAATTGGAAACAACGTCCTTTTCGCGCACCACATCATAGTGCATCAATGCCAGCTTTAGTTGGCGGTGGGACGATCCCTAAACCTGGTGAAATATCCTTAGCAACAAATGGTGTACTTTTTCTTGATGAACTTCCAGAGTTTGAACGAAAAGTATTGGACGCGCTACGTCAGCCTTTGGAAAGTGGTGAGATTATTATTTCTCGTGCTAATGCCAAAATCCAATTCCCGGCTCGTTTTCAATTAGTGGCAGCGATGAATCCAAGTCCGACAGGCCATTATACTGGGACACATAACCGCACTTCACCCCAGCAAATTATGCGTTATTTGAATAGACTTTCAGGGCCTTTTTTAGATCGTTTTGATTTATCTATTGAAGTACCTTTACTGCCACAAGGCAGCTTACAAAATACAGGTGATCGTGGTGAAACCAGTGCTCAAATTCGTGAGAAAGTGTTAAAAGTGCGTGAGATTCAAATGGAAAGAGCTGGGAAAATTAACGCGTATTTGAACAGTAAAGAGATTGAACGTGATTGCAAGTTAAGTGATAAAGATGCCTTTTTCCTTGAAAATGCGCTGAATAAACTGGGGCTTTCTGTACGGGCTTACCATCGTATTTTGAAAGTTTCTCGAACCATTGCTGATCTACAAGGAGAACAACAAATTTCTCAACCGCACTTAGCGGAAGCTTTGGGGTATCGAGCAATGGATCGTTTGTTGCAGAAATTGTCTAATATGTAAAAACGCGTGGTGAGAATACCACGCGTGAAAGGATTAGTAAGTGCTTTGAGTGTCTTGCGTACCGCTAATAATTGCAATGCCTGCACTTGCACCAATGCGTGTTGCACCCGCTTTAATCATTACAAGTGCTGTTTCAGTATCACGCACACCACCTGATGCTTTAACACCAATATTGCCGACCGTTTGTTTCATCAATGCAACATCTTCTACAGTTGCACCACCTTTGTTAAAGCCTGTTGATGTTTTAACAAAAGCCACACCGATTTCTTTACAAATTTCACAGGCTTTCACTATTTCATCTTTAGTGAGCAAACAAGTTTCTAAAATCACTTTTAATGGCGTGCCATCACAAGCATCAAATACAGCTTGAATATCTTGTTTTACTGCATCCCATTTTTGCGATTTTATCCAACCTACATTAATCACCATATCAATCTCATTTGCACCCGCTTTAATAGATTCTTGGGTTTCAAATGCTTTGACTGAGGTTAAATTGGCACCTAAAGGGAAGCCAACTACGGTACAAATTTTTACATTTGAGCCAGCAAGTTTTTCTTTAGCGAGTGGAATATAACCAGAATTGATACATACAGAATAAAATCCGTGTTCAATCGCTTCATGACAGAGTGTCAAAATATCTTGTTCATTTTTTTCTGCGGTAAGTGCAGTGTGATCGATATATTGAGCAAGTTGATTCGGTGTCATTATTTTCCTCCTTTATTTATGTTTTACCTATTGTAGCAAAAATCCCTTGTTTTTGACTGTGCTTTTATGCTTGATTACAATCATCTCAACGAGATAAGGAATAAAGAAAATGAAGATTAAAAAACTACTTAAGAATGGATTATCCCTCTTTTTAACGTTTATTGTGATGAGTAGCATACTGGATTTTGTTCGTCGCCCTGTAGTGCCAGAGGAAATAAACAAAATCACGTTACAAGATCTTCAAGGGAATACGTTCTCTCTTGAAAGTCTCGATCCAAATAAACCTACGCTGCTTTATTTTTGGGGAACCTGGTGTGGTTATTGTCGCTATACTTCGCCAGCAATTAATTCTTTAGCAAACGAAGGCTATCAAGTTGTATCGGTGGCGTTACGTTCAGGCAATGAGTCGGCAGTAAATGATTATTTAAGTAAAAATGACTACCACTTCACTACGGTTAACGATCCTAAAGGGGAATTTGCAGAACGATGGCAAATTAATGTGACGCCCACAATTGTGCTGTTGAGTAAAGGCAAAATGGATCTTGTTACAACCGGCCTCACGAGTTATTGGGGATTAAAAGTGCGGTTGTTTTTCGCAGAGTTTTTTGGCTAAGCGGTAGAAAATCTATTACAATACGCAGACTTATTTTAAAGAGGACAGAATTATGATTATCGTAACAGGCGGCGCAGGTTTTATTGGCAGCAATATTGTCAAAGCATTAAATGATTTAGGGCGCAAAGATATTTTAGTGGTAGATAACTTAAAAGATGGCACGAAATTTGCAAATTTAGTTGATTTAGACATTGCAGATTATTGTGATAAAGAAGATTTCATTGCTTCTATTATTGCAGGCGACGAATTTGGCGATATTGATGCAGTATTCCACGAGGGAGCATGTTCTGCGACTACGGAATGGGATGGTAAATACATTATGCACAACAACTACGAATATTCTAAAGAGTTGTTGCATTATTGCCTTGACCGTGAAATTCCTTTCTTTTATGCCTCAAGCGCAGCAACTTATGGTGATACCAAAGTATTCCGTGAAGAACGTGAATTTGAAGGTCCGTTAAATGTTTATGGCTATTCTAAATTCTTATTCGACCAATATGTACGCAACATTTTGCCAGAAGCAAAATCGCCAGTATGTGGTTTCCGTTATTTCAATGTTTACGGGCCGCGTGAAAATCATAAAGGTTCTATGGCGAGCGTAGCATTCCACTTGAATAACCAAATCTTAAAAGGTGAAAATCCAAAATTATTTGCAGGCAGCGAACATTTCCGCCGTGATTTTGTTTATGTGGGCGATGTTGCTGCAGTGAATATTTGGTGTTGGCAAAATGGTATTTCAGGTATTTACAACCTTGGTACAGGAAATGCAGAAAGTTTCCGTGCGGTGGCTGATGCAGTAGTGAAATTCCACGGTAAAGGCGAGATTGAAACCATTCCATTCCCAGAACATTTAAAATCTCGTTATCAAGAATATACTCAAGCAGATTTAACTAAACTTCGTTCAACAGGCTACGATAAATCATTCAAAACAGTTGCGGAAGGCGTGGCTGAATATATGGCGTGGTTGAACAGAAAATAAACCGTAGGTTTGCCTACTTCCCATCAACAGAGTGCGGTTAAAAATCTCGGTATTTTTGACCGCACCTTTATCTGAAAGACAGAAAATGAATATTCTAATTATTGGCCCTTCTTGGGTTGGCGATATGATGATGTCGCACAGTCTGTACCAGCAACTGAAAATTCAATATCCAAACTGCAATATTGATGTGATGGCACCGAATTGGTGTAAGCCTTTGCTTGCGCGAATGCCAGAGGTGCGTAAGGCGATTGAAATGCCATTAGGGCACGGGGCCTTTGAATTGGGAACGCGTTATCGTTTAGGAAAGTCTTTGCGTGAACAATATGATATGGCGATTGTTTTACCTAATTCATTGAAATCTGCGTTTGTTCCTTTCTTCGCAAAAATTGCTCATTGTCGGGGTTGGAAAGGCGAAAGCCGTTATATTTTATTGAATGATTTACGAGCCAATAAAAAAGATTATCCAATGATGGTGCAGCGTTATGTTGCATTGGCTTTTGAAAAAGATGCTGTACCAAAAGCTGATGATATTCCTGTCTTGAAACCCTATTTGACGGTTGAGCCAGCACAACAAGCTGAAACCTTAAAAAAATTTGAAAAACAAACCGCACTTTTAGGCGAACGTCCAATTATTGGTTTTTGTCCTGGTGCAGAATTTGGCCCAGCAAAACGTTGGCCGCATTATCATTATGCTAAATTGGCAGAAATGCTCATTGAAAAAGGCTATGCGGTAGAATTATTTGGTTCACCAAAAGATGTGGAAGCGGGTGAGCAAATTCGCAATGTATTGCCAGCAGAACTGCAACCATTCTGTTTGAATTTGGCAGGGCAAACGAATCTTAATCAAGCGGTAGATTTAATTGCCAACTGTACGGCAGTAGTGAGCAATGACAGCGGCTTAATGCATATTGCCGCTGCGACAGATCGTCCATTGGTTGCACTTTATGGTCCAACGAGCCCAACTTATACGCCACCATTATCAGATAAAGCCGTGATTATTCGTTTAATTGAAGGCGATTTAATTAAGGTGCGTAAAAGTACAGATAGCTCGGAAGGGTATCATCAAAGTTTGATTGATATTAAACCTGAAAAAGTGGCAGAAAAACTGACCGCACTTTTAGACGTTTAAGAAAGAGAGAATATAAAATGGAAATAACCTATCAATCCGTATTAGATAAAAATAATGCCAAAGCAGCCCGTAAAATCAGTCGTGAAATTTATAAGCATAATAAATTTCGTAAGATGATGAGGCTTGGCGATTTTTTATTATATTTATTCTTCTTCCTGCCAAGTATTTTTCTTGCTTTTGAACTGA
This sequence comes from Haemophilus haemolyticus, assembly GCF_001008205.1. Classification (GTDB taxonomy): domain Bacteria; phylum Pseudomonadota; class Gammaproteobacteria; order Enterobacterales; family Pasteurellaceae; genus Haemophilus; species Haemophilus haemolyticus_Q. Next base: position 98,611 of record NZ_LCTK01000003.1, on the reverse strand, counting down.
TGGATTGGGGAGAGTATTTGTATGATTGCTATGAAAATATCTTAGCCAATTATGCAGGACATATATTATTGCTCATCTCAGTATGTTGTTTTTTCTATGCTATTTTTCTACGACCTTATTTAAATACCAAAGCTTTTCAAAGCCAAGTATTTGAGGGCGCTAATAAAAGTACAACCGTACAAATTCAAGAAAATGGTTTATGCACGAAAATAGATTCCTGCCAAGTCTTGCATAATTATCGCTACATTCATCATATCGAAAATCATTATGGATACCTAACGATTAGAATTGGTGGTGGACAGTTTTTATCTATTCCTTATTCAGCCTTTCAAGATGATGCTCATAGAGAAGCATTTGAAGCCGCTTTACGAGAAAAAATAAAAGCTTACCAAGCAGAGCCTTTAAGTAAATAGAAAAGGCCTAATAGGATATGTTAATGATATGAATCCTCTCCGTATACACTTACAATTAATCGGAATGGCCATTTTATGGGGCGCCTCTTGGCCTTGGGGACGAGTGGTTGCCCAAGCTATGCCGACATTTATTGCTTCAAGCGTGCGCTTTTTTTTCGCCATTATTCCACTCATTATTTGGCTATATGCGGCGAATCGTTTCAAATATGCTAAACAACTGCGACCTAATCAATGGGTGGGGTTATTGTTAACTGCTTTGCTTGGGATCTTTGGTTATTCGACTTTCTTTATTTGGGGTTTGAAATATGTTCCAGCAGGGCAAGGAACGATGGTCGTTGCCTCTAATCCCGTCTTTACGATGTTTTTTGCTATTTTATTATTTAAAGAAAAGTGGAATCGCTGGGTTGTATTAGGGATGATTATTGCCATTAGCGGTTCTTTGTTAGCCATGACAAAAGGGAATCCAACTAACCTCTTACAAAATTTTGGATTCGGTCAAATGTTATTGCTTTGTGCTTTAGTTTGCTGGGTTGCTTATACTTTATTGGCTCGTAAAGTATTAATCGGAATTGATTCTCTCACCGCTACCACGATTTCTTCTACTTTTGGTTTTTTCATGCTGACGTTGGCAACATTATGGACGGAAAGTGCGGAAGATTGGGTAACCGTATTTCAATTAAATGGATCGCAATGGTTTAGTTTACTTGGTCTTGCATTTGGCTCAACGGTATTGGCTTATGCATGGTATTTTGATGGAGTGAAACACTTAGGGGCAGGCAATGCCTCGGCTTACATTATTCTTGTGCCGATTTTAGGTATTTTATTTTCAGCCGTTTGGTTGAATGAACAGGTGGATTCCTCCTTAATTATTGGGGGCATTTTAGCCGTATCTGGGCTTGGAATTATGCATTGGGGAAGAAGGTTAATTAAATGAAAGTATGTGTGATTAAAACTTCCTCTATGGGGGATGTTATCCACACTTTGCCTGCCTTGACTGATGCACAAAAGGCGATTCCTAGTTTAAGTATTGATTGGGTGGTGGAAGAAAACTTTGCAGAAATTCCACGTTGGCATTCTACCGTAAATCGCGTGATTCCTATTGCTTTGCGCCGTTGGCGTAAATCACCTTTTTCCATTCAAACAAGAAATGAGTGGAAAAATTACCGCACTTTGTTGCAGGCTGAAAATTATGATGCGGTAATTGATGCGCAAGGGCTCATTAAAAGTGCATTATTTGCAACTCGTTTTGCCCAAGGTATGAAACATGGCTATGATCGTCAAAGTATCCGAGAGCCGTTAGCGTCTTTTTTCTACGATAAAAAATATTCTATTCCCTATCAACAGCATGCGGTGGAACGAATTCGTCAGCTTTTTGCCCAGAGTTTAGGTTATAAATTACCTCAGGTTCAGGGTGACTATGGTATTGCTCGCCATTTTCTTCATCAAACTTCAGAAAAAAACTATGTGGTATTCATTCATTCTACAACTCGGGCAGATAAGCATTGGGAAGAATCAGAATGGCAAAAATTGATTGAAAAAATTACCGCACTTTCTGATTACGAAATTCGCTTGCCTTGGGGAAATAAACAGGAAAAAGCGCGAGCAGAGCGTTTGGCTCAAGTTGATTCTAAAGTGATTGTATTGCCGAAATTAACTTTAACGGAGCTTGCAAAACAGCTTGCGAATGCAAAAGCCGTTGTGTCGGTGGATACAGGCTTGGCGCATTTAACTGCCGCTTTGGATAAGCCCAATATTACGCTTTATGGCGCAACGGATCCTAAATTGATTGGCTGTTATGGTAAAAATCAGCATTACTTATCGGCAAGTTCAATGAAAGAAATTTCAGCTGAACAAGTATCCTCACAATTGCTTACTTTTATTTCATAAAAAATGCTCGCACTTGGCGAGCATTTTTATCTTTTATATTTTCTTAGTCTAAGGCTTTACCTTTTAATTCAGGGATTAAGAAAATTGTCGCTAACATATCAATTACGTAGATAATCGCAAGTAGAGCGATGGCCGTTTGGAAAGAGTAGGCGAGTACAACAGCGCCCACAACCACAGGTCCAAATCCACCTACGGCACGACCAATATTGAAAAGTACGTTTTGTGCCGTTGCTCGAGCTTCTGTTGGATAGGCTTCTGCCATTAATGCACCGTAACCTCCCATCATTCCGTTCACAAACATACCTAAAAATGCCCCAGCAAGAAGCATGATGTCAGGATCGGTAAGTTGTGAGTAAACCACGATACTTATCACCGCGCCTAATTGGAAAAGTAAGAAACTTGGTTTTCGTCCTATTCGGTCGGCGAGTTGTCCGAAAATCCAAATCCCAGCCATCATGCCGCAGACGGTAACGGCTGTCCAAAGTCCAGATTTAGTTAAACTGAATCCAAGTTGTTTTGATAAGAAATTAGGTAACCAAATCATAATGCCGTAATAACCGAAGTTTTGTACGGAGGTGAGTACGATGATACCAAGGCTAATTTTGTTCGTGGCTTTATCTTTAATAAGAAGCTGGAATGAACGTAATTTATCAGTAAAACTGGATTGAGTTGAAAGTGCGGTTTGTTTTTGAGTGAAAATTTCAGGTTCGTGTAGATGAGAACGTAAGAACCAAGCGACAAATGCAGGGAAGATACCCACCAAGAACATTCCACGCCAGCCAATATGCGGGAGCAATAATGGTGTAAGTAATGCGGCACCTAATACACCAGCTTGCCAACCTAATGCAACATAAGATGCTGCTTTCGCTCGGTGGAGTGCGGGCCATGCTTCTGCTGCTAGAGCCATCCCAATTCCAAATTCACCGCCTAAGCCAATGCCAGCAATTGTGCGATAAATCAGTAAGTCCCAATAACCTTGTGCAATCGCACATAACCCAGTAAATACTGCAAAGAGAAGAATGGTCCAAGTGAGTACGCGTACACGACCGTATTTATCGCTTAATGCGCCAAATAAAATACCGCCAAATACGGCACCAATAAGCGTCCATGTTACGAGAGAGCCACCTTGGTCGGGTGTTAGATTTAAGTCTGCGGAAATTGCACTAAGCATGAAACCTAAAATGAGAAGATCGAAACCGTCCATTGCATAGCCGACGGCAGAGCCAATTAAGGCTTTCCAGCCATAACTGTTTACTTTGTTTGTCATGATGTGTCCTTTTGTTACTCGCGGGTAACATTTAAAGTGAAAAGAAAGGTGATTAAAAATCGGTGGCTAGTTTACTGCATTGATGAAAAAATTCAATGAACAGAGTACAAAAAGAAGAATAAAAAATTGATTTTGAATGAGAAGGAAAATAAGGGAATAAAATTAGGATGGCGGTGAGAAAGGGATTTGAACCCTTGATGCAGTTTCCCACATACACGCTTTCCAGGCGTGCTCCTTCAACCACTCGGACATCTCACCGTAAAAGGTGCGCAAACTATAAAGATTTGCTCCAGTTTAGTCAAGTTTTTTGCGCTAGAACATAAAAAACTTTTAAAAGTTTCGCTAGAATAACCGCACTTTATTTATCGTTTGTAGTTTTTTTATGCATATTAAAGCGTTATTTTCTAAAAATGTTTTTTTAGCCGTAAAACCCTTTAGCGCGCTGAAAGATTCTTTCCGTTTAGGCTATTCGAAAAAATCGCTGATTCGCGACATTATTTCAGGGTTAACCGTTGGTGTGATTGCAATTCCGCTTTCCATGGCTTTGGCTATTGCGAGTGGTGTGCCACCACAACATGGTCTTTACACGGCAATTATTGCGGGTATCGTTATTGCGCTGACAGGTGGTTCTCGCTTTAATATATCTGGGCCTACAGCAGCTTTTGTTGTGATTCTGTACCCTGTTACTCAACAATTTGGGCTAAGTGGTCTTTTGATGGCAACGTTGCTTTCTGGGCTCATTTTGGTTTTGATGGCGTTATTTCGTCTAGGACGTTTAATTGAATATATTCCCTTGCCTGTGACCCTAGGCTTTACTTGCGGGATTGGCATTACTATTGGTATTTTGCAGATTAAGGATTTTTTGGGGCTTTCCATAGAAAAAATGCCGGCGCATTATCTTGAAAAAATCCAAACAATTTTTACCGCACTTCCTACTATAAATTGGGCGAATGCAGCAGTTGGTGTGGTAACACTATTAGTCCTGACTCAATGGCATAAATTGCGTTTGGCAGTGCCAGGGCATCTACCTGCCGTGATTATTGGTACAATTTTAGCTCTAGCATTACAGCATTTTGATTTTGAGGTGGCGACGATTGGATCTGCATTCCAATATACTTTGCCTGATGGTTCCATTGGTCATGGGATTCCTAATGTATTGCCAGATTTTTCTCTGCCGTGGAATATTCCTGATGCGCAAGGTCAATTAATTCATTGGGATTTTAATAGCTTACAAGCTTTGTTACCTGCTGCTTTTTCAATGGCAGTATTGGGCGCAATTGAATCACTTCTTTGCGCAGTGATTTTAGATAATATGACAGATACTAAACATCACTCTAATAACGAGTTATTAGCACAAGGCTTGGGGAATATCATTTCTCCGTTTTTTGGAGGAATCACGGCAACAGCTGCGATTGCTCGTTCTGCGGCTAATGTGAAATCAGGGGCGGTATCGCCAATATCAAGTGTTGTGCACGCAATACTTGTTTTATTCGCTTTACTTTTGTTTTCGCAAGCCCTTTCTTATTTGCCTTTGTCATCGATGGCTGCTTTGTTGTTAGTGGTGGCGTGGAATATGGCAAGTGTGCACGATATTATTCATCTTGCTCGCCGTTCAGGCAAAAATGAAATGGCAGTGTTGCTGACTTGTCTTATTTTGACCGTATTGTTTGATATGGTGATTGCGATTAGTGTTGGGGTGTTGCTTGCAAGTCTCTTGTTTATTCGAACCATTGCTGAGATGACAAAAGCCATTGAACACAATGCGCCTGAAGATTTAGATGATGTGTTGGTTTACCGAATTAGTGGTCCACTTTTCTTTGCTGCTGCGGATAAATTATTTGCGGATTTGCATGATAGAACGGTTCATACCGATCATGAAATCCGACATATTGTGCTGCAATGTGATGCAGTGACAGTGCTTGATGCTGGTGGAATACATGCGCTTACTCGATTTGTTCAACACATGTTGCCCCATCAACAACTTTACTTGTGTAATATGCAATTCCAGCCGTTGAGAATGTTAGTTAAATCTAATTCTTCGCCAGATATTCAAAAAATTAATTTTGCGGCAGATTTAAACGAAACTTTCCATAAAATTCGTGACTTTGAAAAAACTACCCAATAATGAAAACTAAAGCGTGCTAGAATAGTGCGCTTTTTTATTACATCGTTCTAAACCATATCAAGGAATAATTATGCGTCCAAATAATCGAGAAAATAATCAACCCCGCCAAATTAAAATTACCCGTAATTACACTAAGCACGCTGAAGGTTCTGTGCTTGTTGAATTTGGTGATACCAAAGTGCTTTGTACTGCAACAGTGGAAGATGCTGTACCACGTTTCTTAAAGGGACAAGGGCAAGGCTGGGTCACGGCTGAATATGGAATGTTGCCACGCTCAACACATAGTCGTATGCAACGTGAGGCGGCTAAAGGTAAACAAGGCGGACGCACAATGGAAATTCAACGCTTAATTGCCCGCTCTTTGCGCGCGATGGTGGATCTTAAAGCACTTGGTGAACGTGCGATTACTTTAGATTGCGATGTTATTCAAGCGGATGGCGGCACACGTACTGCATCCATTACTGGTGCTGCTGTCGCATTATGTGATGCGATCAATGGTTTAATTGAGAATGGCACGTTAAAAAATAACCCAATTAAAGGTTTGGTTTCGGCAATTTCTGTAGGAATTGTTGATGGACAAGCCGTTTGTGATTTGGAATATGTGGAAGATTCTGCAGCGGAAACCGATATGAATGTTGTGATGATGGAAGATGGTCGAATGATTGAGGTGCAAGGCACCGCAGAAGGCGAGCCATTTAGCCATGAAGAATTATTAACATTATTAGATTTAGCGAAGCAAGGTTGTAATCAAATTTTTGTCGCTCAACGCGAAGCGCTAGGCTTATAAACACAGTTTATAGGGATTAAAAAAATGGAACAATATAAACGTGATTTTATCGAATTTGCTTTAAGCCGAAATGTATTGAAATTCGGAGAGTTTACTTTGAAATCGGGGCGTAAAAGTCCGTATTTCTTCAATGCAGGTTTGTTCAATACAGGGGCAGATTTAGCGCGTTTAGGCGAGTTCTATGCTGCAGCAATTCAGGCAAGTGCGGTAGATTTTGATGTAGTTTTTGGCCCCGCTTACAAAGGTATTCCAATTGGCACTTCAGTTTCGGTGGCGTTATTTAATCGTTATGGTATTGATAAACCCGTGTGTTTTAATCGCAAAGAAGTGAAAGATCACGGAGAGGGCGGCAATTTAATTGGTAGCCCATTGCAAGGAAAAATTTTGCTTGTGGATGACGTGATTACGGCTGGCACTGCGATCCGTGAATCTATGGAATTAATCAGTGCAAATAAGGCAGAGCTTGCGGCGGTATTAATCGCCTTAAACCGTAAAGAACGAGGAAAAGGCAAGCTTTCTGCAATTCAAGAAGTAGAACGTGATTATCAATGCCAAGTGCTATCAATCATTGATTTAGATGACTTGATGCAATTTATTGAACAAGATCCTCGATACAGTAGCCATTTGCCAGAAATGCGTGCTTATCGTGCCGAATTTGGCGTATAAAACTTGAGAAATAAATTTTTGTCATCATTATAAATAACATTATAAAAATAACCGCACTTTGACTTAACAGGGGAAAGAATGGGATTTATTGGAAAAATTATAGGCGTATTTTTAGGTTGGAAAGTTGGTGGATTTTTTGGTGCGATTGCTGGGCTCATTTTAGGTTCTATTGCAGATAAAAAATTGTATGAGCTTGGCTCGGTAAGTTCTAGTTTCTTTAAAAAGAAAACGACGCGTCAAGACTTGTTTATGCAAACTACCTTTGCGGTGCTAGGACATTTAAGCAAATCGAAAGGGCGTGTAACAGAAGAAGATATTCAATTAGCTAACCAATTAATGATTCAGCTTAAACTGGATGATGCGGGGCGTAAATTAGCTCAAGATGCGTTTCGTCGAGGTAAAGAATCTGATTTCCCGATTCGCCAAGTTATCCGTGAATTTCGCATTGGTTGTGGGCAACGTGCTGATTTATTGCGAATGTTCTTACAAGTGCAAGTTCAAGCGGCTTTTGCCGATTCAGAACTTCACGAAAATGAGAAAGAAGTGCTTTATGTAATTGCTGAAGAACTTGGTCTTTCTCGTATGCAATTTGAACAAATGATTGCGATGGAAATGGCTGCTAGAGCTTTTACTCAAGGTGGTTTTTATCAGCAATATCAACAAGGTGCCTATCAAGGTGGCTACCAATATCAGCAACAAAATAGTGGTGGTTACCAACATGCTTCAGGCCCAACTTTAAATGATGCCTATAAAGTATTGGGTGTGACTGAGTCCGACGAGCAAAACACGGTTAAGCGAGCTTATCGTCGTTTAATGAATGAACACCATCCAGATAAACTCGTGGCGAAAGGTTTACCGCCAGAAATGATGGAAATGGCAAAAGAAAAAACTCAACAGATTCAAGCCGCTTACGATTTAATTTGTAAAGCAAAAGGCTGGAAATAGTGCGTGTTATTCTTGCGCCTATGCAAGGGGTTCTAGATCCCTTTGTACGCCAACTTCTCACCGAAGTGAATGACTACGATTTATGTATAACAGAATTTGTTCGCGTAGTTGCTCAACTTCTCCCTGAAAAAGTATTTTATCGTTTATGCCCTGAATTAAAAAATCAGGGCTTTACTTCTTCTGGCACGCCTGTGCGAGTACAGTTGCTTGGGCAGCATCCAGAATGCCTTGCTGAAAATGCGATTCGTGCGATCGAGCTTGGCTCTCATGGTGTTGATTTAAATTGTGGTTGCCCTTCTAAAACAGTGAATGGCAGCAATGGTGGTGCGGCATTATTGAAACAGCCTGAATTGATTTATCGTGCCACTCAAGCCTTACGCAGAGCTGTGCCAAGTGAATTCCCCGTTAGTGTAAAAGTGCGGTTAGGCTGGGATGATATTTCTCAAGCTTTTGAAATCGCTGATGCGGTAGAGCAGGGTGGTGCAACCGAAATTACAGTTCATGGACGCACAAAATCTGATGGTTATCGCGCTGATCGAATTAATTGGAAAAAAATTGGCGAAGTACGAGAGCGTTTATCCATTCCTGTTATTGCTAACGGAGAAATTTGGCATTGGCAAGATGGGCAAGATTGCTTATCTCAAACAGGTTGTCAGGATTTAATGGTGGGACGAGGTGCGTTGAATATTCCGAATTTAAGCCATGTTTTGAAATCAAATGCAGAAAAAATGCCTTGGTGTGAGATTCAAAAAATCTTGCAAAAATATGCTAATGTCGAAAATGAATATGACAGCGGTTTTTATCATGTGGCACGAATTAAACAGTGGTTACGTTATTTGAATAAGGAATATGATGAAGCGAACCAAGTGTTTGATAAGATTAAGACTTGCCAAACTGCTGAAGATTTGAAATTACGTTTAAATGATAAATAAAAAACCTGCTAATCAGCAGGTTTTCTTTTTCTAAATTATTTAAAAACTCACCGCACTTTTTAATTTTTTCAGTGCATTGGTTTCTAATTGACGGATACGTTCCGCAGAGACATTATACTTTGCAGCTAAGTCGTGTAATGTGGCTTTGTTATCATCTAACCAACGAGCTTTGATAATATCCTGACTACGCGCATCTAGACTTTGTAGCGCTGCACCTAATTGCTCGGTTGCTTGGCTTTCAAAGTTTTCATTTTCCAGCTCTGCTGCGAAATTAGAACTTTTATCTTCCAAATAAAGGGCTGGAGAATAGGTCTCTGTTTCTGCATCATCAGTGGGTAAATCAAAACCTACATCCGCACCGCTCATACGCGATTCCATTTCGATAACATCTTCTTTGGAAACACCCAATTCATTTGCCACGATATCAACTTCATTTTCATTGAACCAGCCTAAACGTTGTTTAGTTTTGCGTAGGTTGAAAAATAATTTACGTTGAGCTTTCGTAGTTGCGACTTTTACGATACGCCAGTTACGAAGAACATATTCGTGGATTTCCGCTTTAATCCAATGCACAGCGAATGACACCAAACGTACACCAACTTCAGGGTTAAAACGTTTAACGGCTTTCATTAAGCCGATATTGCCTTCTTGGATTAAATCAGCTTGAGGCAAACCATAGCCAGAATAGCCACGTGCAACATGGATCACGAAACGAAGATGCGACAAAATGAGTTTTTTCGCTGCATCTAAATCCTCGTGATAATACAAACGTTCTGCCAATTCCTTTTCTTCCTCTGCGGTCAGCATCGGATATTCATTTGCCGCACGAATATAACCTTCGATACTGCCTTGAGGAACTAACATCATTTGTGTTTCTTTATCCATCGTTTCCCTTCTTTATTTTGGCTTTTGCCAATCAGTGAGCCTAGTTATAGCACAATAAGCTATCTTATTGAACCAATTTGTTAATAAGACAGGTTTTATCAATCAAAAGTTCAATTATTCTAAATAATTCTGATTAATTAGCAAAGTGGAATCAGGGTTAAATTAAGATTTTCATCAATCACCTTAAATAGTAAATCAATGTTCGGATGCTTGCCTGGATTCACTTTTGCATCTTCGACGTGTTCTGCAAACCATTCAACACCTTGTTGTGCGGAAGTGCGGTTTAATTTCCCGTTAAATTTTTCAGCCAACGCATTATAAAGGCGAAGCGAACCTAATTTACCTGGTATGGCTGGAATGTTGTGGATAATCGTTTCACCATCCATCACATTTAAACCGGTTAAATGATCGATTGTGGGTAAGGTTTCTAAAATTTCTTTAAAGCTCATGGTTTATTTCCTTAATCTATATAAATTATGCGATAGTTTGCTCGCTATTTACTTCGCCAGTTGCACCAATAAAGCGGACTTCAGGTTGTAAATATACACCAAATTTTTCTGCAACAGTTTGGCGAACGTGATGGGCGAGTTTGACCACGTCTTGTCCTGTTGCCCCGCTTTTGTTAATTAATACTAATGCTTGTTTTTCATGAACGGCTGCACCGCCAATTTGAAAACCTTTAAGATTGCATTGATCAATCAGCCAGCCCGCCGCTAATTTCACTGAGCCATCTGCCTGTGGAAAGTGCGGTAGATTTTCGTGATGTTTTTTGATTTCCTCAAAATGTTCCGAACTGACAACCGGGTTTTTAAAGAAACTGCCCGCATTACCAAATTCATTTGGATTAGGTAATTTACTTTGACGGATATGACAGACTTCATCAAAAATTTGTTTAGCGGTGACAGTTTTGGGATCGAACTCTACAAGTGAGCCATATTTTAGAATAGGCTGCCAATTTTTTGTGAGCTTTAATCCAACCGCCGTAATCACATAACCTTGTTGATAACGATGTTTGAAAATACTTTCACGATAACCAAATTCACATTGTTCTGTGTCGAGTCGGAAGGTTTCATTTGTGTTTAAATTAATCACATCTACATAATTGCACACATCTTTAAATTCAACGCCATAAGCACCGATATTTTGAATTGGTGCAGAGCCTGCACAGCCAGGAATCAGAGCCAGATTTTCTAATCCATAAATACCATTGTTAATAGACCATTCCACCAATTCATGCCAATTTTCACCGCCATTTACATGCAGGTAGTTAAAATCAGAATCCTGTTGATGAGTAATACCCATTAAACGATTTAAAATCACCACACCATTAAAATCATCCAGAAATAGCATATTACTGCCTTGACCTAGAAAAAGTGCGGGTAAATTTTCCGCTTTTGAATGAGTCCATGCTTGTTGTAGTTGTTCAATGCTATGTGCTTCGATAATTTCACGAGCATTAGCGTGAATATGGAAAGTGTGAAAAGGTTGTAAATTTTGCATTTAAAATACCATTGTCGGGGGCATAAAAAATTTATCTTTTATACCAGCTGCTATGAATAATTATATCCACCGTAATCAACATAACGCGTGCGGAAGCGTGATTTTCACCTGTGTACCGCCTTGTTCGCGACGGATGATGTTAAATTCTGCGTTAAGTTGGCGACTACGTTCAGTCATAATATTTAACCCATAATGACCTTCAGGCTCTTCAAGGTCTTGAATACCGATACCATTATCTTCAACTAAAATTTCGTATTCGCCTTCGGCATTAATTTTGGCGCTAATTTCAATTGCTGTGCCTTGAGAATGTTTGATCGCATTGGTGGTGGCTTCGCGTACAATTTGTAGCACATGAACCAGTTGTTGTGGATTCAAACTTTGTGATGGCAATTGGCAATTAACGTTCATTTGCATCGTTGTTTGTGAACGCAATGAGTCAATCACTTGTTCTAGCGCAAGCTGTAAATTAGCTTCTTGTATGGTTAAACGGAAAGTGGCTAAAAGCTCGCGTAATTGTGCATATCCACTCGAAAGAGCCTGTTCAAAATCACGAATAATGACCAAACTTTGTTCTTTGGATGAATCGCCTTCTTTCTTCAAGTTATGTTTAAGTAATGTAAGTTGAATCTGTAAAAACGATAGCACTTGAGCCAATGAGTCATGCAATTCTCGCGCGATAATTGACCGCTCTTCCATCAATAATAGCTGTTCTTGTTGGCGTAAACTTTTTTGGAAATAAAGGGCTCTCCCAAGCATTTGAGCAAGGTTTTGCATCATTCTCGGATCGGGACAAGGCAATCCTGCTTGCCAAGAGAGTGCACCGAATTCTTCGTTATCGACAGAAAGTGTCTCAGTTTGCAACGAGCAGTCTAAATCTTGAGTACCAAAAGCAATATCCCAATGCTCTGCACCCATAACTTCAACTTTGATATATTTCAAATTTTCGCTGACCAGAATGTGATCGAGCACTTGGCTTAATACTTTATCGTTGATCGTGTTGGCATTAAGAATTTGAGAACTTTGATAAAGTGTCGTCAACGAGCGGTTAGTTTGGCGTAACTTTTGTGTTTTTTCGTTTACCGTTTCTTCCAAACGTGAATAAAGCTGCCCAAGCTCCGTGGACATTTGTGTGAAGATACGCGCCAATGTACCGAGTTCATTTTGTTTCGTTGTATCAAGCGGAATGTGATTGAATTGACGCATTTGCACTTGCATACTGGCTTTCGTCATTAAGTGCAGTGGTTTTACGACTTCCCGCTGTGTGTACCAAATCACATAAGACACCATGAGTAAAATTAACCACATCGCGAAAAAAAGTACCGATACGCCCAAAATCCATTTTTGTTCACTGAAACGTTGTAGCTCAAACACAAAATAATCAACATCTGCCACATAGTCAGTGAGCTGATTACTATAGTTTTTTACATCGTGTTGGCGCGCATATTTTTCCATGTTCGTCCAACGTTGCAAAATGTTTTGATAGGAATGTTTTAATACATTCGGTGTGAAAAATTGATTTTGAACTTCTAGTAAAGCAGACGAATGAAGGCTTATATGATAACGACGTAAGTTCGTTTCCACACTTTCTGGTTGCTCTTGCATTTCATAGAGTAGGCGATAACTTTGCATCCGCAAAGAACCTGAAATATTAATGGCTTCTGCGTCATATTTATTACTGCTCATAATTGCCAAACTTAGCGAGCTAATCACGCCAGCAACGATGAGAATGATGAATAAATATTTAGCAATACGAGTGGAAACTGAACGTTTAGTATGCACAGGAAACTCCAGTGGAAATTTAGAAAAGTGCGGTGAATTTTTTATTTCTTTTTAAATTTAGCCCAAACTTTATCTTCTTGACCGCACCATAAACGTTGAACATTATCGTGATGACGATAAATTAATAGGCAACATACCAGTGCAACGGGAAAAGTAAATTCAGGTTTGAACCACCACACATAAAAAGGCACAAGTAATGCAGAAATAACCGCGCTTAATGAAGAATAACCGCTGATAAGAAAAACGAAAACCCAGGTGCCTAATGTAGAGCCCGCTACAGCCCAAGAAATTGGTGCGATTGCACCGAAAGCGGTTGCGACGCCTTTTCCACCTTTGAATTGGAAGAATATTGGGAATATGTGTCCCAAGCAAGCACCCAGTGCGACCATGCCTAATTCAAATTGTGTGAGCCCTAAATAGTAACCAACCCATACTGGCGTCATGCCTTTTAAAATATCAATAATCAGTACGGCGAGGGCAGACCAACAGCCTCCGATACGAAGCACATTTGTCGCCCCTGGGTTGTTTGATCCATTTTGACGAGGATCCGGTAAGCCAGCAATGCGACAAATTAGAATAGCACTGGAAATAGAGCCTAAAAGATAGGCACAAAGCATATAAAAAAGGGCAAAAAGGCTCATTTTGTACTCCAGCAAGAAAAATTATTCGTTATTCTACCCAAAGTTGATAGCATACGCCTACAATAATTTTAGAGGAAATCTTATGGATCGTGTTTTTATTGAAGAATTGACTGTTTTTGCTCAAATTGGCGTATATGATTGGGAACAGCAAATTAAGCAAAAACTTGTGTTTGATTTGGAAATGGCGTGGGATTGTAAACAAGCGGCGGAAACGGATGATGTTGCATATTGTTTGAATTATGCTGAAGTGAGCCAAGTAATAATTGATTATGTGGAAAGTAAATCTTTCTTGTTGATTGAGCGAGTGGCTTATGAAGTGGCGGATTTGCTTGAGTCACGTTATCAACTTCAAGGATTAAAAATTAAACTGAGTAAACCGAAAGCTGTCGCACAAGCTCGAAATGTTGGCGTATTGATTATACGTGGATGTTTAAAATAATGTGAAATTTTTGTAAAAACTCGTCGGCTTTTTAAACGAAATTGACTAAAATAGTCATGAGTTTTTACTGCAATAAAGGAGATTGCAATGAATATGAAAACCTTATTAGCTCTAGCGGTTAGTGCGGTATGTTCAGTTGGTGTTGCGCAAGCACATGAGCATAATCATGATCACAATATGGCACCAAAAGGTGCTTCTATTGAAGTGAAAGTGCAACAACTTGATCCAGTAAACGGTAACAAAGATGTGGGTACAGTGACTATTACTGAATCTAACTATGGTCTTGTGTTTACCCCTAATTTACAAGGATTAAGCGAAGGCTTACATGGTTTCCACATCCATGAAAACCCAAGCTGTGAGCCAAAAGAAAAAGAGGGTAAATTGACAGCTGGTTTAGGCGCTGGTGGTCACTGGGATCCTAAAGGTGCAAAACAACACGGTTACCCATGGCAAGATGATGCACACTTAGGTGATTTACCTGCATTAACTGTATTACATGATGGTACAGCGACTAACCCTGTTTTAGCGCCACGTCTTAAACATTTAGATGATGTTCGCGGTCACTCTATTATGATCCATGCTGGTGGTGATAATCACTCCGATCATCCAGCGCCACTTGGCGGTGGCGGCCCACGTATGGCTTGTGGTGTGATTAAATAAGTTGATTATCGAAAGATAAAAAGTGCGGTCAGTTTTGACCGCACTTTTATTATTGTTTAAAACAGAGTTAGTTCTATGGGGAAATATTATGAATGATATAGATTTTGAACAATGTTACAAAAGATTTTCAAAAACATTAAAAATAGCAAGAAAAGTTTCTGTAATGGGTGCTTATAGAAAATCTACAGGATTTCAAATGACATTTGCTTGTATTTTATTTGCAAGAATGTGTGTTATTGCTCAAAGCATACAAAGACTTACTCAGCAAGATGTTCCAACAAAATATGTCCTAGAAAACTGGGACTATGCTTCAACATTTGGTTTAACACGGAATTTAATGGAGTGTTATCATTCTTTGTTTTATTTATGCTTTGATAACGTATCTGATGAAGAAAGACAAACGAGAAAAAATATTTTTGATTTACATGATTACTATTCAAGAAAACAACTCTTCGAACATTTAAATAAAGTGCCTTTAGCAACCCAGTTCCACCATGATAAAGAAAATTGCTTAGAATTCATCTTAGATAAAATACAACAAGATTCTTTTTTTAATTCATTACCCGAAAAGGAGCGAAATAGATACTTGCAAGGGAAAAATGCTTTTATGTTGAGTAGGGAAGATATTGAAGAACGAAGCGGATTTAATAAAAGAGAATTTAGACTATGGTATAAGCTGTTATCAGCAAATGCTCACTCTTTCCCCATGGGGTTCTACCATGTGGCACCAGGAGAAAGAGGACTAGGGGGGAAAACAGAACTTGAAGTGAAATATATATGTAAGGCATTAAGTTTATCTGAATCTTATTTAAGAAAAGGAATTGAAGGTATGATTACTGTTATTTACCCAGATATAAGAGAAAGACTTGATAATAAAGAATTAAGATTTTTAAAAATATAGTCTAAATCTGCAAGGTGAGGGTACCTTATCATAAAAAACATTCAAATCTTAAATTACTTCACCACTTCCGCTGTATATTCCAATTTATGAATTGCATTAATCAATTGCTCATCAGGAACTTTTGGATCTTCTACAACAGTCACAGTTCTATCTTTAATGGAGGCTTTAGTGGAAATCACGCCATCGATATTGCGCAATTCTTTATTGACTAAGTAGGCGCAAAGCTGGCAATTCATTTCTTTTACTTTTAGCACAATTTGTTTGGTTTCATTCGCATGAGCGAAAGAAATTGCAAACAGAGAAAGCAAAAGTGCGGTACATAATTTCTTCATTTTTATTCCTAATTAGCTAATTCTAAAATCCAAGGCAAAATTGTTGGATAAGTTAAGAAAAAAATCATCACAATAAATACAATCCAATATAAAACGATGAGTTTTTTACGGGAAATATATTTGCTACAAATGATTTTTTTGGAAAACATTAACAGCCAAAATCCATAGGCAAAGGCGCATAATGAAACGATGAGCATGGGAATACGCAAATAATCATATTCGCCTAGGCCAATCAACCATGTAGATGACACGCCGAACACTAAATAAATTAATGGTGCAATGCAACACAACGTTGATGCCACCGCGGCGCTAAGTGCGGTGGCTATGGCAACCCAAAAGGATTTATTAGAGTTTTTTAGAGACGTAGTCATATTTAAATTCTTTTGGATCAAAGGAATTTAACGGATCGCCACCTACTTCTGCATATGGATAGCCGAAATTATTGATTGGAGCGAGTTCTGGTTGTGGATATAAATCGAAATCACGGGCATGGTTGAATCCGACCCAGTTTGCTTCCCAGTTACCAAACAAATATTTTGCTACGGCTTGTGTATCTTTATTTTCAACAGATTTTTTCTCTGCTAAACGCATTTTGGCAACGTCTGCGGAATCAACTGGTACCCATCCAAATCCTGCAAGGTAGAATTCAGCACGGCAGTGTTGGCCACAACTTACGTTTGCGATGCCTTGTTCATTTGCACTACCGAAGGCACCTTTTGAATATTTGCCCATTTTATCTGCCGCACCTAAGCGAATACCAAAAATTTCACGGGCTGGGATGCCTGCCGCACGAGCAAGCGCCACAAATATAGAGTTAATATCGGTACATTTACCTTTTAATACGCCAGTGGTAAGAATTTTTTCTACATCGCCGTCGCCACAACCTAATACAGAATTATCACGTTCCATATTTTTTACGATCCAGTGGTGAATAAGTTCTGCTTTCTTCAATGGATTGGTTTCTTTACCTACGATTTTGTCAGCAAATTCTTTCACAATTCCATCAGTTTTAATATGTGGAGTAGCTTTTAAGTACTCTTGTACATCCACGGAATACTGAATATCTTTTGGCGGAGTATAATTCTCTAAAGCACCTTTCACCATCGGTTCACGGTCTTTTGTTTCAATGACCATAGTGACTTTTAAATCACGTTTTTGTGCATCTTTATCCCAAGTGGCAAATAAGGTTTTCGCACCGTATTTATTGTTTTCTGTTACATAGGCATTCATGTAATTACCTTCAAAGTGAATCGATTTCACTTGTTGGTATTCTCCATTAAATGGCAATGGAACCCATAAATTGGTTTGTCCTTGTGAGCCTTTTAGCACAACTAAATCGTAGGTTTGCGTGAATTCGTAAAGATGGGCGTCTGTATTGTAGTTTGGAACATTGGTGTTTGCATGAGCTAACGAGCCACACGCAGAAAGCACCGCAACTGCGATAAGTTTCTTCATGAAGAGATCCTCTAGTTAATAATAGTTAAACTTAACATATTAGATAAACTAATACGCCACTATGCTAACGGATTTTTGAGCAATAATTCAACCGTTTTACGTAAACTTTTTATTTTTCTTATATAAAAAAATACTTTATTTTCCACCGCACTTTCCTTCTAACATTTGACACCCCTAGCCCTTACACCTATTATTCCGTAGTTATTTATTAAGATTTACGGAACAAAATAATTATGGTGAATAAAACCGCTCAACTTAAACAAGCTCTAGAAAATCGTATTCTCATTTTAGACGGTGCGATGGGGACGATGATCCAAAAATATAAACTGACGGAAACCGATTTTAGAGGCGAGAAGTTTAAGGAAAGTGCGGTCGATTTACGCGGTAATAATGATTTACTGACATTGACTCAGCCACTGCTAATTTCCGCTATTCATGAGAAATATTTAGCAGCGGGTGCAGATATTATTGAAACCAATACCTTCAGTTCTACCACCATTGCGCAAGCGGATTATGATTTACAGTCTATTGCCTATGAACTGAATTTTGCAGGGGCAAAGCTAGCGCGTTTAGCCGCAGATAAATACGGCACACCAGAAAAACCTCGCTTTGTTGCAGGTGTGTTAGGGCCAACTAACCGTACAGCCTCTATTTCTCCTGATGTAAATGACCCAGGTTTCCGTAATGTGACGTTTATGGAATTGGTCGATGCCTATGCTGAAGCAACCAAAGGCTTAATTGAAGGTGGTGCTGATTTGATCATGATCGAAACTATTTTCGACACGTTAAACGCAAAAGCCGCCATTTTCGCCATTGAAACCGTATTTGAAGAATTAGGTGTGGAATTGCCGATCATGATCTCCGGCACCATTACCGATGCTTCTGGCCGTACGCTTTCAGGGCAAACCACTGAAGCGTTCTACAACTCGCTTCGTCACGCTAAACCACTGACGTTCGGTTTGAACTGTGCGCTAGGCCCGAAAGAACTTCGCCAATATGTTGAACAACTGTCTAAAATCAGCGAAACCTATGTTTCCGTCCACCCAAATGCGGGCTTGCCAAATGCCTTTGGTGGCTACGATCTTGGCGCGGAAGAGATGGCGGCACACCTTAAAGAATGGGCGGAAAGCGGCTTTGTGAACATTATCGGTGGCTGTTGCGGCACCACACCGGAACATATCAAAGCCTTTGCCGAGGCGGTAGAAAACATCCCGCCACGCAAATTGCCACAAATCAAAACCGCGATGCGTTTATCTGGCTTAGAGCCACTTAATATTGATGATGAAAGCCTATTCGTGAACGTGGGCGAACGTAATAACGTGACAGGTTCAGCAAAATTCAAACGTTTAATTAAAGAAGACAAATTTGCCGAAGCCATTGAAATTGCTATCGACCAAGTAGAAAACGGCGCGCAAGTTATTGACGTGAACATGGATGAAGCCTTGCTCGATGGTAAAAAATGCATGACCCGTTTCCTCAACATTATGGCGACGGAACCCGATGCGGCCAAAGTGCCGATGATGATCGACTCCTCCAAATGGGAAGTGATTGAGGCTGGCTTGCAGTCAGTACAAGGTAAACCAATCGTTAACTCTATTTCCTTAAAAGAGGGAGAGGAAAAATTTATACATCAGGCTAAACTGGTGCGTAAATACGGTGCAGCTGTGGTGGTCATGGCGTTTGACGAAGTGGGTCAAGCCGATACTGAAGATCGCAAAGTTGAAATTTGTAGCCGTGCTTATGACATGTTAGTAAACCAAGTAGGCTTCCCACCAGAGGATATTATTTTCGACCCGAACATTTTTGCCATCGGTACGGGGATTGAAGAACACAACAACTACGGTGTCGATTTTATCAACGCTACAGGTCGTATCAAACGTGCGCTACCGCATGCGAAAATCTCAGGCGGGGTGTCGAATGTGTCTTTCTCATTCCGTGGTAACAATGTGATGCGTGAAGCGATTCACGCCGTCTTCCTCTACCATGCTATCAAACAAGGCATGGATATGGGGATTGTGAATGCGGGGCAGCTCGCGATTTATGACGATCTCGATCCTGAATTACGTGAAATTGTGGAAGATGCGGTATTAAACCGCAGCCCTGATGCCACCGAAAAACTACTCGATATTGCAGAAAAATATCGCAATCAAGGCAACGATGAAAGTGCGGTCGATTCTGTGGCAGAATGGCGCACTTGGCCAGTGGAAGAACGTTTAAAACACGCCCTTGTGAAAGGGATTACCACTTACATTGTGGAAGATACGGAAGAAGCCCGTCAAACCTTACCAAGTCCATTAGATGTGATTGAAGGCCCGTTAATGGCAGGCATGGACGTGGTCGGCGATTTGTTCGGTGACGGTAAAATGTTCCTCCCACAAGTGGTGAAATCTGCGCGCGTAATGAAACAATCCGTGGCGTATTTAGAGCCGTTTATCAATGCAACCAAACAAAAAGGTTCAAGTAACGGTAAAGTGGTGATTGCGACCGTAAAAGGCGACGTACACGACATCGGTAAAAACATCGTGAGCGTAGTGATGCAATGTAATAACTTTGAAGTGATTGACTTAGGCGTGATGGTGCCAGCGGACAAAATCATTCAAACCGCTATTGATGAAAAAGCGGATATTATTGCATTAAGTGGTTTGATTACCCCTTCTTTAGATGAGATGGAATACTTCTTGGGTGAAATGACCCGTTTAGGCTTAAACCTGCCTGTGATGATCGGCGGTGCAACCACCTCTAAAGAACATACGGCCATTAAACTTTATCCAAAATATAAAGAACACGGCGTATTTTATACCTCAAATGCCTCTCGTGCGGTGACAGTGTGTGCGACATTGATGAATCCTGAAAGCCGTGCGGCATTGTGGGAACAGTTCAAGAAAGATTACGAGAAAATTCAGCAGTCTTTCTCTAACCGTAAACCACTTCGTAAGCAACTAAGCATTGAAGAAGCACGTGCAAACCGCTTTGATGGCTTTAGTGGTGAATGGGCTGATTACGTGCCGCCAAAACCAAATCAAACAGGCATTGTAGAATTTAAAAATGTGCCGATTGCTGAATTACGAAAATTCATCGATTGGTCGCCATTCTTCCGCATTTGGGGCTTGATGGGCGGCTATCCTGATGCCTTTGATTATCCGGAAGGCGGCGAAGAAGCACGTAAAGTATGGAACGATGCACAAGTGGTATTAGATGAGTTAGAACAAAACCATAAACTCAACCCAAGCGGTATTTTAGGTATATTCCCTGCGGAACGTGTGGGCGACGATGTGGTGCTATTTTCTGATGAAGAACACACACAACCCATTGGTACAGCTTACGGCTTACGCCAGCAAACAGAACGTGGCAAAAACAGCAAAAGTCCGTTTAACTTTGCCCTAAGTGACTTTATTGCGGATCGCGAAAGCGGAAAAAAAGACTGGATGGGGATGTTCGCCGTCTGTGCGGGTATTGAAGAAATGGCATTAGTGGAAGGCTATAAAGCAGCGGGCGATGACTATAATGCTATCCTGCTACAAGCCGTGGGCGACCGCTTAGCGGAAGCCATGGCGGAATACTTGCACTTTGAGCTACGCACCCGCATTTGGGGCTACACGCAAGAAGAATTCGACAATCAAGGTTTAATCAATGAAAACTATGTCGGCATCCGCCCTGCACCGGGTTACCCAAGCTGCCCGGAACATACCGAAAAAGCCTTGATTTGGGATTTATTAGAAGTGGAACAACGTATCGGCATGAAACTCACTGAAAGCTACGCTATGTGGCCAGCCGCTTCCGTCTGCGGTTGGTACTTCACCCACCCTGCAAGTAACTATTTCACTTTAGGTCGCATTGATGAAGACCAAGCTCAAGATTATGCCAAACGTAAAGGTTGGGATGAAAGAGAGATGATGAAATGGTTGGGTGTCGCTATGAAATAAGCTTATTACAATTAATTTTAGGTCTTCTACTCTATAACAGGAATCAATAATGAATAAACATATCGAAAACTATTTAGATCTTTATTTAGAAAGAGAAGATGTTGAATACGCAACTCTCTTAACTGGGAAATGGGGCTGTGGTAAAACATTTTTTATAAGAAATTATATAGAAAAAAGATCTAATGATAATAGATATAAGTTTATCTATGTAAGTTTGTTTGGATTAAAAGATATCCCATCTGTAAATGACGCTATTTTTGAAGAATTACATCCAATTTTATCTCATAAAAGCATAAAATTCGCAGGCGGAATATTAAAGTCCGCAATAAATTTCGGGTTTACGTTTGACTTAATTGGAGATGCCAGTCAGGAAACAACTGCAAAAATCGATCTTAGCAAAATTATTAACCCATTAAAAAATGATACTAATAATTATAATAACCTAATTTTTATATTCGATGATCTTGAGAGAACATTAATACCTATTATAGAAATATTAGGATTTATAAATTCAATCTGTGAAAATAAAAATGTGAAAACAATTATCATAGCAAATGAGGATGAAATTAATTATAAGAATAAAAGTAATGATAAAAATGAAACATATAAAAGATTTAAAGAAAAAGTTATAGGTAAATCATTTATTATTCATAATGATAACGAAAGCTATTGGAAGTCATTTGAGGAAAAATATTCCTCAAAGTTAAAAAAATATGAAATAATTATAAACATCATCCAATCGACATTTGAAAGATCTGGAAATAAAAACTATAGAAATCTAATTCAGACAACTGATGATTACATTGATTTTACTAAAAAAATAAAATCTAATTATCTAGATAATGATGAATTTATTGAAAGACTATCAGAGCAATTCTATACACTATCACTAGAATATAAAAAAGAGCATAATATAGATTCCGTCTTAGAGTCATTAAAACAAGATAACTCAGGATTTTATTATAGCCTCATTTTCGATACAGATATTTGGAAGATGATTATTACTAGTTGCTATAATTCTTATGATGAACTAAATGAATTGATATCCTCACTTCCAATATTTAATAGGAAAGAAGATGAATCTTGGCAAAAATTATGGCACTACAGAGAGATGAATAGGGATGAATTTTATACTAACCTTGAGGATGTAAAGAATAAATTTATTTCAATAGAATATCACAATATAGGTATTCTTATGCATGCTGTTAGTATGTTAGTATTTTTCATTAAGAAAAATTTATGTAGAAATATATCAATTGATGAAATAGAACAAACACTCTCAAAATACCTAGATAAATACAAAGAAACTTCTTCATTTCCAGATCTTAGATTTTTTAGGCTTAATACTACAGGCTTGGGATATATCAATGAAGAAGATGACGATTTCATAAGAATAAGATCAGAATTTTATAAGAAGATAAATGAACAACAATTTATTTTAGAAAATAAAAATACTATTGATGATTTTTATAAATTATTACCATTTATAAAAATTGCAGACTGGAGTAATACGTATAGTAACTATGAAAAATACGAGTGCAAAGTTTTGCTGACTGAAGAAAATGTTAATCAAGTTATGGAAGTGTTAATTGATGATAGTAATAATTATAATGGGTTGTATAATTTTTGTTATTTTCTTGATGAAAGATATAAAACAAATCGTAGTATTAATGAAATAACATTAGCAGAATATTTGAAAGCTGAAGAAAGTTTTATTGATAAGTTTATAGCTTGTTTAACTAATAGATATAATTCAAAAGATCTTGATCCATTTGATAAATTTAAATTAGATGAAATTTTAAATATACTAAGGCTAAAAAAAGAAAGATTCAAAGTTCATTAGTCTCCGCCATGATAGCGCAAGCGTCCTCGCTTGTGCCCCCATCTAAAAGTGCGGTCAAAAAATCCAAAGAATTTTGAATATTAATTCTGCCAACGGCTTATGGGTAAAATTCGCAATGTATTATTAAACAGCACCAGCGTGGACGCTGGCGCTATCTTTCCTTATTAGCACAATCTGTTGGTGCACGCTTCCTAGCGTGTGCCTAACTTCAATAAAAAACACTTCAAAAACTCACCGCACATTATTTAATTTCCATGGCACACGTTAAGAAACGCGCACCAGTATAAACGTTAATCACTAAAAGTGCGGTGAAAATTTTCAATGTTTTTAGATTTATTGCAGCAACCAATCCACCACATAAATCACCTCAATCCCA
Organism: Haemophilus haemolyticus; assembly: GCF_001008205.1. Lineage (GTDB taxonomy): Bacteria > Pseudomonadota > Gammaproteobacteria > Enterobacterales > Pasteurellaceae > Haemophilus > Haemophilus haemolyticus_Q. The sequence continues at coordinate 74,855 of NZ_LCTK01000003.1, read as the reverse complement.
TCAATTTCTGTTTGTTCGTAATATTTCCCCGTAATTAAGATCTTCTTATAGTTATCTTTAATATGCAAAAGATTATCTGTTTCGTGGGTATTTTCAGGGATTTCAAAGGCGACTTGCACATACAAAATCTCATCGGCTTTTCGGGCGATAAAATCAATTTCTTTGCTGTCAAGTTTACCGACATCTATGGTATAACCACGTCTGAGTAATTCAATAAAGACGATATTTTCTAGTCGATTGGCATAATTCGCGCCTTTTTTACCGATAGCATGTCGTCTTAAACCGTTATCCACAATAAAATATTTCGCATTGGTTTTTAAATAGCCTTTTCCGCGAATATCGTATTGTTTTGCTTTATAAAAAAGAAACGCATTTTCTAACAAATCAAGATATTTGCTGATGGTAGGGTTTGAGGTGGGAACACGTTCGGACGTGAGCGTGTTGCTAATTTTACTCGGATTCACTAACTGCCCTACATTATCCGCCAAAAAGAGAATCACGCTTTTAAGAATATGGGTATCTTTCACGCCAGCACGATGAGCAATATCATTCAGTACGATGGAATCAAAAATGCCAGATAAAATCGTTTCTTTTAAAGATTCATCAGCAATAGCAACACTGGGGAAACCGCCATATTTTTCGTATTCCGAATAGAGTTTATCCACCAATCTTGATTGACTATCCACATTTTTGGCGTGCAAAAATTCTTTAAAAGAAAGCGGATAAATTTTGATTTCTACATACCGACCGCTTAACAGCGTCGCAAGCTCACCGGAAAGCAAGTTAGCATTTGAGCCCGTAATCACGATGTCGGTGTTAAAACTCACGCGAAGCGCATTGACGATTTTTTGCCAGCCTTCCACGAATTGAATTTCATCAATCAGAAAGTAGGTTTTAGCTGGAGAAGACGGCATTTTTTCTTGAATAAGCTGTTGGAGGTCTTGAGTGTCAATTGGAAGTCAATTTCCATATTTGTTTTTTTTAGCCTGTATTTGGAATTACATTTCCAGTTTTTATTTCGGTTTTTTTAGTCTCATTCCAATCCCTTGCACAATCCCCAATTTCCGCTATCATACGCGCTTTCTTATTGCTCGGAATTTTGTATTTATGAATAAATTAAAGATGGCATTGTTTGTGGGTGTCCTTGTGAGTTTATTTGCTTGTACCACAACACATCAGCCAAAAAAGACGGTTAAATCTCGATTTTTAAAGAATAATATTAGCCAAGCTGAGTTAAATAATTCGGTTAATTACAAGCCATATCATTATCGTTGTAATAATAAAGATACTGGGGGGATTTCTCATTTGACGACTTATTTCCCGTTGTCGCGTGAAAGCCGTATGAAAGATAACTTCGGTTTTTATTTCCAGCTAGATAATGGCAAGGCGGTGCCTTTTGATCATTCATACACGCTGACACTGAATGCGCGCGGTACAAAATTTGAGGTGGTTTATCGTTCGTATGATCCGATTCAAGGAAGTTATGTGGATTTAATCGCGCGCTCTCAAAGTTCAATTTACTACAAGAATCAACAAGGCAAGCAAGTTCCTTGGTTGATTTGTAAGGGCGGTTGATTTTTATCGAAAATAATTTTTGGGGCTGACGTAGATTAGCAAGAATGCTAGTCTACGTCAGCCCCTAATTTTATGCTGATTTTAGTTGCTCACCGATCTTCTCAAAGAGCTTTTGAATGAGCTCAGCACGATGACCAAGCACTCGTACAATAAGTCCACCTTCATTTAATTGAGAAACGCCAATAAGTATAGATTTTTCACTTTCCTGCTGTTGAAGTGTTTGGACGATTTGTTTAACTTCAGTTGATGTTTTCTGCAAATTGAGATAAACCAACGATCCTTGATGTGAGAACCCTTCCATTTGGCTTAATGCGGTCAATTTCATTTGTGCAGGCTGCCATTGAATACAATCCAAGACGAGCGGTTTAGTTTGCCCGTTATTTTGCAAAAGCTGAACTTTTAAATGAGAAGAAAATTGGCGAAATTCAAAACGTTCATTATTTGCTACGCGGCCAATAGCCACAATATCTCCGTAAATCAGAACGCTATTAGGTTGTATATTGATGAATGTTTTTTGCTTAAATGCAGAATCCTTATGCAATACCAATGGGTGGGGCAAATAAAATAAATAGCTATTCTCTTCAAGCTGAATGAACGTGTTTTGTTCAGCAAAATTGCCTTCATTCATTGCCTTAACACGGGTAAATGCCTGTGTATTTAAAGAAAGTGCGGTCGATTCTGCGAGCGTTATTTGAATATCAATACGATCCCCTGATAAGAGTCCTGGCGAAGAAGACATCTGAATGGCATTAAGTCCATTTGTCCAAGCATCCGCATAAGGAGGTAACGTCATCACTTTGAAAGGGGGAGTGGCAAAATATTCCGCAAGCTGAGTTTTACCGCTTGGAGAAAGTTTAGTTGAGAGTTTGAGCGTACTGTTCATAATCGATTAAATTTGTAAAATCCCCCCTCCTCAAAAGAAGAGGGGAGAGTACTTTATCTCACTAAGGCTTTAGGTTCTTCTATATTTTTTAATAAAGCGTATTTTTCAATCCAACCAATTACACCATCTAAATTTTCTTTCTTCATTAAGTTGGTAAAGATAAACGGTTGACCGTTACGCATACGACGTGCATCTCGTTCCATGACACTTAAGTCAGCACCAACGAATGGCGCTAGGTCAGTTTTGTTAATCACTAATAAATCAGAACGGGTGATGCCAGGACCACCTTTACGCGGGATTTTTTCACCTTGTGCGACGTCAATCACGAAAATAGTCACATCTGCTAAATCAGGGCTAAAGGTGGCAGATAAGTTATCACCACCAGATTCAATAAACACGATTTCTACATCAGGGAAGCGTGCAACCATTTCATCGACAGCTTCTAAGTTCATTGACGCATCTTCACGAATTGCTGTATGTGGGCAACCGCCCGTTTCCACGCCCATAATTCGCTCAGGCGGAAGTAAGCTGTTTTTCGTTAAAAACTCCGCATCTTCTTGGGTATAAATATCGTTAGTGATTACCGCCACGCTATAACGGCTTGCAATTTCACGAGTCAGTTTTTCAATTAACGCGGTTTTGCCTGCACCAACGGGGCCTGCTACGCCAATTTTAATGTAGTTACGCATAATGTTCCTTTTGTTGATTCGTAGAAGCTCATTCTTATAACCTCTGCGATATGTAAAAATTTAATAAAAAATGACCGCTCTTACGACATATAAAGCCGCGTATAAAGCACTTCGTGCTGCATGGAACGGATGTCATTTGCGAGAGTTGCTGCACCTAGCCAATCAAGATTTGGATCAAGGCTTAATTCGACAGCTTGCAAGAGCGCACGACGCAAATCAAACAGAATATCTTGCCCGTCCATTTGGCTGAGCGGAATGAGTTTTACGCCATTGGTAATGGTGCCGACTGCTGCATTGTAGTAAAACGCATACAGGGTATCCGCTTTGCTGAGCCCCATCGCTTGCGCCACCATCGCAAACACAATCGGGAAATAGCCTTGCACGGTTTTATTTTGAATCGCTTGCTGAAATTGGCTCAACATCGGGTGTTGTTCATAGCGGATAAAAATTTTTAATAACCGCACGCCGAGTTTAAAACTGCCTTCTCGACTTTCTCGCGCAATTTTGGTCGCAGATAACGAATGGTCTAATTCGCACAAACGGTCAAAATCATTGATAGCCATGGCTTCAAATGCGAGCGAAAGATAAGCGCCATCGTTATACACCCAGTTTTGCAAAAGCTGAGTTTGCACATATTCTTCTAGGCTTGGTTTCGTCGAAACAACACCTTGTTGAACAAAGGTTTCTAAACCGTTTGAATGGTTAAAGCCCCCGATTGGCAAAGTCGGGTCAACCAAGTGCAACAAGGCGCCTAAATCTGCCAGGCTTCGGTTTAATGTTGGTGCCAATTGCCGTCTCCATGGTGGTGATAGCCATGATGATCGTGCGAATGACTATGCGAATGCCCGTGCCCTTGTGCGGAGTTCGCTCTTAACGCTTGGCTTAAACGGCGTTCAGCTTTTTTCGGATGAAATCCCGCCGCTTGTAACCATTCAAACATCGGCTTATCGTAAGGTAATGTCACTTCATCGCCATCTAAAAAGAGGGGCGAATGTTTATTGCCAATTTCATAACAAGCGCGAGCCATTTCTGGCAAGGTTTTCGGCGATAGCACAATTACTTCACTCGGTAAAATTTCAATCACAATCACTAATTCATCGCTGATAAACACCACATCATCGTGTTTTAAACGTTGTCCTTCTTTTAGCAAGCGAAAGGCAACTTCGCGCCCCGTATTCGTTGTTTTACGCAGAATATTGCGCTCACTTTCATACCACTGCAATGCCACGCACTCAATGGTTTGATGGGTAATCTTGCCTTCAGCTTGAAGACTAGTTAAATCGCCTAAAATGGTGTCCATAATAGGCAGAATGGGGTTGAGGATTTTCATTTTTATATTACTTATTTTCTTCGGTTATATACTACCAAATCTCCCCTTCCCCTCTTTGCTAAAGAGGGGATTTTCTTTATGAATTTACTGTCATCTGACTCATTTATATTTGCCATATCAAAGTAGAACAATGATATAAAATCTCGCTCGTTCTTCCCCCCTTCTTTAGCAAAGAAGGGAAGGGGAGATTTGGCAGAAGAAAAAACAGAGAAATTAGGTTATTTAGACCAATTTCATGACGCCACAAAAATGGTTACAACGTTGGCTTTGTTTCTCTTAAAACCTCATATTTTTCATTCATTTCTGCTGCCCAAGCGGTTAAATTTGGAAATTCTTTTGCAAGATCTAATCCAATTTTCTCTGCTCTAAATAAGAACCAATCAATGACTGCCACCGCCGTTAACGTACCAATGTTTAATTCCGTACCAAACGGTTTTAAGTCTTGCTCAAGTCTTGCAAAACTTTGACGATTGCGTTCAGTTAGTTGTTGATGGCGAGCTGTCCACCATTCACTTTCAGGGCGAAGCATTTTTTCAGCCATCATCGGTACGGTGTTTTCCATAATGCCATCTGCTAAGTTATGTAAGGCGAGTACCGCCCAACGTGGCTTGCCACTTTCTGGAATGAGTTTAGGCTCTACCTTGCCTTTTTGGTCGAGATATTCGCAAATGAGCAAACTGCCATAAAGCCAATTACCACAATTACGTTCTAACGCTGGCACTCGACCTAGAGGATTTGCCTGATTATGCGGAGAGCTTGCATCAAATGATGAACCAATTTTAATCAGTTCTGTTTTATCTAATAGTTGTTGATATTTCAACGTTACCAGCACTTTACGTACATATGGACTGGTGGTGGAGTACCAAAGTTTCATTGTAAATTCTCCTTAAAATTTGACCGCTCTTTTCTGCTTAGAACATAAAATATCGTTGTCCCAATGGCACCGTATCCACGGGTTCGCAGGTAATGAGTTCACCATCAACACGCACTTCATAGCGTTCTGGATCTATCGTGATTTCAGGCGTAGCATTGTTGTGAACGAGATCTTTTTTACCCACACTGCGGCAGCCTTTCACGGCAATAGTTTCTTTGTGTAAACCGAATTTCGCACGAATATCGGCTTTTTCAGCGGCTTGTGAAACGAAGAACACTGCTGTTTGTGCTGTCGCCAAACCTTGTGCACCGTACATTGGACGGTAGAATACAGGTTGCGGCGTTGGAATTGAGGCATTTGGGTCGCCCATTTTAGCGTAGCTAATAAAGCCTTTTTTAATTACCACTTCTGGTTTTACCCCAAAGAACATCGGTTTCCATAACACAATATCTGCAATTTTGCCCACTTCTAATGAACCGATATGATCCGCAATACCATGAGCAATTGCTGGATTGATGGTGTATTTCGCAATATAGCGTTTAATACGGAAGTTATCGTTTCCTTCATTACCTAGCTCGCCACGTTGCATTTTCATTTTATCTGCCGTTTGCCATGTACGAATAACGACTTCGCCAATACGTCCCATTGCTTGAGAGTCTGAACTCATAATGGAGAATACGCCCATATCGTGCAAGATGTCTTCCGCTGCAATAGTTTCAGGGCGAATACGACTATCAGCAAATGCCACGTCTTCTGGCACGCGTTTATCTAAGTGATGGCAAACCATTAACATATCCAAATGTTCATCAATGGTGTTTTTCGTAAATGGACGAGTCGGGTTGGTTGAAGCAGGTAATACGTTTGGATACATCGCTGCTTTAATGATATCTGGCGCATGACCGCCACCTGCACCTTCAGTATGGAAGGTGTGAATCACGCGTCCATCAATTGCTTTCATGGTATCTTCTAAGAAGCCACTTTCATTTAGCGTGTCAGTGTGAATTGCCACTTGAATATCCATTTCATCTGCCACTTTTAAGGCAGAATCAATTACTGCAGGCGTTGCGCCCCAGTCTTCATGGATTTTTAAGCCTAATGCACCCGCTTCAATTTGTTCGCGTAGCGGATCTAAAGTTGAGCAGTTTCCTTTACCGAAAAATCCTACGTTGACAGGTAAAGCTTCTGCCGCTTGGAACATACGTTCCATATACCATGCGCCCGGGGTACAAGTAGTCGCGTGTGTACCATCAGCAGGGCCTGTTCCGCCACCAATTAACGTCGTAACCCCGCTTTCAATCGCATGTTGTGCTTGTTGAGGGCAAATAAAGTGAATGTGGGTATCAATACCGCCTGCGGTTGCAATTAAATGTGCGCCATTATGTACTTCCGTGCTTGCACCGATAATCATGTTTGGCGTGACGTTATCCATGGTGTCAGGGTTACCCGCTTGTCCGATACCCACAATACGACCATCGCGAATACCAATATCGGCTTTGATAATGCCTAATTTAGCATCAATGATCATCACGTTGGTAATCACAAAATCCAATACATTTGGATTATCGCGAGTTGCGGTGCCGCTTTGCGCCATGCCATCACGCACACTTTTACCGCCACCAAATTTACACTCATCACCTTTGGTCAATAAATCTTGCTCAATAGTTGCCCATAAATTGGTATCGCCTAAACGGACTTTATCGCCAACGGTTGGGCCATAAGTTGCTACATATTGCGCTCTTGAAATTGTTAATGCCATTCTGCCCTACCTTATAATTTGCCATCAATTTGATTATGGAAGCCGTAAATAGTTTGCGAGCCACCAAAAGCCACTAACTCGACTGATTTCACTTCACCTGGCTCAAAACGTACTGCATTGCCAGATGGAACATTTAAGCGCATTCCACGCGCTAAAGGGCGGTCAAATTTAAGGGCATTATTGGTTTCAAAAAAATGGTAATGGGAACCGACTTGAATTGGGCGGTCGCCTGAGTTAGTTACTTCAATTGTGACTGTTTTTCTGCCAACATTGGCAATAATATCGCCTTCAGCTAATTGGTATTCACCTGGAATCATTTTATTTAAATCCTTCTATTTTAAAATTTTTATAGAAAGCCCCCTCTTTGCTAAAGAGGGGGAATGTTCTTTTATCTAATCGGATTGTGGACGGTAACAAGCTTCGTACCATCTGGGAAAGTTGCTTCAATTTGTACTTCGTGTACCATCTCAGCAACGCCTTCCATCACATCTTCAACGGTGAGTAGGGTTGCGCCATATTGCATGACTTCCGCCACACTCATACCATCTCTAGCTGCTTCTTGTAAATGACTCGCGATATAAGCGATAGCCTCAGGATAGTTTAATTTTACGCCACGCGCTTTGCGTTTTGCCGCAAGCTCACCGGTTAAAAAGAGCATCAATTTCTCTTGTTCTCTTGATGTTAAGTGCATATCTTCATTCCTTCATTTATCTATCGCACAAAGAGCGGCGAATTTTACGTAAAAAATCCAAATAGGAAAAACATTTTGTCAGAATTTTTTTATTCATAGCCCTTGAAAGCGAAAAAATCCTCCTTATATAAAAACCGCACTTACAAATTCTCAAGAAGGAAATTAATCATGAATATTCGTCCTTTACACGATCGTGTAATTATTAAACGTGAAGAAGTCGAAACCCGTTCAGCTGGCGGTATCGTATTAACAGGCTCAGCAGCGACTAAATCCACCCGTGCGAAAGTATTGGCAGTGGGTAAGGGTCGTATTTTGGAAAATGGCACCGTTCAACCTTTAGATGTAAAAGTTGGTGATACGGTCATTTTCAATGATGGTTATGGCGTGAAAAGTGAAAAAATCGATGGTGAAGAAGTGTTAATCATTTCTGAAAACGATATTTTGGCGATTGTGGAATAATTTAAATTAAGGAAAAAAGAAAATGGCAGCAAAAGACGTAAAATTTGGTAACGATGCACGCGTAAAAATGCTTAAAGGCGTGAATGTATTAGCAGATGCGGTAAAAGTTACCCTTGGCCCTAAAGGTCGTAATGTAATTTTAGATAAATCATTTGGTGCACCAACCATCACCAAAGATGGTGTGTCTGTCGCACGTGAAATTGAATTAGAAGATAAATTTGAAAATATGGGTGCACAAATGGTGAAAGAGGTTGCCTCTAAAGCCAATGATGCAGCAGGTGACGGTACAACTACCGCGACAGTTCTTGCTCAAGCTATCGTAAATGAAGGCTTAAAAGCAGTAGCTGCAGGCATGAATCCAATGGATTTAAAACGCGGTATCGATAAAGCAGTAAGTGCGGTTGTTTCTGAGCTTAAAAATTTATCTAAACCTTGTGAAACAGCAAAAGAAATTGAACAAGTAGGGACTATTTCTGCAAACTCTGACAGCATTGTGGGTCAATTAATCTCACAAGCGATGGAAAAAGTGGGTAAAGAAGGCGTGATTACCGTAGAAGATGGTACAGGTCTTGACGATGAATTAGCGGTTGTGGAAGGGATGCAATTCGATCGTGGTTATTTATCACCTTATTTCATCAACAAACCAGAAACGGCAACTGTTGAATTAGACAACCCATACATTCTTTTAGTAGATAAAAAAGTATCAAACATTCGCGAATTACTTCCAGTATTAGAAGGTGTTGCAAAAGCGGGTAAACCATTATTAATTATCGCTGAAGATATCGAAGGTGAAGCACTTGCAACTTTAGTGGTGAACACCATGCGTGGTATCGTGAAAGTAGCAGCAGTGAAAGCCCCTGGTTTTGGTGATCGTCGTAAAGCAATGTTACAAGATATTGCGATCTTAACTGCTGGTACCGTGATTTCTGAAGAAATCGGTATGGAACTTGAAAAAGCGACATTAGAAGATTTAGGTCAAGCAAAACGTGTAGTCATCAACAAAGACAATACCACGATCATCGATGGTGTAGGTGATGAAGCTCAAATCAAAGGTCGTGTAGCTCAAATTCGTCAACAAATCGAAGAATCAACGTCTGATTATGACAAAGAAAAACTTCAAGAACGCGTGGCTAAACTTGCTGGTGGTGTAGCTGTAATTAAAGTTGGTGCAGCAACTGAAGTTGAAATGAAAGAGAAAAAAGATCGAGTGGACGATGCATTACACGCAACTCGTGCAGCAGTTGAAGAAGGTATTGTTGCCGGTGGTGGTGTTGCATTAGTTCGTGCAGCAGCGAAAGTTGCAGCAAGCCTAAAAGGTGACAACGAAGAACAAAATGTGGGTATTAAACTTGCATTACGTGCGATGGAAGCGCCTTTACGTCAAATCGTCACTAACGCGGGTGAAGAAGCATCTGTTGTGGCAAGTGCGGTTAAAAATGGCGAAGGAAACTTTGGTTATAACGCAGGTACAGAACAATACGGCGATATGATCGAAATGGGTATCTTAGATCCAACTAAAGTAACTCGTTCTGCGTTGCAATTCGCGGCATCTGTAGCAGGCTTAATGATTACCACTGAATGTATGGTAACCGAGCTTCCAAAAGATGAAAAAGCTGACCTAGGCGCAGGCATGGGCGGTATAGGTGGAATGGGCGGAATGATGTAATTCGCTCATAATCAGGTAAAAAGTGCGGTCGTTTTTCCACAAGGAAAAGCGATCGCTTTTTTATTTACAAAGGTTTACACTAATTTCAAATTTACTCAGGACATCTATTATGCTCATTTCTCATTCTGACCTTAACCAACAACTTAAATCTGCTGGAATCGACTTTAATGCAACAGAACTACACGGTTTTTTAAGCGGTTTACTTTGTGGTGGCTTAAAAGATCAAAGTTGGCTACCGCTCTTATATCAATTCAGCAATGATAATCACGCTTACCCAACAGCATTAGTTCAACCCGTTACAGAACTTTATGAAAAAATTAGTCAAACCTTATCAGATGTTGAAGGATTTACCTTTGAACTTGGTTTAACCGAAGATGAAAATGTCTTTGCACAAGCGGATAGCTTATCCGATTGGGCAAACCAATTCTTACTTGGTCTTGGCTTAGCACAACCTGAATTAACAAAAGAAAAAGGCGAAATTGGCGAAGCCGTAGATGATTTACAAGATATTTGCCAACTTGGTTATGATGAAGACGATAACGAAGAAGAACTTGCGGAAGCGCTAGAAGAAATCATTGAATATGTTCGCACCATTGCAATGTTGTTCTATTCTCATTTCAACGAAGGAGAAATAGAAAACAAACCTGTATTACATTAAGGAGATCTCGGATGGAATTGGCTTATATGGCTGAATTGCCTAAAGAAGAATTTTGGAAACGCCGCACACGAGTATTCGCTCAAATGCAACCTAATTCAGCATTATTGCTTTTTTCTGAAATCGAAAAACGCCGTAATAATGATTGTACCTATCCTTTCCGTCAAGATAGCTATTTTTGGTATGTAACAGGCTTTAATGAGCCGAATGCAGCACTGTTATTACTGAAAACAGAACAAGCAGAAAAAGCCATTATTTTTCTTCGTCCACGCGATCCGTTACTTGAAACGTGGAATGGTCGCCGATTAGGTGTTGAGCGTGCACCACAACAACTTAATGTAAATGAAGCCTATTCTATTGAAGAGTTCTCTACCGTACTGCCAAAAATATTAAAAAAACTAACCGCACTTTACTATGTGCCAGAAATTCATACTTGGGGTGATAAATTAGTGACAGAAAGTGCGGTGAGTTTTAACGAGATTTTAGATTGGCGACCAATGCTCAGCGAAATGCGCCTTATAAAATCGCCTAATGAAATCCGATTAATGCAACAAGCGGGACAAATTACGGCTCTAGGGCATATTAAAGCAATGCAAACAACACGTCCAAATCGCTTTGAATATGAAATTGAAAGCGATATTTTGCATGAATTTAATCGCCATTGCGCCAGATTTCCTTCTTACAATTCCATTGTTGCAGGGGGAAATAACGCCTGTATTTTGCACTACACAGAAAATGATCGTCCATTAAATGATGGGGATTTAGTGCTCATTGATGCTGGCTGTGAATTTGCCATGTATGCGGGCGATATTACCCGCACTTTTCCTGTAAATGGAAAATTTAGCCAGCCTCAACGTGAAATTTACGAGTTAGTTTTAAAAGCACAAAAACGTGCGATTGAATTACTTGTACCTGGCAATTCCATTAAGCAAGCCAATGATGAAGTCATTCGTATTAAAACCCAAGGATTAGTGGATTTAGGTATCTTAAAAGGTGATGTCGATACACTCATTCAACAACAAGCTTATCGACAATTTTATATGCACGGATTAGGTCACTGGCTAGGGTTAGATGTGCATGATGTAGGTAGCTATGGCCAAGATAAACAACGGATACTCGAAATCGGCATGGTGATTACCGTTGAGCCGGGTATTTATATTTCAGAAGATGCTGATGTGCCAGAGCAATACAAAGGCATTGGCGTGCGCATTGAGGATAATTTACTCATGACTGAATATGGTAATAAAATCCTAACCGCAGCGGCCCCTAAAGAAATTGCAGACATTGAAAATTTAATGAATTTTTAATAAAAATGTTTAAATTGTGATCTAGTACACAGTTTTTTATTGCTCAAAATGTTAGCATTAGAGCCAGTTAAAAGCCGAACCAATCAGTTAAGGAGTCGATTATGTACAAACACGTTTTAGTGGCAGTAGATCTTTCTGAAGAGAGTCCAGTTTTACTTAAAAAAGCGGTTGGAGTTGCAAAACGCCACGAAGCAAAACTTTCTATCATCCACGTTGATGTGAACTTCTCGGATCTTTACACTGGATTGATTGATGTGAATATGTCTTCGATGCAAGACAGAATTTCCACGGAAACACAAAAAGCCTTATTAGATTTAGCTGAAAGTGCGGATTATCCAATTTCAGAAAAATTGAGTGGCAGTGGTGATTTAGGACAAGTTCTAAGTGATGCCATCGAACAATATGATGTAGATTTATTAGTGACGGGACATCACCAAGACTTTTGGAGTAAGTTAATGTCTTCAACACGTCAAGTGATGAATACGATTAAAATTGATATGTTGGTTGTTCCGCTTAGAGATGAATAATTAACAAGAAATTGTTTTTTGAATAATCTGAAATAACTTAAATTTTAACCGCACTTCTCAAATAACGTCGTGAAGTGCGGTTTTATTTTGGGGTTTTGGCAAAAAGCCTTTTTATAAATTTCAAAAATATGCAAAAATAGAGCGATTTAGTTTTTATTTTTATTATGGGTAACAAGGATTCTTTTTAATGAAAACAACGGCAGAAATAAGACAATCATTCCTTGATTTTTTCCATAGCAAAGGCCACCAAGTAGTTGAGAGTAGCTCACTTGTGCCGGAAAATGATCCGACTTTGCTTTTCACGAATGCTGGGATGAACCAATTTAAGGATGTATTCCTTGGAATGGATAAACGCCCTTATTCTCGAGCGACCACTGCTCAACGTTGCGTGCGTGCAGGTGGTAAACACAACGACTTAGAAAATGTTGGTTATACTGCGCGTCATCATACTTTCTTTGAAATGCTTGGTAACTTCAGTTTTGGTGATTACTTTAAACACGATGCGATTAATTTTGCTTGGGAATATTTAACTTCCCCACAATGGCTTGGTTTACCTAAAGAAAAACTATGGGTAACCGTGTATGAAACCGATGACGAAGCCTACAACATCTGGAATAAAGAAGTCGGTGTTCCTGCTGAACGCATTATTCGCATTGGTGACAATAAAGGCGCACCTTATGCATCAGACAACTTCTGGGCAATGGGCGATACGGGTCCTTGTGGTCCTTGTACTGAAATTTTCTACGATCACGGCGATCATATTTGGGGCGGACCTCCAGGCTCACCAGAAGAAGATGGCGACCGTTATATCGAAATCTGGAACGTTGTGTTCATGCAATTCAACCGTTTAGCCGATGGCACAATGGAAAAATTACCACGTCCATCAGTTGACACAGGTATGGGATTAGAGCGTATTTCTGCTGTATTACAACATGTTAACTCAAACTACGAGATTGATATTTTCAAAACATTAATCGCAAAAACGGCTGAAGTTGTTGGCACAACAGATTTAAGTAATAAATCATTACGTGTTATTGCAGACCATATTCGTTCTTGTGCATATTTAATCGCAGATGGCGTTATTCCATCAAACGAAGGCCGTGGTTATGTCTTACGTCGTATTATTCGCCGCGCAGTTCGTCACGGTCACTTATTAGGTGCCAAAGAAGCCTTTTTCTATAAACTCGTGGCAACTCTAATTGAAGTAATGGCAGAAGCAGGCAAAGACGTAAAAGCAAAACAAGTAAATGTTGAAAAACTATTACGTTTAGAAGAAGAACAATTCGCTCGCACTCTAGAACGTGGCTTAAGCTTATTAGATGAAGCCCTTGCTCAAGTGAAAGATGGCGTTCTTTCAGGTGAAGTTGCATTCAAACTGTATGACACCTATGGTTTCCCATTGGATTTAACGGCTGATGTATGTCGTGAACGCAATATCACTATTGATGAACAAGCGTTTGACCGTGAAATGGAAGCACAACGTACTCGAGCTCAAGCAGCGAGCCAGTTTGGCGTGGACTATAACAGCATTATTCGCGTGGATGGTGAAACCAAGTTTGAAGGCTATACTGAAATCGAATCTCAAGCAAAAATCACCGCACTTTTCCATGATGGTAAATCAGTGGAAAGTATCGAAGCGGGTCAAAGTGCGGTCGTTATTTTAGAAAATACGCCGTTTTATGCAGAATCAGGTGGCCAAATTGGCGATAGCGGATATTTAAGCGCACAAGGCGTGACCTTTAATGTTAAAGATACCCAAAAATATGGGCAAGTATTTGGACATATTGGAGAATTAACGCAAGGATGTTTGAAAGTTGGACAATCAGTGAATGCTATTGTGGATGCGGAACGTCGCCATCACACATCACTCAACCACTCAGCCACACACTTATTACACGCGGCCTTGCGTCAAGTTTTAGGTCAACATGTTGTACAAAAAGGCTCACTTGTTTCAGATAAAGCCTTGCGTTTTGACTTTGCACAACCTGAAGCAATTACAAAAGAGCAATTAACTCAAATTGAAACATTAGTGAACCAAAAAATCCGTGCTAACTTCCCAGTTCAAACGGATATTATGGATATTGATTCAGCAAAAGCTAAAGGGGCAATGGCACTCTTTGGCGAGAAATATGGTGATAAGGTTCGCGTATTAACCATGGGCGATTTCTCAATTGAGCTTTGTGGTGGTATTCACGCAAAACGCACTGGGGATATCGGTCTATTTAAAATTATTACTGAAAGCGCAGTGGCAGCAGGTGTTCGTCGTATTGAAGCAATAACTGGTGAAAATGCGATTGAGTGGTTACATAATCAACAACGTATTCTGACCCAAAGCGCGGACTTATTAAAATCAGACGTAAATACCTTAGCGGAAAAAATCCAGCAACTTCAAGACAAAGCGAAGAAAGTGGAAAAAGAATTGCAAGGTCTAAAAGAAAAAGCCGCAATGCAGGCTGGTTCTGATTTTGTAAAAAGTGCGGTGAAAATCAACGGTGTTTCTGTTATCGCACAACAATTAGACGGCATAGAAACAAAATCATTACGTGTGATGGTCGATGATTTAAAAAATCAACTCGGCTCAGGCGTAATCGCATTCGCATCGATCTTAGATGAAAAAGTCAACCTTGTCGTTGGTGTAACAAACGATTTAACTACCAAAGTAAAAGCTGGAGAGCTCGTTAATTTAATGGCTCAACAGGTCGGGGGTAAAGGCGGTGGTCGTCCGGATATGGCAATGGCAGGAGGCTCCCAACCAGAAAATGTGGCACAAGCAGTTAAAGTAGCACAGGACTGGTTAAACAAAAATCTGTAGTACAAGCCGGTTGGTGGGATGCCAACCCTTCCTTGATTGATAGGGATATCTAATAAATGCAAACTAAGGAGATAAAAGATGTTAATCTTGACTCGTAAAGTTGGCGAAAGTGTACTTATTGGAAATGATATTTCTATCACGATTTTGAGTGTACGTGGAAACCAAGTTAAACTCGGTGTAGAAGCGCCTAAAGAAGTATCCGTTCACCGAGAAGAAATTTACCAACGAATTAAACAGATGAAAGATGAACAATTAGACAGTTCATCATAATCGTAAATAATGGATTTTATATTATGAAAGCAATTATTCCTGTAGCCGGCCTTGGTACACGTATGTTGCCTGCCACGAAGGCAATTCCGAAGGAAATGCTTACTTTGGTTGATAAACCATTGATTCAATACGTGGTAAATGAATGTGTTGCAGCTGGCATAAAAGAAATTGTGCTTGTCACGCATTCATCAAAAAATGCTATAGAAAACCATTTTGATACCTCTTTTGAACTAGAAACAATGCTAGAAAAACGTGTTAAGCGTCAACTTCTAGAAGAAGTGCGTTCTATCTGTCCAAAAGATGTAACTATCATGCATGTTCGCCAAGGTAATGCAAAAGGACTTGGTCACGCCGTGTTGTGCGGTCGCCCACTTGTAGGCAATGAATCATTTGCTGTTGTATTACCTGACGTATTGTTAGCCGATTTCAGTGCAGACCAGAAAAAAGAAAATCTTTCTGCAATGATTAAACGCTTTAATGAAACTGGTGCAAGCCAAATTATGGTAACGCCTGTTCCACAAGAAAATGTGAGTAGCTATGGTGTTGCAGACTGTGGTGGCATAGTTCTTAATAGTGGTGAAAGTGCAAAAATTAATAGCATTGTTGAAAAACCAGCCGTTGAAGATGCGCCATCAAACCTTGCTGTAGTGGGTCGTTACGTTTTCTCAGCAGCAATTTGGGACTTGTTGGAAAAGACGCCAATCGGTGTTGGTGATGAAATCCAATTAACCGATGCGATTGATATGCTCATTGAAAAAGAAACTGTTGAAGCATTCCATATGACAGGTGAAACATTCGACTGTGGTGATAAAATTGGCTACATGGAAGCTTTCGTAGAATACGGTATTCGTCACGAAAAATTAGGTAAAGAATTCAAAACCTTTATCAAGAATTTAGCAAAAACGCTATAAATACCACTAATACAGATAAAATGGACAAAATGAAAGATTTTGTCCATTTTTGTTTTATTATTAATATAGAATATTGCTTTATGCATAAATATGCACAATAATAGAATAATTAATTAAATAAGAAGGAAAGATTATGGCACTTTGGGGTGGGCGTTTTACGCAGGCAGCGGATAAACGTTTTAAAGATTTTAATGACTCGTTACGTTTTGATTATCGTTTGGCAGAACAGGATATTCAAGGCTCAATTGGTTGGTCCAAAGCCTTAGTGAAAGTAAATATATTAACGATCGAAGAACAGCATCAACTTGAACAAGCACTAAATGAATTACTTATTGAAGTGCGGTCAAATCCGCAAGCAATTTTACAAGATGATGCTGAAGATATTCATAGTTGGGTTGAAAGTAAGCTAATTGATAAAGTAGGCAACCTTGGTAAAAAATTACATACTGGCCGTAGCCGTAACGATCAAGTGGCAGTAGATATAAAACTATGGTGTAAACAACGTGTGGTTGAATTACAAGAATCAGTACGTAATTTGCAACGCCACTTAGTTCAAACCGCAGAAAACACACAACAAGCAGTAATGCCTGGCTATACCCATTTACAACGAGCTCAACCTATCACTTTTGCCCATTGGTGTATGGCATATGTGGAAATGTTTGAGCGCGACTATACACGTTTAACAGATGCGTATAATCGAATGAATACCTGCCCACTTGGTAGTGGTGCGCTGGCTGGTACGGCCTATGCGGTAGATCGTGATTCACTTGCACACTATCTTGGTTTTGCTTTCGCAACTAGAAATAGCTTAGATAGCGTCTCTGATCGCGATCATATCGTGGAGTTACTTTCCATCGCATCCCTCAGTATGGCGCATCTTTCCCGCTTTGCTGAAGATATGATTATCTTTAACAGCGGAGAGGCAAATTTCGTGGAATTATCCGACCGCGTGACTTCTGGCTCATCATTAATGCCACAAAAGAAAAATCCTGATGCATGTGAGTTAATTCGGGGCAAAGCCGGCAGAGTGATTGGCTCATTAACAGGTATTCTAGTCACCTTAAAAGGCTTGCCACTTGCGTATAATAAAGATATGCAAGAAGACAAAGAGGGCATTTTTGATTCATTAGATACTTGGCAAAACTGTGTAGATATGGCAACGTTCGTATTAGATGAATTGAAAGTAAATGTTGAACGTACTCGTGAAGCCGCGTTAAAAGGATATTCAAACGCAACTGAATTAGCTGATTATTTAGTCTCTAAGGGCGTACCTTTCCGAGATTCCCATCATATCGTGGGTGAAACGGTTGTTTATGCAATCGAGAAAGGCAAAGGATTAGAAGATCTTACTATCCCTGAATTCCGCCAATTTAGTGAAGTAGTGGGAGATGATGTTTACGAGATTCTTTCCCTCCAATCTTGCTTAGACAAGCGTTGTGCAAAAGGTGGTGTATCGCCATTGCGTGTTGCCGAAGCTATTGCTGAAGCCAAAACAAGATTTGCTTAATCATATTTTAACACGCATATCACAATTGGATTTCACAAGACTCCCTTGCAATCCACTGAATAGTCCCAATTATGACTAGCGACACTTAAATAAGATGATAAAAACAAAAAGTGCGGGAAAAACTACCGCACTTTTTATTTCAATTAGGAATGATCAATGACCAATCAACAAGACTATACTCAAAACAATGACAAGCTTTACCGTTATCTTTTCCAAAACCGTGCGGTTCGTGGGGAATGGGTTCGCTTAAATAAAACATTCACTGATACATTAAATACCCATCAGTATCCTAAAGCAGTACAAGATTTATTAGGTGAAATGATGGTGGCGACTAATTTGCTCACTGCCACACTAAAATTTGACGGCAATATCACCGTACAAATTCAAGGCGATGGTCCATTACGCTTAGCATTAGTAAATGGCAATGATCAACAACAAATCCGCGCCCTTGCTCGAGTGGATGGGAACATCACTGAAAATATGAGTCTGCATAATATGATTGGTAAAGGCGTATTGGTCATTACTATTGCACCAAAAGAAGGTGAACGCTATCAAGGTGTAATTAGTCTGGATAAACCGACGATCACAGAATGCTTAGAAGATTATTTTGTACGCTCAGAACAGCTTCAAACTCAATTAATTATTCGTACTGGAGAATATGAAGGAAAGCCAGTGGCAGCAGGTATGCTATTACAGATTATGCCTGATGGTTCTGGTACACCAGAAGATTTTGAGCATTTAACTACGCTCGCAGCAACAGTAAAAGATGAAGAATTATTTGGTCTCCCTGCAGAAGAGTTACTCTATCGTTTATATCACGAAGAAACCGTCAATCTTTATCCAGCACAAGATGTACAATTTTTCTGTGGCTGCTCTGCTGAGCGTTCTGGTTCTGTATTACTGCTCATCTCTGATGAAGAAATTGACGAAATATTAGTCGAGCATAAAGGCAGTATTGATATGCAATGTGAATGTTGTGGCACACACTACTTCTTTAATAAAGAAGCGATTGAAAAATTAAAATCAACAAAACTTTAAAAACAATCCCGACGCCATGTCGGGATTTTTGATCTACATCATCAATACACCTAAAAATAGGTAATGGAGAGCTATAATTTTTCAAAAATGAGATCTAGTTAACATTTTTTTGCATTGACATTCTCTAGAATGGGCAACAGTTAAATTTTAATCTTAAATATTAGAGGTGACTTATGACAGACTTAAACAAAGTAGTTAAAGAACTTGAAGCGCTAGGCATTTATGATGTAAAAGAAGTTGTCTATAATCCAAGCTACGAGCAATTGTTCGAAGAAGAAACCAATCCAGGTTTAGAAGGCTTTGAAAAAGGTACTTTAACTACGACTGGTGCAGTAGCTGTAGATACTGGTATCTTCACTGGCCGTTCACCAAAAGATAAATATATCGTGTTAGATGAAAAGACCAAAGATACTGTTTGGTGGACATCTGAAGCAGCGAAAAATGACAACAAACCAATGAACCAAGCTACATGGAAAAGCTTAAAAGACTTGGTGACTAACCAACTTTCTCGTAAACGCTTATTTGTGGTTGATGGTTTCTGTGGCGCTAGCGAACACGACCGTATTGCAGTACGTATTGTAACTGAAGTTGCATGGCAAGCTCATTTTGTGAAAAACATGTTTATTCGCCCAACTGAAGAACAACTCAAAAACTTTGAACCAGATTTCGTTGTAATGAATGGTTCTAAAGTAACCAATCCAAACTGGAAAGAACAAGGTTTAAATTCAGAAAACTTCGTTGCCTTCAACTTAACTGAGCGCATTCAATTAATCGGTGGTACTTGGTACGGCGGTGAAATGAAAAAAGGTATGTTCTCAATGATGAACTACTTCCTACCACTTAAAGGTGTTGGCGCAATGCACTGCTCAGCTAACGTAGGTAAAGATGGTGATGTAGCAATCTTCTTCGGCTTATCTGGCACAGGTAAAACAACACTTTCAACCGATCCAAAACGTGAATTAATCGGTGATGATGAGCACGGTTGGGATGATGTGGGTATCTTTAACTTTGAAGGTGGTTGCTATGCGAAAACCATTCACCTTTCAGAAGAAAATGAACCGGATATTTACCGCGCTATCCGTCGTGATGCATTATTAGAAAACGTGGTTGTTCGTGCAGATGGTTCTGTTGATTTCGATGATGGTTCAAAAACAGAAAATACTCGCGTGTCTTACCCAATTTATCACATCGATAACATCGTAAAACCAGTTTCTCGTGCTGGTCACGCAACGAAAGTTATTTTCTTAACTGCAGATGCATTTGGCGTATTACCACCTGTATCTAAATTGACACCCGAACAAACTAAATACTACTTCTTATCAGGTTTCACTGCAAAATTAGCAGGTACTGAACGTGGTATTACCGAACCAACTCCAACTTTCTCAGCATGTTTCGGTGCAGCGTTCTTAACCCTTCACCCAACTCAATATGCTGAAGTGTTAGTAAAACGTATGCAAGCAGCAGGCGCTGAAGCTTACTTAGTGAATACTGGTTGGAATGGCACAGGCAAACGTATCTCAATCAAAGATACTCGCGGAATCATTGATGCAATCTTAGATGGCTCAATTGAAAAAGCTGAAATGGGCGAATTACCAATCTTCAACTTAGCAATTCCTAAAGCATTACCAGGTGTAGATTCTGCAATCTTAGATCCTCGTGATACTTACGCAGATAAAGCACAATGGCAATCAAAAGCTGAAGACTTAGCTGGTCGCTTTGTGAAAAACTTTGTTAAATATGCAACTAACGAAGAAGGTAAAGCTTTAATTGCAGCTGGTCCTAAAGCTTAATTAAAAATACTAAAAATATTAACCGCACTTTGGGTAACTGAAGTGCGGTCATTTTTTATCTGTTTTCAAGCTGATAAATGTATTCAAAAATTTACAAAAATCCAGTAAAATCACCGCGTTTTAACTTTCGTCAATTAAAAGGACAATGCAATGCTTAACCAAATTAAAAAAGATGCTCAAGATCGTATGGAAAAAAGCCTTGAAGCATTAAAAGGCCATATTTCGAAAATCCGTACCGGTCGTGCACAACCAAGTTTACTTGATGCAATTCAAGTTGAATATTATGGTGCAGCGACCCCACTTCGCCAATTAGCAAACGTAGTGGCAGAAGATGCGCGTACATTAGCTGTAACTGTTTTTGATCGTTCTTTAATCTCCGCGGTAGAAAAAGCAATTTTAACCTCAGATTTAGGTTTAAACCCATCTTCAGCGGGTACCACAATCCGTGTTCCGCTTCCTCCATTAACAGAAGAACGCCGTCGTGATTTAATCAAAATTGTGAAAGGCGAAGGTGAACAAGGTAAAGTTGCGGTTCGTAATGTGCGTCGTGATGCGAATGATAAAATCAAAGCATTATTAAAAGACAAAGAAATCAGTGAAAACGAACAACATAAAGCAGAAGAAGAAATCCAAAAAATCACAGATATTTACATTAAAAAAGTAGATGAAGTATTAGCGGATAAAGAAAAAGAATTAATGGATTTCTAATCATAAAAAATGCGAAAGGCAGACAGTTTTGTCTGCCTTTATTTTATTAGGTATGCGAATTTAGACGTACCAATAAAAATATAATCAACAAAAGTGCGGTAAAGATTCTATGCAAAAACAAAACATTGTCATTCTTGGTTCAACGGGATCAATCGGTAAGAGTACCCTCTCTGTTATCGAAAATAACCCTCAGAAATATCATGCATTTGCACTCGTCGGCGGAAAAAATGTAGAAGCAATGTTTGAACAATGCATAAAATTCCGACCTCACTTTGCTGCTCTTGATGATGTAAATGCTGCTAAAATTTTACGTGAGAAATTAATTGCGCATCATATTTCAACGGAAGTATTAGCAGGACAACAAGCTATTTGTGAACTTGCAGCACACCCAGATGCCGATCAGATAATGGCATCGATTGTTGGCGCAGCAGGATTATTACCGACTCTTTCAGCGGTTAAAGCGGGTAAACGGGTATTACTGGCAAATAAAGAATCATTGGTAACCTGCGGACAGCTTTTTATTGATGCCGTAAAAAACTATGGTGCAAAACTTTTACCAGTAGATAGTGAACATAATGCTATTTTTCAATCGTTACCGCCAGAAGCACAAGAAAAAATCGGTTTTTGCCCACTTTCTGAATTAGGTGTAAGTAAAATTATACTCACTGGTTCTGGCGGGCCATTTCATTACACACCACTCGAACAGTTTGCTAGTATCACACCAGAACAAGCAGTTGCGCACCCTAATTGGTCTATGGGTAAAAAAATCTCTGTCGATTCAGCTACAATGATGAATAAGGGCTTGGAATACATTGAGGCTCGCTGGCTTTTCAACGCAAGTGCGGAAGAAATGGAAGTCATTATTCATCCACAATCGATTATTCATTCTATGGTACGTTATGTTGATGGCTCAGTCATTGCTCAAATGGGAAATCCAGATATGCGTACACCAATTGCAGAAACTATGGCATATCCTCAGCGCACTTTTGCTGGGGTAGAACCACTCGATTTCTTTAAAGTCAAAGAACTGACGTTTATTGAACCTGATTTTAATCGTTATCCAAATTTAAAACTGGCTATTGATGCCTTTGCTGCGGGTCAGTATGCGACAACAGCAATGAATGCAGCTAATGAAATTGCCGTACAAGCATTTTTAGATCGTCAAATTAGCTTTATGGATATTGCAAAAATTAATGCAAAAACAATTGAGAAAATTTCGCCTTATACCATTCAAAATATTGATGATGTACTCGAAATTGATGCACAAGCAAGAGAGATTGCGAAAACGCTAATTAGGGAATAGACCTAGAATAACTAGGTCTAGTTTATTCGATTTAATGGCATACAAATTCCAAAATGCACATATAGGCTGCAATACAAAATAAAATAATCGCCAATAATTTTCTTGTTAAAGCCGGATTCATTAATCCACGCAATTTCATTGAGAAGAAACTCATTCCAAATGACCCCAGAGTAACGACACCAACCACAAGAAAATTTACATATCCTAATTGACCACTTAGACTGACATCATAAGGAAAGGCTCTTGTGAGATAGCCATATAAATTACCAATCCCACCAATAATCATCATGTAGTTCGTATAAACGGCAATTTGCTGCGTTTTTACCCCTTTTAATTGGCCTACAAGCGGAGCAAGGATAGATCCGCCTCCAATACCTGTAATACCGGCAATTAAGCCTCCTCCGCAGCAACTAATACTACCTTTAGCTCGTTCTATAGGAGACATATTAGACACTTCTATTTGTGTTCTCGATCTGTTTAAAAATGTTTTAATCGCAAGTGCACTCAAACTGACTGTAAAAATTAAACTAATTATCGCTGTAGAAAAATAAAAACTTAATTCAAAACCAATTTGCACGCCAATCACCATAGCAATAGACCATAAAATCATATTGATATAATCAATTTTGATTTTTTGCTTATGGAAAAATAATAAGTTAATCAATGCGGTACACATTACAATGGTGAGTGACGTAGCTGAAATAACTTGAATCGGCAATTCTGGAAATAATGTACGTAAAATTGGCACCATCAAGACCCCACCGCCAATACCCAAAATAGCAGAAACCATATTGGTACAAATACCGCAAATCAGTAAGATAAAAATTGTACTAATTGCCATTGCTACTCCTATCAAGAAAATCAGCTTAATAATATATTCTAATTGTGGCGTAAGGGGATGAGCATATCTTATGATCAGCATCATATACACTTAAAAATATTCTGTTATGATGAAAAAAATAGAAAGGATATGATGTATGAACGCATTTCAATTAATGGCAAAACCTACTGGCTCAATTTGTAATTTAGATTGCCAGTATTGCTTTTACTTGGAAAAACCTCATTTAAATCAACGGGCCATGAGTGATGAGGTATTAGAAACCTATATCAGATCTTACATAGAAACAGCCCCTCAACAACAAGTAACTTTCCTCTGGCAAGGCGGTGAACCAACCATGGCAGGCCTTGATTTCTATAAAAGAGCGGTCGATTTTCAGCATAAATACGCTAATGGGAAACAAATTGAAAATTCGCTACAAACCAATGGTATATTACTTAATGCCGATTGGTGTCGTTTTCTACATGATCATAATTTTCTTGTGGGGCTTTCTATAGATGGTCCAAAACACTTACACGATACCTATCGTTTAACTAAAAATGGCAAAGGCACATTTCAACAAGTAATAGATGCACTAGATTTACTACATAACTATCAAGTGTCTTTTAATACTCTCACTGTAGTGCATAATCTAAATGTTCTACATGGCAAAGAAATCTATCATTTTCTAAAACGAATTGGATCACTATATATGCAATTTATTCCACTAATGGGAGATTATAAGCAACAAGCCTCTGCAAAGGATTATGGCCAGTTTCTAATTAATATTTTTGATGAATGGTACGCCAATGATGTAGGAAAGATTGGGATTCAATTTATTGAACAATGGTTTATGGCTTATCTTGGATTACAACCTGATTTATGTATTTTTCGTGAAACCTGCGGTGATCAATTAGTTATTGAACAAAATGGCGATATTTATAGTTGCGATCATTATGTATACCCTGAATACAAATTGGGAAACCTCATAGAAACACCAGTAGTAACATTAGTTGATAACATAAAACAAAAACATTTTAGTTCAGCGAAATCCTTTCTTTCCGAACGATGCAAAAGCTGTAAATTTCGTTTTGCCTGTCATGGAGGTTGCCCAAAACATCGAACTGTTCAAGGATTTGGAAAACCACATAATCAACTCTGTGAAGCCTATTATGCAGCGCTCTCTCACATGGAACCCTATTTGAAAGAATTTGCAAAATGCTTTGGTAACGCAAAATAACATTATTCATTTAAAATAAAAATTTTGTTACCAAGTTAACACTTTTAAAACTTGCTTATAGCGGATAAAAACAGAAATTTGTATAGTAACCTAAAGTTGTTTATGTATTAAAAGGATATTTATGTCAAGCTCATCACCTTATTTACCTCAAAACTTACACCAATGCATTATTTCTGAAAGTAAAACACTAGGGAAAAACAGCTTAATTTATACTCAAGGTGAAAAACCTAAAGAATTTTATTTTTTAAAACGAGGGCTTGTCGGGCTTTATCATAGCTTAGAAAATGGTAAAGAAACCTTGATTCGACTTTATCATGCTAACGAGTATTTTGGGTTTAGAACAATCTTTAGTGAAACAACTTATCATTGTAGTGCAAAGGTATTACTAGAAGCAGATATTATTCGTATATTTCCTGGAAATCACACTACTTTTATCGCAAATAATCCTGATTTTTCCCGCTATCTTATGAAACAACTTTCGAATGAATTATATGACGCAGAACACCGAGTAAGTAGTACAGCCTATAAACGAAGCTACGAGCGTATAATTGATGCAATTGAAAATCTAACTGAAAGTTATCCCGATTATCCTTGGACCTACCGAGAAGTAGCTGAATTTTGTGGATGCGAAACAGAAACTGCCATTCGTATTAGTCAAGAATTAAAGAAACAAGGAATTCTAGACAAAAATACAAGACATTTACGAATCTGCTCTTAAATTCAATATTATGGTTTTGAACTATCTATCTAAATAATTTTTCAGTAAATAAAGCTCTTTTTACTTACATATAAAATAAAAAAGCTCACTATAAAGTGAGCTTTTCCTTTGAATTGATTTTTATTCCTCAGTAGCTGCTTCAGCAACTTCTGGGCGATCAACTAACTCAATGTATGCCATTGGTGCATTATCGCCTACACGGAAACCACATTTCAAAATGCGAGTGTAACCACCTGCACGTTGAGCAAAACGTGGACCTAATTCATTAAATAATTTTGCAACAGTTTCAACGTTGCGAGTACGAGCGAATGCTAAACGACGGTTTGCAACGCTATCTACTTTTGCTAATGTAATTAACGGTTCAACTACACGGCGTAATTCTTTAGCTTTAGGCAAAGTAGTCTTAATGATTTCATGACTAACTAAAGCACTTGCTAAGTTACGAAACATCGCTTGGCGATGGCTGCTATTACGGTTTAGTTGACGACCACTCTTACGATGGCGCATGATCTTATCCTTCTCAGAAAAATCTTAACCTATGACCAAACTAGTCTTCAGCAATACTTGCTGGTGGCCAATTTTCAAGGCGCATACCAAGTGACAAGCCACGTGAAGCGAGCACATCCTTAATTTCAGTAAGAGATTTCTTACCAAGATTAGGTGTTTTTAATAATTCAACTTCTGTACGTTGTACTAAATCACCGATATAATGAATTGTTTCTGCTTTCAAACAGTTAGCAGAACGAACTGTCAACTCTAAATCATCTACAGGACGTAATAAAATCGGATCAAATTCCGGTTTTTCTTCCTTAATCTCAGGTTGACGAACATCACGCAAATCAACGAATGCATCGAGTTGCTCTGCTAAGATTGTTGCAGCACGACGAATTGCTTCTTCAGGCTCAAGGGTTCCATTAGTTTCTAACTCGATAACAAGTTTATCTAGGTCGGTACGTTGTTCAACACGAGCTGCTTCAACATTATATGCAATGCGATCAACTGGGCTGTAACAAGCATCAACAAGTAAGCGACCAATTGGGCGCTCCTCTGCTTGACTATGAGTGCGAGCTGAAGCTGGAACATATCCTCTACCACGCTGAACTCGAATACGCATACTGATTGATGCATTTTCGTCAGTTAAGTGACAGATTACATGATTCGGATTCACAATTTCAACATCACCATCATGGGTGATATCCGCTGCAACAACAGGGCCAATTCCAGATTTATTTAGTGTCAGAATAACATCATCTTTATTCTGTACTTTAACCGCTAGACCTTTAAGGTTTAAAAGAACTTCAAGAATATCTTCTTGAACACCTTCCTTACTACTATATTCGTGCAATACGCCATCAATTTCCACTTCAGTTACAGCACAACCTGGCATTGAAGACAGAAGGATACGACGTAATGCATTACCTAGAGTATGGCCAAAACCACGCTCTAACGGCTCTAAGATCACTTTAGCATGAGTTGAACTAATTTGTTCAATATCTACTAAACGTGGTTTTAAAAATTCTGTAACAGAACCCTGCATTTTATCCTCTCTTTGCTTTTAAGCTTAACTATTATTTAGAGTAAAGCTCAACGATCAGATGTTCGTTAATATCTGCTGATAAATCAGAACGTTCAGGAACACGTTTGAACACACCTTCCATTTTTGCAGAATCAACTTCTAACCATGTTGGTTTTTCTCTTTGTTCTGCTAATTCTAATGACGCTTTAATACGTGCTTGTTTTTTAGATTTCTCACGAACAGCAACAACATCATTTACAGAAACTTGGAAAGATGGAATGTTAACAACACGACCATTTACAACAATCGCTTTATGGCTCACTAATTGGCGAGCTTCTGCACGAGTTGCAGCAAATCCCATGCGATAAACAACGTTATCCAATCTACCTTCTAATAACACTAATAAATTTTCACCAGTGTTACCTTTTAAACGGTTTGCTTCTTTATAGTAGTTACGGAATTGACGTTCTAAAATACCATAGATACGACGAACTTTTTGTTTTTCACGTAATTGACTACCATAGTCAGACAAACGCGGTTTACGAGCACCATGTTGACCAGGTGCTGTATCAATTTTACATTTTGAATCAATCGCACGCACGCCTGATTTAAGAAATAAATCAGTACCTTCACGACGGCTGAGCTTGAGTTTTGGACCCAAATATCTTGCCATTTTCTTTCTCCAACTATCCTATATACGTCTTAAACGCGACGTTTTTTCGGTGGACGACAACCGTTATGAGGAATCGGAGTCACATCAGTAATATTCGTGATACGGAAACCCGCTGCGTTTAACGCGCGAATTGTAGATTCACGACCTGGACCCGGACCTTTAACCATAACTTCCAAGTTCTTTAAGCCGAATTCTTTAACAATTTCAGCACAACGTTCAGCAGCAACTTGCGCAGCGAACGGGGTAGATTTACGAGAACCACGGAAACCTGAACCACCTGCAGTCGCCCATGCTAGAGCGTTACCTTGACGGTCAGTAATAGTAACGATTGTATTATTGAAAGATGCGTGAATATGTGCTACGCCATCTACGACTTGTTTTTTTACACGTTTACGTGCACGAACTGGTGTTTTAGCCATTCTTTATTTACCCCGACTATTTTTTGATCGGCTTACGTGGACCCTTACGGGTACGCGCATTAGTTTTAGTACGTTGACCACGTACCGGTAAACTACGACGGTGACGTAAACCACGATAACAACCTAAGTCTAAAAGACGTTTGATGTTTAGTGTTACTTCACGACGTAAATCACCTTCAACGGTAAATTTACCAACTTCGTCACGCAGTTTGTCAATCTGCTCTTCAGACAATTCTCTGATCTTAACATCTTCAGCAATACCCGCTGCAGCACAAATAGCTTTTGAACGAGTCTTACCAATACCGTAAATTGCAGTTAAAGCGATTACAGCGTGTTTGTGATCAGGAATGTTAATGCCTGCAATACGGGCCACTATGCACTCCTATTATTTTAACTAATTTGGTATTCTGATCTTGAAAAGCCCGTTTTCAGGATACTCAAACAGAATACCAAGGACATAAATGAGTTGAGCAGTATAACTGCTCAACTGGTTCTTTGCAAGAAAAAATATGAATTAACCTTGACGTTGTTTATGTTTAGGATCGCTGCACAATACGCGTACAACACCTTCACGTTTAACAATTTTACAGTTACGACACATTTTCTTTACGGAAGCACGAACTTTCATTGCTTATCCTTTTCTACTAAATGAACAATTATTGTCCAAAACCTTTAAGGTTTGCTTTTTTCAACGCAGACTCATATTGAGACGACATTAAGTGACTCTGAACCTGCACGATGAAATCCATAATTACAACGACTACAATTAAAAGAGATGTTCCACCGAAGTAAAATTTAACATCCCAAGCCGATGTCATAATATAAGGAACTAAACACACAAACGTTACATAAAGACCGCCAATCAGTGTAAGACGAGTCATAACTTTATCAATATAACGAGATGTTTGTTCCCCTGGTCTAATTCCTGGAATAAATGCACCAGATTTTTTTAGATTATCTGCTGTATCTCGCGGATTATACTGCATTGCAGTGTAAAAGAAGCTAAAGAAAATAATTGCTACAGCATAAACAAGCAAATAAAGAGGTTGACCCGGATTCAACAGCATAGATAAGTTATTTAACCACTCAAACTTATCATTTTGTCCAAACCATTGAGTTAAGGTAGCAGGAAATAAAATAATACTTGAGGCAAAAATTGCCGGCATTACGTTTGCCATATTTACTTTCAATGGTAAATGTGTCGAATGACCACCTAAAATTTGACGACCTTGTTGACGCTTTGCATATTCAACGCGAATTCTACGCTGTCCTCTTTCAACAAAAACAACGAAATAAGTTACTGCAAATACAATAGCTGCGATAAGAAGAAGCACTAATGGATGCATCTGTCCTTGACGAGCCTGCTCAATAGTTTGAAGTATAGCCGATGGTAAACCAGCTACGATACCGCCAAAAACAAGAATTGAAATACCGTTACCAATACCTCTTTCAGTAATTTGTTCACCTAACCACATGAGGAACATAGTTCCAGTTACTAAGCTAACAACTGAAGTGAAGTAAAAACCAAATCCAACATTTGGCACTAAGCCAGGTAACATATTTGGTAAACCTGTTGAAATAGCTACTGCCTGAATGGTTGCAAAAACAACTGTCGCATACCGAGTATACTTAGAAATTTTACGTTGACCAGCAGCACCTTCTTTCTTTAATTCTGCTAAAGCAGGAGAAACCGTTGCAAGCAACTGAATTACAATAGATGCCGAGATATACGGCATAATACCTAATGCTAAGATAGATGCACGGCTTAATGCACCACCAGAGAACATGTTAAACATGTCAATGATGGTGCCTTTTTGTTGTTCAACTAATTGAGCTAGCACAGCCGCATCAATACCAGGAACCGGAATGAAAGAACCAATTCGGTAAACGATAAGCGCACCTAAAACGAAAAGTAATCGGCTTTTTAATTCACCTTTACCGCTATTAGTACTTCTTGCTTGATAACCTGGTTGTTTAGCCATTTGCTAATTATTCCTCAACTGAACCGCCAGCAGCTTCAATTGCTGCTTTTGCACCCTTAGTTACACGCAAACCACGAACTGTTACTGCAGATTTCACTTCACCCGCTAAAACTACTTTAGCGAATTGGATATCTTTAGTTAAGATATTTGCTGCTTTTAATGTTTCTAAGGTTACTACATTACCTTCAACTTTGGTTAATTCATTCAAACGAACTTCTGCAGTTACTGCAGCTTTCATTGAAGTGAAACCAAATTTTGGTAAACGACGGTATAACGGCATTTGACCACCTTCGAAACCGCGACGAACACCGCCACCAGTACGAGATTTTTGACCTTTATGACCACGGCCACCTGTCTTGCCTAAACCTGAACCAATACCACGACCAAGGCGTTTAGCGCTATGCTTTGCACCTTCAGCCGGAGATAGAGTATTTAAACGCATCTCTTACTCCTCCACTTTAACCATGTATGAAACTTGGTTAATCATACCACGTACTGCAGGCGTATCAATTAACTCAACAGTGTGGTGCATATGGCGAAGACCAAGACCACGCAAGGTAGCTTTATGCTTCGGTAAACGAGCAATTGAACTACGAACTTGTGTTACTTTAATAGTTTTAGCCATTATT
Organism: Haemophilus haemolyticus; assembly: GCF_001008205.1. GTDB lineage: Bacteria > Pseudomonadota > Gammaproteobacteria > Enterobacterales > Pasteurellaceae > Haemophilus > Haemophilus haemolyticus_Q. The sequence goes on along the minus strand of NZ_LCTK01000003.1, from coordinate 44,110 downwards.
CATTACCCCAAGATTTCATCAACAGTTTTACCGCGTTTTGCAGCAACCATTTCTGGTGATTTCATGTTTGCTAATGCATCAATAGTTGCACGAACAACGTTAATTGGGTTGGTAGAACCATACGCTTTAGAAAGAACGTTACGTACACCTGCAACTTCTAATACTGCACGCATTGCACCACCAGCGATGATACCTGTACCTTCGCTTGCTGGCTGCATAAATACACGTGAACCAGTATGTACACCTTTAACTGGATGCTGTAATGTACCTTCATTCAAAGCAACGTTAATCATATTACGACGTGCTTTTTCCATTGCTTTTTGGATCGCTGCTGGAACTTCGCGTGCTTTACCATAACCAAAACCTACTCGGCCATTACCATCGCCCACCACAGTTAATGCAGTGAAACTCATAATACGACCACCTTTTACAGTTTTTGATACACGGTTTACTGCGATTAGCTTCTCTTGCAGTTCACCAACTTGTTTTTCGATGTTTGACATCTCAATTTACCTCATTAGAACTGTAGACCAGCTTCACGTGCAGCGTCCGCTAAAGTTTGGACACGACCATGATATTTAAAACCGGAACGATCAAAAGCAACAGCTTGAACGCCTTTTGCTAATGCGCGTTCTGCAACAGCTTTACCTACTGCAGCAGCAGCATCTTTATTACCGGTGTATTTTACTTGCTCACGAATTGCTTTCTCAACAGTTGAAGCAGCGGCAAGCACTTCTGAACCGTTTGGTGCAATAACTTGTGCATAAATATGACGTGGAGTGCGGTGAATAACTAAACGAGTTACACCTTGCTCTCTCATCATATGACGTGCACGAGCTGCACGACGGATACGAGCTGATTTCTTATCCATAGTGTTACCTTAATTATTTCTTCTTAGCCTCTTTGATACGTACCACTTCATCAGCGTAACGTACCCCTTTACCTTTATAAGGCTCAGGACGGCGATAAGCACGAATATCTGCTGCAACTTGACCGATCAACTGTTTGTCTGCACCTTTCAACACGATTTCGGTTTGAGATGGACATTCTGCAGTAATACCTGCCGGTAAAGTATGCTCTACTGGGTGAGAATAGCCTAAACTTAATGCAATTGCATTGCCTTTAAGTTGAGCTCTGTAACCTACACCCACCAATACCAATTTTTTAGTGAAACCTTCAGTAACACCGATAACCATTGCATTAACTAATGCACGTGCAGTACCCGATTGAGCATTTGCTTCAACAAAACCTTCACGTGGAGTGAACGTAAATTGTCCGTTATCTTGTTTTACTTCAACTGATTCATGAATTTTGCGAGATAACTCGCCATTTTTACCTTTTACTGTTAATAGCTGACCGTCGAGTTTAACTTCAACGCCGGCAGGAATATTAACAGGTGCCTTTGCAACACGAGACATTTTCCTACCTCTCTATTAAGCTACATAACAGATGATCTCACCGCCTAAACCTGCTTGACGAGCAGCGCGGTCAGTCATAACACCTTTAGATGTAGAAATAACTGCAACACCTAAACCGCCCATAACTTTTGGTAATTCATCTTTACGTTTGTAAATACGAAGACCAGGACGACTTACACGTTGGATGCTTTCTACAACTGGTTTGCCTTGGAAATATTTTAAAGTAATTTCCAATTCAGGTTTAGCACCTTCTAAAACTTTTACGCTTTCGATATAACCTTCAGCAGCTAATACGTTGGCAATTGCCACTTTTAGCTTGGAAGAAGGCATATTGATTGCAACTTTGTTCGCAGCTTGACCGTTACGAATACGGGTCAGCATATCTGCGATTGGATCTTGCATACTCATTGTACTTTTTCTCCGATTCCAAAATAAAGTGGTATATTACCAGCTCGCTTTTTTAAGGCCTGGGATTTCACCGCGCATTGCAGCTTCACGAACCTTAATTCGGCTTAAACCAAACTTACGTAAAACGCCATGAGGACGTCCAGTTTGGCGGCAACGGTTACGTTGACGAGATGGGCTAGAATCACGTGGTAAAGTTTGTAACTTTAACACTGCATCCCAACGATCTTCATCAGAGGCATTGACATCAGAAATGATTTTCTTTAATTCAACACGTTTTGCGTAGAATTTTTCAGCCAATTTAACGCGTTTTACATCGCGTGCTTTCATTGATTGTTTAGCCATTATAACCTGCCTTATTTACGGAATGGGAAATTAAAGGCAGCAAGTAGTGCTTGACCTTCTTCATCATTCTTAGCAGTAGTTGTGATAGTGATATCTAAACCACGTACACGATCTACTTTATCGTAATCGATTTCAGGGAAGATGATTTGTTCACGCACACCCATGCTATAGTTACCACGACCATCGAATGATTTCGCGCTTAAACCGCGGAAGTCACGAATACGTGGAACAGCAATTGTAATTAAACGTTCAAAGAACTCCCACATACGCTCACCGCGTAGTGTTACTTTACAACCGATTGGATATCCCTGACGGATTTTAAAGCCAGCAACAGATTTACGAGCTTTAGTTACTAAAGGTTTTTGACCGCTGATTGCTGCTAAGTCCGCTACTGCGTTGTCTAGCAATTTTTTGTCGGTCAATGCTTCACCCACACCCATATTCAGGGTAATCTTTTCGATTCGTGGGACTTGCATGACAGATTTGTAGCCGAATTTATTTTTTAATTCGCTTACTACTTGATCTCTGTAGTAATCATGCAGTTTCGCCATCGCATTACTCCAGTTTGTTAGATAATTTCATTGTTAGATTTGAAGAAACGTACTTTTTTGCCGTCTTCGAATCTAAAACCTACACGGTCAGCTTTATTTGTTTTAGGATTGAAAATCGCAACATTTGAAGCGTCAATTGCAGCTTCTTTTTTCACTAAACCACCAACTTTTCCTAATGCAGGAACTGGTTTTTCATGTTTAGTAATAATGTTGATACCTTCAACAAACACTTTACCGTTTGGTAACACTTTAGTTACCTTGCCACGTTTGCCCTTATCTTTACCAGTAAGAACAATTACTTCATCATTTTGACGGATTTTAGCAGCCATTACATTCCCCTTACAGTACTTCTGGAGCTAAAGAAATGATCTTCATGAATTTCTCAGAACGAAGTTCACGAGTCACTGGTCCAAAAATACGAGTACCGATTGGTTGCTCAGTGTTATTATTTAAAATTACACAAGCGTTACCATCGAAACGAATAACTGAGCCATCTGGGCGACGAACACCCTTCTTGGTGCGCACAACAACTGCTTTTAATACATCACCTTTTTTTACTTTACCGCGTGGAATTGCTTCTTTTACAGTAATTTTGATGATGTCACCAATCGCAGCATAACGACGGTGCGATCCACCTAGAACCTTGATACACATTACGCTGCGAGCGCCTGAATTATCAGCAACATCCAGCATAGTCTGTTCTTGGATCATATTAGTGCTCCGTTAAGATTAAAAAAACACCCTTTCGGGACGAACCCATCCGCACTACTGAGACAGAATGGCGGATAGCTGTGGGATTTTATCAAAAGAAAAAGAGAAAGGCAATGATAATTTACCTTTATCCTCTTAGCCCATTTACTAAAAATGCGGTTGAAATTTACAATACTTAAATGTAAAAAAAGCCAATAGATTTACACTATTGGCTTTTATTTTATTACTCTTTGTTATTAATTAAGCAATAACTGCTTTCTCAACAACGCGAACTAAAGTCCAAGATTTGGTTTTTGATAGAGGGCGACATTCGCGAATCTCTACGGTATCACCAACTTTGGCTTCATTATTCTCATCGTGTACGTGTAATTTAGTTGTACGACGGATAAATTTACCATATAAAGGGTGTTTTACCTTACGTTCAATAGCAACAACGAAAGATTTTTCCATTTTGTCGCTAACAACTTTACCTTGTACGCTACGAATTTTATCAGTCATTACTCACCCGCCTTTTCGGTTAATACAGTTTTTACACGTGCAATATCACGACGCACTTGTTTAGCCTGATGGGTTTGTTGAAGCTGACCGGTGGCTGTCTGCATACGCAACTTGAATTGTTCACCTAAAAGGTTTACTAATTCAGCATTCAGCTCTTCAACACTTTTTGTACGTAAATCTTGAGCTTTCATTACATCACCGTCTTAGTTACGAAAGTGGTCTTAACTGGCAATTTAGCAGCTGCTAATGCAAATGCGTTTCTTGCTACTTCTTCAGACACACCATCCATTTCATAAAGCACTTTACCCGGTTGGATTAAGGCTACCCAGTACTCAACGTTACCTTTACCTTTACCCATACGGACTTCTAATGGTTTTTCAGTAATTGGTTTATCTGGGAATACACGAATCCAGATTTTACCTTGACGTTTTACTGCACGTGACATTGCACGACGTGCCGCTTCGATTTGACGAGCGGTTAAACGACAACGACCAACTGCTTTTAAACCGTAAGTACCGAAACTAACTTCAGTACCGCCCGCGATACCACGGTTGCGGCCTTTGTGAACTTTACGGAATTTTGTACGTTTTGGTTGCAACATTTAGCGTTTCTCCTTACTTACGACCTTTACCGCGAGGAGCCTTTTTAGGCTTGTCGGCAGGTTGTTGTTCTGATTGCGCAACGGCAGCCATTCCACCAAGAATTTCACCTTTGAAGATCCACACTTTAACGCCGATTACGCCGTAAGTTGTGTGAGCTTCTGCAGTGTTATAATCGATGTCCGCACGAAGAGTATGTAGAGGTACGCGACCTTCACGATACCATTCTGAACGTGCGATTTCTGCACCACCTAAACGACCGCTAACCTCAACTTTGATACCTTTAGCACCTAAACGCATTGCGCTTTGTACCGCACGTTTCATTGCACGACGGAACATTACACGACGTTCTAATTGAGAAGCGATGCTATCTGCAACTAATTTCGCATCTAATTCAGGTTTTTTCACTTCAGCAATGTTGATTTGAGCAGGAACGCCAGCGATTTTAGACACTGCGTTACGTAATTTTTCAACATCTTCGCCTTTTTTACCGATTACGATACCAGGACGAGCTGTGTGAATAGTTACACGAATACTTTTAGCTGGACGCTCAATAGTAATACGTGAAACTGAAGCATTTGCTAATTCTTTATTTAAGAATTTGCGTACTTTGAAATCGCCTTCAAGATTGTCAGCGAAGTCTTGTGTATTCGCGAACCAAGTAGAGCTCCAAGGTTTAACAATACCTAGGCGAATACCATGTGGATGTACTTTTTGACCCATTGCTATTCCTCTACTTATTAACGATCTGACACAACCACAGTAATGTGGCTAGTACGTTTTAAAATACGATCTGCACGACCTTTAGCACGTGGCATAACACGTTTCATGCTAGGACCTTCATCAACGAAGATTTTAGCAACTTTAAGATCATCGATATCTGCACCGTCATTGTGCTCTGCGTTTGCAATAGCTGATTCTAAAACTTTCTTCACTAAAGCTGCTGCTTTTTTGTTAGTGAAAGTTAAGATTTCTAATGCTTGCGCAACTTTTTTACCACGAATTAAATCGGCAACTAAGCGAGCTTTTTGGGCAGAAGTGCGAGCGTAACGATGTTTTGCGATAGTTTCCATCTCTTTACCTCTTATTTCTTAGCTTTCTTATCTGCCGCGTGACCGCGGTATGTACGAGTCGGTGCAAATTCACCAAGCTTATGACCGATCATTTCATCAGATACATAAACAGGAACGTGCTGACGACCATTATGGACTGCGATGGTCAATCCGATCATTGATGGAATGATCATTGAACGACGGGACCAAGTTTTGATTGGTTTTTTATCCCCGCTTTCCACCGCCTTCTCTACCTTCTTCAACAAGTGTAGGTCAAGGAAAGGACCCTTCTTGAGAGAACGTGGCATGGCTAATCCTCTTTAATTTAATCTATTATTTGCCACGACGACGTACGATATATTTATCAGTACGTTTGTTGTGACGAGTTTTCTTACCTTTGGTTTGAACGCCCCAAGGAGTTACTGGGTGTTTACCAAAGTTACGACCTTCACCACCACCGTGTGGGTGATCTACTGGGTTCATTGCAGTACCACGAACTGTAGGGCGAATACCTCTCCAGCGGTTAGCACCAGCTTTACCCAATACGCGAAGCATATGTTCTGAGTTACCAACTTCACCGATTGTAGCAACACATTCAGCTAATACTTTACGCATTTCGCCTGAACGCAAACGTAAAGTTACATAGTTGCCTTCACGTGCGATGATTTGTACATAAGCACCAGCAGAACGAGCGATTTGACCGCCTTTACCTGGTTTTAATTCAACGTTATGTACTGTTGAACCAACTGGGATATTACGCATTGGTAATGAGTTACCCACTTTAATTGGTGAGTTTACGCCAGCTTGGATTTGATCGCCTACTGACAGACCTTTAGGTGCTAAAATATAACGGCGTTCACCATCTTTATAAAGCACTAAAGCAATGTTAGCAGAACGGTTTGGATCATATTCTAAACGCTCAACAACCGCTGGGATGTCTAACTTGTTACGTTTGAAATCGATTAAACGGTAGTGTTGTTTGTGACCGCCACCAATGTGACGAGTAGTAATACGACCATAGTTGTTACGACCACCAGTTTTAGATTTAGTATCTAGAAGAGGTGCGTAAGGTTTACCCTTGTGTAATTCAGGGTTCACGATTTTAACAACGTGACGACGACCAGCGGAGGTCGGCTTACATTTAACGATAGCCATTCTCTAATTTCCTCCGATTACTCTGCACTGTCCACGAAGTCCAAGTTTTGGCCTTCGGCTAAAGTTACATAAGCTTTTTTCCAGTCGCTGCGACGACCCATTTTACTACCACGGCGTTTAGTTTTACCTTTAACAACCACGGTACGAACAGAGTCAACTTTTACTTCAAATAATTGAGCAACAGCAGCAGCAATTTCAGCTTTGTTCGCATCTAAAGCAACTTTAAGTACAACAGTGTTAGATTTTTCAGCATTGTTAGTTGCTTTTTCAGAGATGTGCGGTGCACGTAGCACGCTTAGCAAACGTTCTTGACTCATGCTAGGATCTCCTCAATTTGTTTCACAGCGTCAACAGTAACAATCACTTTATCGAAAGCGATTAAGCTAACTGGATCGATACCTTGAACATCACGTACATCAACTTTGTATAAGTTACGCGCTGCTAAGAATAGATTTTCATCTAAACTTGCTGTGATAATTAACGCATCTTCAACTGCTAAATCTTTTAATTTTTGTACTAAAACTTTAGTTTTTGGTGCATCTAATTCGAATTTTTCAACAACAACCAAACGGTCTTGACGAACTAATTCAGAAAGAATGCTTTTGATAGCACCACGGTACATTTTCTTGTTCACTTTTTGACTGTGATCTTGTGGTTTAGCCGCGAAGGTTATACCACCAGAACGCCAGATTGGTGATTTGATATCACCAGCACGAGCACGACCTGTACCTTTTTGACGCCAAGGTTTTTTACCTGAACCAGACACTTCAGCACGAGTTTTTTGCGCACGAGTACCTTGACGCGCACCTGCTGCATAAGCAACAACAACTTGGTGGATCAACGCTTCGTTAAACTCACGTCCGAAGGTAGTTTCAGAAACAGTTAGTGCGTTTGCACCTACAACTTGTAATTCCATCTCTATCTCCTAGACTTATGCTTTAACTGCTGGCTTAACGATAACATCGCCATTGATAGCACCAGGTACAGAACCTTTTACTAATAGCAATTTACGCTCAGCATCTACACGAACAACTTCAAGTGATTGAACGGTTACACGCTCAGCACCTAAATGTCCTGCCATTTTTTTACCTTTAAACACACGACCTGGAGTTTGGTTTTGACCAATAGAACCAAGTACACGATGTGATAAAGAGTTACCGTGTGTAGCATCTTGAGTACGGAAGTTCCAACGTTTAACACCACCTTGGAAACCTTTACCTTTAGAAGTACCAGTAACATCTACTTTTTTAACATCTGCAAAGATGTCAACATTGATTTCTTGACCTAAAGTGAATTCTTCACCTTCAGTACGAAATTCCCATAAACCGCGACCAGCTTCAACACCTGCTTTCACGAAATGGCCTGCTTCAGGTTTAGTTACACGATTCGCTTTTTTAGAACCAGTTGTAACTTGAACTGCAGTATAGCCATCGTTTTCAAGAGTTTTAACTTGAGTTACGCGGTTGGCTTCGATTTCGATAACGGTAACTGGTACTGAAACACCGTCTTCATTGAAGATACGGGTCATACCAACTTTACGACCGACTAAACCAATCATTGTAATAACCTCTTAATTAACCTAGGCTGATCTGCACGTCCACGCCGGCAGCCAAATCTAAACGCATTAATGCATCAACAGTTTTTTCTGTTGGCTCTACGATATCTACTAAACGTTTGTGTGTACGAATTTCGTATTGATCACGCGCATCTTTGTTCACGTGTGGAGAAATCAACACGGTGAAACGCTCTTTACGAGTTGGTAAAGGGATTGGACCACGAACTTGTGCACCAGTACGTTTAGCTGTTTCTACGATCTCCGCAGTAGATTGATCGATCAAACGGTGATCGAAAGCTTTTAAGCGGATACGGATTCTTTGGTTCTGCATTAGACCAGAGCTCCAATAAAATTTAGCTAATAAAAAACTAACACCAATCACAATTCTAACTTCAAAATAGAAAAGGAGGTGCAAGTTACCTGTTATATAGTCTCCAAATCGGAAACATTGTTTAGCGTGACATATCGTCATGCTCGTTTAATAAATGATTACATTAAACGGCTTTCATATTGAAAGCCTGCAAATACTACACAAAAGTTAAACAAATTGCAAGGGATTTATTCAAAGCAAATAAAAAGTGCAGTCATTTATCGCCGTATTTTCTCATCGAAAAATACCTAGAAAAATCACCGCACTTAGCATATTAAAATTATTGATGGTTATCTAATAGCGTAATATGTCGTTTTGCTACAATCCACGCACCAACATATCCCATAATTAAACAGCACACTAATAAGAATACAAATTCCCCAACGCCTAATCCATTCAAACTGAATTGAACGGCAAAAATATCCGTTACGTATTTCACTGCAGAAGTAAAATAGCTGATAATAAAGCTACTAAAAATCGCAGCAACTAACCCACCTAACACGGCATAAATCATCCCTGTATAAAGATAAGGACGAAGAATAAATTGATCTGTTGCACCAAGCAATTTCATCACATCAATACTTGATCGGCTACTATACACATCAGAGCGAATACTGTTACCAATAACTAAAAATACCGCTATCGTCATTAATACAGTGCAGAAAATTGCCACATGGGCGATTAACCAAGAAAGTGCGGTTAATTTTTCCATCCAATCGTTATCCAAGCGAACTTCTTGCACGCCTTTAATTTTATTTAAATTGGTACGTAACTCATCACGTTTTTCTGAAACATTAAATTCGCTTGTAGGTTTTACCATGACGACCGCAGGTAATGGATTATCATCTAGAATTTCTAATTCTTCACCAAAGCCAGACCAACTTTTGAATTCTTTTAAACTTTCTTGACGAGAGACATAATTCAGTGATTCCACCCCTTCTTGTTGACGGATTTTCTCTACCACTAAATTCGCGTCTTCTTCACTTAAATTTTTGTGAAGATAAATCGTCAATTCACTTTCAGGATAAAATTGAGTGGTCGCTAAATGTAAATTTTTCCACATTAAATAGCTCACGGTTGGGATCGTCAGAGATACAGCAATCACCAAAATCGTGAGCAGCGTGCCAAATTTACGTTGCCATAAATCCGCCCATACTGCACGCAAAGTATAGGCTGTTTGAACAAAAAAGGATGCATCCGTTGGTCGGCTCATGATTATTCCTTAATAACGTAAATAACCTTGTTCAAGTACAAGACAAGGTTTTGGTTTTTGTTGAATTAAATTAATGTCGTGAGTAGCAATTAACACAGTCATTCCGAGACGATTAAATTCTTCAAACAAATTAAAAATGCCTAAAGAAAGTTCATCATCTAGGTTACCCGTTGGCTCATCTGCTAGTAAGAGCTGAGGTTTATGCACAATAGCACGCGCAATATCAACACGTTGCTGCTCCCCTCCAGAAATTTGTGGTGGCAAATAGTGAGCTTTATTACGCAATCCTACACGATCTAAAGATGCCATCGCACGTGTATGCGCATCTTTTGGATGCATACCTGCAATAATCAATGGCAATGCCACATTTTCCACCACAGTACGATCTGTTAGTAAACGATAATCTTGGTGAACCATACCAATTTGGCGACGCAGAAATGGAATTTCATATTTCGACAAGCGAGTAATATCGTGCCCGTTAAACCAAATTTGACCCGCATTGGCTTTTTCCATTCCCATAATAAGCTTGAGTAATGTACTTTTCCCTGCGCCTGAATGCCCAACTAAGTAAGTCATACTTCCCACAGGAAGATGAAAATTCAAGCCTTGTAACGCAGGCTGTGTTGCGCCATGATAGGCTTTAGAAACATTTGAGAACTTAATCACAATTTTTCCTTATTCTTTTTATTCTTCTTCATGAACGAATAATGCCTCAATAAATTCTTTGGCATTAAACTCACGTAAATCTTCAATTTTCTCGCCTACACCGATATAGCGAATAGGCAACTTAAACTGATCGGCTATGGCAAAAATCACGCCACCTTTTGCCGTGCCATCTAATTTAGTTAGAGAGATCCCTGTTAAACCTACAGCTTCATTAAATAACTTCGCTTGGCTAATGGCATTTTGTCCCGTTCCAGCATCCAGCATAAGCATAATTTCATGTGGTGCAGTTTCATCATATTTTTTCATAACACGAACAATTTTTTTCAGTTCGTCCATTAAGTTATTTTTATTTTGCAGACGACCCGCCGTATCCGCAATAAGAATATCAATATTGCGTGCAGCCGCTGATTGCATCGCATCAAAAATCACCGATGCAGAATCAGAGCCGGTGCTTTGGGCAACAACTGGAATGTGATTGCGTTCTCCCCAAACTTGAAGCTGCTCAACGGCCGCTGCACGGAAAGTATCACCTGCTGCGAGCATCACTGATTTTCCTTCAGCCTGAAATTTACGTGCAAGCTTACCAATTGTCGTCGTTTTCCCCACGCCATTTACGCCCACCATTAAAATCACATAAGGTTTCTTCGTGCTATCAATCTTTAATGGCTGTGCTACTGGCTCAAGAATATCCGCCATTTCTACTTTTAATTGTTGATATAAAAGCTCGGCATCTTGTAATTCTTTGCGACTTGCATGCTCAGTCAAATTTTTGATGATTTTACTTGTTGTCGGCACGCCAATATCCGCAATCAACAGTTGTTCTTCTAATTCTTCAAACAACTCATCATCAATTTTTTTTCCTAAGAAAAAACTACGAAAACCTGCGCCAATATTTTGTTTAGTTTTCAGTAATCCCTTCACTAAACGACTAAAAAAGCCCCCTTCACTTGGCTTTTCGCGAGTTTCAATTTCAACAACAGGCTGAAGCTCATCTTTAATATCTTCAACAATTTCAGATTCAACCACGGTTTCTGTAATAGGAAGGTCATCTTCTAAATTTTTCGCTTCGATGATTTCTTCGACTGGCTCAAGTGCGGTTGAAATTTCCTGTATTTTTTCGTCTTCAACTATTTCATTCGTTTCAATGCTTTCTACTAAAAACGGCTCAGATTCCACCGCACTTTCTACTGCCTCTAATTCAGACGGTTCTTCAACTAAATCATGAGTTTCAAGTTTTTCAATAGATGGCTCGACATCTTTAATCTTTTCTTCTATTATCGGCTCAATTTTAGGTTCATCTTGCTTTTTATTACGCCCAAATAACGATGCCCAAAATCCGCCTTTTTTATTTTCTTCAGCCATAAAATGCTCTCTTAACTGTAATCCGATAAAAATGTCGTTTATTCTAGCAAAAAATCGTCTAAACTAAGCACAATTTTCAATAAAAATCGAATCTTTATGAAAAAAATACAAACGCCAAATGCAAAGGGCGAGGTTCGCATTATTGCAGGTCTATGGCGAGGTCGAAAACTTCCAGTATTAAATTCAGAAGGCTTACGCCCAACTGGCGATAGAGTGAAAGAAACGCTTTTTAATTGGTTAATGCCTTATATCCATCAGTCTGAATGTTTAGATGGCTTTGCGGGGAGTGGTTCATTAGGTTTTGAAGCACTTTCTCGCCAAGCGAAAAAAGTGACTTTTTTAGAATTAGATAAAACCGTCGCCAATCAATTAAAAAAGAATTTACAAACACTCAAATGCTCATCAGAACAGGCTGAAGTGGTTAATCAAAGTAGTTTGGATTTTCTAAAACAGCCACAAAATCAACCGCACTTTGATGTCGTGTTTTTAGATCCACCCTTTCATTTTAATTTGGCAGAACAAGCAATTAACTTGCTTTGTGAAAATAATTGGCTAAAACCCAATGCGTTAATTTACGTAGAAACAGAGAAAGATAAACCGCTCATCACTCCTGAAAACTGGACGTTATTGAAAGAAAAAACAACGGGAATGGTGAGTTATCGTTTATATCAGAATTAGAGAAAAAATTATGTTAGATATCGTTTTATATGAACCAGAGATCCCACAAAATACCGGTAACATTATTCGCCTTTGTGCCAATACAGGATTTCGCTTGCACTTAATTGAGCCGCTAGGTTTCACCTGGGATGATAAACGCTTACGCCGCTCAGGTTTGGATTATCACGAATTTGCAGAAATCAAACGTCACAAGACTTTTGAAGCCTTTTTAGAAAGCGAAAAACCTAAACGTCTCTTTGCACTCACAACAAAAGGCAGTCCAGCACATAGTCAGGTAAAGTTTGAACTTGGTGATTATTTAATGTTTGGCCCCGAAACTCGCGGCATTCCGATGTCAATTTTAAATGAAATGCCGATGGAACAAAAAATCCGCATTCCAATGACAGCCAATAGTCGCAGTATGAACTTGTCTAATTCTGTCGCAGTAACGGTTTATGAAGCATGGCGACAATTAGGCTATGAAGGTGCAGTAAATTTACCAGAAATAAAATAAACAAAAAGAGCAGTTAAAATTCAATGGGATTTTTAACTGCTCTTTTGTTATTTAAATGGAACTTGTTTTCCGAACATTTTTATTTTTACTCGTCCAAATTCATTTTTTATTTTTTCTAAAACAGAAGACTTATGTTGACTTCCATGCACTCTATCTCGCCCCTCTTTTAAGCTACTTTCAAAAGGATTGCTTGGATTCAAAACAAAATCTTGAACACAAATACCGGGTGAAAGTTGTACTATTTTATAATTTTTGAAATGTAAAAAATCCTCAAAAACAAGAGAATCAACAGCTACATCAAGCGGTTTATTTTTTACTAATTCAAGTAAATATTTAGCCCCTTTCGCTGTAACAGTATATCCAGCAGTTCCAGATTGCTTTACCGTAATAGGATAAATATTTCTATCACATTTTACAGTTTGTGGTTTTTTAAAGAACATTTTGCCATTTGCTTCTAATTTTAAAACATGAATATCATCAGAAATATAATCAATTTCTAATAATTCTTTGGCATTTTCCCCTAGATGAATGTCATCTTCAAAAATATTGATATAGTTTAAATTGTTCTCTAAGGTTAAATTCCACAAGACAATATGACTTAATGCACAACCAATTTCCCCATCCGACAACTTGGCTTTAGGAGAGCGATCTAATGTAATATTAAATTTTTTAGCGGTTTCTTCAATAAGGTCAGGCGTGATAGCATCAAAAAATTCAAAAGGAATATTCTGCTTACAGAATTCTTCTGTAATATGTTTTCGGCGTTTTTGTTCAGTAGTTAAACTAATGACATAATTGTGTTGTTCTGTGCTCTGCATAAAAGTTACCAAAATAAATAAAAAGATGAAGCTGTATAATATAAACAGTGCGGTGAAAAATCATAGAAATTTTCACCGCACTTCTTCATGCTAAATATTATGAGTTAAACGATATTCAACCAAATCTTCAATGGTTAGCACAGAATAACCAAATTTTTTCGCAAATTCTACAATCTCAGGGGCGCGAGCCATTGTGCCGTCGTCATTCGTGATTTCACAAATAACGCCTGCTTCTTTAAATCCTGCCAGACGTGCTAAATCAACGGAAGCTTCAGTATGTCCGCGACGGGTAAGGACACCGCCATTTGCTGCACGAAGTGGAAATACATGGCCCGGACGATGTAAATCTGTCGGAACAGCATTATCCGCAATCGCCGTTTGAATAGTGGTTACTCGGTCTGCGGCAGATACGCCTGTAGAAACACCTTTTGCAGCCTCAATCGTAACCGTAAAAGCCGTTTTGTTTACGCTATTATTGTGTTCTACCATTGGTGGCAAATCGAGTTGTTGGCAACGTCCATCGGTAATGCATAAACAAACTATACCACTTCCATAACGAATTAATTTTGCCATTTGTTCTGGTGTGATTGTTTCTGCCGGGAAAATTAAATCACCTTCATTTTCACGATCTTCATCATCTAAAACTAATACACCATTTCCATCTTTGAAAGCATTAATTGCGTTAAGTACGCGTTCTTCAGCGGTATTGCCGAATGGGGATAAAATTGACTGATTCATAGTAATTTCCTAATTTGAGATTTCAATTAAATACCAGAATCAGGGCTGAGAAATGCAAATAAAATGAACGATTTGGGAAGCCAACTCCTTTTATTCTCTTTCATCCAGACTTTACTGTCGGCTTTGGAATTTCACCAAATCTGCTGACTTTAAAAGTGAAGAACAGGACAATTTAGCAGGGAAAATTTGCCAAAAATTGACCGCACTTTTAAACGCTCGTGGGCTTTACCACCGGTAGGGAATTTCACCCTGCCCTGAGAATGCGCACTAAGTATAGCGCAAAATACCTAGGCACTAAATCAGAACGTGAAAAATATTTTCATTTAGCCTACAATAAACGCACTCAATTCTTACGCTATCAAGAACGGATTATGTCAAAAGCAAAAGAGAAAAAAGTCGGTGTCATTTTCGGGAAATTTTATCCCGTACACACAGGTCATATAAATATGATTTATGAAGCGTTCAGTAAAGTAGATGAACTGCACGTTATCGTGTGTAGTGATACGGAGCGCGATTTGAAATTATTTTACGATAGTAAAATGAAACGTATGCCAACCGTGCAGGATCGTTTGCGTTGGATGCAGCAAATTTTCAAATATCAAAAAAATCAGATTTTTATTCATCATTTGGTTGAAGACGGTATTCCAAGTTATCCAAATGGCTGGCAATCTTGGAGTGAAGCAGTTAAAACGTTATTTAATGAAAAGCATTTTGAACCTTCAATCGTATTTAGTAGCGAACCTCAAGATAAAGCGCCTTACGAGAAATACTTAGGTTTAGAAGTTTCGTTAGTCGATCCTGACCGCACTTTCTTTAATGTGTCCGCAACTAAAATTCGTACGACACCATTCCAATATTGGAAATTTATTCCGAAAGAAGTTCGTCCTTTCTTTGCCAAAACGGTGGCAATTTTAGGTGGAGAAAGTAGCGGTAAAAGCGTGCTCGTTAATAAGTTAGCCGCCGTATTTAATACCACCTCTGCATGGGAATACGGACGTGAATTTGTATTTGAAAAACTCGGTGGTAATGAGCAAGCTATGCAATATTCTGATTATCCGCAAATGGCTCTTGGTCATCAACGATATATTGATTATGCCGTGCGCCATGCACATAAAATTGCATTTATTGATACGGATTTCATCACCACGCAAGCTTTCTGCATTCAATATGAAGGAAAAGCTCACCCATTTTTAGACTCAATGATTAAAGAATATCCCTTCGATGTCACTATTTTGCTGAAAAATAATACTGAATGGGTGGATGATGGCTTACGCAGCTTAGGCTCACAAAAACAACGCCAACAATTTCAACAACTACTCAAAAAACTGTTAGATAAATATAAAGTTCCTTATATAGAGATTGAATCGCCAAGTTATCTTGACCGTTATAACCAAGTTAAAGCAGTCATTGAGAAAGTGTTAAATGAAGAAGAAATCAGTGAATTGCAAAATAGTCCATTTGTTATAAAAGGAAAACATCAATGATCTTATTTGCCGGTGATCCACACGGAAGCTACGATCATATTTACCCTTTTGTGAGAAAACAGGAAAATGTCGCACTCATAATTTTAGGCGATTTACAGCTCATCACAACAGATGAGTTGGATAAACTCGCACAACATTGTGATATTTGGTTTATTCATGGAAATCATGATAGCAAAACAATTAGTGCTTTTGATGCGATTTGGGGCTCTGAATGGCAATCACGAAATTTACACAATCGCGTAGTTGATATTCAAGGTACTCGCATTGCTGGGTTAGGCGGTGTGTTCCGCGGGCAAATTTGGATGCCGCCCAATCGCCCCATGTTTTTTGATCCTATTCATTATTGTCAATATAGCCCACAGGAGAAAATCTGGCGAGGCGGTGTGCCTTTGCGTCATCGCACGTCAATTTTTCCATCCGATATTGAAATCTTAGAAAATCAACAAGCGGATGTATTGATTTGTCATGAAGCACCTAAACCACATCCGATGGGTTTCCAAGTAATCAATGATTTGGCAATGAAGATGGGGGTTAAGCAAGTATTCCACGGACATCATCACGAAAACTTTACTTATCGAACAAAGTATCCCTACAAAATCACGAATGTAGGTTTCCGCAGTCTTGCTGATGCAGAGGGAAATTATTTGCTACAAACGATCGACGATCGTGAAAAATAAATCTATTCCAAAATAAAAGCCGATTCAAATGAATCGGCTTTTTTACATTCAAAGTGCGGTATTATTCCGCATTGTTTTTCGATTTAATGACGGCGTAAACTACGCCTGTTGATAAAGCACCAATCGCAATTGCACCAAGATATTTCAATGGCTCAGATACAAATGGAATTACAAATAATCCGCCGTGTGGAGCTTGTAATGTAATATTTAATCCCATTGAAATCGCACCAGCCACCGCACCACCAATCACAGAGCTAATAATGACACGAATTGGATCTGCTGCCACAAATGGTAATGCACCTTCAGAAATAAAGCATAAACCAAGGACAAATGACGCTTTTCCCGCATCGCGTTGGCTAACTGTGAATTTATTGCGAGCAATCCAAGTCGCAACTGTCATACCAATTGGAGGAACCATACCCGCGGCCATTGCCGCAGCCATTGGCGTATAAACTTGGGATGCAATCAATCCAACCGAAAAAGTGTACGCTGCTTTATTTACCGGTCCGCCCATATCAATACACATCATTGCGCCGATAATTGCGCCCAACACAATCGCATTCACTTCGCCCATTGAAGTAAGCCAATTACTTAGCTCTTTCATAATTTCAGCCACGGGTGGATTGATGAGATAAATCATCGTCAAGCCAACAATCATCGAACCCAAGAGCGGTAAAATTAAAATCGGTTTTAATGAAGTCAGGCTTGCTGGCAATCGAATAATCACATTCAGCCCTTTCACCACATAGCCTGCTAAGAAACCTGCAATAATACCGCCAAGAATCCCTGCGCCCGCTTCACTTGCCAGCATCCCTGCAATCAAACCAACAGCAAGCCCTGGACGATCAGCGATAGAAAATGCAACGTAACCAGCAAACACGGCAATCATTAACTTGAACGCCACACCACTACCGATATTCATCAACATATTTGGAAGATCTTGCAAAATCCCAGTATTTTCAATTACATTAAAACTGAACATAAAGGAAATCGCGATCAACAATCCCCCCGCAACCACTAACGGTAACATATGAGAAACGCCAGTCATTAAGTGTTTGTACACACCTTTTTTCTCACGGCTTTCTTCTTTCGCTCCCGCATTATTTCCACCATCAAAAATTTTGGCTTCTTTAAATGCTTTATCAAATTCTTGCTCGGTTTTCTTCAAGGCTAAGCCTGTTGAAGTGCGATATATTGGCTTACCTTTAAATTTATCTAAAGGCACATCAATATCTGCTGCAACAAATACCAAATCAGCCGCCGAGACTTCTTCTGCAGTAATTTCATTGCCAGCCCCAACTTGACCACGGGTTTCAACTTTGACATTCCAACCTTGCTTTTTCGCATAGGCTTCAATCGCTTCGGCTGACATAAACGTATGCGCAACGCCAGTTGGACAAGCTGTTACCGCAACAATATTTTTTACACCAGAAACATCTGTAAAACTCACCGCACTTTTCGGTGCAACATAATCTGCTCCATTGGCTAAGGCATTTGCCAGCGTGACTTCAGGTGAAATCATAGCGATAGCTTCGCCGATAATAAAGACTTTTTTACCAACTAAAGCGGGGTTATTTGGTAAGACAGAACCAAATACGAGAACAAGCTCTGCTTCAGCTGGTGTTTCTACAATAGAGACATTCGCTTTTTGTGCAGCTGCTCGAAAAACTTCATGTAATAAATAGGCTTTCGCATCGCCTACATTAGCTGATTGGGTTAAAAATAACTTCATACTATCCTTCAATCATCGTTATTTGTACTTTTTCTAAAATGGAGTCAAGTAAACTCAAATCATTCACACCAACATTACTTTGCGACACAGCAAAAGCGGACACAGCCGTAGCAAAAGCTAAGGTTTCAGCTTTCGATAAACCTTTTTCAAAACCATAAATTAAGCCTGCTACCATGGAATCCCCTGCTCCAACAGTACTCACTACATTTTCACATTTTGGTGGTTCGGCTTTGAGCACGCCTTCATTATTAATCCATAAAGAACCTTTTTCGCCCATTGAAATAATCACGTTTTCAATGCCTTCCGCTTTGAGTTGCCATGCTACCGCAATAATTTCTTCAAGACTATTTAATGAATGACCAACCCAAGCCTCAAGTTCTCGATGATTGGGTTTTACTAGCCAAGGTTTCGCTTTTAATCCAGCGGTGAGCGCAGCATTGCTACTATCAAGCACAACTTTTACGCCAGCTTGATGAAGCTGATTCAACCAATCAGCAAACAATTCAGGAGATACACCTCGAGGTAAACTGCCACACACTGCGACAATGTCATAATTTAAACAATAAGCCAAAGAATCCATCACAAATTGTTGCCAAACTTGTAGGCTTATTTGATATCCCAAGAAATTTAAATCTGTAGCATCCGCTTCAGTCTCGGTAATTTTTACATTGATACGCGTTTTGCCATCAACACGGTGGAATTTATCTTCCAAACCGTGCTTATTAAACATTTGCTCGAAATCAGCTGAATTATCCTTGCCCAAGAAACCACCTACTGCAACATCAACGCCTAAATCTTTTAGTACTTTTGCGACATTAATGCCTTTCCCAGCAGGAAATAAACCAAGGGTTTCTACGGTATTTACTTCACCAAGTTGGAGACGATTTAAACGCCCGACTAAATCATAGGCCGCATTTAAGGTAATTGTTACGACGCTTGCCATACTATTCCCCTAAACCTGATTCGATCACCGCACTGATTCCGTCAATAGCCTGTTGCGCTTCATCGCCCGTCGCAACAAAACGTAAACGAGTCCCTTTCACTACACCTAATGCCACAATTTTCATCAAGCTTTTCGCGCTCACTAATTGAGAATTACGATCAAGATTCTGAACCGCCACAGAGGCATTATATTTTTTCACTTCGTTTACCAACACTGCACTTGGGCGAGCGTGCAAACCGTGTTCGTTCTTAACCACAAACACTGCCTCAATAGCATTTGCTGGCAAGTTATGATCTTCGCTTACCGCTGGTGCGTGAATTTGTTTCCCCATAATCTCAATGGTATCTGGTTCGGATGGTGGCACCGCAGAAACATTCTCGCCCAAACCATCAGCAATCGCTTTGCCCAATGCTTCAATAGCTTGTTTTGCATCTTCCCCTTCTGCCACAAAACGTAAACGATGCCCTTGTGTTACACCAAGCGCAACTATCTTCATCAAGCTTTTTGCGCTGACAACTTCACTTTCACGAGTAAGATTTTGCACGGTAATTTTCGAAGTGAATTTTTTCACTTCATTAACCAAATTTGCACTTGGACGCGCATGTAAATCGTGTTCATTACGAATCGTAAAGGTTCCTACAACGGCCCCCTCTACAGATTGAGTTTCAACATCACTCGATGAACCCAAAAGTGCGGTCAAAATTTCTGTTGAATTACCATTGAGCAAGGTTGTTTGAACATCGTCATCTAATAAACGCGCCAAAGTTGGATTAATTTGATCACTGATAGCTGAAACGGTTATCACGCCTTTTACAGCTTTTCCATTGTGACTAAAAATCGTTTTGGCACGACTAAATGCCAAGGCATTTTTCACATTACCTAGAACAGAATCCGTTACCCATAACCCTTTGCCAAGCGGTAATGCCGCATTGTTAATCACTTCAGAAATAAAACGATTTTCCACCGCACTTTGCACCTGCAATTGCCCTGCATTAATCGCGACTAAAGTTAATAAACTTTGTGTATCTACATCTAAACTGATATTAGCAGCAGGAATTTCAAACGGTTCGATAGTTTCACCCATTAAAATCGCACGAAATTCAGCAACATCGGTTATTTTTGCTAACTTCGCTGCGGTATCTTCATCACTCAAAACGTGAGTAAGTTGACGTAACAAGGACAAATGCTCATCAGATCGCGCCGCAATACCAATCACGACATAAGCAATATTTCCTTCGCCCCATTCTATGCCTTGAGGAAATTGAAACACTTGTACACCCGTTTTCTTTACCATCGAACGAGTATCCAAGGTGCCATGAGGAATAGCGATGCCATTGCCTAAAAAGGTTGAGGTTTGCAACTCGCGGGCTAGCATTCCTTGTAAGTAACCATTTTCAACATTGTCTGCTTGAACTAATGCGGACGCTGCCATTTCAATCGCTTGTTGTTTATCAGCTGCGTTAGCATTTAAATGAATGTTGCTTTCCGAAAGTTCTAACATTCTTGCTCCTTAATAATTTAAAAATAAAGCTGCTGGTGAAATAAATCGACCAGCAGCTTGTTGAAAAACAATTATTTAGATGTGCAGGCTTTCAGCAGTGCTTCACTACCTTGCGCAATATATTCATCATTTTCACCGCGCTCTTTGCCTTTTTGCAAATCACGCATCGCATCATAAATACCTTGAGTCATGCTTTGCGAATCCACTTTTTCCCAACAATTTGCGTTCAAACGTTTAATATTAGCTTGCAATGCTTCCGCATGTAACACTCCGCTATAATAAGCATATACATCAGAATCATGGCCGCCAGTATAAAGTTTATCCTGAATTTGTTTCACAGGAACTAAAATACGGCCTAAATACCAATCATTGGCACCACTTGCAAAATTATCTACAAAGAAATTTTCATTCACGCTACCTTTATATGTCGCCACAGTCGCTTCATAAGCAGCCGCATAAGATTTTTGATCGATTTTATCTTTATCTAAATCAATCACTTTTTTATCGTTCCCCATAAATGGAATATAGTTGGTAACCGATGACCAAGAAGAACAACCTGCCAACATTAACGTAAAAAATAAAACAGAGATTTTTTTAAACATAGTCATACCTGATTAAAGTTAATAAAACGCCGCCATTATACTGGCTGAAGGGGATTAAAGAAAGGGCGGTAATTATTCCGCCTCTTTTACTAAAGATACCAAAATCTGATCGATTTTAAAATTTTCTGTATCAATCACTTCAAACTTGTATTTTCCGTAAACCACAGAATCGGTTTTTTTCGGGATTTTACGTAACATATACATCATAAAGCCACTGATGGTTTCGTAATTTTCTTCATCTGGGAAAGATTCAATATCTAACACTCGTGTCACATCTTCTAATGGCGTTGCGCCATCAATAAGCCACGAATTTTCATCACGACTCACAATATATTCTTCTTCGTTAGAAACCAATTCCCCCATAACAATACTCATCACATCATTTAGCGTAACAATACCAACGACAAGGGCGTATTCATTTACAATAATCGCAAAATCTTCGCCAGTAGATTTAAACAATTCCAATACTTCGTAAAGAGAAAGCGTATCAGGCACAAATAATGCTTTACGGAGTAGTTTAGGATCTGTGAGCACCACATTTTCATTCTGCAAATACATGGTGAGCAACGTATGGGATTCTACATAACCTAAGATTTTGTCTAGGCTATTGTCACAAATCACGATTTTAGAATGAGAATCACGAGAAAGCGTATCCATGACTTCTTGGCGAGAAAAAGTGCGGTCTAAATACACGATATTTTCACGCGTTGTCATAGTGGAGGTCACTGTACGCGATTGCATATCGAAAATATTTTCGATGAGATAATGCTCTTGAGTTTTTAATACTCCAGCCTCTGCACCCGCTTCTACTACGGCGAAAATATCTTCAGATGTCATGCCATCTTCACGCACAGTGGAAATACGAAATAAGCGGAAAAATACATTAGCTATCGTATCAAAAAACCATACAAGCGGCTTAAAGACAAACATACTGAAATTCATAATTCCGACAACGCGCAATGCCACCATTTCAGGATAAGTAATGGCAATACGTTTTGGAATAAGATCAGCAAATAAGATAAAGAAACAAGTAACCAATACAAACGCGATTGTAGAAGAGGTTGGCTCAATCCAATCGCCCACAAAAGAACGGCTTAAAATTTCCGCGATATAAGGGCTTAGTGCACTTTCACCAATTCCCCCGCCAAGAATAGCCACCATATTCAAACCGATTTGAACCACGGTAATAAAACGACCTGGGTGCTCTTGTAATTTAAGCACTTGAAGCGCGCGTACATCCCCTTCATTCGCAAGGGTTTGTAGTTTCAATTTACGCGAACCCGCCAGTGAAATTTCTGCAGAAGAAACAACCGCACTAATTAGAATTAAGGCAATAATCGCCAAAATAGTATGAAATAATTCCATAATCATTACTCAAAAATATGAAAGAAAACGACCGCACTTTGCGGCCGTTCAGGATATTACTCTTCGCTGTCAAACCAGCCGCGAACAAATTGAATAGACAAGAATAAAGTAGCTAACAGGAATGCATAAAAAATCCAAGAAACGATTGGATGACTTGGCGTGTCATCAGCCGTAATTTCTTTAATTGAGGTTGCATTACGATATTCATCCATCATCGTAATACGCCAACCATAGTATTTAATTTGCACAAGTTTGTTGTCATTACCCAAAGCCTGCGCTTCAGCCTGTAAATTGGCTGATCCAAATTTGAAGTAGAACGGGAAACCCCAACGTGTATCTTCATTGCGATACACCATAATTTTGCCATCATCATTTTGCGTATTGATGTAATACACATCACGTGTTGGGCCATCAGCTGGATTCGATTTTGTGATTGGGCCATCTTTATCAACACGTTTAACTTCTACGCCAGTAACACGCGTCACATCGTAATGAGGAAATACATAATTGACCACAGAAAACATAAAACCGTGGAATAAAAAAACAACAATAAATAAGAAATATTTAAAAAACTTTCGCATACTTTTCCCTTGTCAGAACTGTGCATTTATTCTACACGAATTTTAAATAAACGCTCGAAATTTTGCGTGGTGATTCTAGCAAACGCCTCAGCCGAAACACCCTTTAAGGTTGCTACATATTCACATACTTCTCTCGTATAAGCCGGTTGGTTTTCTTTTCCTCGATAAGGCACTGGCGCAAGATAAGGCGAATCTGTTTCCACCAATAAGCGATCCGTTGGCACATAACGAATAACCTCACGAATCGCTTCGGCATTTTTAAAGGTTACAATGCCAGAACAAGAAATGTAAAAACCTAAATCCAACGCTTTTTTCGCAAATTCCATGGTTTCCGTAAAACAATGAATAACGCCACCGCATTTTTCAGCATGGTGTTGGCGTAACATTGCAATGGTGTCATCGCCCGCAGAACGTGTATGAATGATTACAGGCTTATCTAACTGATTTGCAATATCGATTTGGCTACCAAACACCGCTTGTTGTTCCGCTTTATTGTCCGCGCTGTAATAATAATCTAAGCCAATTTCGCCAATCGCAATCACTTTTGGATCTTGCGCTAAACGTAATAAGCGTTCTGCGTCATAAGGTTCCTCTTCAAAATCAAGGGGATGAACACCACAAGCAAGTGAGACATTATTAAATTCACGTAAAGAGTCATAAGCCTGCTCAAAACGGCTTAAGGTTACACCAATCGCGAGCAAATGTTTCACATCACGCGCTCGCGCTTTTTCCACCACATCCGCGATATTTTTATGTAAATTTTCATAATCCAAAGCATCTAAATGGCAGTGGGAGTCAACAATGAACATAATTATTTTTCCTTATGCCTAAGGCTTGAACGCCATAGACGATATATCTTTAATTTATTGCGTTTCAAATACTTCTGTAACTAATCGCGTCAAGCCATCTAATAGCATTAATTCAACATTCACACCATTAATTGTAAGTAAATCTGACCGCACTTTTTGCATAATTTTAATGGCTTGTAATAAACCAAGAGCGGTTTGCTCATCGCTGAATTGTTCGATACCACGCCCAAGATCAGCCACTTGTCGATGACTATCAATTTCAAGTTTATGTTTTAAACAATCGGAAAGAAAAGCCAAAATCCAATCAACTTGCTGAACATAACGTTCTTTATCAAACAACGGAAGCAATTCCAATGGCGAACGTCGGCGATAGAACACCCAAAATTGACGTAAGAAGTTTTTGCGCTGTTCAATCAGCCCTTGTTGTAAAGTTTCTAAGGCAAAAAGCGGACGCCCAAGATTCATCGCAAGTGCGGTCAAAATTTCCTGATTTTCAGCCGCACTTTCTGATTTCAACCAATCAAGAGCCATTTGTTCATTAGGCACAGACAGATTCCACACTTGACATCGACTGTAAATGGTTGCCAACAAACTTGACGAACTATCTGTTTGAAGTAAAAAATAAGTATTTGGACGAGGCTCTTCCAATGTTTTCAATAACGCATTGGCAGCTGCTTCCGTTAAACATTCCGCTCCTTGCACATACACCACTTTATTGCCGTTTTGTTGTGCGTGCTGCGCAACAATTTCATTAATGTCGCGTACTTGATCGACGCCAATATCCTTGCCGTCAATAGGGCTTAATTCATGATAATCTGGATGACTATGGACTTGCATTAAATGACAAGAATGGCATTGGCCACAAGGTTTATCGCCTTGAGCCACACACATTATTTTCTGTGCAAGTGCATTAAATAAACTTTCTACACCTAAACCAGAATCAGCTTTAATCAGCACAGCATGATGCCCCAAACCTTCGTCAAAGGTTTGAGCAATTTGATGATAAATTGGCATTAGCCAAGGGTAAAGAGCGGTCATTTTTCGTTTGATTTCCACCAATTTTTTACCGCGCTTTCGATATCAGCTTGAACAAGTTCAATACTCTGCTCTGCATTAATTACGACTGCTTTTGGATTATCTTTTACTAACGCTAAATAGCGTGCTCGAGTACGGTGAAAAAAATCTAAATCCATTTGCTCAATACGGTCTAACTCGCCACGTCCACGAGCTCGCGCTAAACCAACGCACGGATCTATATCCAAATAAATCGTGAGATCTGGCTCAAAATTGCCTAATATGGTTTCTTTCAAGGTGAGCATAAAATGCGGATCTAATTGACGTCCACCCCCTTGATATGCCTGAGATGACATATCGTGACGATCGCCCACCACCCATTTCCCTTGCATTAAGGCAGGTTTAATCACATTTTCCACCAACTGAATACGAGCCGCATAAAGCATTAATAACTCTGCTTTATCTGTCACGGGTTCTTCGGTTTCATGTTTGATGAGATCGCGTAATTTCTCAGCCAGTGGCGTTCCACCAGGTTCGCGTGTAAACACGGCATCTTGAATACCAAGTTCATACAAGACTTGTACAACAGACTGATGAGCGGAACTTTTCCCCGCGCCTTCCAAGCCTTCAATGACAATAAATTTTCCTTTCATATTTTCTTCCGCACTTTTATTTGGCATTTTTCTGGCTGCGATACCAACGTAAATATTCTTGTACCGCTTTATTATGTTCATTCAAATTTCGGGTAAATTTATGCCCACCAGAACCATCTGCTACAAAATAATAAAAATCTGTTTTTTCTGGATGCGCAACAGCCTGTAACGAACTTTCGCTTGGCATAGCAATTGGCGTTGGTGGCAATCCATCAATCACATAAGTATTATAAGGCGTTGGGGTTTCTAAATCTTTTTTACGAATATTACCGCTGTAATTCTCACCCATACCATAAATTACCGTTGGATCCGTTTGTAATTTCATTTTTGCTTTTAAGCGGTTGAGAAATACAGATGCCACTTTTGCTCGCTCCGTAGCCACGCCCGTTTCTTTTTCTACGATAGAAGCAAGAATCAACATTTCATAAGGATTCGCTAAAGGTAAATCCTCGTCACGCTCGTTCCAAGCCTTATTTAACGCCTTTTTCATTCGCTCAGCCGCTCGCTTCAGTAGCTCCAAGTCTGTCGATTTAGGCGTATAATTATAAGTATCAGGATAAAGCCAACCTTCCACATTTTTTAGTTCAAGATTTATACCAACATCTGGCAAATCAAGTAATGTGAAAATTTCCTCGTTACTCTTATCTTTCAAGGTTTGCACCAAGTGCGGTGCATTTTCGAGATCTTTTCGCCAATCCTTGAAGGTTTTTCCTTCAATCCATTTTACATTAAACTGCACTTCCTTACCTGAATTAAGCAAATCCAGTAAATCTTTCACAGTTTTAACATTCTCAAGAGAATAAGTCCCTGCTTTTATTTTATTTAGCTCTGGTTTCAACTTCAGCAAATAAGGTAATAATTTCCCATCATCAATTAACTTTTCTTGCTCAAAAAGTGCGGCTAATTTTGAACCTGTTGTGCCACGTTCAATCATTAAAAGTTGATCTGCCTGCACATTTACCGGAGTTTTTACAAATTCAGTAATTTTGTAATAACCAAAACTGGCCGCGCCCGCTAAAATCAAAATTAAAAGTAAAATCGCAATTAAAAATTTCTTCATAAGAAATAAGAAAGAGAAAATAAAAAACAACAAAAGGGGCAATTAAGCCCCTTTCTTTTAAACATTAAATCATTTATTAAAATATTGAATATCCGCAGTTTTACGTAATGCTTTTACCCAATCTTTATTTGCGTCTTGTAACTGACTGTTCACCAAATGTTCATAGGCTTTTTGCGTATAAGCATCCGCCGTACGGTCACCATCGCGAGTGCCTGTTACTTCCAAAATATGCCAACCGAACTCGGTTTTAAATGGCACAGAAATTACACCTTGTTTACTTTGTGCAATGGTCTGTGCAAATTGCGGTGCGTAACTTTCTGGGAACGCATAACCTAAACTACCGCCATTTGCCCCAGATAAATAGTCTTTAGAATATTTTAAAGCCGCCTCTGCAAAAGTCATTTTACCCGCAATAATATCAGAGCGAATTCTTGTTAACTCTGCTTTGGCTTGTGCATCATTTAACATCGGGTTAAGTTTTAACAAAATATGGCGTACTTCGTATTCTTTACCCGTTACTTTTTGCGCTGTACCTTGTGATTTTGCCTCATCCAACATTTTTTGGCCTAGCGCAACCACTTCTTCACGTGTCACTGCAACACTTTCATTGATCGCCTTATTACGCACCGCACCCATCATCATTTGATTGGCAATTTGTTGACGAAATGTATTTAATGAAATGCCTTGATAATCTAACGCATCCAAAAATTGACCATAAGTTAAACCATTTCTTGCCGCAGTATCTTCCACAACACGATCGATTTCGCGCGGATCAATTTTCACACCAGATTCTTGAATCGCTTTTTGTACTAAAAGATCATCAATAATTTTATCAAGTGCACTTTGGCGATCGCCTTTTTTACCCATATTTGCACGAACTTGGCTTTCTAAAATAGGAATACCATCTACTGTTGCGACAACGCGTTCACCTGCTTGAGCCATAGAAGTAAAAGCAACACAACCTAAAGTAGCCCATAAAAAAGATTTTAGAATAAATTTTTTCATTTTCATCTCATCAAAAAAGAGTCTATAACGTTCGTTAGAGTAACAATTCTATTGAAGGTTCACAATAGATAAGATTTATTTCCCTAAGATAGCAACTTCGTAACAGCCATCTTGTTTTTCAGTGCGAACTTGTACAAGTTCATCACGGCTTGTTGGCACATTTTTACCTACGTAATCAGCGCGAATTGGTAATTCACGATGGCCACGATCAACAAAAATAACTAATTCAATTTTTGCCGCTCGTCCAAAATCGGTGAGTGCATCCATTGCCGCTCGAATGGTTCGACCAGTAAACAACACATCATCAACCAAAATGACGGTTTTATCTTGAATATTCAAATATTGTGATGAACCACTATAAACTGGCATTTTATCTTCCTGATCAACCAAGGTTAAATCATCGCGATAAAAGGTGATATCCAGTTCCATTGAAGGTAAATTTATACCACTTAACTCTTCAACTCGACGTTGTAATAATTCGGCAATTTCCGCGCCACGACGTTTAATCCCAACAATCACGAGATCATCTAACGTTTGATGTTTTTCAATAATTTCGTGAGAAATACGCGAAATCGTGCGAAGAAAACGATCGTGGTCGATAATAATTTTTTCCATTTTTCACAGCTTTATCAATAGTATTTCAATGCGCAAAGTATAAAGAAAATGCGCCTAAAAAGCGACGGTATTTGCACCATTTTTCTTGTTCGTTATACTATCCAAAACATTCCATCAAAGGAAATAAAATTATGCGCTACTCCATTCAAGATTTTATCCAACTCATTGCCCAACTTCGTAATCCAAATGGCGGATGCCCTTGGGATTTAAAACAAAATTATGAATCTATGATTCCTTGCTTAACGGAAGAAACTTACGAAGTAATTGAAGCGATTGAGAAAAAAGACATACCAAATTTACGCGAAGAATTAGGGGATTTATTGTTACAAGTCGTTTTCTTCAGCCAGCTTGCTACAGAAGATAAATACTTTACTTTTGACGATGTATTGCAAGATGTCGCTGAAAAAATTGTGCGCCGTCATCCTCACGTGTTTGGCGATGCAAAAGCGGGGGACGAAACAGAAGCCCTTTCCCGTTGGAACGAAATGAAAGCCAAAGAAAAACAAGGTAAAAGTGCAGAAACCTCTATTTTAGATAATGTACCTCGTGCCTTGCCTTCTCTTATGCGAGCAGCAAAATTACAAAAACGTTGTTCAAAAGTAGGGTTTGATTGGGAAGAAATTTCACCCGTATTTGACAAAGTGCGGGAAGAATTAGAAGAAGTTCAAGCTGAAATTAACCGCACTTCGATTGAACAAAATAAAGTGGAGGAGGAAATCGGCGATTTATTGTTCGCAACCGTCAATCTTGCTCGCCACTTAAAATGTGATCCTGAAGATGCATTACGGAAAGCGAATTTAAAATTTGAACGTCGTTTTCGAGCAGTAGAACAAGCGGTTCAACAACAAGGTAAGCAAGTTAATGATATGCCACTGATTGAATTAGATTTGTTGTGGGATGAAGTGAAAAAACAAGAAAACTAATTGAGAAGTGTGGTAAAAATTTCTATCAGTTTTGATCTAACTTTTTGGGGTCAGATCAACTTCACCACACTTTTTGTTTATAAGATTGATTTTATTTCAGCAAACTCTTTCTTTACTTAAGAGAAAAAATATTAATAAGCCGTTTCTATCGGCAAACCAGCTTTTACCCAAGCATCAAATCTGCCAATGACGCTAAACACATATTCATAGCCTTGCTCAATGAGGAAAGCCGCCAGTTGGATGGATAAGTGACTTCGCCGCCCTCTGGCGTTAATTCTTTTTTTAATAGGGCAAAAAGAGACGACTTACCGCAACCATTCTTCCCCACCAAGCCGACTTTTGGTTTCGGATTGATGGTTGCCGTGGCATTTTCGAGCAATGCGGTTTGCCCGCGCTTTAGGGAAATATTATTAAATACAATCATTTTTTCGAATACATCTGAATTTGTGCCTATTTTGCAATATTTTTCCTTTTCTCGGAACAGTCTATTCCAATTTTATCGATATTTCTGCCTGAAAAAACACGTATAATGACGCTCAACAAATCAATCATGAGGAAATAAAATGAAGCTCTCTATTCTTAATCTCGCCCCTGTTCGAGAAGGACAAACTTATTTGCAAGCGGTTGAGTCTATGGTAAGTCTTGCAAAACACGCTGAGAACATTGGCATTGAACGCTATTGGATTGCTGAGCATCATAATATGAAAAATTTGGTGAGTTCAGCGACCGCACTTTTAATTCAGCATACGTTAGCCAATACGAAAACTTTGCGCGTGGGGTCTGGTGGCGTAATGTTACCGAATCATTCGCCGTATGTAGTAGCTGAGCAATATGGCACACTGGAGACGCTTTATCCAAACCGAGTTGAACTCGGCTTAGGGCGTGCGCCAGGAACTGATATGCAAACGGCTGCAGCACTTCGTCGTGGACGAAACAGTCTGGATTTCCCTGCGGAAATTGCGGAACTTCGTGGTTACTTTAAAGATTGCAACCCTGTTTCCGCTTATCCTTCCGCAGGCTTGAATATACCGTTTTATATTTTAGGATCCAGCACCGAAAGTGCCTATCTTGCAGCAGAGCTTGGCTTGCCTTATGCCTTTGCTTCACACTTTGCGCCACGCATGATGGAAATGGCAGTGGAGATTTACCGCAAAAACTTCAAACCTTCTACCTATCTTGCTGAACCTTATGTCATCTTAGGTGTGAACGCGATTGTTGCTGAAACCGATAAAGAAGCAAAACAACTGGTGACAACACAAACACTATTTTTCTTAAATGTGGTCACTAACGCACAACAAAATTTACAACCGCCTTTGGCATCAGAGGAAGATGTTTGGAAAGCCCAAATGCATGCCCAAAAGAAACCGCACTTTGGTCCAGTCGATTTCGAGGAGATCCCGATTTACAACCAAGAGCGTGCTGTAGTGGAACAAATGACCGCTTGTTCGCTTATTGGTAGTCCTGAAAGTGTGGAATTTCAACTCAAGCAACTGCGTGAACGGGTACATTTTGATGAAATTATGGCGGTGAGCTATATTTTTGATGAACAAAAACAAGCCCAATCTTACACGATGTTGAAAGCGATTGTGGATAAGCAATAGCAAGACAAAAATAAAAAGTGCGGTAAATTTCACCGCACTTTTTGTTTCGGATTGATGGTCGCCGTGGCATTTCTCGAGTAATTCGGTTTGCCCGTGTTTCAGAAAGGCATTACTAAAAACAATCATAAATATTTAAACTAAAAAATTTTAAATGGTATAACTATTATTCACTTATTATGATTTTGCACTTTTAATCAAATTAGTTATATGTTCTAACCCATCAAAAGTACTTGGTACTTGTTCTGATGTTGAAACGATGCTACTAAAAATTAGGTTTTCGAATTTATCTAAAGATGTTCCATCTTTTTCTTTAATCTCTTTTGCATAATCAGCATAACTTTGAATAAATTGACATAGAGACTGTCTGAGTTCTATTTGCATAATTTGTGTTTGAATTGAATTATAGTGTTTAAGAACCACCCTAAATAAATAAAGTAAAATAAATTCAAGACCAAGATAAGGCATTAAAAACTTCCAGAAGTCAAAGATTTCTGTAGGCTCGTCAGGTAAAGAATTATGATAATACCCCAAAATCGTAAACATAGATAAGGTAATTAAAAATAAAAGAACAAAAGAAGTCCATTTTGCACAAGTTTTTTTCTTTAATATTTTTTCAAATCCTTTTGATAAGCCAACAAAATTAAAAGCTGTTTTTTGCTTTTCTAGCAATGATGCTAATTCATTAGTTTCATTCCTATTTTTAATTATATTTTTGTCAAAATTCTGAAGTTCAGAATCTAACGTACCTTTTCGTTCGTTAATTTCCCTTAAGCCATTTACTTTAGCATTTTCAAGTTGTTCAAGTTTTGATTTAAACTTTCTTTCTTGAATAGACAATGATAAATAAAAATAATCTAAAAACCTATCATTCTTCAAGTTTTTATAGTAATTAAAATCAAAAATCCCTTGACCTTTTATCTGAAATTCATTTCTCAAAAAAATCTCCCATGTATTATAAGCATCAAAAATTTCAGGTTTATCTTTATTGTCATCTTTAATATATTTTATATAAAAGTAATATTCTTTTAGAAATGAAGCACATATTAAGTAAGATGCATCGTCCGCTATATTACTAGAATTTATATACTGTTCTAATGCATAACTATATTTTCTAAAGGCAAAAGGTAATATATTTTCTTTTTCACTCCCTAAATAAATTAATGTATTTAATAAAACAAAACATAAATTAATTTTGCTAGCTTTCTCATCGGTATTATTTACATTTTGGACATATTTTAAAACTTCTAAACGTTTTTGCTTTAACTTTTCATCATTAATCATTTATACAACCTCACAGAATTAATAAGCCGTTTCTATCGGCAAACCAGCTTTTACCCAACCATCAAATCCACCAATGACGCTAAACACATTTTCATAGCCTTGCTCAACGAGGAAAGTCGCCACATTTCGGCTACTCACGCCATGATAACAACTCACGATAATCGGGGAGTCGAAATCCACCAATTCTTCAAATTGTAAAAAGCTTTGGTTAGTTAAATGAAACGCCCCTTTCGCATGGGAATAGGTGAAACGTTGTGGATCCCGAATATCAGCAAGCATGGCGCCATTTTGCACCATTTCCCAAGCTTGTTCTGGACTAATTTCTTTAAACGACATGGTTTGTTCCCTTTGCGCGCTGTTTATACACGCCATCAAAAATAATCAGGCTCATCGCCAATACTAAACAAATGAATAACGGATAGCTGTCCGCATCCATTTCCTCTCCAATTAAAAATGAAATAATCACCATTAAAATGGTTTCAACATAACCTAAAAGGCCAAGCAAATTCATCGGCAGCATATTGCTGGCAATCACGTAAGCAATTAATGCTGCACCACTAATAAGCCCGAGTAATACCAATAATCCCCAAATATTAGGATTCGATTCCTGCACGGTGGCAAAATCGGTTTGAAGGGCAAAGTAAATGCTAACAGGCAATAATGCGATCATTTCTAAGCAAAAGGCACCAAGATCGGTATTTTTTAAGGCTTTTCGTATGGAGAAATAGGTGGTGTAACCCACACAGATAACAATGGCTTCCCAAGATAACCCGCCTTTTAAAACGATGTTAGAAATCACCCCTACAGCCGCAATTAACACAGCAATAAATTTCAATGTTGAAATTCGTTCTTTAAAAATGATCCGTCCTGCGGCCACCATCACAATTGGTAACAATAAATAACCGAAAGAAACACTTAAGGAGCTGCCATTATTGGGTGCCCACAAAAAGAGCCACATTTGATAACCCATTAATGCGCCACAGGTGATATAGGAAAGGGCAAAGAGCGGTTGTTTTTTGATGCGTTTTATATGTTCCACTAATGCCTGTTTCTGTTTAAACATGATGACGGAAAGGGCGACAAAAGGGAATGTAAAAATCATTCGATAGCCGAAAATATCCGTGCCGCTGAGTGGTTTCAGCAGCGTGGAAAAATAATACATATAGCCAAATAAAAATGAGGCTAAAAGTGAAATGAGTACGCCTCTTAACATAATAAATCCTTAGGTTAATTCTGCTTATTATTCTAGTCTAACATCTCCCAAAATGCACGAATTAAGGGATTCGCTAAATTTCTTTTTTGCACACAAACACCTAAATCAAACGCTTCTACCGGATTATCCAAATTTAAACGGGAAACTTCTTTTGCCATTGGACTATTATCAATTACCGCATCGGGTAGCATGGCCAATCCAAAACCGAGCGCTACCATTGGCACGATCCCTTCGTGTCCTGCTACGGTAGCATAGATTTTCGGATGCTTAATATGCTTGCCCCGTAACCATTGCTCAATACGTTGCCGCGCCATTCCATCTAACGGTAAGATAAAAGGCATTTGTTGCCAATTAATCGGCTCTTCTTGCAATAATTGTGTCGCTAAACAAGCCACGCGAGGCGCAATTAATGAAAGGGAAATATCATCAATCTTATAAAACTCTAATCCTGTCGGCAGATTATTCGGTTTTCCCGCCAAAGCAAGATCCACCTGTTCCGATTGAATAAATTGCACCGCAGAAGCGGGGTCACCAGTTGTCAGTTGAATTTCAACTTTCGGATAACGCGTACGAAACTTGGCTAATACCTGTGGCAAGTGACTATATGAAGCCGTTACCGAACAAAATAAACGTAACTCTCCGCTTAATTCCGCTGAGTTATCCCGAAGCTGACGCTTAAACTGTTGCCAGTTTTGCCATTCTGTTTTCGCAAATTGCAAAAATTTCTCACCTTGTTCGGTTAAACGCACTTGTCGATTATCACGAATAAATAAAGGCTGTTCTAATTCCTCCTCCATTCGTTGAATCTGGCGTGAAAGCGTAGAAGGCGACATATGATTTTGCGTAGCGGTTTTTGCAAAATTTTGTGTGTCCGCAAGATGAAGAAATATTTGAAGGTCTTGAAAGTCCATATGTATCACTAAAATATAAATATCGTTGCAAAAAATGCAACACTAAGTGCCAATAATATCACTTTACGCAATAATTAAAAATCTTATAATCCATGACACAACAAAAAACTATATTCAAACACAACCTCATACACATTAATCAACATCATATTAAGGATGAAAAATGGCTAACTATTTCAACACATTAAATTTACGCGAAAAATTAGATCAATTAGGTCGTTGTCGTTTTATGGATCGCAGCGAATTTGCTGACGGTTGCAACTACTTAAAAGGCAAAAAAATCGTTATCGTAGGTTGTGGTGCGCAAGGCTTAAACCAAGGTTTAAATATGCGTGACTCTGGCTTAGACATTTCTTATGCATTACGCCCTGAAGCAATTGCAGAAAAACGCGCTTCATTCCAACGCGCAACCGAAAATGGTTTTAAAGTGGGTACTTATCAAGAATTAATCCCAACTGCAGACTTAGTGATCAACTTAACGCCAGATAAACAACACTCTAAAGTGGTGGCTGATGTGATGCCATTAATGAAAAAAGATTCTGCATTCGGTTACTCACACGGTTTCAACATTGTTGAAGTAGGTGAGCAAATCCGTGAAGACATCACTGTAGTAATGACTGCACCAAAATGTCCAGGTACTGAAGTACGTGAAGAATACAAACGTGGTTTCGGTGTGCCAACATTAATCGCGGTTCACCCAGCAAATGACCCACGTGGTGAGGGTATGGCAATTGCAAAAGCATGGGCAGCAGCAACTGGTGGTGACCGTGCAGGCGTATTAGAATCTTCATTCGTTGCAGAAGTAAAATCTGACTTAATGGGTGAACAAACCATTCTTTGCGGTATGTTACAAGCAGGTTCTATCGTATGTTACGACAAATTAGTCGCGGACGGTAAAGATCCAGCATACGCAGGTAAATTGATCCAATACGGTTGGGAAACTATTACCGAAGCCTTAAAACAAGGCGGTATCACATTAATGATGGATCGCTTATCAAACAGCGCAAAATTACGTGCATTTGAACTTGCTGAGCAAATCAAAGAAAGCCTTGGTTTCTTATATTACAAACATATGGATGACATCATCAGCGGTCACTTCTCTGCGACCATGATGGCTGACTGGGCAAACGGCGACAAAGATTTATTCGCATGGCGTGAAGCAACTGGCAAAACTGCCTTTGAAAATGCACCAAAAGCAGATGGCATCAAAATTTCTGAACAAGAATACTTTGATAACGGCGTGTTAATGGTCGCAATGGTGAAAGCAGGTGTTGAATTAGCCTTTGATGCAATGGTGGCAAGTGGTATCTATGAAGAATCAGCCTACTATGAATCACTTCACGAATTACCGTTAATTGCAAACACCATCGCGCGTAAACGTTTATACGAAATGAACGTAGTTATTTCTGATACGGCAGAATATGGTAACTACTTATTCTCTAACGTAGCGACCCCTATTCTTGCTAAAGAAATCATTCCAACCTTACAAAAAGGTGATTTAGGTGAACCTACACCAGCAGTCGCTATCGACAACATCACTTTACGCGATGTAAACGATGCAATCCGTAACCACCCGGTTGAATTAATCGGTCAAGAGTTACGTGGCTACATGACAGATATGAAACGTATCGCAGTTGCAGGTTAATCATTAGATCGTTAAAATTTAAGCCAGCTTATTCAATAAGTTGGCTTTTTTATAATCCAAAGGAATTAATATGAAAAACAATAAAATTTTTAACCGCACTTTTAAAGTGAGTTTAGTCGCTACAGCTCTTGGATTGGTAAATTCAGCTCTAGCAGCCGATGTGGCTTGTAATAGTAGTGGCGTGACAATTACTGGGCAAAGTGGAGCTGTGTTGAATCAATGTTCGATTAATCCAATCAGTCCAACAAATGAGCCTGAATAGGGTTCTCTATCTGCAGTAACGATGACAAACTCAACCGGGCAATTAAATAACGTCAATGCATCTCTTGAAATACCTGCTAACCGTGGTAACTCATTTAAAGTTGTTAATATCACTAATTCATCAGTTAATATTGATGGTGGTAATTACTCTATTACCAACCCACATAATGCATCTCCCGCAGGTTACTTATTTGATATTAATAATTCAACAACAAATATTTCTAATGCTAAACTTTCAATAAACTCATCTTCTAGTGATGGGCTTTTTGATATTTTCCATGTAGATCAAAATAGCTCATTAATGTTGAAGAATACTGAAATTACTACATATAGTGATAATACTGTTTTTCATTATGAAGCATTAAATAAAAATCCAAACTCTAAAATTGTAATTAATGATTCAAATATTTCTATCCCTAATGGATCAATTCTTGGTATTTCTCCAGGAATACATGAAACAACGGATGGCCAATTTTCTATCACATTTAGTAATTCAACTGTTCAAGGAGCAATTCTTGCCTCTGTTACAGATATTGATAGCCATAAGCGTCTATCTGAAAATCTAACCATCATCGCAAATAATTCTCAGCTATCTGGGCTTACTGAAGTTAATAGCCCAAATAGTAAAATTAATTTGGCATTAAACAATTCGTCTTGGAACGTATCAGCATACTTTGATCAAAATGAGAATAAAACCGTCCAAAACTCACTTACAAATTTATCACTAAATAATGGTACTGTTTATTTTGATCGCTTTGGAACTAATTATCAAACATTAACGATTAAAGGTGATTTAACTGGTAACGGAACGTTTTATTTAAACACGTTAATTCCAGGATTCCAATCAGATAAAATTGTTGTCTTAGGAAAAGCAGAGGGTAACCACAAACTCAATATTAATGAGCAAGGAACGGTTGCAGTTGCAAATTCTAGGGTAACTCTTGTAGAAACTCATGGTGGTGATGCAACCTTTAGCTTAACCAACCCAAACAACCGCGTAGATTTAGGGGCTTACCAATATTTCCTAACAAAAGAAGGAAATAATTGGGTATTAGCGAATTCTAAAAATGCGGTCACCCCAACTCCGCCTGTTGCACCAGTTACCCCAAGCAATCCTGTGGTGACTCCAAGCAAACCTGTGGTGACTCCAAATAAACCTGTAGTAACACCAACTGCTCCAGTTCTACCAAGTACACCATTACTCTCAGACTTAGCGAATGCACAAGTTTCTCTTCGCCAAGCACAATTGCTTTTAGTGGAAGATGATTTAAGTGGTATTCATCAACGTCTAGGTGAAGTGAAAAATGGTGAAAAAGGTAATGTATGGGTTCGTAATGTGAATTCTCGCCAAAAATTAGCCGCACTTTCGACTGGTGAGAGTGAAACTTCTGGCTTTAAACAAAACGTACATCGCGTACAAGTGGGCTCTGATGCTGCTGTAACAGATAACCTCCGTCTTGGTGGATTTGTTGGCCGTAGCCAAGCTAACGTTGATTTCAATAGTCATTACGGTGATGGCAAAGTAAAAAGCAACAGCGTGGGCTTATATGCCGCTTACCTTGCAGATAACGGTATTTATGTAGATAACATCGTGAAATACAGCCGTTTACACGCTAACTCAGATCACACTGAAAAACGCCATTACAACGCTTATACTATTTCGAGTGAATTAGGCAAACGCTTTAGCCTTGCGAACGATTGGACAATTACCTCGCAAGCGCAATTAGCGTGGACTCATATTTCATCACAAGAGAATGAAGATAGCTTATCTTCTGTTTATTCTCGAATTGGTTTACGTGTAGCCAAAGGCTTTGCATTAAGTAATGGTTGGAATTTACAACCTTATGCAGAAATCAATGCGATTACTAGCAAAAACCGTAGCAGCAAAATTCATTACACAAACAGCGCGCTTGATGTCGCAAGCAGCCGTGGACGTTTTGAAAGTGTGGTCGGTTTAAATGCTGGATTTGCAAATCATCGTTTTGGTTTAGAAGTAAGCCGTGCTGACGGTAAAAACTTCGATAAACCTTATGCAATTCAAGCGGTTTATCATTATAGCTGGTAGTATCTTGCTAAACATACCTCTTAAAAGTGCGGTGAAAATTCACCGCACTTTTGTTTGTCCCAACTAAATATTCAAAATCTTATAAATTTCAGAATCTTTACGATCTAGATAATGGATGGATTGGATTTTACGAATTGTGCGAGATTTTCCACGAATTAAAATTGTTTCAGTGCTGGCTAAATTGCCCTTTCGAGAGATACCTTTAAGCAAATCGCCATTAGTGATACCTGTTGCGGTAAATACTAGGTTATCATCACGCACAAGATCTTCAAGTTTTAACACTTCATTGATTTTTACGCCTAATGCTTCACAACGCAGAATTTCATCGGTAGCAATTTTTTTATTTTCTTCCGTATCACCTTTTACTTCGTTACGAGGAAGTAAACGAGCTTGCATATCGCCACCTAATGCACGAATTGCAGCTGCAGCAGCCACACCTTCTGGTGCACCACCGATTCCGTAAAGAAGATCGACTTCGGCATCAGGCAAACAGCACAATACGGAACCTGCTACATCACCATCAGGGATCGCCATCACTCTCACGCCCAAGTTATGCATTTGTTTAATTACCGCATCATGGCGTGGTTTTGCCAATACCATTACGGTGAGATCAGAAAGGGATTTTCCTAGCTTAGATGCGACACGGCGAAGATTTTGTTCTAGTGGTAAAGTTAAATCAATCATGCCTTTAACATCGGGGCCAACCACCAATTTTTCCATATACATATCTGGTGCTTTTAAAAAGGTATTTCTGCCACCAGCAGCCAAGACAGAAATAGCATTAGACTGACCCATTGCGGTCATACGCGTGCCATCAATAGGATCAACGGCGATAGAAACCAATTCTCCCATGCCAGAACCGACTTTTTCGCCAATATAAAGCATTGGAGCTTCATCAATTTCCCCTTCACCAATCACGATTTCAGCATCCATATGAATTAAGTTCAGCATATAACGCATAGCTTTCACTGCTGCATCGTCAGCTGCATTTTTATCCCCTCGCCCCAGCCACATATGAGCCGCTAACGCAGCCGCCTCAGTCACACGTGAAAATTCAATAGCCAATGCACGATTCATCATTATTCTCCTTCTGCTTACTTTTCTAGATCATGGCAAAATGGCCTTATTTTATCACCACGTAATCGTTTGCATAATAATTTTTTCTCCAACGCTTTAAAAAGGAAAATTTACTGGGTAAAATACTCTCAAACTTACCCATATTTAAAAGGAAATCATTATGTCTTTAGAAATTTTAGACCAGCTTGAAGAAAAAATTAAACAAGCGGTAGAAACTATCCAATTACTTCAATTAGAAGTTGAAGAATTAAAAGAGAAAAACGCAGAATCTCACAGAAATATCGAAAGTTTACAAACTGAAAACGAACAACTGAAAAACGAACACCGCAACTGGCAAGAACATATTCGTTCATTGCTTGGCAAATTCGATAACGTTTAATCGTAATAAAAGGCTTAGAAAATCTAAGCCTTTTTATTTTAATCATTTCAAAAATATTCTTTTACTTTTCCCTGTGTTAGGGAAGAAAATAAATACAGGATAATCAAATGCACATTTGCATTCTCTCTGGCAGCACTTTAGGTGGCGCAGAATATGTTGCCGAACATTTAAACGATGTTTTAAAAACTCAAGATTTTTCCACCACTCTTTTTCACGGACCAAGTCTATCCGATATCGAAAATGAAAAAATTTGGCTTTTTGTGACTTCAACTCATGGTGCGGGCGAGTTGCCGGATAATTTAAAACCTCTATTTGATGAATTAGCTAAAAATCAAAGCGATTTTTCAAATGTTCGCTTTGCGGTCGTTGGATTAGGTAATTCTGATTATGATACTTTTTGCTATGCAGCGGATAAAGTAGAGCAAACTCTCCAAGAAAAAAATGCAGTCAAAATTTGCGAGACGTTAAAAATAGACGTTTTAAACGTGGATGATCAAGAAGGCTATGCTGAAGCATGGTTACCGAGATTTATCGAGGGATTAAAATGATTGCCTTAATCCAGCGTGTCACCCAAGCGAAAGTTGATGTAAACGGTGAAACAATCGGGAAAATTGGCAAAGGTTTACTGGTTTTGCTTGGTGTAGAAAAAGAAGATAACCAAGAAAAAGCGGATAAACTGGCTGAAAAAGTGCTTAATTATCGAATTTTCAGTGATGAAAATGACAAAATGAACTTAAATGTTCAACAAGTACAAGGTGAATTACTTATTGTTTCTCAATTTACATTAGCGGCGGATACACAAAAAGGTTTGCGTCCAAGCTTTTCAAAAGGTGCCCCCCCAGCATTGGCTAATGAATTATATGAATACTTTATCCAAAAGTGCGGTGAGAAATTACCTGTTTCAACAGGGCAATTTGCAGCAGATATGCAAGTGAGCTTAACAAACGATGGCCCAGTTACGTTTTGGTTAAACGTATAAATAAAAACGGTTAATTTAGTAATAAGATTCTTAAGACTTTTAGAAAATTAAGCACGCTAAATAGCTTAACTAATGGAATATCTACGTTAAACGTACATATTCCATTAGTCAACGTCAACTAACAACATAGCACCTAACAACAAGGTTGGTGAGCAAAAAGGCGAACTGAAGCCCTCCATTGCTCCCTCGTCCATAAATGGACGTTTCCTCTCACCAATGGCCACTTATAATAACAAGGGTGAATTATCACCGTTGCCATTTCACTGATTAGGGACAATCGGGAATGTCAGACAACAGCCCGCCAAACCCAATAGGCAAAGTGCACAGCGCAATGCCAAATGGCACAAACATCCATTCTTGCGCCTAAATCTTTTCATTTATAGTCTGTGTTATCAGCTACAAACTCACTGTACAAGAATATGGTATGCCTTTTCCTAGGTTAAAACTGTGATCTAGATCACAAAAATAAAAATGCGGTGAAATTCTTTTAAAAATTTCACCGCACTTTTAAGAATAAATGATTATTGTCGGATTAAAAGAGCAACAGCCTCGCAAGCAATTCCTTCTTGTCTTCCTGTAAATCCTAATTTTTCGGTAGTCGTTGCTTTCACATTGACTTGCTCAATATCGCATTGTAGGTCTTCAGCTATTTTGGCACGCATAGCATCAATATGTGGGCGCATTTTAGGTGCTTGTGCAATGATAGTGACATCAACATTACCAATTTTATACCCCTTTTCTTGCACTTGACGAAATGCTTCACGCAATAGCCCACGGCTATCAGCATTTTTATATTGCATATCGGTATCAGGGAAAAGCTTTCCAATATCACCTAGAGCGGCGGCTCCCAAGATGGCATCGGTTAAGGCATGTAATGCTACATCACCATCAGAGTGCGCAATAAACCCAGTATGATAAGGCACTTCTACGCCACCAATAATTAATGGCCGATTTTCGCCAAACGCATGAACATCAAAACCGTGTCCAATTCTGATCATAATTTATTCCTTGTTAAATAAAATTCTGCTAATGCCAAATCTTCTGGACGAGTCACTTTTAAATTATCACTACGCCCAGCCACCAAGTGCGGTCGAAATCCTGCCAGTTCCATTGCTGATGCTTCATCCGTTATATTCGCACCTTGTTGAATCCCGGTGGAAAGCGCATTTCTTAATATATCTACTGGGAAAAACTGTGGTGTCATCGCTTGCCAAAGTTGACGGCGATCTTCTGTTTTCACAATACATTGCTGATTATCCGCCCGTTTAATCGTATCCGTTGCTGGAATTGCCAAAATAGCACCATGTTCATCTTCAATGGCTAGCAATTTATCAATGTCGGCGTGTTGCAAACAAGGACGAGCAGCATCATGAACAAGCACCCACGCATTTTTTTCCTTAATTGCATTTAAACCATTTAAGACAGATTCAGCTCGCGTTGCGCCACCTTCCACTAACTGAATTTTACTAGGGAGTGATAGCTTAACAATATAAGGATCATCTTTGCTCACCGCCAAAATAATTTTAGAGACGGCAGGATGAGAAAGCATAACATCAAGTGTGTGTTCGAGCAGTGTTTTGCCGAGTAGAGTTAAATATTGTTTCGGTTTATCTGCTTGCATTCGCGAGCCCACACCAGCTGCTGGCAATACCGCAATAATTGAACGAGCCATTATTTATTCTCTTTCACAATGTGATAAAACACTTCGTTTTCTTTTACCATGCCATGCTGCATTCGAGCACGTTCTTCAATAGCTTCAAAGCCTTTAGTTAGTCCTTGAATCTCCGCATTAATACGCTGGTTGCGTTGAGACAGTTTTTCATTTTCCGCTTGGTTTTCTACAATCTTTGCGGCAGTGTCGCGGTAATCGAAGAAACCATTACGGCCAAACCATAAGTCATATTGAAACAAAGCTAATACGGCAAAAAGAATGAGAATAAGAAGTCGCATAAAAATGTTGGTAATGAATAAAATTGCGGTTAGTTTACCGTGAAAAGGGGGGAAAGGCGATAGGATAAAAAAGAAAGTGCGGTAAGTTTTACATCTAAATCTCGCGTTAAAAATGTGACGAACATCACAAATTTAATAGAATTACCAAGAAAGCGCCCCAAAAAATAAAAAGGCTTGCTATACTCTCCCTCGTTTTTACTAACCCTAAAGTTAAAAGGAATATAACATGAAAACAACTTTAAAAATGACCGCACTTGCAGCACTTTCTGCTCTTGTTTTATCTGGCTGTGGCGTACACAAAATGAAGTCAGAAGAACATGCAAATATGCAATTACAACAACAAGCTGTTCTTGGCTTAAACTGGATGCAAGATTCTGGCGAATATAAAGCATTAGCTTATCAAGCCTACAATGCGGCAAAAGTAGCATTTGATCACGCAAAAGTGGCAAAAGGTAAGAAAAAAGCGGTTGTGGTTGATTTAGATGAAACCATGTTAGATAACAGCCCTTATGCTGGCTGGCAAGTTCAAAATAACAAACCATTCGATGGTAAAGATTGGACTCGTTGGGTAGATGCTCGTCAATCTCGTGCCGTTCCGGGTGCGGTAGAATTTAACAATTACGTAAACAGCCACAAAGGTAAAATGTTCTACGTAACAAACCGCAAAGATAGCTCTGAAAAAGCCGGCACTATCGATGATATGAAACGTTTAGGTTTCAATGGTGTGGAAGAATCTGCATTTTATTTGAAAAAAGACAAATCAGCTAAAGCGGCTCGTTTTTCAGAAATTGAAAAACAAGGTTATGAAATCGTACTTTATGTAGGCGATAACTTAGATGACTTCGGTGATACCGTATATGGCAAATTAAACGCAGATCGTCGTGCATTCGTTGATCAAAACCAAGGTAAATTTGGTAAAACTTTCATTATGTTACCTAACGCAAACTACGGTGGCTGGGAAGGCGGTTTAGCTGATGGATATTTCAAAAAAGATACACAAGGCAAAATCAAAGCTCGTTTAGATGCAGTACAAGCTTGGGATGGTAAATAATTTTCCATTAAAAAGATCGATTTAAATATCGATTCTGAAAATTTAGTTTTGGGGCTAAGCTCAGTTTTTACTGGCTTAGCCTTTTTAGTTTTTTAGATTAACTCAA
>NZ_LCTK01000002.1:0-2561 GCF_001008205.1 Haemophilus haemolyticus | reverse complement strand
GATGGAAATATAAACGGTTCCCTCAAAAGTGCGGTCAAAATTCGAAATATTTATTAAAAATTAAACCTCAGCTAAGATCTCCAGAATGCAGGTGTAAATAATGCTAAAAGAGTAAAAATTTCTAAGCGCCCACATACCATTGCGATAGTTAAAATCCATTTCGCACTATCTGGAATGGCGATCATATTACTACTAACAGCACCTAATCCTGGCCCTAAATTATTTATACTCGCCAACACAGCATTAAAGGCATTGAAAGGTTCAACGCCACAAGCAATGACACCGAGTAAACAAATTAAAAATACTAAAATATAAGCCGAAAAGAATGCCCAAATACTACCAATCACTCTTTCATCTAATACATTTTTTCCCCATTTAATTGGATAAACCAAATTAGGATGGACTACGCGTTTGAGTTCTCGTTTTCCTTGTAGGTAAAGCACTAATACACGCGCAACTCTTAAACCACCACCAACAGATCCAGCACACCCCCCCATAAAAGATGCAGAGATTAACAATACGGGCACAAATGAGGGCCAAGCGGAAAAATCAGACGTTGTGTAACCTGTTGTGGTAGAGATAGAGACAGCCTGAAACAATACCTGCTCAAAATCTTGCCATGAAGTCTTAAAGTAACTGTATCCCCACATTACTGAAGT
The DNA here is from genome assembly GCF_001008205.1 of Haemophilus haemolyticus. GTDB lineage: Bacteria > Pseudomonadota > Gammaproteobacteria > Enterobacterales > Pasteurellaceae > Haemophilus > Haemophilus haemolyticus_Q. The sequence goes on along the minus strand of NZ_LCTK01000002.1, from coordinate 1,902 downwards.
ACAAACCCCAACTAAAATAACTTGGATACTGATAAAAAAACGAAATTCAGGATCACGTAAATAAATTTTGAAGAAATTTTCACGTCCAATCGTTGAAAAAGCACGGAAATGTAGACCAAAGTTACAAGCAGAAACTAATAAAAATAAAACCGTAATTCCGTTAATCAATGGGCTATTGAAATAACCGATACTGGCATCATGCGTTGAAAAACCGCCAATAGAAACAGTCGAGAAACTGTGGGTAATCGCATCAAAAACACTCATTCCTGCCAACCAATAAGCTAAAGCGCATGACAAGGTTAAAGAAAGGTAAATCATCCACAAAACTTTTGCGGTTTCAGTAATCCGAGGGCGAATTTTTTGTTCCTTCATTGGACCAGACATTTCTGCACGGTAAAGTTGCATTCCGCCAATGCCTAAAAGGGGAATGATCGCAATCGCTAATACAATGATCCCCATCCCACCAAGCCATTGTAAAAACTGTCGGTAAAACAAAATTGCTTTTGGTAAATTATCCAATCCAGTCATCACGGTGGCACCTGTCGTCGTTAGGCCCGAAAAAGCCTCAAATACAGCGGACGCCACCGTTAAGTGTGGTGCATCAAACAATAGAAGCGGCAAAGTAGCCAAGCCGCCAAGTACAAACCAAAAAGCCACAACAATCAAAAAACCATCACGGGATCGTAATTCTTGTTTATGGTGATGGCATGGCCACCAAAGCAATGTGCCCGCCGTCAAACTCAACATAAAAGCCTGCATAAATGCCTTACCGCCACCATCGCCATAAATCAGTGCGACAAATGCTGGAATCAGCATCGTGCCAGAAAAACACATCACAAGAATACCAATAATTCGGATAATCGATAAAATATGCACTATTATTCGCCTGTTTCTAAAAGTTGGATGACTAATCTGCCCGCAGACTTTTCCGTTAATTCTGAAGAAAAAACATCGACTGTTTTTTCACTAATACCTAAAATCAAATGAATATTTGCCTGAAAATCTTGAGATAAAATCTCAACCTGATATTTTTCACAAAGTTGTTGGACTAAATTTAGCTGGCCATAATCACAATCAAGTTTGAAAGGGGTTCGTTCAACTTTAATTTCGCTTTCAATCAGCTTTAACGCTTGTTGTACGCCATTACCGTAAGCACGAACTAATCCGCCTGTTCCAAGCAAAATACCACCATAATAGCGAACTACCACCGCACTAATTTCACCTAATTGACTACCTTGCAATGCACTCAACATTGGCTTTCCTGCCGTTCCAGCAGGTTCGCCATCATCAGAAAAACCAAGTTGTAGAGAATCTGTTGGCTTGCCTGCTACGGCAGCCCAACAATGATGCCGAGCATTTGGATGTTCTTGTTTAATCTTTGCCCAAAAAGCTCTTGCATCTTCTAAACCTTCGGTATGCTGTAAATAAGTAATAAAACGGCTTTTCTTAATTTCTTCTTCAAAAACAACCGCTCTTTTAGGAACGAGGTATTCCGCCATTTATTTTTTCAAGGTAATTTCAATAGCACTAGTCTATCACTGATGACTGGGATTTGTCGAAATTTTGCCGTAAGTGCGGTATGATATGGCTCTGTTTTTCAAAAGAAAAAAGAATATGTCTGAAATTTCCGTCACACAAACCCTAGATACTTTAGGATTACGTTGCCCAGAACCTGTCATGCTTGTTCGTAAAAATATTCGTCATCTTAACGATGGAGAAATACTTTTGATTATTGCTGACGATCCTGCAACAACAAGAGATATTCCAAGTTTCTGTCAATTTATGGATCACACATTACTGCAAAGTGAGGTGGAAAAACCGCCGTTCAAATATTGGGTGAAAAAAGGAAAATAAAAAATCGGCCGCATTAAAGTAGCGGCCGATTTTTGTTAATTATTAAAG
>NZ_LCTK01000001.1:0-3264 GCF_001008205.1 Haemophilus haemolyticus | reverse complement strand
AAAACCTGTTTTGCATAAAATCTTGATTGAACAAAAGCAATCAAGTGTTTAGTTGAATGAAGATACACATCAAATTGACTGCACTTGCAAGTGAAAACTTAAAGTGATTGAAAACATTTGAGGTTGTATAGTTAAGTGACTAAGCGTACAAGGTGGATGCCTTGGCAATCAGAGGCGAAGAAGGACGTGCTAATCTGCGAAAAGCTTGGATGAGTCGATAAGAGGCGTTTAATCCAAGATATCCGAATGGGGAAACCCAGTAGATGAAGAATCTACTATCACTTACTGAATTCATAGGTAAGTGAGGCAAACCGGGAGAACTGAAACATCTAAGTACCCCGAGGAAAAGAAATCAACCGAGATTTCGTCAGTAGCGGCGAGCGAAAGCGAAAGAGCCTGTTAATGATAACAGCAGAGATAGAGGAATAAGCTGGGAAGCTTAGCGACACAGGGTGATAGCCCCGTACTCAAAATCCAGGCTGTGGTACTAAGTTAACGAGAAGTAGGGCGGGACACGTGATATCCTGTTTGAAGATGGGGGGACCATCCTCCAAGGCTAAATACTCCTGATTGACCGATAGTGAACCAGTACTGTGAAGGAAAGGCGAAAAGAACCCCGGTGAGGGGAGTGAAATAGAACCTGAAACCTTGTACGTACAAGCAGTGGGAGCCTGAAAGGGTGACTGCGTACCTTTTGTATAATGGGTCAGCGACTTATATTTTGTAGCGAGGTTAACCGAATAGGGGAGCCGAAGGGAAACCGAGTCTTAACTGGGCGAATAGTTGCAAGGTATAGACCCGAAACCCGGTGATCTAGCCATGGGCAGGTTGAAGGTTGGGTAACACTAACTGGAGGACCGAACCGACTAATGTTGAAAAATTAGCGGATGACTTGTGGCTGGGGGTGAAAGGCCAATCAAACCGGGAGATAGCTGGTTCTCCCCGAAATCTATTTAGGTAGAGCCTTGAGCGGACACCTTTGGGGGTAGAGCACTGTTTCGGCTAGGGGTCCATCCCGGATTACCAACCCGATGCAAACTACGAATACCAAAGAGTGATACTCAGGAGACACACGGCGGGTGCTAACGTCCGTCGTGGAGAGGGAAACAACCCAGACCGCCAGCTAAGGTCCCAAAGTCTATATTAAGTGGGAAACGAAGTGGGAAGGCTTAGACAGCTAGGATGTTGGCTTAGAAGCAGCCATCATTTAAAGAAAGCGTAATAGCTCACTAGTCGAGTCGGCCTGCGCGGAAGATGTAACGGGGCTCAAATATAGCACCGAAGCTGCGGCATCAGACGTAAGTCTGTTGGGTAGGGGAGCGTTCTGTAAGCGGATGAAGGTGGCTCGAGAGGGCTGCTGGACGTATCAGAAGTGCGAATGCTGACATAAGTAACGATAAAACGGGTGAAAAACCCGTTCGCCGGAAGACCAAGGGTTCCTGTCCAACGTTAATCGGGGCAGGGTGAGTCGGCCCCTAAGGCGAGGCTGAAAAGCGTAGTCGATGGGAAACAGGTTAATATTCCTGTACTTGGATAAACTGCGATGTGGGGACGGAGCAGGTTAGGTTATCGCACTGTTGGATATGTGCGTTTAAGTTGGTAGGTGGGAAGTTTAGGCAAATCCGGACTTCTATTAAACACTGAGAGATGATGACGAGGCTCTAAGGAGCTGAAGTAACCGATACCACACTTCCAGGAAAAGCCACTAAGCTTCAGGTTTATCTAAACCGTACTGAAAACCGACACAGGTGGTCAGGTAGAGAATACTCAGGCGCTTGAGAGAACTCGGGTGAAGGAACTAGGCAAAATAGCACCGTAACTTCGGGAGAAGGTGCGCCGGCGTAGATTGTAGTCCCTAGCGGATGAAGGTTGAACCGGTCGAAGATACCAGCTGGCTGCAACTGTTTATTAAAAACACAGCACTCTGCAAACACGAAAGTGGACGTATAGGGTGTGATGCCTGCCCGGTGCTGGAAGGTTAATTGATGGTGTAATCGAAAGAGAAGCTCCTGATCGAAGCCCCAGTAAACGGCGGCCGTAACTATAACGGTCCTAAGGTAGCGAAATTCCTTGTCGGGTAAGTTCCGACCTGCACGAATGGCATAATGATGGCCAGGCTGTCTCCACCCGAGACTCAGTGAAATTGAAATCGCCGTGAAGATGCGGTGTACCCGCGGCTAGACGGAAAGACCCCGTGAACCTTTACTATAGCTTGACACTGAACATTGAATTTTGATGTGTAGGATAGGTGGGAGACTTAGAAGTAGTCACGCCAGTGATTATGGAGTCGTCCTTGAAATACCACCCTTTAACGTTTGATGTTCTAACGAAGATTGCGGAACGCGGTCTCGGACAGTGTCTGGTGGGTAGTTTGACTGGGGCGGTCTCCTCCCAAAGAGTAACGGAGGAGCACGAAGGTTTGCTAATCACGGTCGGACATCGTGAGGTTAGTGCAATGGTATAAGCAAGCTTAACTGCGAGACAGACAAGTCGAGCAGGTACGAAAGTAGGTCATAGTGATCCGGTGGTTCTGAATGGAAGGGCCATCGCTCAACGGATAAAAGGTACTCCGGGGATAACAGGCTGATACCGCCCAAGAGTTCATATCGACGGCGGTGTTTGGCACCTCGATGTCGGCTCATCACATCCTGGGGCTGAAGTAGGTCCCAAGGGTATGGCTGTTCGCCATTTAAAGTGGTACGCGAGCTGGGTTTAGAACGTCGTGAGACAGTTCGGTCCCTATCTGCCGTGGGCGTTGGAGAATTGGTTGGGGCTGCTCCTAGTACGAGAGGACCGGAGTGGACGCACCACTGGTGTTCCGGTTGTGTCGCCAGACGCATTGCCGGGTAGCTAAGTGCGGAAGAGATAAGTGCTGAAAGCATCTAAGCACGAAACTTGCCAAGAGATGAGTTCTCCCAGATTATAAATCTGTAAGGGTTGTTTAAGACTAAGACGTAGATAGGTGCGGTGTGTAAGTGTAGTGATACATTGAGCTAACGCATACTAATTGCCCGAGAGGCTTAACTATACAACGCTCAAGTGTTTTTGGAAAACAGAGTGAAAGAAAAAGAAATTAACTAAACGTTCAGCTTGTGGCCAATGAAGAACATAGATAGAATTTAAAATAAACGTTATCAAAGAATTATCCTGGCGGCGATAGTGCGGTGGAACCACCTGACACCATACCGAACTCAGAAGTGAAACGCTGTAATGCCGATGGTAGTGTGGGGCATCCCCATGTGAGAGTAGGGCACCGCCAGGTTA